>CAXYJY010000041.1:0-9467 GCA_964277755.1 uncultured Hymenobacter sp.
CGCTCGTCGTTGATAAGGTCGTTGCACGACGAGCGGACAGCCGGCGAAAAGCCGGCAGCCCGCACCCTACCCCGCTTTTGCGTGCAGTAGCCGCTCAATCTCGGCCCGCTCGAAGGCCAGCACGCGCAGGCGTAGCTCCAGCAGGGCGGGCAGGGCGTTTTCGGTGCGCAGGCAGGCTTCGGCGGCTTCGGCCAGGCGGCTCAGCTTGCGGTGGGCGCGGGTGTCGGTGGGGGGCAGGGCGGCGCGTAGCACGGGCTCGGCCAGCTGGCGCTGGTGGGCTTGCAGCAGGCGGGTTTGCACCCGCTTTAGCTGCTGGCGCAGGGGGTACTCTTCGAGTCCAATGGCCTGGCGGCGCATATCCAGCTCGTCGCGCTGCTCGGGGGTGAGGGGCGCGGGGGCAGCGCTCGCGGGCGGCGGAGTAGCCAGCAGCGCGGGGAGCAGCTGCGCCAGCAGCACGGTGGCGGCGGGCGGCAAGTCGCGCCGACTCAGCTCGGCCATCGCCACCGTGCCGCGCGATACGTTGAGCAGCATCGCCAGCTCAAGCTGCGTGAGGCCGAGGTGGGCACGCACGGTTTGCTCGATGCCGTGGCTGAGCGCGGGGCCGCGCTGGTGCGAAAAGTGTTGGGATGCCATAAAGTAAAATCTCTTACCAGAATAGTTTTCAGTGACAAAATAGTTTGTTGCAAAAAATAATGTAACAAACTATTTTGTCACAAATCCGCAGCGACTGACGCGCTGTGTCCGCATTGCAGGCGGCCCGTTACTTTTGTTCGTTTTCAAATTTCGTTTGCCCTCCGTGCCCGAGTTTCTCCACGACATCCCCGTTCGCCCCGACTGCCGCTTCTTCCGCGGCGACCTGCCCTGCCGCCCCAACAAAGAGCACGGCTACATGTGCGGCGACTGCCCCGTGTACGAGCCCGCCGGCAAGCGCGTGCTCTTGATAAAGCTCGGGGCCATCGGCGATGTCATCCGCACCACGCCGCTGCTGCGGCGGCTGCGGCAGGAGCATCCGGGCTGCTACATCACGTGGCTGACGCTGACGCCGGCCATCCTGCCGCAGAAGGAGGTCGAGGAGATTTTGAAGTTTGACTACGCCAGCGCCTTGCAGCTGCAAGCCCGGCAGTTCGACATCGCTATTAATCTTGACAAGGAAAAGGAAGCCTGCGCGCTGCTCTTGAACGTGCGGGCCACCCAGAAATACGGCTACACCCTGCGCCCCTACGACGGCGTGGCGTGGCCCATCAACCAGCAGGCCGAGCACAAGTACCTCACCGGCATCTTCGACCAGCTCAGCATCGGCAATACCAAGCCCTACGTGCAGGAGATTTTCGAGCTCTGCGGCTTTGATTTTCGGGGTGAGGAATACGTTTTTGATACCCACGATGACAAAGGCTACGATTGGTCGGCGCTGCCGCCCGCCAGCGCCGGCCCGCGCATCGGCCTCAACACCGGCTGCGGCGACCGCTGGACCACCCGCCTCTGGAGCACCGAAAAGTGGATTCAGCTCATCCGGCAGCTGCAAGCGGCCGGCTACGCGCCCGTGCTGCTGGGCGGCGAGGCCGAGCACCCGCGCAACCTGGAGCTGCAAGCCGCCACCGGCGCGGCCTACCTGGGCACCTTCCCCCTCCCCCAGTTCATCAACCTGATGAACCAGATGCAGGGCGTGGTAACGCAGGTGACGATGGGCATGCACATCAGCATCGCGCTGCGCAAGGCTACTATTTTGATGAACAACATCTTCAACCCCCACGAATTTGACCTCTACGGCCGGGGCCAGCTCGTGGGGCCCGAGCGGCAGTGCGTGTGCTTTTACCGGGGCACCTGCCGCCTGGGCACCAGCTGCATGGAGGACTTGCCGGCCGAGAAGGTGTTTCAGGCCGTGCGCGAAAGCGTACCGGTTTAGGTTACTGGCTACGCCCATCCGTCATGCTGAGCGAAGCGTAGCGCAGCCGAAGCATCTCTACCGATGAACTAACTCCTAACGCTCAACAACGAAGCGGTAGAGATGCTTCGGCTGCGCTGCGCTCCACTCAGCATGACGGATAGGCGTACCCAGTAACTAGAAACCCTACCACCCCCGCAGCAGCGGCAGCGCCCGCCACGGCAGCGGCCGGGCCAGCCAGTTCACCGAGTCCGCCCCCAGCGTGCCCACCAAGTGCAGGCCCGTGGGGCTCATGGTGTAGCGCAGCTGGCCCGAGCGCCCCGTTTCACCGCGCAGTAGCAAGCGGCCGGGCGCGTAGGTCAGTTTGTAGTCTTGCAGTTGCCCATCAGCCGCCTGTGTTATGAAGTAGCCCTGCCGATGCACAAACACCCGCTGGGGCACCGCCGCCGTAGGCCGTAGCGCGGCAACCGCGTAGGCCCCGTGCAGCGACGGGCGAGGCAATTGGTCGTCGTTGAAACTGCCCTCGGCCACGAAGGGACCGGCCGTTTCGAGCAGTAGCACCCCCAGCCCCACGCCGCGCAATGCGCCCACCCAGCGCCCCTGCCAGCCAGCCGGGCGCACGGGGCGGGCCGGCCGGTAGCGCTCGCGCACCAGCGCGTAGTAGGCCGTGCGCAGGCCCGGCGCGGCCACCAGCCCCGCCAGCAGCAGCAGGAAGCTTGACCACAGCTTCACCGAAATGTCAAAGCCGATATTGAGCGCCAGCACATTGGCCAGTACCGCCGCGGCCAGGATGCCGCCCACCAGCCGCGTGCGCCCCCACAGCAGCAGCAGGCCCGGCAGCACCTCCAGCAGCCCCGCGAATACGCTGTAGGCGTGCGACGCGCCCATTACGCTCCAGTAGGCGAGGTCGGACGGCAGCTGCCCGAGTGGCGTGTACAGCGTATTGGGCTCGGGCAAATAAAACTGGTGCTTGAATACTTTATCGAAGCCGTATTCGAGCAGCTGCAAGGCCAGAAACCACGCTGCGCCCGTGTGCAGCAGATACCACAGCCGCGCCTCGGTAGCGGCCGTGCGCCGCGCCCCAGCCGCCCACACGGCGGCGGCCAGCGCGGTAGCCAGCAGCAGCCCCGCCGCGTAGCCGTACAAGTCGACCGAGTCGGAAAACAGTGCTACCGGCCGCCCCAGCAGTGCCCGGCCGCTGGCTTCGAGCCAGGGCCGCAGGGCCACGCCAGGGCTCGGCAGCATGCGATAGCTCAGCGGCACGGTAGCCGCGAACAGCACGCCGAACAGCAGTGCCCAGCGCCGGGCAAAGGCCAGCGCCATCGCTACGCGGCGCGCTGGCGGCCCAACAGCCAGCCTACCGCGCCCAGGCCCGCCACCCCGGCCACACCCCGCCAGAAGCTATATTGAAACGGCCGCGGCGGGAAGGCCTGGCTCTGACTGGCCGATTTCTTGCGCCGCTGCTTTTTCAGCTGTTTATCAAAGCCCACCAGCTTGGCCTGCGGGTGCTGCCGCCGCAGTTCTTGCAGGGCCTCTTGCCACGGCTGCGGGTGGTAGGCCTTCGAATAGTATTGTACTCGCTCCTCCTGCCGCTGCCAGGGCACCTTTTTGAGTGCCTCCTCGCCCTCCCCCCACAACACCGAGCGGAAGCGCCCGTAGCTCATGGCCACACTATCGTTCAGGTACACCAGCGAGTCGGTGATTAATTCGCTGCGGTGGCGGGCCAAGCCAAAATTGTCGGCCGCTTCGGCCGCTGCCAGCGTGGCCGGGCTACCGCCGTAGCTGAGGTGCGCGATGCGCCCGGTTTGGGCGGCGGCGGGCCGGGCCGAGCCGAAGGCGATTGCGAAGCAAAGTAGCAAGTACTTTTTCATGGCGCAGCGATAGCGTGGAAACTACTCAAAACCAGCCCGCAATTAGCTTGCCAGCCCGACCACTTCCTTGAGCGCGGCCACCATCACCTCCCACGAAAACTTGCGGCGCTCGTGGCGCACGTTGGTGGCCAGGGCTTCCTCACGGTCGTGCTCGTAAAAATCGACCAGCGCCCCGGCAATGGTCGCCGCAGTAGGCGGCACCACGTAGCCCACCACGCCGTGGGGTATCAGCTCGGCCAGGCCGCCCACGTCGGTCACGAGCATGGGCCGGCCAAAGTGATAGGCCACCTGCGACACGCCGCTCTGAGTGGCGTTCTTGTAAGGCTGCATTACCATGTCGGCCGCGCAGAAGTAGTCGGCTACCCGCTCATTCGGAATGAAGTCGGTAGCCCGCACCAACCGGCTTTCCAAATACAGCTTTTGAATAAGCGCCTCGTAAGGCGCGGCGTCTTCGTAAAACTCGCCGGCGATGATGAGCTTTACCGGCAGCGCCGCCACCCGCGCATCGGCCATTGCTTCGAGCAGGATGTCCAGCCCCTTATACGCCCGGATAAACCCAAAAAACAGCACGTAGCGAAAGGCCGGGTCGAGCCCCAGCGCGGCCAGCGCCGCCGCCTTGGGCTTGGCCGGGCCAAAATTGTCGTAGAGCGGGTGCGGCCGGTAGAGCGCGGGCTTATTGGCAAAACCCAGCTTTTGCAAATCGTCCAGCACGCTCCGGCTCATGGTCACGAAGCCATCGCAGGCGCTGAGGAAGTAGCGCGTCAGCGGCCGGTCGCCGGGCCGCTTTTCGTGCGGAATCACGTTGTCGGTAATCGCCACCACGCGGGTGTGGCCGTTGCCGCGCACCAGCCGCGCCACCGTGCCCAGCGCCGGCCCTATAAACGGCAGCCAGAAGCGAAACACCACCAAATCGGGCCGCTCGCGGCGCAGCCGCCGCCCCACCGCCCACCAACTCAGCGGGTTCACGGAATTCAGGCTAATTTCAATGTCCAGGTCAGCCGGCCCCGCCTCGGTGCTGAACTGCGTTTGGCCGGGAAACAGAAAACCGGGGTATTGCAGCGAAAACGTGACGAGACGCGCCGCGTCGCCCGCCGCCCGAAAGGCCCGCGCCAGCCGCTCGTTGTAGGTAGCCAGCCCCCCGCGCAGCGGGTAGGCCGGACCGATAATCACAATTTTCATTTAACATTTAACAATTAATATTTAACACCTTCACTCAACACTTGCGAGCTTCCCAGACAGGCTGTTAAATGTCAATTGATAAATGTCAAATAACTTTTACCGTATCGTTTCGCGGATGAGGTAGTCGTTGCGCTTCGGCCCGTTGAGCTGGATTAGCTCGCCCAGGAAGCCTGCCAGAAAGAGCTGCATCCCGACGATGACGGCCACCAGCGCCATGAAAAACAACGGCTGGTCGGTAACGCTGCGCGCCTTGAGATTGTGAATGGCCAGCCACCATTTCTCCCCTACTAGCCACAAGGTCAGGATGGTACCGATAAGAAACGAGAGCGTGCCGAGCGTACCAAAAAAGTGCATCGGCCGCCGTCGAAACCGCCCCACGAAGGTGATGCTGGCCAGGTCGAGAAAGCCGTACACGAAGCGCTCCAGCCCAAACTTGGTCACGCCGTACTTGCGCTCCTGGTGCTGCACCACTTTCTCGCCCACCTTCTTGAAGCCAGCCCACTTGGCGATAACCGGAATGTAGCGGTGCATTTCACCGTAGACTTCGATAGACTTCACTACGCGGCTGCTATACGACTTGAGCCCGCAGTTGAAATCGTGTAGCTGAATGCCCGAAATGGCTCGCGTGGCCGCATTGAAGAGCTTGGTGGGCAGCGTTTTGGACAGCGGGTCGTAGCGCTTTTGCTTCCAGCCGCTCACCAGGTCGTAGCCATCTTCCACTACCATGCGGTAGAGCTCGGGTAGCTCCTCGGGCGAGTCTTGCAGGTCGGCATCCATGGTGCACACCACGCGGCCCAGCGCCAGCCCGAAGCCCACGTTGAGCGCCGCCGACTTGCCGTAGTTGCGGTTGAAGCGCACACCGCGCAGGGCCGCGTCCTGCCCCGCCAGCGCTTCGATTACCGTCCACGAGTCGTCGGTCGAGCCGTCATCAATCAAAATAACTTCATACGAAAGCCCGCGCGCCACGAGCACGCGCTGAATCCAGCGCGTGAGCTCGGGCAGCGACTCGGCCTCGTTGAGCAAGGGTATCACGATGGATATTTCCACCGGGAGGGCAGGTAACTTATTCAAACTCGGGTTTCGGATTTTTAAGAACGGCAGCCGTGATGAGCGACACGAGCAAACCCATCACAATTCCACCTACCAAGGCAATGGCCACCAGCGCCGGGCCTTGCATAAACATCTCGGTCCAGTGCATGGCTTGGTCGATTTGGGCATCATTGAGCTTACCTTGTGCCTCTAAATCGGCGCGGGCTTTATCCAAGAGGCGCGCCGTCATTTCAGGGTCGATAAACGTAACGTAGATATACGAAAAAGCCGCCGACAGCACGGCCGACACGCCCGCTACCACTATTCCTACCCCCAGGCCCTGGCCGTAGCTCATAAACTCGCCGTTGAGCTTTTTAAACGCTCGTTGGCCCAGCATAATCCCGGCTATCATCACAACGAGCGTCAGCCATTTGGCCGGCGACTGCTCCAGATGGGCAATGTTTAAGCCAAATGAGATAATTACGCTTATCAGACCGGTAATCAGGCCGTAGCGCAGGCCAACGCTGGTAGCTGAGGGAGCCGTAGCGGGAGTTTCCATGGTTCAGTGAAAGGAGGTGAAAGAAGTGTAAGAGGTTGCAAAAGCTATTATTTGCGCAGAAAGATACCGGCCGGCAGCGCCCCCAGCAACCCTAGCAGTACGGTCCAAGTGAAAGTACCCCGCGCCAGGTCGGACGCCGACAAGGCCTGCGCTTGCGCAATTTCCTGCTTTTCGAAAGCGGCATTGCGCTTTTCCTTAGGTCGCAGCTTTTGTTGCACCTGGGTTATTTCTACTAGCTCGGCCCGGCTATAGGCCAGTGCTTTGTCGCCAAGCGCATGGGCCAGCCCCAGTGCACTACCCGCTGCGATACCAGCCGCCAGCAGCACCGTAAGCCCCCCCACCGCCAAAGACCGGCTAATACCGGGCCGCGCCGGCCGGGCCGCGCGGCGCAGCAACCATTGGCTACCCGCCGCTGCAAAGGGCACTACTAGCAATCCCATTAGTTGCTTGGGGCTAAAAGGCTCGTTGTGAGTATAGTGCAAAAATAGCATCCATAACCCGCAAACTATGCCAGCCCCTACGCCAAAACGCAACGCCAACCGACCAACAGGGCCAAAGCCACTAGCGTTTGCCTGGCCGCCTGACAATTCATTTAAAGGCATTATTCTACAATTTGTAACTGGCCGGCAAGATACGACTGCCCCAAGGTAGCAGCCCGTCTACGATACCGCCGCCGTCCGAGCCGCTGCTTTTTGCCGCCCAAATCGTAGCACCAGCGCCTCGGCCAGCAGGCACGCCAGCGCCGCCAGCAGGCAGTAGCGCCACAGCGGCCGGCCCGTTTGCTCGGCGCGGTAGCGCAGCAGGGCTTCCGGGCTCGCGCCGGGCTCCAGCACCTGCACGTTGGGGTAGTCGGGGCCGACCAGCTGCCGCAGCTCGGCCGGCGAATAGACCGCCAGCTCCGACTCCTTTGAGTCGGCATTAAAGGCCAGCGTAGTCACCAGCCGGCCCGCGCGGCGCAGTTCATAGAAGCCCGGCTGGCTCATGGTCGGCGGCAGCTTTAGTTGCAGGATATTGCCATGCAGCCGTTGCGCCGGAATAAGCGTTAGGCTATCGCGCACCAAGCGAAAGGCTGCTTCCTGTTGGTCTTTACCAATTACTTCGGGTGTCAACTCAAGCGTTACACCCGGGGTAGTGAGCCGGTAGGCAGGCTGCTGCCGCACCTGGTAGCTCAGCATCGCCAGTCGATACAGCACCGGCACAAACAAGCCCTGCGTCGTAAAATCGCCGTAATCCTTGCTGAATGGTGCCGTGAATACATACGTTCGGCCAGTTCCATTTCTAAATTCGGCCAGGTAGCTATCGCCATCGCGCAGGCGCAGAATATCCGCCCCACCGCGTCCCAGGCTCAGCACAGGCGCTACCTGCGGCAACACCACCTGCCGCGGCTGCGCCCCGAATACATCCTGAAAAAACGGGTTGCGGGGGCTGGGCATTGCTACCTCCTGCATCGTCGGAGTGGCGATAGTGGCATTCCACTGCGCACCGGCCACGCCCAACGCCCGTAGTAATTGCGTCGTGGCCTCGCGCCCAGCCGCGCTGCCGGGCGGCACTACTACTACGCTGCCACCACGCCGCGCCACATCCACCAGCGCCTGCTGCAAGGCAGCGTCGATGGTCGTTGCTTCGCGTACCAGCACAAGGTTGGCCCGCTGCAACTGGCTGAAGTTTACCTGTTGCGGCTTCATAAAGGCGTACGAGAACAGCGATTCGGCCTGGTAAGCCTGTGCCGCCACCGGTTCCGCTCCAATTTCTACTACCTGAATACCTACCGTAGGCTGAAGCATAAAGAAGAAGGTATTGTCAAACGTGGCCGGGCGGTCCTCCGTCACTACCTGCCCTAAGAACATCTGCTTATCTGGCAGTTGCACCTGCACCACAGTCGTGCTGGTTTGGCCCGCCGCCAGTGTCGCGCTAAAAGCTGCCACTTGCTGCTTGCCCAGTCGCACCTTCACTGGGCAGTTGGCTATCGCCGCACTCCCGCCGTTTTTCAACCTGATGTGCAAGCCGATATTGACCTGCGTCCGTACAAAAGCGTCTTCCAGCCACACGCTATCCACGTACATATTGGCCGTAGGCCGCGCCACTTGGGGCACTAGCACTACCTCGCGATTTTTATCTAATTGCTGTACGGCTTCTTTAGCGCGAGCTCCCCGTTGAAAATCAGAGAAAATATATAGCGGCCCCTGAGCCACCAGTTGCCCTGCCTGAGCCGCCAGCACGCTAGCCCACCCTTGGTGCCGACCAGATACCCGCGTTGCAGCCACTTCATTCAGGTAAGCAGCCTGCGTCAGGAGCCCGCGCGACTGCCCGAGTAACTTAAAGTGCGTTGCCACTTCAAAATTCTTACCCAAAGCTGTTGCCTTTCCTTGCACTTCTTGTAGCAAAGGCTGTTGGCTTTCGCCCGGCACCTGCATACTGGGCGATGTATCAAGCAAAATATCTACGCTTCCGCCCAACCCAGCTGTCTGGCGAGCCGGAATAAACGGCTGCGCGAACAACAGCACCAGAAAAGCCACCCCCAACACCCTAAATAGCAATACAAGTAATTCCTGTAGATGCCGTCGCTTTATCGTGGTAAGCTCCACTTCCCGAATAAAGCTAGTATTCGTGAAAAGTATCCGTTGCGGCCGTCGCAGTTGTAGCAAATGAATTGCTACAGGCGCTCCTATGGCCAATAATCCCCATAAAAAACCCGGAAACAGGAAATGCATAACCTATCAGTAGAATCCACCTTTTCATAAAGGCGTAGATACAACTCCAAAAGTATGACTATTGTCCCTTGAACACGTCGGTTGAGGCGTGATTGAAATCAGCTTAAATGCAAAGCTCCCCCTGCTTGTCGCTGGCAAAAGCGAAGCAGGGGGAGCTACTGATAAGGTTGGCGGCGACCGACTCTCCCACCGGTGAAGGCAGTACCATAGGCGCACCGGGGCTTAACGACTCTGTT
>CAXYJY010000042.1:0-5602 GCA_964277755.1 uncultured Hymenobacter sp.
CATTGCGTGGGCGGGCAATAACCGACGCCTAGCCAAAGACTACGAACGCAAGACACAACACGCCAACGCCTGGCTCTACATCGCTAATATTCGCCGACTTGCTCGCTTAACTTAAACAGCTTCTTAGGACGGATAGTCAGCTGCACCGTGACGGGCTGGCCACCCACGGTGCCCCGGTAGCGCCGGAAGCCAGTGAAGGCTACGGTGCCCGTAGTCGTAGTGGCAGGCGGAGCAACGGGCGGGGCAGCGGCAACAACAGCAGCCGGTGACGCGCTTGCGTGGTCAGCGGGGGCCGACTGGCAGCCAGCCGCGGCGGCGACCAGCATCAGCCCTATACAGTCGAGGTTTTTCACATCCCGAAGCTACGGCAGCGGTTAGCTTCCGTAGTGGCTTACCTTGAGCCGGGCCGGCTGGCCTTCGCGCAGCTCTACTTTAAATAAGTAGCTATACTCTTCATCCTTAATCTCCAGCATAGGTACTTTCACGCCCAGCGCGGCCAGCAGGGGCAGCAGCGTGTTGGAGTGCCCCACCACTACTACTGTATGGCCGGGGTATTCTTTGTAAAGCCGAATGGCAAAGGCGTCGGCCTCTTTGGGGCTATATACCAGCGGGGTGAGGTGGGTGGCCAGCGCCAGCGGGGCCAGCGTGGCGCGGGTGCGGCGGGTGTCGGTGGTGAAGAGCGCTACCGGGTGCTTGCCGGCCAGCTTGCGGGCCAAGGCCTGGGCGCGGGTCTGGCCGGCGGGCGTCAGCAGCGGGTCGGCCACGCCGGGCGTGGGGTCTTTTTCGGCGTGGCGCACCAGGTAGATAGTCGTAACGGGCGGCCCGGCCAGCGCCGGGCGGCTGCCCAGGGCCAGCAGCAGGCCCAGCAAGGCGCTCAGCAGAAAGCGTTTCATGTTGCGCGGATTCAAAAGTCAGAATTGGCTTTGCAAAGTACCACGCCCGGCTGGTTTAACGGGTAGTTGAGCGGGCGTTGAGCTTATTTTACCCAACTTCATCAAACAGACAGCCAATCTTCATCTTCACCTTAACGCCGCCTGCCGTATGTTGTAGTATCATTCCCCTTTCCCCTCCCCGATACTATGCACGTTTTGCTGGTTGAAGACGAAAAAAGCCTGCACCAGGAGGTGCGGCAGTTTCTGCAACAGGCTCAGTACCTGGTCGATTCGGCCTACACCTACGCCGAAGCCTCGGAAAAGCTGTACGTCAATTCCTACGACTTCGTGCTGCTTGACCTGGGCCTGCCCGGCGGCGATGGCCTGGACTTGCTGCGCGATGCCCGCCGCAGCGAAAAGCAGGAAGCGTCGTTTATCATCCTCACTGCGCGCGGCGACCTCGACGACCGCATCAAGGGCCTTGACCTGGGGGCCGACGACTACCTGCCCAAGCCCTTCTCGCTGCTCGAACTCACGAGCCGGATGCAGGCCATCACGCGGCGCAAATTTGGGCTGAAGCGCTCGGAAATTACCTTTGGCGATGGCTTCGTGATGGATGTGACCGCCCGCACCGTGCGCCACGGCGCGCCCGACACGCCCGAGGTGCCGCTTACCAAAAAGGAGTTTGACCTGCTGCACTACCTGCTGCTGCACAAAGGCCGGGTACTCACGCGCTTGCAGCTCGGCGAGCACCTGTGGGGCAACGTGCTGGAGGACGACTCCGACTCGAACTACATCGATGTCCACATTAAAAATGTGCGCAAAAAGCTGACCCAGTTCGGCTCGGCCGACTTCATCGAAACGGTACGCGGCATCGGCTACCGGGCGGTGTAGGGTCGGGTAATTTCACGTAGCAAAAACGGCCGTCATGCTGAGCATTCTGCGCATCAAGCAGAGACGCAGCGGAGTCGAAGCATCTCTTTAGCTTTACTAATCTCAACCGTTAGAGTTAGTGCAGCGGTAGAGATGCTTCGACTCCGCTGCGTCTCTGCTTGATGCGCAGAATGCTCAGCACGACGGCTTTTTATTTTTAGCGCTCCCCGTTTCGAACATGAAACTTCAGACTAAACTGGGTCTTTTCAACGGCCTCTCCAAGCTGCTGCTCGTGGTGCTGGGGGCGCTGCTGATTCCGCCCATCGTGCAGCAGGTGGCCGTGGCCCACACCGACCAGCGCCTGCACGAGAAAAAGCAGGAGGTGCTCGACCTCATTGCCCGCGACGGGCTGACCACTTTTCTGCGCGAGGAGCACGACGAAACCTACGCCGACTACAACATCCTCAAGCAGGAGTATATCACCATTACGCCGCTGATGGCCAGCGATAACCCGCCGCCCGCCGAGCGCATCTTTGAGGAGCCGCGCCAGGTGGGCAAGGAGGTCGAGGACTTCCGCATCCTGAGCTACGTGGCCCCGCTGGGCGAAGGCAATGCCCCCGCCCGCCGCTACCGCCTCGAAATCGGCTCGTCATTGGGCACCGTGGAGTTGCTGACCAGCACGCTACGCTCGCTGGCCTTGTGGGTGCTGGTGGCGGGCGCGGCGCTCACGGTGTTTGTTGATGCGGCTTTTGCGCACTACCTACTGCGGCCGTTGCAGGAGCTGATTTCGCGCAAGCTGCGCGGCATCCGGCAGCCGGGCGAGTTCTCGTTTGCCCGGCTCGATACGGATACTACTGACTTCCGGCACCTTGACGACTCGCTTTCCGCCCTAATGCGGCAGCTACAAGCCTCGTTTGAGAAGGAGCGCGAGTTTATGAGTAACGTTTCACACGAATTGCTGACGCCTACCAGCATCCTGCAATCGCGCTTCGAGAACATGCTGCAAGACCCTACCCTGCCCGAGCCCCACGCCCAGCAGATAGTGGAAAGCCAGCGCACGCTCTACCGCCTGCGCAACACGGTGCGGACGCTGCTACTCATTGCCAACATCGAAAACGACCAGTACCTGCGCGATGCCAGCGTGAGCCTCCGCCAAACCGTGGCCGATGTGGCCGAGGAGCTCGACGACCGCCGCCAGCAGCGCGACATCGAGCTACACGTCGACCTCAGCCCCGACTACGTGGTGCCCCAGGCTAACGCCACCCTGCTGCACACGCTGCTGCGCAACCTGCTCTCCAATGCCATTAAGTACAACCACGAGGGCGGCCAGGTGCGGGTGCTGGGCCGCGCGCGCCCCGAGGGCGGCTACCAGCTGCGCGTGGAAGACGACGGCCCCGGCATCGCCCCCGACGACGTGCCGCTGCTCTTCGACCGCTTCCGGCGCTTCCACGCCACCGGCCCCAAGGCCCCCGAGGGCTACGGCCTGGGTTTGCCCATCGCGCAGACCATCGCGCAGTTTCACAAAGCCACGCTGCGCGCCGAGTCGGAACTGGGCAAGGGCACGGCGTTCGTGGTGGAGTTTGGGGGGTGATTCACTTTAATAATCTTCTATCTTGAATAGTGCGGTATCAAACACTGCTTCATTATGGCTGCGGCGCGCGGTATCGGTTGGTGCTATTGGATATACTCTGCGGTAACATTTTCTCCCGCCACACATCCGATACAGCTCCAGCTCTCCGCTGTACATATCGTATTCGGCGCCTGCTACTAGTTTGGTTGAATCGCCCTGCCAACGGTACACTTCTTTAGAGTGCACACTATTTACACCGCCTATATAATAAGAAATCAGCGATTTAGTGCGTCGACTATACGCTATGTTAAATAGTGATAAGTCTGGCCGGTAATGCACCAAACCCGTGCTATCGCTCAGAAATACATACGGCCGGCGCTGGCCGTGCATATTACCAAAACCGTACACTATAATATCTTCTTTATCATCACCATTCAGGTCCGTTACCTCACAGTCAGTCGCATCATCCGGAAACCTACTTCGGGCGACTAGCTTATACTGGTGATTTTGCTCTTGAAATAGAAGCAGCACTGAATCGGAGACGGCAGCCACCCCTATCTGCCTATCATTTAAGGTCTTGCCAAATAATTCGTAGCGACCGCTATCGCTCGCCAGCCAAAAATCCGTCAGGTGCCGATATTTCCGCAAAGAGTCGGCTAATTGCGCTTCTAGATTTTTAGTTGCTACTATCTTACCAACTCCTGCACGCTGCGCAAGGGAATCACGCTGCTTATAGCGACAGGCCCCACCTAATATACATAATAAGCCTGCGGCTATCAATATTTTACACACTTGTTTATTAATTAGTAGTCTACTCATTTAACCTCGTTACTACACACTAGCCTTTTCCCACCGGCAGCGTCAACGTTAGCTCCGTAAACTCCCCCTCCTCACTAGCCAGCGCGAACGTGCCGCCGTGGCCCTTCGTGATGATGTCGTAGCTGAGCGACAGCCCCAGGCCGGTGCCTTCGCCGGTGGGCTTGGTAGTGAAAAAGGGCTGCAACACCTTCTGCCGGATGGCTTCCGGGATGCCCGTGCCGTTGTCGCAAATCTGAATTTTGACCTGACCCGCTTCGCGCTGGGTGCGCACCTGCACCTCGGGGTGGTAGGCGGGACCGGCGGTGCGGGCCTTTTGCTGCACGGCGTAGAAGGCATTGGTGAACACGTTGAGTAGCACGCGGCCGAGGTCCTGCGGCACGGCGGGCACCGGGCCGAGGCTAGGGTCGAGGTGCAGCAATAACCTGGCCTCGAAGGCTTTGTCTTTGGCGCGAAGGCTGTGGTAGGCGAGCTTGCCGTATTCTTCGAGCAGGGCGTTGAGGTCGGTGGGCGCTTTCTGGCCGGTGCTGGTGCGGGCGTGCTCCAGCATGCCCTTCACGATGGCCGAGGCCCGGCGGCCGTGCTGGTTGATGCGCAGCAGGTTCTGGTGTACGTCGGCCAGTAGCTCGGCTTCTAGGGCCGGGTCGGCAGCGGGTTGCTGGCGGTGCTCCAGCAGCTCTTCGAGCAGCTCGGTGCTGACTTCGGAGAAGTTGTTGACGAAGTTGAGCGGGTTCTGAATCTCATGGGCAATACCCGCTGTAAGCTCGCCCAGGCTGGCCATTTTTTCGGACTGAATGAGCTGGCTTTGGGCGGTTTTCAGGTCGGCCAGGGCCGTTTGCAGGGCATTTTTCTGTTCTTCGAGCGCGGCGTTGGCTTGGCGCTGGGCGCGGCTGGTGCGGTACAGCAAAAACGCGCCTATCGCCAGCATGCCCACCACCACATTCAGTATCACTACTAGCTGCTTTTGCCGCCGGGCGGCTTGCTGGCGTATCTGCTGCTCGTTGGTAAGGTACTGAATGCGTGCCTCTTTCTTCGACAAGTTCTGGCGGTATTCGAGCGCGGCCAGGCGGCGGGTGGTAGCCTCAGCGGTGAGGCTATCCTTGTAGGCGTTGTATTGCAGGTTGTACTGGTAGGCGCGGGCGTAGTCGCCCTGCTGGGCAAAGGCCGCGCTCAGGGCCTGGGTTTTGTCGCGCAGCTGGCGGCGAGCGGCCAGCTGGCGCACCACCTGCGGCGAGCTATGGCGGCCAGTGAGCAGGGTATCGAGCCACTTGTCGGCCAGCGTGATGCGCGGCAGGCCATACACGCCCGGCAGCGCGCCGGGCAGGGCGGGCGGCGGCAAAGCCGACAGGCTGCGCAGCGCCCGCCGCTCGGCGGGGGCGCTGGCCTCGGGCTCTTTGGCGGGCTGGTTTTGGAGCCGGGCGGCACCCACGGCGTTGCTCAGCGCTTGCAGCAGCGGGGCGTAGAAGTCGCT
>CAXYJY010000043.1:0-88567 GCA_964277755.1 uncultured Hymenobacter sp.
GGGCGGCGAGCATCGTGCGCGGGATGCTGGAGCACAGCCGCGCCAGCACGGGCGAGCGCCAGCCCACCGACCTCAACGCCTTGTGCGACGAGTACCTGCGCCTGGCCTACCACGGCCTGCGGGCCAAAGACAAGAGCTTCAACGCGACTTTGCAAACGGACTTTGCCCCGGTGCTGCCGTTGGTCGAGGCCGTGGGGCAGGACCTGGGCCGGGTGCTGTTAAACCTGTTTACCAATGCGTTCTACGCCGTACGCCAGCGCCAGCTCGCCGCCACCGAGCCCGGCTACGCGCCCACGGTCAGCGTGCGGACTGCCTTTGTCAACCGCGAGGTGTGCGTGGTGGTGCAGGACAACGGCACGGGCATCCCGGAGGCGGTGCGGGCTAAGATTTTTCAGCCGTTTTTCACCACTAAGCCCAGCGGCGAGGGCACGGGGCTGGGGTTGGCGCTGAGCCACGACATCGTGGTGCAGGGCCACGGCGGGGCGCTCGAAGTGGCCAGCGAGGCGGGCGCGGGCACTACGTTTACCATTCGGCTGCCCGTTTGATGGCCAGCTGAAGCTTACCCTACAAGTATCTTTACAGAGATGAAAATCCTGGTTGTTGACGACGAAAGCGACGTGCAAGTGCTGTTTGAGCAGCGCTTTCGACGCGAAATCCGCAGCGGCGCGCTGAGTTTCTCGTTTGCCTTTTCGGGCGAGCAAGCGCTTGACTACCTGCACGAACACCATTCCGAGGTCGTACTCATTCTCTCCGACATCAACATGCCCGGCATGAGCGGGCTGGAACTGCTGCGCCGCGTGCGCGCCGAGGCCGCCCCGCCGCCCCCGCCCCGCGTGATGATGATAACGGCCTACGGCGACGACGACAGCCGCCGCCAGGCCCTGGCCCTCGGGGCCGACGACTTCCTGACCAAGCCCGTCGACTTCGCGGCGCTCAAAGAAAAGCTACTGGCCCTGCCCGCATGAAAACGAAAATACTAGTCGTGGACGACGAGGCCGACCTCGAACTACTTGTCAAGCAGAAGTTTCGCCGCAAAATCAGGGAGGGTGAGTACGAGTTTGTCTTCGCCGCCAACGGCCAGGAAGCGCTCGTGCGCGTGGCCGAGCACCCCGACACGGCCATCGTGCTCTCCGACATCAACATGCCCGTGATGGACGGCCTCACGCTGCTCACCGAGCTGCACCAGACCAACCCGGTCATCAAAACCGTCATCGTATCGGCCTACGGCGACATGACCAACCTGCGGGCGGCCATGAACCGGGGTGCGTTTGACTTCGTGTGCAAGCCGGTTGATTTCAGTGACTTGGAGGTTACGATTGAGAAGACCATCGTGCAGGTGCAGCAGCTGCGCGACACGCTGCGGGCCATGCAGGAGAATAACATCCTCAAGATGTACGTCGATGAGACGGTTATCAACTTCATGTCGCGCCCCGATGTGGAAAACCGTCTGCTGGCCTCCGAAACCATCGAGGGCACGGTGGTTTTCATCGATATCTGCGGCTTCACGTCGCTATCTGAGAAGCTGCCCGCCGCCACGGTCGTGGAGCTGCTCAATCGCTATTTCGACCAGATGGTGAAGGAAATAATCGCGCACGGCGGCTACGTCGATAAGTTTATGGGCGATGCCGTAATGGCCGTTTTCCGGGGCGACTACCACCTCGACCGTGCCGTGGATGCCGCCCTGGCCGTGCGCGCCAGCCTCCAGGCCCACGCCGACGAAAAAGTGCCCGGCACCGAGTACCGCCCCGCCGTGAGCATCGGCATCAACACTGGCGAAATGGTATCGGGTAACATCGGCTCGGCCTCTCTCAAACGCCTGGATTACACCGTAATCGGCGATACCGTGAACGTGAGCCAGCGCCTGCAAAGCAGCGCTAAGCCCGGCCAGATTATCGTGAGCGAAGCCGCCTACCAGCGGCTGAAAGAGTCATTCGAGTGCCGCCCGGTAGGCGAGGTAAAGCTCAAGAATAAGGAGCAGCCGGTTATGACGTATGAGGTGATTGCGTGAGTTGTACCGTGGACCCTGCGGGTCCGCGCGTGGGTAGTTTGCTTGTGACGAATAAACTACAACGCAGTACTTACCGCGTCACCGTCAGCCCCACGCCTTTACCGCAGTACTAAGCAGATGCTAACACGCGCGGACCCGCAGGGTCCACGGTACAACTCACGCTTCATTCTGCCGCCGCAGCCGCTGGCACAGCACGCGCAAAATATTGCGCAGCACCTCGCCGCGCTCCTCCATCACGTCGTAAAAATCATCCTGGTCGAGGCGGAAAGCGCGCACCGGGCTCTGGGCCACGGCGGTAGCCGAGCGGGGCTCGGCATCGAGCAGGGCCAACTCGCCGAAGAAGTCGCCGGCGCGGAAGGTGGTCAGCAATTGCGAACCGTTGAAGATGCCGACCTCGCCCTCGTGTACGATGTAGAGCGAGGAGCCCAGGTCGCCCTTGGCAAAAATCTGGTGCCCGGCCGGGAAGCTGACTTCCTGCATGATGGGCACGATGCTGCTGAGCACGTTCTCAGGCGTTTGGGCGAAAAGGGCGGTGTGGCGGAGCAGGCCCACCCGGGCCTGGGCCGGCAGGTGGGCAGCGGCGGCGTGGTGGCTCATAAGCAAATGGCGAAGGGCCGGGGCCAGCGCGAGCGCCGCCTCGTAGGTAGCGGGCTGGCTGGTGGCCAGGTGATTGATGGCCGCTAGGGCACTTTCCTGCAACAGCACGTCGGGGCTGTCGAAGTAGGGCTGCCAGTGCGGTAGCTGGGCGGGCGTGGGCAGGTGCTGGCGCAGCGCCAGGGCAATGGTCCAGTCGCTAAACGTACTCTCGCCCTGCCGGATAACGTAGGCGGGCAGCGCCTCGGTCGCGTCGGCCGGGCCGAGTAGCTCATCAAACACCCGCGCTTTTTCGGCGGCGGGGCGCACATCGAGCAAAGCTTGCAGGCCCTGGTACCAGGCGCGCGGAATGAGGTTGTCGAGGATTTCGAGGGCGTTGGCCTGGCGCTCGCGGGCGGCGTGGGCCACGCCGCGCTGCGCGTCGGCAATAATTTGCGGCGGGTACAGTTGCTGGAGCAGCCCGAAAATGCGCTGCGCGAGGCGGTGCAGCTCGTAGTCGAGCGCCCGGCCCCACTCGCCCGCCGCGCCGGGGCGCGCCAAGCCGTGCAGCAGCCGCTGCGCCAGGCGCAACTCTTCTTCTACCAATTCCTGAAAAATGGACGCGTCGGCCGCTACCGGCGCGAAGCCGCGTAGGGCGTGCAGCGCCGCTTCGCGGCGGGCGGTTTGCGGCTGCCGGGCCAGCGCTACCAGCGCCTGCCGGCTGCCGGCCAGGCGTAGCTGCCCGGCCACGGCGGCGGCGCGGCGGGCCAGCACCTCGGGCGTGCCGGGGGCCAGGGCGGCGGCCAACGCGGGCACGGCCGCCGCGCCGAGGTCGAGGAGGAGGGCGGTGGCGGCGGGGCGCTGCTTTTTGTCAGCGAGCAGGCCGACTAGCCGCTGGGCTTCGGCAGCTTGGGGCGAGCTTTCTAGAGTTTCTGGAGTAGCAGCGGCGTCGGTGATTTCGGCGGGTAGCTCGGTGCGCAGCTCTTCGGCCAGGGAGAAGCGGTGGCTGAGGGCGTGCTGTAATTCAGCCAGGTAGTGCCGGTAGGTGCGGGCCAGTAAGAACAGTGCGCCGGCCATAAATAGCGCCATCCATACGAAGGGTAGCCAGTGCGCCACGGCCTCGTGGCCAGTCAGCAAGTACAGCAGGCCGCCCGCCAGGGCCATGCCCAGCGGCTCGTAGTAGCCCTTGGCCAGGGTGTGCGCTTGCAGGCGCTCGTGGGCCGCCAGCGGCTGAAACAGCACCAGAAACACCGGGTCGAACACGGCCCGGCGCAGCACTTCCAGCCCCAGGTACAGCCCTACGAAGTAGATGAGCTGGGCCGATTCGCCCGCTCCGGCCCAGCTGAGGCCGCCAAACAGCAGCAGCCCCAGCAGCACGGTGCCCGGCAGCGCCAGCAGCATCCGCCGGATGCCCAGGCGGTCGAGCGTGACCTGCGCCAGCCCGATTTTGAAGAGCATAGCCAGCAGGTAGGTAAGGGCCAATACGCCGCCCACGTAGTGCATCACCGTGGCCTCGTCGTGAAACTTGTGCTTGACGTTGACGAAAAACGAGTACTCCACGCCCGTCGCCACGGCCGCGATGGCCGTGAGGCTCAGGCAAATGCTGAGTACCAGGTTATTATCGCCAAACAATTGCCGCCAGGCGCTGCTACCGGCTTCGCGCTGCCGCCGGCCCGCCGGGCGCGGCTCCACGTCGTGCGAGCGCAGCGTGATTTGCAGCACGCCGAACGCCGCGCCGTAGGCCACGAACGCCGCCAGCAGCAAATAAAACAAGTCGGTATGGGCGTGGATGAGTACCGCCAGCCCCGCGCCGAGCGCCTTGGCCGGCATGTCGCCCGCGCTGATGAGGCCAAACAGCCGCTTGCTCTGCCGCACGTCGAACACGACCGCCGACACGCCCCAAAACTCTAGGTTAGTTAACAGATAAATAACCCGGTAGCCCGCCATAATGGCTACCGCCGCCGCCACCGAGTGCCCCAGTAGCAAAATGCCCAGCACGCCGGCCAGCGCCACCACGGCCAGCAGCACGCGGCTGGCTAATTTTTGCAGTAGCCAGTGGTGCTCGAAATAGGTATATATGCGGCCCGCTGCCATCATAGCCAGCGCGGCCGCGCCGTAGGCCAGCGGCAGGTTGCGCTCGGGGTTGTGCTCAAGCAGCAGCACGTTGGCCGCCACGTACACCTGAATGGTGCCGATACCGAGCAAAAAATTGTGCAGGAAAAACAGCCAGACCGTGCGCCCTTCGTCGGGGCGCACGCCCAGCAGCCGGTTCCAGGTAGGAGAGGCTAGCAAGGTGCGCGCAACTGATGAGCCGGCAAGTTAGGTCGCTTCGCTAAAAACGGTTGAATGGCTGGAGGGCTGAATTGTTGAATTGAAAGGTTTTCAAAAGCCATGCAATTCAACAATCCAGCCCTCCAGCCATTCAACCATTTATTTAATCATGTCCACTTCCGCCTTAATCATGGCGTTATACCGCTGGCCCTGGCCGTTGGCCAGCGTGAGCTGGTTCCAGCCGCGGGCGATGGTGTAGTTCCAGGTGCGGCTTTCTTTGAACTCGAACGTGGGGCGCATAATCTGGCCGAAGGGCGTGTAGCTCTCGTCCATGAAGTCGGTTTTGAAAAACTTATCGCCGCTCACAATCCACTCCATCGCCACGAAAAAGCCTTCTTCGGGGGCTACGATGTTGTAGCTCGTGAGGTCGACCGTGTACCAAGCGCCGCCGCCGGGGGCCGACACTACCACGTTCTGGGTCAGGATGTCGGTGTTGGGCGCGCTGTAGTTGCCGTCGGGCTTGTAGATGCGGACGCGGAACGGCTCGCGCGGAAAGCCATTCTCCCCAATGTAAAACGACACCGAGCGAATGTTGCCCAGCCGGTGGTTTTTGTCGTTCTTGATGAAAAACGCGCACTGGCTGCCGGGTTGGCCTTGCAGCAGGCCGTCGCCGGGGCGGTTGGAGGTAGCGCCGAGGCCCAGGTTTTTGACCTTGCCGCCCTTCACAGTTACGTTGCTGAGGGCGATGGCCATGCGCGGCACCTCGATGGTAAGGTTGGCCTGGGGCACGCCACGCTTCACCAGTATGGCCATGTGCTTGTAACCCAACGCCATAATGATGAGTGAATCCTGCTCATTTTTGACGGGCGCGGGCAGCTGAAACACCCCAAACTCGTTGCTGAGCGC
The DNA here is from genome assembly GCA_964277755.1 of uncultured Hymenobacter sp. GTDB lineage: Bacteria > Bacteroidota > Bacteroidia > Cytophagales > Hymenobacteraceae > Hymenobacter. The sequence continues at coordinate 5,759 of CAXYJY010000043.1, forward strand.
GCCGGTTTGCTCTTCGCGCAAGCTTACCGAGGTGAAAGGCAGCGGCTCCTTGGTTTCTTTATCCACGATGTGGCCCGATAACAATACCGGGGCCGGCGTGCCTTGCGCGTGCACTAGATTTGGCAGGCAAAATAAAAATAATGCAAAGTAAAGTAGGCTTCTGTACATAAATAATAGCTATTTAATTGCGGTAATACAAATCTATAAATAAAGTGCCTGAGTGCCGCGAGTTGCACATAAAAAAGTAGGCTCAGCCGTAGGGCGCGGGACTCTCTCAGCCGGTCATTGGTTTTCGATTGTTATGCTGAGCGGAGCGTAGCGAAGTCGAAGCATCTCTACTGCTTCGTTGTTAGCGTCGGGAGTTAGTTCATCGGTAGAGATGCTTCGACTCCGCTGCGCTCCGCTCAGCGTGACAGTCGTTAGCGGTAGCGCTTGGCGCGGGCAGGTTCTACTTTCGGAACCTTAGACGGCCAAACGGGCGTATCTTTGTTTAAATCCCGTCTAAATAGCTCCGGCACCTTGGCTTTCCTTCGTCGTTCTTCTTCCGCCGCCGCGCCCGCCCCGGTTTCGTTGCGCCGCACCGCCAACGAGTTGCAGGTAGGCGAGCGCGCTACCGTGTGCTGCCTCAAAGACCCCGAGATGGCGCTCAAGCTCCTCGAAATGGGCTGCATCCCCGGCACGCAGGTGCGCTTGGCCGGCCGCGCGCCCCTCGGCGACCCGCTGATGCTGGTGCTTGGCGATGAGGAATATACGCTGTCGCTGCGCGTAAGCGAGGCGGCTACCATCCAACTGAAAGCTTAACCCTACCGACCTTTTTTCCGCCGATGCAGGACATTCCCACTGCGCCCCGGCCGACTACGCTGCCGCCCGCCGAGGCCCGGCCGGCTGCCGACCACCTGCCCCGCCTTGCCCTCATCGGCAACCCCAATTCGGGCAAAACCTCGCTTTTCAACCAGCTCACGGGCCTCAACCAGAAAGTCGGCAACTTTCCCGGCGTGACCGTGGACCGCAAAACGGGCGTGGCCCAGCTCGGCGGCCAGCGCCGGGCCGAGATTATCGACCTGCCCGGCACCTACTCGCTCTACCCCAAGAGTCTCGACGAGCGCGTCATCACTGACCTGCTCTACAACCCCGATTCGGCCGACTACCCCAACTTCGTGGTGGTGACGGTAGATGCCAGCAACCTGCGCCGCAGTTTATTGTTGTTCAGTCAGTTGGCGGACCTGGGTTTGCCCGCCATTCTGGCGCTGAACATGACGGACGTGGCCGCCGAGCGCGGCATCCAGATTGACCTGCCCGCCCTGGAGCGCGAGCTGGGCGTGCCCGTGGTGCCCATGAATGCCCGCAAGGGCGTGGGCGTGGCGGCGCTCCGCATCGTGATGGCCGAGCGCCTGGCCGCGCCGCCCGCCCTGCGCTTCTGGGAGCTGGGCGACGACCTGCTGCCGCTGGTGCGCCAGATTCGCTACTACTTCAACCTGCACAACGACTACCTGGCGCTGCACTACGCGCACCAGTTTCGGGGCCTCAGCTTTTTGAGCGACGACGACCGTGCTTACATTCAAGAGCTTACCGAGAAATACAGCTTCGATTCGACCGCCCGGCAGGCCGAGGAAACCATTGCCCGCTACGCCCGCATCAACGAGCTGCTGCTCGAAGTAGTGACCGTGACGCGCACCGAGCAGCGCGAGCCGGTGTCGAATAAGATTGATAAGGTGCTGACGCACCGCGTCTTTGGTTACCTCATTTTTCTGGTAGTGTTGTTTCTGCTGTTTCAGGCCATTTTTGCCTGGGCGCAGTACCCAATGGACCTCATCGACCAGGGCGTGGCCAGTCTCAATGAGTTGATACAGGCGCATTTCCACGGGCCGCTGGTGCGGCTGCTTACGGAGGGCGTCATTGCTGGGCTGGGCGGGGTCGTGATATTCATTCCGCAGATTGCCTTGCTCTTCGCCTTTCTGGCAGTGCTGGAAGAGACGGGCTACATGGCCCGCGTCACCTTCCTCATGGACAAGCTGATGCGGCCCTTCGGGCTGAGCGGTAAGAGCGTGGTGCCGCTCATTTCGGGGCTGGCGTGCGCGGTGCCGGCCATCATGGGGGCGCGCACCATCGAGAGTTGGAAAGACCGGATGCTCACCATTTTCGTGACGCCGCTCATGTCGTGCTCGGCGCGCATTCCAGTGTACACGGTGCTGGTGGCGCTGGTGGTGCCCGATGAGGCGTGGCTCAGCATTTTCAATATGCGCGGGCTGGTGCTCATGGGCCTGTACCTGCTCGGGCTGGTGTCGGCGCTTGTCTCGGCTTTTGCATTGAAAAAAATCCTCAAAGCCCGCGAGCGCAGCTACTTCATCATGGAGTTTCCGGTGTACCGCTGGCCGCGTTGGAAGAACGTAGGCATCACCATCGTGGAGAAAGTGAAAGCCTTTATTTTCCAGGCGGGTAAGGTGATTGTGGCCATTTCGGTGCTGCTATGGGTGCTGGCCAGCTACGGGCCGGGCAACCGCCAGGATGAGGCTGTAAAAGAGCTACTGACCAACCAAAGCCGGCAAGCCTACCTACCAGGAACGCCGGAGGCTCAGGCTCCCGAGTACATTGCTTATCAAGAGAGCCTACAACGGCAAGTAGCTTCTTTGCGCCTCGAAAACTCCTATGCTGGAGTATTCGGCCACGTTATCGAGCCGGTTATCCGGCCGCTGGGCTTCGACTGGAAAGTGGGGATTGCGCTGCTCACGTCTTTTGCGGCGCGGGAGGTATTCGTGGGCACCATGAGCACCATCTATAGTGTGGGGCAGGATGCCGACCTGGGCACCGTGCAGCAAAAGCTCGCCAACGAAAAAGACCTTAATGGCCAGCCGTTTTTCACGCCGGTGCGGGCGCTGTCGCTACTCGTGTTCTACGTCTTTGCCATGCAGTGCATGAGCACGCTGGCCGTCACCTACCGCGAAACCAAAAGCTGGCGCTGGCCCCTGGGCCAGCTCGTGTACATGACCGGCCTGGCCTACGCCGCTTCGCTGCTGGTGTGGCAAGTTTTCTCCTGATTAGGTTGCGATTTTAATTTGTCGCCAACTGCACACGGCATCCAACGCAAATTCAGCGCGAGGCAAGTGCCACCCGAATCCGCGCAATCCGTTAAATCCGCTAAATCTGCGATTAAATGAACTCCTATGAAACCCTGCTGCACCTCGCCTTTCGTGACCCCGCCGACGAGGCCAAGTACCTGACGCCCGTAGCGCTGGGCGCTTACAATGCCTTTGAAAAAGCCCCGCGCGCCGAGCAGGCATTTCGCTTCGAGCAGTGGCGGCTGGGCGTGGCGGCCAGCCTGCTGCGGCTGGTGGCCGACCTCGGCGACCACGACGAGGCCCGCCGCGCCTCCGATGTGCTGCACCGCGCCCTCAGCACCGCCCGCTCGCCCGAGGACATCGATAAGCAAATTCACAAGGAAAGCAAGCTCTTCGACCAGGTTTATACCAACCTCTACGTCAACGAGGAAGGGGAGGCGCTGCTCGACCTCTTCGCCCACGCCCTCGACGCCGACGCGCCCGACCTGCTGGCCCAGGTAACCGATGAGGCCGTGGACCAGGCGCGCCAGCTTGATTTCGATGCCGAAAACGAGGATGACGAGTAATTTTTGATAGCTTGGCGCGCACTGGTACGCCCTACCTTTGCGCTTACGCATGACCCCTATCCAGTACCTCACCACGGCGGCCCAGGTGGCCGAAGTGGCTTCCCACCTCGCCACGCTGCCGCGCATCGGCATCGATTTGGAGTTTGATGATAACCGCTACCGCTACGGCCGCCACCTGGCCCTCATCCAGGTGTTTGATGGCGAGGTAGTTTACCTTATCGACCCGCTGCCGCTGGAGCCCGACATGGCCGCCGGCCTGGAGCCACTGTTCGCGGTGCTGCGCTCGCCGGAAGTAGCCAAGGTGTTCCACTCCTGCAAGTCGGATATTCTGCTGCTCGACGAGCTGTTTGGCGTGCATTGCCGCAACATCGTGGACACCAGCGTGCAGTTCACGCTACTGGCACTGGAGGATAATAATATTTCGCTCGGCCGCCTCATTCAGAGCGAATTGGGCTTTGAGGTAGACAAGGGCGAGCAGAAGTCGAACTGGCTCAAGCGCCCCCTCACCGACGCCCAAAAAGAGTACGCCGCCAACGACGTGCTCTACCTTTTCGAGCTCACCGACCGCCTCACCGCGCGCCTGCAAGAGCAGGGCCGCGCCCAGTGGGCCGCCGAAGAAAACCACGCCCTCGAAGCCGTGCGCTACGGCCGCGACGAGTTGCGCCCGCACCTGCGCCTGGCCGGCAAGTACCGCATCACGCCCCAGGAGCTGCCGCTTTTCCGGGAGCTATACGCCCTGCGCGACCGCGTGGCGCGCCAACTCGACCGCCCCAGCTACATGGTGCTTAGCAACGACCGCCTGGCCGAGCTCACGCGCATGCCCATTGCCTCGCACGGCGCGCTGCGCGGGGCCGGTGGCCTGCACCCCGACCTCAAGCGCGCGCCCTACGCCGACGAGCTGGTGGCGCTGGCCAATGCCGACCTCGCCCCCGATGGCCCGCTGCCCGCCGACCAGCGCCGCCCGCAGCCCTTCCGCCGCCGCTTCAACGGCCCCGTCGCGGCCCGCGCCGAAGCCCGCGAAACCCTGCTGCAAGCCCTCAAAAACCACCTGGCGGCCGACTACAGCCCCGTGCTGGCCAATACCGTGCTCAGCAACCGCCTCATCGGCGACGTGGTGGAGCAGGGCAGCCTGGCGGCCCTGCGCCCCTGGCAGCGCCAGCTGCTGGGCGAAACCGCCAGCCAGCACGGCCTGCCAATAAGCGACCTGGAAGCGCCGCTGGCTTAGTTTTTAGCGCGAAGTAGCGCAAAGTTGAGCGCGAAGTTCTGAAAAGCTGACAATGAACGGCTTTCCAATACTTCGCGCTCAACTTTGCGCTACTTCGCGTTAAAAGCATCATGACTAAGCTCGCCTTCCTGTTAAGCTGGCTACTTGCGTTGCCTGCCCTGGCCCAAGAGGCCCAGGTGCTACGCGGCCTCGTGCTCGATGCCGATACCCACCAGCCCATTCCGAATGCACAAGTCGGTATTGCGGGCAATAAGCTGGGTACTAGTACCAACCAGGAAGGCCGCTTTGCTCTGCGCGTGCCCGCCGCCTACGCCACTACCGAGCTCGAAGTGGCGCTGCTTGGCTACCGCCGCTACGTGCGGCCGCTGCCGCCGCTGCCCGGCCCCGAACTGCGCATCGAGCTGCAAAGCAGCCCGGCCAGCCTGGGCACGGTGGCCGTGTCGTCGTCGGTGCTGGGCATTCTGCGGGAAGCCGTGGCGCGCATTCCGCGCAACTATCCCACGCGGCCGACGCGCCTGACGGGCTTCTTCCGCGAGTCGGACGACAACGCGACTAGCCACCGGTACTACTACCTGGGCGAGGCACTGCTGGACGTGCAAAAAGCTGGCTACCAGCACCCGCGCGACGACGGGCAAGTGAAAATCGGGCAGCTGCGCAAGGTGGATTTGCGTCCAGCCCGCCCCGACAGCACCGGCCTGGTGCCGATAAACTGGATTGCCGGCTCGTTTATCCCGCACCGCTTCGACTTTGTGCATCGCCGGGCAGAGTTTATTCAAGAAAAGCACTTTAAGGATTACCAATATCGCCTCACGCCCCAGACTACCTTTCAGGGGCGGCCGGTGTACGTCATTGCGTTTAACCCAAAGCCGGGCACCGACCGGGCCGATTTTGCCGGCGAGCTTTATATCGATGAGCAGAGCTACGCCTTCTTGGGGGCCAACTGGCACCGCACGCCCAGCGGCATCCGGCGCGAGGGCGTGTTGTTGTTCGATGCCAGCGAACGTGCCTATCGGGTCGACTACCAGCGCTACGCCGGGCGCTGGCACCTCAAAAGCGTGTGGTACAATACCCTGGGCCGGCCCGTGGGCGGGCAGGTGCGCCGGCACTTGGCCGAGTTTCTGACCACGGCCATCGACACCGCCCAGGCCGCGCCCATCGCCTACGCCGAGCGGGCGCAGTACGACGATATTTTCCTGCAAGCCGCCGCCCCCTACGATTCCACGTTCTGGCAAAACTACACCATGCTACTGCCAACTGCCCAGCTGCTCGACCAGGAGCGCCAGCACCAGGCCGAGCGCCTGTTGCGCGCTGCCGTGTCGCCCGCCGATACGATTTTAAAAGTCAATAAACTAGTGCGCCAGCCGTGGGTGCGCGTGCGCTACTTCTATGGCCTGGGGCTGCTGCCAGTACAAGGTACGCTGCTGGCGCTGGGAGCAGTAGTAGCCCCGGCGGGCTCGGCCTTCCGGGCTACAGCCACGGCCGATGCCCGCTCGCAAACCGTGGCGGGCAGCTACGCGCTGGGCGTGCAGCTCGATTTGCCGCGCAGCTTTTCGGTGTATGGCCTCACGCGCTCGGCTTTTGGGGGCTTGCAAGGCAGCGGCTGGGAGGCTGGTTTAGGCTGGGAATATAACCTCAACCCCGGGCACCGACCCATCGTGGCGCGGCTGGGCGTGGCCTACCTCCGCCAAAGTCTCGGCCGCGACCTTGGCACCTTCGACAACCCCGACGACCACCTGCGCCTGGCCGGCACCCGCCTCGCCACCGACCGCCTGAATCTGTCCCTGCAAAGCGTAACTGAGGGCGTGCAGCCCCGCCTGGGTTTGGGCATCGAGCTCAGCCACACCTGGCAGGCCGTGGCCGACCTGGGCTACCTCTGGCCACTACGCACTCGCACGCAGCTGGTAGCTACGGAGCGGGGCGGGTTTTTTCATTTCGACAGTGAAAGTGAGCTCAACCTACCTGCCAGCGAGGTGCAGCTGACAGTAGCCGGCCAGCCCGCCCCGGCTGCGCCGTGGCAACTGGGCCGCCTGCTGCTGAGCGTGGGCCTGCTGCACCGGCTGGGGCGATAGGGTACGTGCGGTAAGCTTCAGCTTGCCGTAGTAAGCTCAGAGCGGCCCTGGCTTTTTATAAGTCAGCACCCTAGATGTCGCCACCCTACCCGCGCAAAACCCTGCGGCACCCGCTAAATTTGGCCGTACCATGACCGAGCCCTCCGTAAATTCCGCGCCCATCGTCCCCAGCAAGTCTACCTCAGGCTGGCGCTTTTGGGGGCAGGTAGCGCTGTGGTCGTTGCTGGCGCTGGCGGGGCTGGGTACGGCTGTGGTGAGCCGGCTTTTATACCAAAGTAATGTGCCGGCTCACCCCGACGGCCCGGCCTACCTCTACATCCGGCCGGGCGAGAAGCTGAGCGGTCTGTTTCTCAGCCTGCGTCAGCCGGGCGTATTGGAGCGACCGAACGAGTTTATCGTAATGGCGAGCTTGCGCGGCCTGGGACGGAAGCAAAATGCCTTGCATCCCGGCCGTTACACGCTGCGCCCCGGTCTGGGCAACCTCGACCTGCTGCACCTGCTCGAAAGCGGCCGGCAGGACACCATAAATTTCATCCTTAAGCCCTTCCACTACCTGCCGCAGCTGCCGCGCCAGGCCGGCTGCCAACTCTACACCGACACCGCGCGGCTGCACCAGCTGCTGGCCGATAGTGCCTACCTGGCCGCGCACTTCGGTCTCGATACGGCTACAGTGCGGACGCTGTTCATCCCCGGCACATTGCGCTTGTTCTGGCCCACACCGGCCGAGGCGTTTCTCGACTCAGTGGCCGCCCAGCACCGCCGCTTCTGGAGCGCCGCCCGCCTGCGCCAGGCCGATTCTTTGAAAATGAGCCCAGTGCAGGTAGCCGTGCTGGCCAGCATCGTGCAGCGCGAAACCGCCCAGGCTACCGACAAACCCCTTATCGCGGGCGTATACCTCAACCGCCTGCGTCGGGGCCAGCCCCTGCAAGCCGACCCCACGCTGCTGTGGCCCCTGCACGGCCTGGGCACCCGTAAGCGCGTGCTCAACGTGGATAAAAAAGTAGACTCGCCCTACAACACCTACACGCACAAGGGCTTGCCACCCGGCCCCATCACTACGCCCTACCCGCAGGCGCTTGATGCCGTGCTGCATCCCGCCCAGCACAAATACCTGTTTTTCTGCGCCCGCCCCGATGGCAGCGGCTTCTCCGACTTCGCCGAAACCTTTGCCGACCACAAGCTCAATGCCCGCCGCTACTGGCAGCATCTGGATAGTCTGAAAATCAAAAAGTAAGTCTGTCATTGCGAGCGCAGCGAAGCAATCGCACCTGTTGAGCGCCGCCGTTTGGGTGCGATTGCTTCGCTGCGCTCGCACTGACAGACAACAGACAGCTTGCTCATTGTTAATTGCTCCTTAAAATCATGCGTCTCGTTATTCAGCGCGTTCGCGAAGCGTCCGTTACCGTCGAAGGCACCATTACCGGCCAGATTGGCCCCGGCCTGCTCGTGCTGGTAGGCTGCGCGCCCACCGACGATGAGGCTGCCCTCAACTGGCTGGTGCGCAAGCTGGTAGCGCTCCGCATTTTCAGTGATGAGAACGGGCAGATGAACCTAAGCGTGCGCGATGTGGGCGGCGAAGTGCTGGCCGTGAGCCAGTTTACACTGCTGGCCGATGCCCGCAAGGGCAACCGGCCTAGCTACACGGGCGCGGCCCCGCCCGCCGTGGCTGAGCCCCTCTACCAGCGCTTCGTGGTGCTGGTGGCGCAGGAACTGGGCCGCCCGGTACCCACCGGCATCTTCGGGGCCGATATGCAGGTGCGCCTGCTGAATGACGGGCCGGTGACGATAGTGCTCGACTCGCCAGCGGCCGCTTAGGTTGGTAGCGCTTACTACTTACTCAGGAAAAGCTGATGGCTGAAAGCCAAGAGCTAACAATTTATAAAACAATGACCCTCGACCAAGCCCAAGCCACCGTAGACGAGTGGATTACGACCACTGGCGTGCGCTATTTCAGCGAGCTCACCAACATGGCCATCCTCACCGAAGAAGTAGGGGAGGTGGCCCGCCTCATTGCCCGGCAATACGGCGAGCAGTCGTTTAAGGAGTCGGACCGAGGCCGCGAGCTGGGCGATGAGCTGGCCGACGTGCTTTTCGTTGTCATCTGCCTGGCCAACCAAACTGGCGTGAATCTCACCGACGCCCTGGCCCGCAACCTCGCCAAGAAAACCCAGCGCGACGCCACTCGCCACCGCAACAACCCCAAGCTGACCAGCGGCGACGCCCCGGCCTAGCTACGGCCGCACCCGAAAGCCCAGCACCTCCCGCGTCGTGGTGTCGCGAAAGGTGACTTCGAGCAGCACGGGCGGCGGTTTTTGCAAAGAGTCCTGGGCTAGCGAAAAGCGGTAAAACCACGGCTCGCCCGCGCCGTGCTCGGTCAGGTGCGTGCCAAAGGTGTAAAGCTCAATAGCTCGGCCGCGCCGCCGGCCTACCTGCCGCAGCGGCCGGGCGGCGGTGGCGAAGGCAACCTGCGGTAGCCCGGCGCGCACCTCGGGGGCCAGGCGGCGATAGGCGGCCGGGTAGTCGGCGCGCAGCACTTCGGTAAGGAAGCGGTAGGCTACCTGCGCTTGCGTGGGTGCTACTGGGGCTTGCCAGCCGAAGCCCGCTGCCAGGCCGGCCACAGTCGCCAACAGCAGCCCGCTGCGATTGAAATAGGAATTGGCCACGGCCAAAAATACAACGGGGCGGCCCGGCTAGTGCCGAGCCGCCCCGTTGTGGGCAGTAGGTGCGCCTACTCATCTTCTTCCTTGGGTACCAGCACGAATACGTCCTCGCCGGGCCGCTTCATGAGGTACTTTTCGCGGGCAAATTTCTCTAGCAAGGCCGGCGAGCTCAAGAGCTCGGCACGGTCGTGCTTCACGGCCTCGATGCTCGACTGGTAGTACTCTTTTTCCGATTTCAGCTCGTGCCACTTGCGGTACATGTCGTACTGCTTGCTCACGTCGTTACCGTCGAAGAGCACCATCCAGACCACGAAGGCCGTGCCGGTGAGGAAGTAGAAATTGCGCAGCACGCGCAAAATCGGGAAGAGAAAAGCCGGAGGACGCATTCCAATTGTTGATGGTTAGTTGTTAATGATTAATTGCTGGTAATTAACCATTAACAACTAACCATCAACAATTAAAACTACATTTTTTTGCCGGGGAAATAGGCCATTTCGCCCAGCTCTTCCTCGATGCGGAGCAGCTGGTTGTACTTGGCCATGCGGTCGGAGCGCGAGGCCGAGCCGGTCTTAATCTGGCCGGTGCTCAGGGCCACGGCCAGGTCGGCGATAGTCGAGTCCTCGGTTTCGCCCGAGCGGTGGCTCATGATGGACTTGTAGCCGTTGCGGCGGCCCAGGGTCACGGCATCAATCGTCTCGGTGAGCGAGCCAATCTGGTTTACCTTGATGAGAATGGCGTTGGCAATGTGCTCATCAATACCGCGTTGCAGGCGCTCTACGTTGGTCACGAACAGGTCGTCGCCCACGAGCTGGATTTTTTTGCCCACCTGGTCGGTGATGCTCTTCCAGCCCGCCCAGTCGTCTTCGGCCAAGCCGTCTTCGATGCTGATGATGGGGTATTTCTTGGTCCAGTCGACCCAGTAGCTTACCATTTGCTCGGGCGTCAGCTTGTCGCCGGTGCTCTTTTTGAAGTGGTAGTGGCCATCCTGGAAGAACTCCGACGCGGCGGGGTCGAGCGCAATCATCACCTGCTCGCCGGGCTGGTAGCCGGCCTGCTCAATGGCTTGCAACACGATTTGGATGGCCTCTTCATTGCTCTGAATGTCAGGGGCAAAGCCACCTTCGTCGCCTACGTTGGTGCTGTAGCCTTTCTTCTTCAGCACACTCTTGAGGGTGTGGAAGATGTCGGTGCCCCAGCGTAGCGCCTCGCTAAACGAGCTGGCGCCCACCGGCATTACCATAAACTCCTGAAAATCAATCTTGTTGTCAGCGTGCGAGCCGCCGTTCAGGATGTTCATCATCGGCACGGGCAGCGTGTTGGCGCCCACGCCGCCTACGTAGCGGTACAGCGGCTGGCCTAGCTCCTGCGCCGCGGCGCGAGCGGCGGCCAGGCTCACGCCCAGAATGGCGTTGGCCCCGAGGTTGCCTTTGTTGGGGGTGCCGTCGAGCTCGCGCATGATTTTGTCAATCAAGCCTTGCTCGTACACCGAGAAGCCTACCAGCTCTTCGGCGATTTTAGTGTTCACGTTCTCAACGGCTTTCAGCACGCCCTTGCCCTGGTACATGCTCTTGTCGCCGTCGCGCAGCTCCACGGCTTCGTGCACGCCGGTGCTGGCGCCGCTCGGCACGGCGGCGCGGCCTACGGTGCCCGAGTCGGTGGTTACGTCAACTTCAACGGTCGGATTGCCGCGCGAATCGAAAATCTGGCGGGCATGAATGGCTGCGATGTAGCTCATTGTGGATTTTTAAGGAGGGTGACAAGTGCAAATGTAGCCGATATGTAGCTTGGACTTTGTAGTCCGAGCGTGAGCGCAGCTCACATCCACGGGCGAAAGGTCTTCTCACGCAAGATGCGAGTTGCGCTCGCGCTCGGACTACAAAGTCCAAGCTACAGCTCAGCCAGCACCTCGCGCAGCCGCTCAAACAGCACCTCGTTACCATCTTGCCGATAGGCACTCAGCGCCGCCTCAAAGCGCGGTAGCTCCGCCAAAAACGCCCGCACATTACCTGCCGTGATGGCCCCAAAATACCGCCCGTAGCCGCGCTTCTCAATCTCGGCCGCGTTCAGCCACTGCTCAAACTGCGCCGGAATGGGCACCGCGCACACCGGCTTGTGCAAGTACACCGCCTCCGAAATCAACGAGAAGCCGCCATTCGTGAGCACCGCCCGCGCCCCGGCCAGCTCCGCGATGAAGCCGGCTTCGGAGAAAGGCCGCAGCAGCACATTGCCGTGCGTTTCGTCTTTGTTGAAGCCGTAGACCCGGAATTCCTGCTCGGGCAGCTGGCGCAGAATGTCAATCAAATCGCCCTGCGTAGTGGCTGACTGATAAACCAGTACGTAGTCGCCCTTAGTCGGCTGCGCGGCCTGAATCTCAGGCCGGATGATGCTGGGCACCAGCGTTGTATTGTCGGCGTAGCGCAGGCGAAGCGGCAGCTCAAAAAAGGTAGTGATAAGATAATGCCGGGCGCGGGGCAGCTTGGCCCGCACGATATAGCGGGCCAGGTCGTAGTGCTCGCGCTCGGCGGCGGGCACCGTCACGTCGAGGTGGGCGCGGTTGATAATCTGCATGTTGTCGATGCTGATGACCGGTACCCGCAGCAGCTTGGCGTAGAAGTAGCTAAACGACTCAAAATCAGAAATTACGACCTCGGCCCGAAAGCCGTGCAGCAGTTGCCGGTACTGCCGGAAATTGACTTGCAGCGCCTCGGGCGCGGTGCGCAAGGTGAGGCCGATGGTGCGCGACTTCGACACCGTTAGCTCCTTGTAAGCCAGATGAAAGCCCTTGATTTCGAGCACCCGGCCGGGAAACGTCTTGTCGAGTAGCGTGAAGGCCCGCGAACTGCTGACCACCCGCACGTCGTGCCCTTCGGCTAAAAGCCAGGCAATGATGACTTTGCTGCGCGTGGCGTGGCCCAGGCCCTCGCCGGGCACTCCGTATAAGATGGTCATGGGAAAAGAAGGTGGGAGAAACACGGCAAAGTACGCGGCGGCGGGCTAGTCGGGCGGCCTGAAAGCGCCTGTCCTTGCAAGCGCAGCGAAGCAATCGCACCTGTTAAGCCGCGCCGCTCTGGTGCGATTGCTTCGCTGCGCTCGCAAGGACAGACGGTACTAAACCACCAGCTGAAAAAAAGCGCCCGGCCGATTATCCGTCGTTACCTGGCCGCCGAGCTGGGCGCTGAGGGCCAGAATGAGCTGCTGCCCAAACGAGCCCTCGGTTGCCTGCCACTGGCCAGGTGCGAAGCCGAGGCCGTTGTCCTCCACCTCCAGCAGCAGGCCGTTTGGGCTGGGCGCGCCGAGTAGCACCCGCAGCCGGGGCCGGGCCACGCGGGCGTAGGCGTGCTTCATGGCGTTGGTAATTAGCTCATTGATAATGAGGCCCAGCGGTACGGCGCGCTCTACGTCGAGGGCGGGCAGGTCGAGGGTCAGCGCCAGGTCGAAGGTAGCCTCGTCGAAGCCGTAGGCCAGTAGTAAGTTTTCGAGCAGGGTGGTGAGGTAGGGGCGCATATCGACGCGGGCCACATCGGTGGTTTGGTAGAGGTGCTGGTGCAGCAGGCCCATGGCCTCCACGCGCTGCCGGCCCTCGCGCACGGCGCGGGCGGCGGCGGCATCGGCCAGGCTACCCGACTGCAAATTGAGCAAGCTGCTCACGATGGCCAGGTTGTTTTTGACGCGGTGATTGAGCTCGCGCAGCAAGAGTTCAAGGCGATTGGCCTGCTCTTGAATACGCTCATTCTTAGCGCTAACGGTTTGGTTGGTAGCGTGCAGCTGGCCGTTGGCGCGGCGCAGGGCGCGGTACTGCCCGGCGCTGAGGGCCAGCAGGCCGGCCACCAGGGCCAGCCCGCCGCCCAGCGCCCACAGCTGGCGCTGCCGCCGGGTGTTTTCGCGGGCCAGGCCCGCGATGCGGGTTTGCTGCTGGCTTAGGCGGTAGGCGGCCTCGATGCGGGCCACGGCCTGGGTTTTTTCGAGGCGGTTGAGGCTGTCGTCCACGTCGCGCTTTTCTTCGAGTAGCCTGATGGCCAGCTGGTAGCGGCCGGCCGCCTGGTAGGCTTGCTCGGCGGCGGCCAGCGAGTTGCTGAGGCGGTGCGGGTCGCCGATGGCGCGGCCCAGTTGCAGGGCCGTGTCGGCGGTGGCCACGGCGCGGGCGGCCTGGCCCTGCTGCCGGTAGGCCCAGCTGAGCTGGCGGTAGGCGTGCTCCAGGCCGTTGCGGTTGGCCTGCGCCCGGTGCAGCGCCACCGCCCGCCGAAAGTAGCCGATGGCGGCCGGCAGGTCGTGGTCGAAATCCATGAGCAGCTGGCCGTAGTTGGCATAGGCCACGCCCAGCACCGAGGGCTGGAGGCGGTAATTGACTTCGAGCGCGATGGCCTGCCGGTAGCACCGGCGGGCCGAATCGGGCTGGTGCAAATCGCGGTAGATAACGCCCTGGTTGAGCAGCGCCGCCACCATGCCCGCCGGGTAGCGGGCCTGCCGGGCCGTGGCCAGCGCCAGCTGCGCCTGCGCCAGGCCCTTGCGCAGCAGCGCGGCCACGCCCTGCGTGTCGGCCATGCGCTTGTAAGTCTGAGCGTTGAGGTTAAGCACGGCCGCTACTCCAGCCGGCCGGTGCTGGGCTTCAAACAGCGCCTGCGCCCGCTGCCCGTAGATGAAACTGGAATCGAACTCGCCCGCGTTGCGCAGCGCCGTGCCCAGCTGCAAGGCGCTCTGGGCCACGCCGTAGCCGTAGCGCAGCCGCTGGCTGGCGCGCAGCAGCTGGCGGTTCAGGGCCAGTGCCGAGTCGTTGTTGCGCAGTAGCAGGCGGCGGCCCAGCGCTAGTTGCGCTCGTACCTGGGTGGTGTCGGCTAGGCGCGGCTGGCCGGCGGTGGCGGGCCGGGTAGCCAGCGCCAATAGCAGCAGACCAAGCAAAAAGAAGCGTGCAGCAGCCACGGTTGGAAAAAGCAGGGGAATTAACCGCCCCGCAACGCCGCGAAAGTAGAGCGTTCGCCCAATAGCCCGGTTTCAGGCACTGCCAACTACCTCAACGGGTCGGTGAACGACGCTAGGCGGTAAGCCGGGAAACTTACCTAAAACGCCAGTCATTGCGAGCGCAGCGAAGCAAACGCACCGGTTGAGCCGCGCCGTTCGGATTTCGCTCGGATTTCGCTAGGGTTCCGTTTGGGTGCGATTGCTTCGCTGCGCTCGCAATGACAGGTGCAATTTAATTTAGTTGAAAATATCTGAGCAGTAATTTGTTAACGAAATAAAAACTGCTTCAAAAACGCCTCGCGGTATTGCCGGCCCAACGGCACTACTTGGCCGGCCACGGTGGCCTCGGCATCGGAAAAGCGCTCAACGCGCTGGATGTTGACCGCAAACGAGCGGTGCACCCGCACCAGCTGCGCGAAGTGCAGGCGCTCGAGCACCGCGCCCAGCGTGAGGCGCAGGGCGTATTTGCGGGTGGTGGTGCGCAGGGCGGTGTAGGTGTTGTCGGCCTCCAAAAGCAGAATATCGGCCAGCGGAATCCGCACAAACTCGTGGTTGTCTTTGATAAAGACGTGGTCGTCGAGCTGGAGGATAGTGTCGCGGGTGAGGGCGTCGGGCGGGGTAGGGGCGGGCGGCGCGGGCGCGGCCGGGCGGGCTACTGTGTGCAGGGCCAGGGCCAGCGCGGTGCGCAGGCTGGCCGCCGACACGGGCTTGGGCAGGTAGGCGGCGGGCTGGGTAGTGAGGGCGCGGTCGAGGGTGGGCTGGTCGGCCAGGGCGGTGAGGTAGAGCAGCGGCACCGGGCGCACGGCCAGCAGGCGGCGGGCGGTTTCGATACCATCCCAGGGGCCTTGCAAATGGATGTCGCAGAGCACGCCCCCGATGCCGGGGTGCCGCTCGAACAACTCCAGCGCCTGCGGGCCGGTACCGGCAATGCCGACCACCTCGTAGCCTTCGGCGTGCAGGGTGGCGCGCAGGTCGAGGGCCAGCACGGCCTCGTCTTCGATAAGCAGGAGCTGAATAAGAGCGGGCATAGACAGGCGGCCAACGGCGCGCGGCGCGGCCAAAGTTTCCGCGAAGCTACGGCCCCGTGCGGCCTGGCGCGGGGCGCGCTTCGCATACCAGCCGGGGGCCGCTCACTTACCACGGGGCGGTTTCTACTGCTTTTTGGCGGTGGGGCGGGCGGGACGCGGGCAATTTTAACACCGTAACACGGCTGGTTTTTATCCTGTACTTTCTGAGCTATGTCCCTATTTTCTACCCCAGCTGCCGGCCGCTTATTGGCGCTACTTTCGATAAGCTGGCTGGCGGGCGGCGCGGTGGCGCAGGCCCAGCGCGTGGGCATCGGCACCACTGCGCCCACCCAGATGCTGGACGTGAACGGCACGCTGCGCGTGCGCGCTGCCGCCGGCAGCGGCGTGGGCCGCCTGCTGGGCGTGGCCGACGACGGCACCCTGCAAGCCCAGCCGCCGCTGAGCGATATCACCGCCGCCGCCGCGCCAACGGCCCCGGCCAGCCTAGGCACCGTGGCTACCGAGACCGGGCCCATCGCGGTAGCGGTGCATCCGGCCGGCACCCGCGTGTTGGTGCTCAACACCACGGTCGGCAGCCTGCAAGCCTTCGACGTGAGCGGCAACGGCCGGCCCCTGAGCCAGGGCAGCGCGCCCACCGGCGGCGGGGCGGCGGCGCTGGCCCTGGACCCGGCCGGCACCCGCGCCTACGTGCTGAACGCGGCCGACAACACCCTGCAAGCCTACGCGCTGGGCAGCGGCGGCGTGCCCGTCAGCCTGGGTACCGTGGCTACCGGCAGCTCGCCCAAAGCCCTGGCTTTGAACGCGGCCGGCACCCGCCTCTACGTGCTGACGGGCTCGGGCCGCAGCTTGCAGGCCTTCGATGCTACCATCGGCGTGCCCACCAGCCTGGGCGCGGGCACTACTACCATCGCGCAGCCCAACGCACTGGCGTTGAACCCGGCCGGCACCCGCGCCTACGTGCTGAGCAGCAGCCAGCTCGAAACCTTCGACCTGAGCGGTGCCGCGCCCGCGAGCCTGGGGCCGGTGGCCACCAGCGGCGGGCTGGGTTTGGCGGTGAATGCGGCCGGCACCCGTGCCTACGTCAGCACCGGCGGCGGGGGGCAGCTCCAGGTATTTGACCTCAGCGGCAATTTGCCCGCCAGCCTGGGCGCGGTGGCGGCGGGCACTGCGCCACAGGCGCTGGCCCTGGCCCCGGCCGGCACCCGCGCCTACGGGCTCGATTTTGCGGGCAGCGCGCTGCAAACCTTCGACCTTGGCGGCGCGGGGCTGCCCGCCGGCCTGGGCGCTACGCCCACCGGCAGCCTGCCGCAGGCGCTGGCGTTGAACCCGGCCGGCACCCGCGCCTACGTGGTCAATCTGGGCAATAACACTTTGCAAACCTACCAGGTGGGCACCGACCCGCCGCTGCTGGGCGTGGGCAGCAATGGCGCGCTGGCCGCCCTCGACCCGGCCACGCTGCCGGGGGCCAGCCTGGTGCCCCAGGCCTACGGCTCGGTGGGCGGCGATGGCACCGACTACGGCGCGGCGGGCGGCTACACTATCGCGCACCTCGGCGCGGGCCGGTACCGCCTCAGCTTCGCGGCCGGGCCGCTCAGCACCGCCAACCTAGCCAATGCCGTGGTGACGGCCACGCTGTTTGGCGGCAGCGCGGGGCTGCTGAGCTACAACGGCGGCGTGGGCTACCTCGATGTGTTCACCTTCACGGCCGCCAGCGCGGCGGCCGACCGGGGGTTCAGCTTCACCCTGTACCTGCCCTAGCCGGGCTTCGCTCGCTGGCTTATGCCGTCTTTTCGAAAACAACTTAGCTGCCTGCTGCTAGCCGCGCTGCTCGGGCCTGGGCCACTGGCCCAGGCCCAAAACGTGGGCATTGGCACCAGCGCGCCTACTCAGGCGCTGGATGTGAACGGGCAGGCGCGGGTGCGGGCCTTGCAGGCCGACGCGGCCGGCCAGCTAGTAGGCCTGGCGGCCGATGGCACCCTGCAAGCCCAGTCGCCCGTCTTCAGCACGGCCGCGCCGGCGTTTTTGCCCACGCCGCCCGCCGACCTGGGGGCGGTGGCCGCCAGCAATACGCCGCAGGCCATCGTGCTTGACCCAGCCCACCCACGCGCCTACGTGATAGGTCGCACCAGCAGCATAGACGGGCAGCTGGATGCCTACGACCTGGGGCTGAATGGCTTGCCCGTGCGGCGGGGCACGGTGCCCACGGGCCGGTCGCCGCGGGCGCTGGCGGTGCATCCGGCCGGCACCCGGCTGTACGTTACGAATACGACCGATAACACGCTGCAAACCTTTGATATCAGCGGCGGCGGCCTGCCCGCGAGCCTGGGCACGGTGCCCACGGGCCGCAATCCGGTGGCGCTAGCAGTAAACCCGACCGGCACCCGGCTGTACGTCACGAACCTCGACGATAATCGCTTGCAGACCTACGATATAACCGGCGGCGGCCTGCCCGTGAGTTTGGGCGTGGTGCGGACGGGCCGCAACCCGGTGGCGCTGGCGGTGCCCCCGGCCGGCACCCGCGCCTATGTGCTCAACTACTCGGGTAACACGCTCCAGGCCTTTGACCTGAGCGGCAGCTTGCCCGTGAGCCTCGACTCGATAGGCACCACCGGCAGCCCCACGGCCCTGGCGGTGAATACGGCCGGCACCCGTGCCTACGTGGTATCGCCCTACAATAACCTGGACACCTATAACCTGAATGGTAGTGCCTTGGTCAAAATCGGCAGTGCCTACGTAGCTTTTTCGGCGCTTGGCGTGGTGCTCGACCCGACCGGGGCCCGCGCCTACGTGCTGCAGTATGCGCCGGGCAACCTGCGCATCTATGACCTGAATGGGGGCGGCATCCCCATCAGCCTGGCGAATACGGGCCCACTGGCCCGCCCCACGGCGATGGCGATAAACCCGGCTGGCACCCGCGCTTACATAACTACCGTCGCCAGCACGCTCTACACCTTCGACCTTGGTAGCAGCCCCCGGCCGCTGGCTGTGAGCGCGGGCGGCGCAGCGGCTAGTCTGGGCGCGACGCCGCTGCCGGGGGCCGGGCGGCTGCCAGCCGCCTACGGCGCGGTGGGTAGCGGCGGTGCGGCGCTTGGGGCGGCCAGCGGCTTCGCGGTAACGCACCCGGCCACGGGCGTCTATCGCCTCAGCTTCACGAGCAGCCCGCTCAGTACCACCGACCTAAATCAGGCGGCCACGGTAGCTACGCTGGCCGGCGTAGCGCCGGGTAGCGTGAGCTACCGCACCGGCCGCGGCTACGTGGAGGTGCTCACCTACGCGCCTGGTGGCACGGCCTTCGACCGGGGCTTCACCTTCAGCGTGACGTTGCCTTAACTTATTACTTCCGTGATTATGACCAGAACGCTACTCGCCGGCTACCTGCTGCTGGCCGCGCTACTCGGCACCGGGCCGCTGGCCCAGGCCCAGAACGTGGGCATCGGCACCAGCGCGCCTACCCAGGCGCTGGACGTGAACGGGCAGGCGCGGGTGCGCGGCCTGGCCGGCGACGCGGCCGGCCGCCTGCTGGGTTTGGCCGCCGATGGCACCCTGCAAGCCCAGCCGCCCGCCTTCAGCGCGGCAGCGCCGGCGGCCTTCGCGCAGCCCACCGGGCAGGCGGCGGTAGCTACCAGCGGCGCGCCGGTAGGGGTGGTGGTAAACGCGGCCGGCACCCGCGCCTTTGCCATCAACAATGGCGGAAACGCGCTGGAAACGTTTGACTTGACCGGCGCAGGTCCGCCCCGCAAGATTGGTAGCCTGGCGCTAAACTATTACGGCCCGCAGGCGCTGAAACTAAATGCAGCCAGCACCCGGCTCTACGTTTTGCTAGATGTGGTGCTGTACACGTTCGACGTTAGCAGCGGCTTGCCGGTGCAGCTGGCGACCACCACCGTGGGCGCTACCGCGAGGGATATAGCATTGGACGCAGCGGCCACTACCGCGTATGTACTGTCCGGCGGCCTTTTCTTTCTGAGCATTCCCTTGACTAGCAACGGCGTGCCGAGTAGTGCGCCGGGTAGCTACGTCTTTCTGAGCACGCCCCCCAATGGCACGATGTACAAGCTGGCGATGAACGCGGCGGGCACCCGCGCCTACATGCTGGTAGTCGGGGTGCGACCGGGACCTAATCAACTGTATCAATACAATATAAGCAGTGCCGGCTCCGCCACGATTGCGGGCAGCGTGCCGGTGAGCGGCCAGCCCGAGGCGCTGGTGCTGAATGCGGCCGGCACCCGCGCCTACGTCGTGAGCTCGGGTAGCAACACCCTGCAAACCTTCGACCTTGGCGGCGCAGGCCTGCCCACCAGCCTGGGCACCGTGCCCACCGGCCAGAGCCCCGCCGCCGTGGCCCTGGACGCGGCCGGCACCCGCCTCTACGTGCCCAACACCGGCGATAATACCTTGCAGACCTACGACCTTGTCATGGGCTTGCCCGTGTCCCGCGCCGTCAGCCCCACGGGCAGCGCGCCGCGGGCCGTGGCCACCGCGCCCACCGGCACGCAGCTCTACGTAGCCAACAGCGGCGATAATACGCTCCAGATTTTCGACCAGCAAAACCAGCCCCGGCCGCTGGCCGTGGGTGCCACCGGCGCGGCGGGCAGCCTGGGCGCGGGGGCACTGCCGGGGGTGGGGCGGCTGCCCGCCGCCTACGGCACGGTGAGCAGCGGCGGCGCGGCGGCCGGGTCGGGCGGGGCCTTCTCGGTAACGCATTCAACCACGGGCGTGTACCGGCTCAGCTTCACCGATAATCCGCTCAGCACTACCGACCTCAATCAGGCGGCGGTAGTGGCCACGCTGGCCAGCGCCGCGCCGGGCAGCGTGAGCTACCGCACCGGCCGCGGCTACGTGGAAGTGCTCACCTACGCGCCGGGCGGCGCGGCCACTGACCGCGATTTCACCTTCAGCGTGACGATACCCTAGCTTTTGCGGCGGCCAGAAACCCGTCTTTTTCGCATTTGGCGGCCCTGGCGGCCGGCCTTTTTTTCTGCCTGAATTTTATGCGTAACCTACTACTCGCTACTCTGCTAACGGCCACGCTGCTCGGCGCGGGCCAGGTGGCCCCGGCTCAGAATGTGGGCATCGGCACCAGCGCGCCCACCCAGACGCTGGACATCAACGGCAACCTGCGCGTGCAGGGCCTGGCGGGCAGCGGCCCGCACCTGCTAAGTACCACC
Organism: uncultured Hymenobacter sp.; assembly: GCA_964277755.1. GTDB lineage: Bacteria > Bacteroidota > Bacteroidia > Cytophagales > Hymenobacteraceae > Hymenobacter. The sequence goes on from CAXYJY010000043.1 coordinate 26,487, forward strand.
GCCGATGGCACTTTGCAAGTGCAGCCGCCGCTACTCGGGGCCACCCTCACGGCCGCTACTGCGCCCCTGAGTCTGGGTACCGTGCCCACCGGCAATGCGCCCGCCGCCCTGGCGTTGAACCCAGCCGGCACCCGCGCCTACGTGCTCAATTCGTCGGATAATACCCTGCAAGTGTACGACCTGAGCAGCGGCGCGCTGCCCGTGAGTATGGGTACCGTGGGCACCAGCCCGTCGCCCTCGGCCCTGGCGGTGAACGCGGCCGGCACCCGCGCCTACGTCATCAACAACGACCAGACCGGCAAGCTCGATGTGTATGACATCAGCCGGGCGGGCCTGCCCACCAGCCTGGGCACCGTGGGGGCCAGCGCCTACGCCACGGGGCTGGCGCTGAACGCGGCCGGCACCCGCGCCTACGTAGGAACCAACGCGGCAGCGGTGCAGGTGTTCGACCTCAGCGGTACGGGTCTGCCGGCTTTGCTGGGCAGCACGGCGGCGGGCGGCACGCCGCGCGCGCTGGCCACCAATCCGCTCGCCGACCGCCTGTACGTGGTTACCAGCGCCAATACCTTGCAGACCTACAGCACCAGCCCCGGCGTGCCCACCAGCCTGGGCACCGTGGCCACCGGCCAGAGCCCCGCCGCCGTGGCCGTAAACGCGGCCGGCACCCGCGCCTACGTGCTGAGCGCCACCGATGCCAGCCTGCGCGCCTACGACCTGAGCGGCGGCAGCGTGCCCACGCTGCTGGGCACGGCCACTACCGACGCCGCGCCCTCGGCCGTGGCCGTGTACCCGGCCGGCGGCCGGGTGCTGGTAGTGCATAATAGCCTCGTCGGGGCCACGCTGCGCAGCTACGACGTGAGCGGCAGCACGCCCGCCAGCCTGGGCAGCGTGGCGCTGGCTGGCCTGTCGCGCGCGGTGGCCGTGAATGCCGCCGGCACCCGCGCCTACGCACTGGCCGGCAATGCCTTGCAAACCTTCGACCTCGGCGGCGGGCCGCGGGTGGCGGTGGTCAATGCCGATGGCTCGCTAGGCAGCCTCGACCCCGCCCAGCTGCCCGGCTACGGGCGGCGGCCGGTGGCGCTGGGCTCGGTGGGCAGCGCGGGCACGCTCTACGCCACTACCGGCAACTATGCCGTGGCGCGCCAGAGCACCGGCAGCTACCGCCTCACCTTTTCGCCCGCCAGCGGGCTGAGCACCCAGGATTTGACTACTGCCACCGTGGCAGCTACCCTCTTCAACTCGCCCGGCCTAGTAAGCTGCCGCCCCAATACGGGCTACGTGGAAATTTTCACCTATGACCCCACTGGCACGGCCGCCGACCGGGGCTTCAGCTTCAGCCTGACGCTGCCGTAGGGCGGGACGGCATCAGTTTTCTTCTGGCAAAAATTATCGCTATGAAACAGCTCTTTACCCCTGGCCGGCTGACGCAACGCCATTTGCATCAGTCCCTGGCCCTGCTGCTAGCCCTGCTGGCCGCCCCGGCCGCCGCCCAGACCCTGACGGCCACCAGCGGCACCGCCCTCACGGTGCAGAGCGGGGCGGTGCTCTACGTAGAGGGCGGCCTGCAAACCGCCACCGGCGCTACCCTCACCAACGCCGGCACCGTGCAGCTCACCGGCGATTTTACCAACGCTGGCACGCTGGCCTCGGCGGGCACGCTGCTCTTTGGCGGCAGCCAGGACCAGACATTTGCGCCCGGCACGGCCAGCGTGGCCCACCTCACCGTGGCCAATACCGGCACGGCGGGCAGCAATCGCCTCTTCGTCTCCGCCGACCTCACGGTAAATAATGTGCTGACGCTGAGCCAGGGCCTGCTGCGCACCCAGGGCAGCGCGGGTGGCCCAGTGTTTACGCTGGCGCTGCCCGTGGGCGGGCAGGTGGCGGGCGAGGCCCCCGGCCGCTACGTGCAGGGCCGCCTGCAAGTAGCACGCACGGCCGTGAGTGGTACCAATATGTTCGATTTCTACAGCGGCCTGACCCTAAACCCCAACGGCCAGAACCTGGGCGGCGTGACCGTGACCCGCACCGCCGGCCTACAACAAGCTGGCACGAGCTACGGCCAAAACGGCACCAATAAAGGCATCGACCGGGTGTGGCAGGTAGTGACGGAATTGCCCCTTAACCCGGCCAATCCCGCCGCCGTGGCCCTGAGCTGGGTCAGCGACAACGACAACGGCCTGAACCCCGCCGCGCCCGCCCAGCTCTGGCGGGCCGACCAGGCCAGCGGCCCCTGGGTGGCGCAGGGCGCGCCGGCTACCCCCGGCAGCAGCGCGGGCATCCGCACGCTGGCGGGCAGCGTGGCGCAGTTGGGCACGCTCACCGTGAGCGGCGTCAGCGCGCCGCTGCCGGTAACGCTTACCAGCTTCACGGCCAAGCCGCTGGGGGCGGATGCGCTTTTGAAATGGACGACCGCCTCGGAGCGCAACAACGACCACTTCGAGGTAGAAGCCAGCGCCGACGGGCAGCAGTTTCAGCGCATTGGCACGGTGGCCGGGCACGGTACTACCGCCCAAACCCACAGCTACCAGCTCACCGACCCGGCCATTGCCCGCTACGCCGCCGACCCGGTGTACTACCGCCTGCGCCAGGTAGACCTCGACGGCACCGCCAGCTACTCGCCGGTGCGCGCCGTGCGGGTGGCTGGCCTGGCTGATTTTGCCGCCCAGCTCTATCCTAATCCCGCCCGCGGCGGCGAAGTATCCAGCCTGCTCATTCGCACCACCGCGCCCGGCCTCGCCCGTTGGGAATTGCTCGATGCCCTCGGCCGCACCCTGGCCCGCCAGGAAACGGTGCTGGCCGCCGGGGCCACCACGCTGCCACTGGCGGCAGCTGGGGCGCTGGCTACCGGCGTGTACGTGGTGCGCATGCAGCAGGGCACGCAGCATAGCACGTTGAAGCTGGTGAAGGAGTAGGCGCGCCCTGACGCGGGTAACCTCACGAGACCCCTATGGGGCTGGCCCCCTCTCCCGTGGAGAGGGGGAGCCAGACATTCATTTTTTAAATAAAGAAGGCCAGCAGCAGCGCTCCCGGCCTTCTTTATTTACTTGTCTGTCGTTTACTAGCGGTCGGCTCCCCCTCTCCACGGGAGAGGGGCCAGCCCCATAGGGGTCTCGTGAGGTTACCCGCGCCTACTGCACCAGCAATTTGCCCACGCGCACGCGCCCCCCAGCCTCCAGCTGCACCAGGTACAAGCCCGCCGCCAGCTCTTGCAGCGGCAGCGGTACCTGGCGCGGGCCGGCCGGCTGCGCCTGATTAGTAAGCACGCGCACCAAGCGGCCGTTCTGGTCGAGCAGGCGCAAGCTCACGGGGCCAGCTTTTTCAAGGGTGAAGCTGGCGGTGGCGGAACCTAGCTCGGCGGGGTTGGGATGGAGGAGAAAGTCGTCGTCGGCCGCCGTGCTCACGGGCACTACGGCGCGGGTGGCCAGCGCCACGCTCTCATCGCCAGGCAGGTAGGGTACGATGTCGAAGTAGCCGAGCAGCATCTCGTCGGTGGTGTTTTCGCCCCACTGCACCTGCTGGGGTGGCGAGTTGGGCTGGCGCGGGTTGCTGGCGGTGTTGTCGTAGGTTACGTCGGCTTCGAGGCGGGCGCCGGCCGGTATTTTCTGCATGTTCAGGAAGCGGTAGTTGCCCTGCCAGCGGAAATTCCAGGAGTCGATTTTGGCCAGCTTGATGGTATCGCCGTTGGGCTTCACAGCCCAGATTTTCCACTTCTTGGCCAGCAAGTGCGAGTGCGGCAGCACCGAGAGCACGCTCACATTCTGCGGCACCGTCAGGCTGAAATGGAAGGTCTTGACCTGGTTGGCCGGAATCACGAACGGGCCGTTGGCGAGGCCGCTCCAGGGCTGGATGGCGGGCAGCGTCTGCACGTAGCGCGCCACCGGCTGGCGGCTGTAGAAGATGTTGAGCACCGACGAATCGGTCTGGGCCACGCTGGTGGGGCCATAGTGCACCTGCACCAGCAGGCGGGCGTTTTTATAGAGCTTTTTGCCCAGACCGGTGGGGTAGAAGCGCGCCTGAGCGCCCGGCACCCAGCCCGCGAAGTTGTCCTCGACGGTGGTAAAGCCGAAGCCGCCGAAGCTAGTGTAGCCGTAGCCGGGCGAAGCCGCGTCGAGCGCCGCGCCCTGGTTGGTGGTGTCGATGCCAATGATGGAATGGTGCACCAGGCTCTTGTTGCCGGGCCGGAACTCAATGGCCGACACGTCCTTATTGGCGGGCAGGGTCACGGGTAGCACAAAGACGCGGTACAAATCCTGGTTGTTGCCGGGGATGGTAAATTTCTGCGCCATCGGCACTACCAGGTCGGGCGTGCCGAGCTGCGAGCCGCTCGGGAAGGTGGGCACGGGCGGGGCCAGCGCGGGGTTGCCCTGCGGCATCCCGCCATCAACCCAATTCTTGATAAGCATGACCTCGGCGGTGCTCAGTACGTTCTCGTCGAGGTAGTGGCGGTAGTTGGGGTCGGGCTTCCAAGGTGGCATGTAGCCCGAGCCCGTCACGGCCTTGATAGTGAGGCCCCGGCTGGCTACGTCGGAGTAACTCAGCAGCGAAAACGGCGCTACCTCGCCTGGCCGGTGGCAGCGCGCGCAGTGGTTGTAGATGAGTGGCGCGATGTGCTCGCTGAAGTTGGGCGTGGTCTGGGCACGGCCGGGCAGGACCAGGGCCAGCACCGCCAGCAGGAAGAATACTTGTTTCAGCATAGCGTAAGTAACAGGTTTCGAGCTAATATATAAACGTGGCGTTACTTCTCAATAAAGCACCCCACCGGCTCGGTGCGCGGCACGGCCACCGGCCGGCCGGCCGCCAGGTCGGCCAGCGCCTCGGCCAGCTCGTGGTGCTGGCTCACGGTGCGGCGCTCGCCCAATGCGGCGTACCTATCATCGAGCCGGCCCTGGTATAAAATCCGGCCATCGGCCGCCATTACCAGCGCCTCGGGGGTAGCAGTGGCCTTGAAGCGGCGCGTGAGCTTTTGCTTGGGGTCGAGCTGCAAGGCAAACGGCACTGCGTACTTATTCTTAAACCCGGCCACCGACGCCGCCGTGGCCGTGCCGCCCGGGAACACGCCCACGAAGCGCACGCCCCGCGCCGCGTAGCGGGCGTGTAGCTCGCGCAAGGGCAGCGTGGCCTGCTGGCTGATGGGGCAGCTTTCGGCCAGAAATACGTACACCGTAAACGGCAGCTGCCGGCCGGGCGCGGGCGGCGAGCCCGCCCGGCCCACCTGCCCGCGCCCAACCAGCAGCGTAGTCAGGAACAAGAGTAAGAAATACTTCATTGGCGGGCACCAAGCTACGATAAGTAGGTCAGTGACAGCCCAGACACGGCCGCCCGGCCCGAAGTTCCGGCCCGGCCGCCTCGCCGCTTACTTGAAGCTCGGGATGCGGAACTGCACGCCCAGCGATGGAATGAACGTGGCACCGCTGAACGAGGTAGTGCTGCCATCGACCAGCGTGAAGGTGCCGTAGTTCTGGTAGTAGAAGCTGAGGGCGGGCACGAAATACACGTATTTGTAGCCGATTTTGGCGTTCAGAAACAGGCCGTAGGACGAAAAGCTATTGCTTTGGCTGGGTAGCTCGGGCAGCACAGCCGTGCCGGCGCGGTTGTAGAGGTTATTGGGCCGAAAGCCGTAGCTCACCCACGAGTGGGCGTACACCGCACCGTAGCTGATGGCCCCGATGCTCTCCTCCGCGCCCAGCGACTGGCTGATGGTGAGCGGAATCACTAAGTCCTGGCGGGTGGCCGAAAGGCCCAGCAGATTGTTGAGGTCGCCGAGGAAGGCGATTTTGGGCAGGCCCGCGCGCTGAATGGCATATTGCAGCCCGATGCTGGCGTAGGTGGTGCCGCCGGTAGCGCCGCGCTCGGGGTTTTCGACCGAGCCGGTGGGGCCGAGCAGCTGGTAGGCCGCGTCGAACACGTGCGAGCCGAAGGCGTACTTGTAGCCCGCGTCGAGGCGCGGCACGATGCCGTAGCGGATGCTGAAGTCGGAGGCCGGCTGCACCGGGTCGACGAGGTAGGCAAGGGCGGCGGTTTGCACCTGGCTCACGGCGTCAGAGTAGTTCACCTTCTGGCCTTCTTCGGCCTGGGTGCCGAGCCTGCTGGCGGCCTCTTTTACGGCCGCGCCGGCCTTGGCGAGCGGCGCGGTGGCTACGTTGAAGCTCTGGTTATAGGCTACCCGAAACTCGCCCTGGGGCGTCACTTTGCCCGAAGTCGTGATGTTGCGCGGGGCCGTACAGGCGGCCATGGTGGCGAGAAGCGAAAGGGCGGCGAGGCGCGCGGCAGTAGAGTAGGTAGGCATAAACGATAAAAGGTAATGTAGCGCAAGCTTTAGCTTGCGAACGGGCGACGGGTCCACCCAAACGAACCCGCAAGCTAAAGCTTACGCTACACTCCGCGCCAAAACTAAAACCGGGCCAATGCCGCTATAAGCGCCCCAAAAACCCGTATTGCCCACCGCATTCCGGGCCTGCGGCCGTATCTTTGTACTCATTCTAAATACTTAAATTTCCCGTAATGCCCGAGATTGTTTCGACGGATATCTGCATCATCGGCGCTGGCCCCGTGGGCTTGTTTGCCGTGTTTGAAGCTGGCCTACTGAAGCTGCGCTGCCACGTGGTAGACGCCCTGCCGCAGCCCGGCGGCCAGCTCACCGAAATCTACCCCAAGAAGCCGATTTACGACATTCCGGGCTTCCCGGAGGTGCTGGCCGGTGACCTGGTCGACAACCTGATGAAGCAAATCGAGCCTTTCCACCCCACCTTCACCCTGGGCGAGCGTGTCGAGCGCTTCGCGAAGCTGGAGGACGGTTCGTTTCAACTGTATACCACCGACGGCACCGAGATTCAGTGCAAGGCGGTGGCCATCGCGGGTGGCCTGGGCTCATTCGAGCCGCGCAAGCCGGCCGTGGAAAATCTGGAGCGCTTTGAGGGCGGCAAAGGCGTGCATTACATGGTGCGCGACCCCGAGCACTTCCGCGACAAGAAAATTGTGATTGCGGGCGGCGGCGACTCGGCCCTCGACTGGACCAACTTCCTGGCCAACGTGGCTTCGGACGTGACGCTCGTGCACCGCGGCACTACCTTCCGCGGGGCCGCCGACTCGGCCGAGAAAGTGCAGAAGCTGCACGAAGCCGGCCGCATCAAGCTCGTGCTTAGCTCCAACGTGACGCACCTGCACGGCGACGACGAGATGCTCCAGCAAGTCACCATCACCGGCAATAACGGCCAGGCCGAAACCGTGCCCGTCGATGCCTTTGTGCCGCTGTTCGGCCTCACGCCCAAGCTTGGGCCCATCGGCGAGTGGGGCCTGGCCCTCGACAACGACGCGGTGGTAGTAAACACCCTGGACTACAGCACCTCGCTGCCCGGCGTGTACGCCATCGGCGACATCAACACGTACCCCGGCAAGCTCAAGCTCATCTTGTGCGGCTTCCACGAGGCGGCGCTCATGTGCCAGGGCGCGTTCAAGTACATTTACCCCGACAAAAAGTACACCCTCAAGTACACCACCGTAAACGGGGCACCGTCCCTTTAAGGGAGTTGAGAGTTAAGAGTTAAGAGTTAAGAGTTAGCCAGTTGGCAAATTTTTAACTCTTAACTCTCAACTCTTAACTCTTAACTCGATTATGAGCGACGTTCGCATTTACGTAGAAGAAGCGCCCGGCCAGCGGCGCGAGCTGGAAGCACCCACCGACATGGGTTTGAGCCTCATGGAGCTGCTTAAGGCCAGCGACTACCCCATTCAGGCCACCTGTGGGGGCATGGCGCTGTGCGCCACCTGCCACGTGGAAGTGCTGGCCGGCCCCGCCCTGCCCGAGCCCAGCGACGACGAGTGGGCCATGCTCGACACGCTGCCCGTGCTGCACGAAACCAGCCGCCTCAGCTGCCAGATTCGCCTCACGCCCCGCGTCGATGGGCTGGTAGTGCGCTTGGCCGAGGTGGAGTAAAACGAGTGTGCTAAGCAGGCTCGCTGCTTAGCTTTAAAAATAACCAACCACTTTCGGGAATACCGAAGCGGTTGGTTATTTTGCTTTAAACCATATCCCTGTGAGTAGCTAATTCGTAGTGCGGAGAAACTGGCCTTGAGAGAATACCATTAAAAACTTGAGAGAATACCATTAAAAAGTAGCATCTTGTAGCCGCAAAGCGGCATTTAAAGGTATACACACTGGTTGCTTCGTACTAACATCCTCATTTTCCCCTTCTTTTCATCAATTTTTGACATGACACACAAATACATTCCGGGAGTTGCTTTCGGCAAGCAATTGCGGCAAGCGGGCCTCGCTGCCTTGCTATTGGGCAGTACCGCGTTAGTGGCGCAAGCACAGAACCTGAACTATACAGTTGCAGGTGCCACTAACACAACGACCACTTACACCGACCTTGGTACCAGCGGTACTGCTATCACCACAGCCAACACTGATGATGATAACTCGGCAGTGCAGAATATAGGGTTCTCCTTTCCTTATAATGGCGCTACGTTTACCCAGTTTGTTTTGAACACCAATGGGTTTATCAAGCTAGGGGCAACTGCTCCTTCGGCTACGGCGATGTTTCTGCCAGAGGTAGCTAACCCAGCAGTAGTCAATCCTTTCAACAGCTCTGTCAACCCAAACATTATCGCCCCGTTCAATTTTGACCTGACGGCAAGCTCGACTGGTGGCACCGAATACCGGGTGGCTACTACTGGCAGCGCAGGGTCACGCATCTGCACTATTCAGTGGAAGAATGTGGCCGATAAAGCTGCAACGGTGAGCACGCAGTATGCCAACCTAAGCTTTCAGGTGCGCTTGTACGAGGCAACTGGCGTCATTGAGATGGTTTATAATACGGCTACGGCTGGTACCGGCACCGCCGGGGCACGTTATGCACAGGTGGGGTTGAAAGGAACAGCTACTGCCAATGGCCAGATTACGCAAGCATCTAAGCAGTCTGCCGATGCTTGGAGTGCAGCCACTTTCGTGGACTACTCAACGATTATTGCAAGCGGTGGGTACCTTAATACATTCAACTTCCGCCAAACGGTAACTCCCGATGCTGGTCGCACCTTGCGCTTTGCGCCCGTTGCTCCGCCAACAACCAATGACGCTGCCGTTGCAGCCGTTTACACACTAGGCAAACTACCTGTACCCGCTGGACTGCCACACGCAGTACAAGCAGTGATTAACAATCCGGGTACTGGAGCGCTCACCAATCTGGTGGTTACGCTTAATGTAACGGGAGCCAATACGTTCAGCAATACACAGACTGTTGCCTCGCTGGCTTCTGGAGCCTCCACTACTGTAACGTTTGCTGGCTATCCAACCACCTTCGTAACAGGTACCAATACCGTGACTGTGACGGTACCTAGCGACGGTAACAATACGAATAATTCGGCTGCCGTACAGCAAGCAGTTACGGGTAGCACCGGGGCGTTCTCCTACATCCCCAGCGACCAAACGAATACTTCTGGCAGCTTTGTGGTAGGAGCACCGACTACGGGCGGCATTTACGCCACCAAATACACCACGCAGCGGGCTGGTACGGTGACTTCCGTGAGCGTTTACTTGGGTAGCACTACTGCCTCTGCTAGTGCTGCTACATCGGTTGGCCAAACCGTGTATGGAGTTGTGTTATCTGCTGCAGGTGCCGTATTAGGCCAGTCGGCTAACTACGTCATTCAATCCAGCGACATCGGTACCTACAAAACATTTACCATCACCACCCCACCCGCTATTACGGCTGGTAGCAGCTTCCTGGCTGGTTTGGCCCAGCCGGTTTATACGGGTCTTCCTTACTATCCGGTAGTAATTCAAGCAGAAGCTCCTACGCGTAGCAATGCTTATTTCGGCGTCGCCATTGGTGGGGGCACTCCTACCGATTTGTCAACCACTAACGCTAGCTATGGCCGCCTCATGATGGAAGCCAACCTAAGTGTGACCCTGGCTACTTCCAAGGAGCTGCAGCGCGCTATCACGGTGTACCCCAACCCCTCGGAATCGGGTATCTTCAACCTCAATGTGCAAGCGGCTAACGCTGCAAACGGCCTGGGAGTAGAAGTAACCAACCAACTCGGCCAGCGCGTGTACACGGGCACAGCCCGCGACAACAACACGACTAAGCTTGACCTGAGCAACCTGGCCGCTGGCATTTACCACCTGCAAGTGCGCAACGGCGAAGAGTACACCTCAAGCCAGATTAGCATCGTGAAGTAAGGAAAGCTGCTTGGCAGCTCTTTGCAAAAAGGCCACCCAGGCGGGTGGCCTTTTTTATGCGTCAGTAAATCGAAAGTCAACCACTAAAAAAGCCCTGCCCGGTATCGGGCAGGGCTTTTTTAGTGGTTGGCCAAAGTAGGCACAACCTCAGATGCGGCGCACGTTCACGGCGTTCACGCCCTTGCGGCCGTCCTGGGTTTCAAACTCTACCTTGTCATTCTGCTGAATCTGCGCGCCGTTGAGGGCGGTAGCGTGCACGAAGAACTCTTCGCGGGTAGCATCGTCGGTGATGAAACCAAAGCCTTTGGTTTCATTGAAAAATTTTACGGTTCCGGTCTTCATAACCTGTCTTAAAAATGCGAACAACCGGCTACTGCGGGCTGGGCCAAGTCATACGGCCCGCCCGGCGTAGGGTTGAGTAGGCGGCTACTGGTGGTCGCGCCACTCGTACACCCACTTGGCCTGAATCTGCTCCAGGTGGCCTTCGGTCGACTGCTCGCGGGTGCCCGCGAAGTTGGGCAGCGTCAGTATCCAGTCCAGCAGCTCGGTAAAGCGGATGCGGTAGATTTTGGCCTCGGTGAAGTCGTCGCCAAACTTCTCGTAGAGCGCGATGGCAATGTCTTCGTGGTCGGCCCACTCGATGGGCGGCTCGTAATGGTTCACGGCGGTTGAGTTATGAGTTTTAAGTTTTGAGTTCTGAGTTGGCCGTTTTGAGAAAGTGAGAAGCCAAACGCGGCAACTCAAAACTCAACACTTAAAACTCATAACTCTTAATTAGTGGCCCAAGAAATTCTGGGGTGGGATGGTGACGACTACTTCCAGCGCCTCGTTGGGTAGCACGCACTGGCAGGCCAGGCGTGAGTTGAGGCGCGGGCTGATGGCGCGGTCGATAAAGTCTTCTTCCTTATCGGAAATCTCGGGCAGCTCATCCATACCCTTGTCCACGTAGATGTGGCAGGTACTGCACCCGCATACGCCGCCGCAGTTGTGCTGGAGCTGGATGCCGTTGTTGAGGGCCACGTCGAGCACCGACTCGCCGCTGGCGGCCACGTGCGTCTGGGCAGGCTGGCCGTCCTGAAATTGAAAGAGAATGGTGGAAGCTTGCAAAATAAGGGAGGGCTCTGCGCGAGCCAGTTGGAAAGTACAAAGTTAGGCAGGGCCGGGCGGGTACACCGCCGCCGCCTGAACGCTCTGGCTGAGCTGGCTATAAAGCGTTTGCCAGGCCGGATGGTTGGTCAGGGCGACCGTGTGCGCCATTAGGGTAGGGGTATCGTGGCGGGCGGCCGGGCCGGTTTGCACCACAAACGGGCCAGTGGGGGCGGCCAGGGCCTTGTCCACAGTTTCGCGCACCAGCGGGGCCAGCAGCTCAAAACTGAGCCCGGCCTCGGCCAGCAGCCGGTGCGCGATGCCCAGCGCGTGGTTGGTAAAGTTGCTGGCAAAAACGGCTCCCAAATGCAGCCGCAGCCGCTGGGTTGAGTCGAGCAGCTGCACCCGCTGGCTGAGGCTGCGCGCCAGCGCTAGCAGCGCAGCCTCGGTAGCCGCGTCGGCGGCCTCCACGAACAGCGGCACCGTGGGCCAGTTGATAGCCCGGCCAGGGCTGAAGGTCTGGAGCGGATACAGCACCCCGCCGCGCACCTGCGGCGCGGCCTCAAAAACAGAGAGCGGCAGCGCCCCGGCCACGTGCCCTACCTGCGCCCCGGCCGGCCAGGCCACACTGGCCAGCACCTCGGGCACGGCCGCGTCGGGCACGGCCAGCAGGTAGAGGTTGGCCGGGGGAAGGGATTGCGCAAGCGGTAGCGTTAGGGCCGGGCAAGGCTGCGGCAACTGGGCCGCCAGCGCGGCGGCGCTGCCCGGCGTGCGGCTGGCCACGAAGGCCACCGAGTGCCCGGCCGCCACCAGCGCCGGGGCCAGCGCCGCCGCTACCCGCCCCGCTCCAAAAAAACCAACGCGCATAAGCCAGAAAAGCCAGTAGTAGCCGCTAAAAGAAGCTCTTGCCGGAAATTGTTTAAGGAAGTAGCGGCCCGCCCCTGCCGGCGGGTACTCTGAAACATTCAGGCAAGCAAAAGCCGGCTGCTTGCGCGCCTTGCGCCAAACCAGCCGGCTTTCGAGGCTTTCAGGTCAATACCTCTACGCTACGGCTTGCGGGCGGGCAGCCCCGGCGCGACCCTTGGCGGGCGCGGGGGCGGGCTTGGCCTTGGCGGTGCGGCGCTGCCGGATGCTGAGCGTGAGGCCCAGGCCCATGAGCAGGGTGCCGCCCCACAGCAGGTTGATGAAGGGCTTTTCGGTGGCTTGCAGCACGATGTAGTCTTTGGCCGTGCTGCTCACGCCGAGCGTGAACTTGCCCTTCACGGGGTCTATCTGGTCGAGGGTGAGGCGGAGGCCCAGGTCCTCTACCTCATCGGGCACGCGGCCAATCTGGCGGTCGCGCAGCAGGAAAATGGGGTGGGCGTGGTACTGCCGGCCCTTCTCGCCGCTGATAATCATGTCGGCTTGCAGGGCAATGTCGCCGGGCTGGAGCTTGATGCCGGGCACCTCGTGCGCCTGCTCGATGGCCCGGAACACGGCGAAGTAGTCGTTCAAAAACAACGTATCGCCTACGCTCAGCTCGTGCGGCACGCTGGGGCTCCAGGGCTGCTCTTTGCGCGGGTCGGGCACGGAGGTAATGTGCGAGTAGATATCGTGGCTGGCAAAGTGCAGCAGCGCCGGCGAGGGCAGCAGGCCGCCCATCTCCTCATTGACCTGGGCGCGGGGGTAAAGCACGAAGCTCTCGCCCGTCTTGCGGTCTTCGTAGTTGACGCGGTAGTAGGTGTTCTCGGGGCGAATTTCCAGGGTGTCGCCGGTTTTGTAGTACACTTTGTCGCCGCGCTTGATGTCGCCGCGCGCGATGGCCCGGTAGTCGTCGTCGGTGCGGTAAAGCAGCTGCGTGTTCACGTAGCCCGGCACGGTGGGCACGTCGAGGTACTGGCCGGTGTAGGTTACGTCGTACTTCTGCATGGGCACGGTTTCGTTGCGCAGCAGCAGCACGTTGTCGCGATTTTCCTCGGTGCTCATTTGCTGCGAAATAAGCTGGCCGGTTACGTTGCGCGAGATGGTGTTGGAGTAGCCTGCCGAGCCCAGCATGCCGAGTAGCATCAGGGCGATGCCTACGTGGGCCACTGCCCCGCCCGAGAGCGTGACGCCGCGCCGCCACAGCCCGAACAAGGTGCTCAAATTAGCCAGCAGGCCAAACAAGCCTGCCGCCAGCAGCACCGCGTAGGGCAGCGTGATGGTGTGCCCAAAGTAGCGCAGCAGCAGCACGCCCAGCGCCGTGCCCAGCAGCGAGAGCATCACGGTAGGGGCGAAAGCATTGATGACCGACGCCTTATCGTTGCGCTGCCACCACATCACCTGCCCGATGCCCGAGAGCAGGGCAATGAGCACGCCGCTCCAGAGCTGAATGCGGGTATAAAACGAAACCTGGTCGGCCGGCAAAGCCAGATTGGCCTTAACGCCGAAGAAGCCCAGGAAGGCTTTATAAACCGGAATGCTGGTCGTAAACACCACCTGGAAGGCGGCCAAACACAGCACCGTGGCCCCCACGAACACCCACAGTTCGGGCGAGTAGGCGCTCAGCTCTTTCTCCGAAATCGGAATTTCCTTCCAGCGGCGCACCAGCAGCACCACGGCCAGCACGGTGAAGAAGCCGAGGTAAATCAGCAATTGCCCCGACAAACCGAGGTCGGTAAACGAATGCACCGAGGCCGAGCCCAGCACCCCGCTGCGGGTGAGGAAGGTAGCGTAAAGCACCAGTACGAACGTGGCCACCACCAAGGCAAACGAGGTGCGCAGCCCGATGCGGCGCTTCTGCCACAGCACCATGCCGTGCAGCGCCGCGATGAGCACCAGCCAAGGAATGAACACGGCGTTCTCCACGGGGTCCCAGTTCCAGTAGCCGCCGAAGTTCAGCGTCTCGTAGGCCCAATACGCGCCCATCATGATGCCTACGCCCAGCACCGCGCCGCCTAGCGACGTCCACGGCAAAGCGGGCTTGACCCAGGTAGTCAGCTCTTTTTTCCAGAGGCCCGCGATGGCGAAGGCAAATGGCACTAGCGTGAGCGCAAAGCCCAGAAACAGCGTGGGCGGGTGAATCACCATCCAGTAGTTCTGGAGCAGGGCGTTGAGCCCGGTGCCGTCTTTGGGCACGAAGTCGGGCTGGGTTTTCCACACCGGCAGGTCGGTGAGGAAGTCGCGCAGCAAGATGAAAGGCGAGGAGCCCACCTTGGTGCCGCCCACCACGACGCCCAGAATCATGCTCACCAAGAAGGCTTGCACCGAGGCGAAAATGGCCAGCACCGGGGCTTCCCAGCTGCGGTTGAATTTCATAATGCCCAGCCCGATGAGCACGTGCCAGAATATCCAGAGCAGGAAACTGCCCTCCTGGCCTTCCCAGAAGCAGGAAATGATGTAGTACACCGGCAGGTGGTTCGACGAGTGCGACCAGGCGTAGTAGTACTCGTAGCGGTGCTCGGCGATGATGTTGAACAAGCACACCACCACGCCCAGCACCGCCGCGCCGTGCACGAAAAACGCGCCCCGCGCCAGGCGCAGCCAGCTGGCATCGGCCTCGCCGAGCGCCCGGCCCCGCGCCGCCTGAAAATAGCCGTAGGCCGACACCGCCGCCGCCACGAAAGCCAGAATAACGCTGGCCTGACCGAGATTTCCGATAAGTAAATTCACAGGCAAACTAATTTTTCTTGCAAAGGTACCGCCCGCGGCGGGGTGGGGGTGCGGTTGGTGGGTAGCGTTAGTTTAGGACCGTCATGCTGAGCGGAGCGCAGCGAAGTCGAAGCATCTCTACCGCATCGTTACAGGCGTCAGGAGTTAGTTCACCGGTAGAGATGCTTCGACTCCGCTGCGCTCCGCTCAGCATGACGATACTTGGACAAGATGGCTTTCTGAACGGGATTACCGCCTAGTACCCCGGCGTACTCAGCGGCAGCAGTAAATGCTCGGTAAACGTGGCCCCGCGTACGGGGCGGCAGGTTACGTCCACCGCTACTTTGCTCAGGCCGGCATCGCGCCAGGGCTGGGCGTAGAGGCGGGCGCGCGGCACGTCGCCGGGCTGGTTGGTAAGGCTCAGGGCGCGCAGCAGGTTCCCGTTTTGCGGATTGGTGACGAGAAAGCTGACGTAGGCCCCGCGCGGGTAGCGCGCCAGTGGCAAATCGAGAAACGACGTGCCGCCGTCGATGGCGCCCGCATACACGGGCTTGAGCTTGCTGTAGCCCACCCACTGCTGCTTGAGCAGGGCGGGCGGCTCGGGAGCATCGTCGTTTTCGGCCACTACCTGGTAAAGGTACTGGCCCACGCCGGGCAGCGTATCGGTGATGGTGTAACTGGCTCGCCGCGCGCCGTACACGTTGCGCGTGATGTGTACCCGCCGGATTTCGGTGGCCCGAAACCCGCGCTGCTCGCGCCGCAGCACCCGGCAGTGCGTGGCCGTGGGCAGCGAGTCGGGCACCTCCCAGCTCAGCTCGATGAGGCGGCTGGTGCCGGGTGCGGTGTCCGGAATGCCAGGCGCGGGCACGGCGGGCAGGCCCCGCGCCCGGCCGCTCACTTGCAGCGTGAAGGTGCAGTAGTCTTTGAGGTAGCCATCGACGTCGAGCAGGTAGGGCACGCCCGCTTGCAGGTCGGGTAGCGTCACAAACAAGTCGTCCTGCGTGCCGAAGGAGATGCACGACAAAATGCGGTAGGTAGCCGGCTCGCACGGCGGGCCCGTGAGCACTACCAGCTGCACGCCACGCACGTCGCGGCAGCGCTGCCCGCCGATGTTCACGTAGTAGGTGCCCGCCGTGGGCGGCCGAAACTCAAACCACTGGTCGTTGTGGTACTCGATGCATCGGCCCGTCAGGCGCTCGTCTACGCAGCTCGGCTGCACGGTGCAGCCGGTGGTAGTGGAGGTGATAGTTTCCTCGGCGCGTAGCGAGCGGCGGTTTTCGATGTTGTCGTTGGCCACCTGGGCGCGGGCGGCCAGGCTGAGCCCACAAATAACCCCGGCTGTCATGCTGAGCTTGCGAAGCATGCCGTCACGTTGGAACGAACCAAGAAAGCGTGATAGGATGCTTCGCAAGCTCAGCATGACAGCCGGAATTAGGGTAGGAAAAGTGAATTGCCGCGCCAGCTTACAGCTTGGCCGTCGCGGGCGGGGTTTCCTTGCCTAGGTCCTTCTCCACGTATTTGCTGGGGCACTTGGTCAGAATCTGGTCGGCCACGAAGACGTTGTCTTTCATCGCGCCCACGATTACTACCTGCTCCGACTTGTCAAGGTCGGCCGGGGCGGGGTTGTGGTACACTACGCGCTGGGCCACATTCAGCGTATCAACCAGCGTGAAGGCGAAGAAATTGGGGTCACGCCGGGCGTCGTATTCCAGCCCGATGGGCTGCTTCTCGGCGTTGCGGGGCAGCGTGCCCACCACGTGTACCTTATTGGCATTGCCGGCCGCCGCTTGCAGCCGCGCCTCGGCAAAGGTGACGTAGGAGCTGGCCCCCGACATCGTGCTAATAATGACCCCCACCGCCGCCGCGATGATGAGCAGGATAAAGATGTGCGTCTTCTTCATAAGTTACTGTAACAACGTTCTAGCCTGAGAAGTGTCCGGGCGGTTGTCCTTGCGAGCGCAGCGAAGCAATCGCACCAGAGCTGGGCGGCTGAATGGCGCACTCAGCAGGTGCGATTGCTTCGCTGCGCTCGCAAGGGCAGACGCTTAGTTATTTACCTCGCGCTCTAGCCGGCTCACCTTGCCATCGAGCCGGATGAGGTACACCAGCAGCCCCGTCACGATGATGACGAGCACCAGCACTACCACGTAGATTTT
The DNA here is from genome assembly GCA_964277755.1 of uncultured Hymenobacter sp. GTDB lineage: Bacteria > Bacteroidota > Bacteroidia > Cytophagales > Hymenobacteraceae > Hymenobacter. The sequence goes on from CAXYJY010000043.1 coordinate 43,518, forward strand.
GCCGCTGGCGCGCAGGGCGTCGGCCATTTCGGGCTCGGCGGCGGGAGCTTGGGCGAAGGCTGCGCCGGCCAGCAGCAGCAGGGGCAGCAGCAGGGCCACGGCCCGGCTAAGCCAGTTGTTTTTCTTGCTTTTCATAAATCTTCTCTTTCACAAAGGCAAAGCGACAAGCCACTTCCGTAATCCAGACGCCGAGTAGCGTCCAGCCAATTACGGCGGGGTAAAATACCATCCGCATGGCGCTATCGAGGTCGTACTTCGAGAAGCCGGGGTTGCCGCCCATGCCGGGGTGCAGCGAGGCCTCGGCCAGACGGGGCATGATGAACAGCAGCGGAATGGCCGCCGAAAACGCAAAAATATTGTAGATAGCCGACAAGCGCGCCCGCTGCTGCTCGTCGCGCACCGAGCCGCGCAGCACCAGGTAGGCCGCGTAGATGAGCATGGTTACGGCCGCGCCGTTGAGCTTCACGTCGGTCGTCCACCAGGTGCCCCAGGTGTAGCGCGCCCAGAGGCTGCCCGTGAGCAAGCCCAGCACGCCCAGCAAAATGCCCGTTTTGGCCGACTCGTGGGCCAGCGTATCGAGGCGCGTGCTGGGGTCGCGCAGGTAGCGGATGGAGTTGATAACCGAGGCCAGCAGGATGATGGTCATGCCAAACCACATCGGCACGTGGAAGTAGAGGTTGCGCTCCGTCTCGTTGAGGATGGCCAGGCGCGGCACGTGGCCCAGGAAGCCCATCGCTACTGTGTAGAGCAGCAGCACGATGGTCAGGTATTTCCACCACTTCATAGGGGGGTGAGAGTTAAGAGTGAGTAGTTAAGAGTTAGCTGGTTTGGCGCTGGCTACGCAGCCTACCACGCCAAACAGCGGGTCGCCGTATTTGGGTTGGTGGGCGTACACCTCAGTCGGGCCAAAGCCGCCGGCGGCGAAATACTGCTGCACCAGCGCCACGTGGCCGCGGTCGTCGAGGGCCTGCCAGGCATACACGGCCTTGTCAGGAAAGCAGCGGTTGGAAAACGTGACCACCAGCGGCGCGCCCGGCCGCAGCACCCGCGCCAATTCGGCAAACACCGCCGCTGGCTGCGTGAGGTACTGCACCGACACGCAGATGCCCGCCCCGTCGAACTCGCCGTCGGTGTAGGGCAGGCGTGGGTTCTCGTTGAGGTTCTGCACGATGCCCGGCTCGGTAAGGCGCGGGTTCTGGGCTAGCTCGCGGGCATTCATGCCCAGGCCGGCCACGCGGCGGTAGGGCACTTCAGCGGGCAGGTGGCTCACCCAACTGCTCATCAGGTCGAGCACCGCGCCGCCGGCCGGCAGCAGCTGCCGGTAGAGCTGCGTCACCGCCGCCACGGCCGCCGCGTCGATGTGCGTTACGAGCCGCTCGAAGCGGTAAAACTCCTGGTCAGGAGCTTCATCGCGCCGCGAAAATGCCTGGGGAGGAAGGTTTAACATCTAGTGTTAGTAGGGAGCAAAGTTGCTTAAAAAGTCGTCTTTTCGTCATGCTGAGCGAAGCGCAGCGGAGTCGAAGCATCTCTACCGGAGAACTAACCTTTACGCTTAGCAACGAAGTGGTAGAGATGCTTCGGCTGCGCTGCGCTCCGCTCAGCATGACCGAAAAAAACTAGCTGCGCCACAAAAACGGGAATAATACATAGGACACCGCCCCCACAATAAAGTTCAAGGCCACGAGCGTTAGCACGGGGCCCTGGCTGACATCCCAGGGTAGCCCGTCGAGAGCGTTCTTGCTGATTTTGATGACGATAAGCAGCACGGGCACCAGCACTGGCAAGCCCAGCACCGCCAGCAGCGTGCCGCCCCCGGCCTGCCCCGCCCGCGCCGCGATGCCCGACACCAGCGTGAGCGACGAGGCCAGACTCACGGTGCCCAGCGCCACATTGGCCGCGAAAAGGGGCATGTTCTGCACCGGGTTGCCGAGCAGCAGTGTGTAGAGCAGTAGCCCCGGCCCGGCCAGCGCCAGCAGCAGCAAGGCGTTGTAGAAGATTTTGGCTAGAATCACGGCCTCGGGCCGCGCCACCGTGTAGTAGTACAGGCGCAGCCCGGCCGGCTCCTGCGCCAGCCCGCGCCCCGCCGCGCCCAGCGCCGCGAAGAGCAGAATTATCCAGAACAGCGCATTCCAGGCCGGGGCCGGTGGCAGCCCGCCGCGCGAGGTAAAGCTGAGGTAGCTCACGTATACCGTGCCGCCTACGTAGAGCAGCAGGCCCGCCAGGGCGGTGCGCTGCCGCCATTCGAGGCGCAGGTCTTTTAGCAATAAATGCCAGATTTCGGCGGGTAGCGACACGCCGCAAAGATACGGCAGGCAGCGGGGCGGTGGGAGCGTGCCCGGCCGCCGCAGTAGCAACGGCGCAGCCTTACTCGTGAGCCACGCGAATTATTTGCGTAGCGCCGCCCTGGCGCACCGCGAGCAGGTACAGGCCCGCTGGCAGCGCCGCCACGTCGGGCATAGCCATGGTGCTGGCCCCGGCTGGCACCGTGGCGTTGTGCTGGCGCACCACGCGGCCTACAGCGTCGTGCAGCGTCAGCTGGAGCGGGCCGGCTTGCTGGGTAGTTAAGCTAATAGTAAGCCGATTGCTAAAGGGCACAGGGGCGGCCTCGACGCTGAAGCCAGCGGCCCGGCCGCCCGCAGTGGCCAAGGGCGTGGCCTCCAGAATCATAATGTCATCGACAAACAGGCTCGACGCGCTGGCCGGGCTGGTCGCATGAAACCCCACAAAGTAAATGCCACTGGTCGGCGGTGTAAAGCGCAGTACCTGGCCCGCCCCCACCAAAGCATACGTAGTATTGGTAATGGCGGAATTAGTAAACAGCAGCTGGCTTTGCCCAGCCGGCGTGGCTGCCGGGCCGGCTTTCACTTCCAGCGCCTGGGGGGCCGTGCCGGCCAGCGCCCGGTAGCTGAACATGAGCTGGTACGTCTTACTGGCCTGCATCGCCAGGTCGGTGGTGAAAAACCAGTCGTCGGCCGCCTGCGTAGCGCTGCCAGTATACTGCATCACGTTGGCCGGCGACTTGGCATACGTGGAGGCCACGTTGGCCCAGCCGTGCCCGTCGTTGTTGGCGTCGAGCACGCTATAGTTCATGGGCAAAGTAGGTGCGCTGGTATTATCAAACGTTTCAAGATAAGGCCAGGCCGTAACAGGGTAGGACCGGGTCGTAAAAGTGAGGCCGCACGTTTGCGCGCTTTGGCTGCCCGGGCTACACGTATTGTAGGCACACACCCAATAAGTTGTATTCGGCACAAGGCCCGGCAGCGTCACGGGCAGACTGGTGCTGCTATAGACGATTGCAAGGACAGGAGGTACGCCTAGGGGAGCATACATTATATGGTAAGCAGTAGCGTTGGCTGGCCCGGTGAGAGACACTGTGGCGCTAGACATAGTAATATTGAAAGCCGTCAGGCTGGTCGGGGCCGGGCAGGTGGTTTGGGCCTGGGCGAGCAGGCTCGTACCAAACATCAGCCAGATAGCCAACCAGAAGCGATAAAGCGAGTAGCAGTTTGCCATAGAGCAGGGGAAAGAGCCTTGGAAAATTGGTAAGTAGAAGCAAGATACTTGAATACCTGTAAGTAGTTGACTTTTTGCAAAAAAAAACGCCTTCCATTGCGGGAAGGCGTTTAAAGTCAGACTAAGAGCAAGGCCTAAAAGTCGTGTCCCAGCGTGAGATAGGGCTTGGGGCCGGTGCGCGTGTAGTTCTCCTCGCCCCAGGCCAGGTCAAACTTGGTGTAGAAGCCCAGCATGGTAGTGCGCACGCCCACGCCGTAGCCGATGAGCAGCGGGTTTCGGAAGTTGATGACCGTGCCCGAGAAGAAAGTATTATTCTTGAATGCCACCGTGTTGTTAGAGTTACTTTCGCTGAACGGATTGCCGCCCGAATAAGCCGTGCCGGCATCCACGAAGCCCGTGAACTGCAAATTGCGGAAGAAGCCTGAGTAGATGGGCCGGCGCGATAGATACTGCACGATGGGAAAGCGCAACTCACTGTTGAAGAGTACGTAGCTGCGGCCAGTGCGTTTGCTCAGGTCAAAGCCCCGCAGGTTGGTCACGAACTGCTGCGTGAAGAGGCTCGTGGGGTCGGGCGTAGGCGTCAGCAACTGCTGGTCGGCGTACTTCTGAAACAGCCAGTTGTCCATACCGCCGAGGCGGAAGGTCTGAGCATTGGGCCCAAAGAAGGTGCCGAAGCTGGCTCGGTTGGCCCACACCAGTTGGCGATGCACCTTCTGGTAGTGGCGCAGGTCAATGTAAAACTTGCCGAAGTTGCCCTGCTTGTTACCAAGCTGGTAATCTTGCAGAATACCCATTTTGAGGCGGGTGCCCACCAGCATATTCACGCCCGTGGCCCGCGAGTTGTCAAACACCAACTCGGCGTTGTAGCCCAAGTAGTTCACGCTGTTGTCGAGTACGGTGCTGGCGTCGCCGGTCTGGGTGCGCGACATGGTTTCGAACAGCGGACCGCCGCGCAGGCTCAGGTTATGGGTGAAGGGGTAGGCGATGGTGGGCGCTACCTGGTGGCGGCCGTAGCGCGTGAGGCCAGGGCTATTTGATTGCGTATTAAAGAAATATGCCTGCTTGCGATACGTGATACCCCAGTCGAGGCGGTGCGTGAGGTTGGTGTAGGACAGGCTGATGTTGCTGGTGCGCAAGTCGAGCTGCCCAAACACGTTGGCCTGAATGCGCTGGTTCTCAAACGCATCCGACAAATTGGCCTGGAGCGACACGCCAAAGCCCAGCAGCGGGTCCACGGCGATGCCCGTCAGCAGGTTGTCGGCCATAAAGCGCGTGTCGTAGCGGTAGGGGCCGGCTAGGGCGGGCGCGGCGGGCTTAGTGGCTACCGGCGTCGCGGCCTTCACCCCGCGCCGGGGCCGCACCGGGATGGCCGGGTCGTCGTCTTCCTCAAACTGGTAGTTGTTGGGATTCACCTTGTTGCTGCCCCGGCGCTTGGCCGACGAGGCCGGCACGCCGTTGTCGGGATTGGCCGGCGCGGGGGCCGGCTGGGTGGCCACGGGCGCGGTGGCTTTCACGGGCATTGGCGCGGGCTGCGAGCGAGCCTCCAGTATCTGCTGGCGCGATGTCTTACCCAAAAACATCTCGGTGGGCAGCTCATACTTGGGGTAGAGGTAGAGCAGGTCGCGGGCCTGCACCGAGGCTACCAGCGCCAGCGCCTGGCTGGTAGCATTGTAGTCAAAGTCCTGAACGTTAGACGAAAAATTGGTAACCGGCTGGCGCTGCCCCGTGCGGCGCGAGTAGCGGTACACGCTGCGCACCCCGCTTTCCTCCCCCAGATACAGAATCTCATCATCTGAAATCGGCCGGGGGCGCGTCTCGTTTGAAATGGTGCTCACCAGCGTTTCCACTGGCTTGGCCCGCCCGTCGAGGTGGTACAAGAACAGGTCGTAGTTGTTCACCACGTTCGGAAACGACGCCGGCCGCGCCCGCCCCGTCGAGTCGAGGTAGCGGTTGGAGCTGAACACGATGGCCTGCCCGCCGGGCAAGAACATGGCCTGCTGGTCGTCAAACAGGTCGTCGGTCAGCTTTTCGGGGCGGCGGCTGCCGGCTTTCAGCAGGTAAATATCGTTTTGCCCATCCTTGATGGCGCTGAACACGAGCGCCTTGCCATCGGGCGAGTAGTTCAGGTCGAGTACCTGGTCGTAGGTGTCGAAGATGGTAGTGGGCCGGCTCAGGCGGATGGCCCCGCGCACGCGGCTCAGCAGGCCGTCGCCGGCCGCGTCGCGCAGGTGCAGGGCCATACGGCCCTGGCTTAGTTCGGCCACGGCCACCTGGCCATTGCCGCGCCAGGCCAGCGCGGGCAGGCGGCCTTCTATCTGCTGGTCAGGGGTTTTGTAGCCGCCGTGCAGCAGCGTGCGGCGGTGCGAGCCGTCGCGGTTGGCTACTACCACGCGGTAGCGGCCCTGGTCGTTTACGGCGTAGGCCACCTGCTGCCCGTTGGGGCTGAGTACGGGCTGCGAGAATAGCTCCAGCCCACGGCGGTTGCGCGAGCTGCGGCGGGCATCGTCGGCCAGCTGCGCGCGGGCCTCGATGGCGGGCTGCTTGTTGAGCTCGCGGTAGTAATTGACCCAGTTGCGCAGAAATACCTTGAACGGCACGTTCAGCGACGAGCTGATGCCTACCTCCACGTCGCGCGTAATGCGCGTGAGGTTCAGGATGTTCTGCACCGCGCCGTAGCCGTAGCGCTCGGCCACGTAGTTCCAGATGCTCTGGCCCGCCAGCTGCGGGTTGCGCACGAAGAAGGGCGCCGTGCGGTTGCCGGTGGGGTACTCGCGCACCATGTCGCGCATGTAGGCATCCATGTCCACGCTCCAGCCCTCGGCCGCGTAGGCCGAGGCCCCGCCGATAAACCAGTCGGGTAGTTGCAGCAGGTAGTTGCTTTGCAGCACTTCGCGCAGCGAGCCGCCGTACATCATGTCATTGAGCAGCACCTGCGTTATCTGCTGGCTCATATCGCGCTTAAAGTCGGTTTGCCGGCCCGTGAAGGCAATTTCGACCTTGCTCATGCGCGCCAGCTGGGCCTCGCCGCCGTTCACCGAGCTGGGCAGCGGCAAGTTGATGTTGCTCTGGCGCAGGTCCCCCACCGAATTGTAGAGCATCAGCGTGGTTTTGCTGTAGGGGTAGTACCCTACCAGCGCCGTAATGCGCTGAAGCTCCTGCTCGGCGTACTCGGCGGCGCGGCGCGCGCTGGCCTCGCCCCCGCCGTAGAAGTACACGTTGAAATTCTGGGTCGAGTAGAACTGCCAGTCGAAGTTCTTGTACTGCACCCGCACCCGCCCAAAGGGCTCCTGCGCCGACTGCGCCCGCGCCGCCGGGCTGCCCAGCAGCGCCGCCCCGGCCAGGGCCAGCACCCCGGCCCGCCTGTTTATCTGTAAAAAGCCGGCAGCCGCCCGGCAGCGTTCGAGGAAAAACTTCACGATAAGAAAGGGCAGAGGTAAAGCAAAGAAGGAAAAACGGCCGCCGGAAGCTGCCATCCGTGCAAGTTTGGCCCGGCGTTGTCCAAACGTTTTAAAGGTAGGCTTATTTCTTGGGTAATTCAGCAGGGTATAACTTATGGTAACGCGCCAGGTCGGCCTCGGGCCAGATTTCGCCCTGGCCAGCCAGAAAATTGGCCATCAACTGGGCCAGGCGCGGGGCCAGCGACACGCCCTTGGAACCGAAGCCGCCGAAGACACTCAGCCACGGCAAGGCCGGGTGGCGGCCCAGCAGCGGGCGGCGGTCGCGCACGGCGGGGCGCACCCCGCGCCGCAGCCCCCGCACCCGGTAGGGTAGGGGCGTGAGGCCCGCCAGACGCGCCAGTAGCTCAGTTTCACCGTCTTCCGAGCCGGCCGGCGCGAAGGGCGGCCACCGATAGGTAGCGCCCACCCGAAACTGCCCCGCCCCGTCGGGCACCACGTAGGCACCCCGATTGAGCACCTGGTCCGGGCTTAAGCCGGGTACTTCTACTGCCAGTACCTCGCCCTGGTTGGGGGTGAGAGGCAGCCAGCTGAAATGCGGGCAGCCGAGCGCAGCCGCGCCCTGGCAGCACACCACCTGCCGGGCGCGCACCCGGCCCGGCGCGTAAGTCACGCCCCCCGCGTCGCTAACTACGTTTTCCCAGCTAAAAGTTTCGGCGCGTAGCCAGCCTTCGGCCGCACCCTGCCGGGCCAGGGCGGCCAGCAGCTCGGCCACCCGCACGTAGCCGCCTCCGCGCAGCCACGCGCCGCCGTGCGGGGCCAGCAGCCCCGGCCGCTCGATGGGCGCGGTGTCTATGCTGGTCACGAAGCTCGCCCACGGGTCTTGGGCGGCGCGGGCCAGCATCTGCTGCTGCTCCTGCACTGAGCCAAAAACCTTGAGAATGTTGGTTTCGGCCAGAAACTCGGCACCCAGCTCGCGGCTCAGCTCCTGGTAGTAGGCTACGGCGTAGGACAGGGTTTCGAGCGCCCGCCAGGTGAGCGCGAAGCGCTTGCCGGCCACGGGGTTCATAAGGCCGGCCGCCACCCGCGAGGCGGCGTCGGGCCGGGGCTCGTCGTACACCAGCACGCGGAATCCGCGCCCGCGCAGCTCGCGGGCCAGTGCCGCCCCCGCAATGCCGTGGCCGACGAGCAGGTAGTCGTAAAGGTCAAAATCGGAAGTCATGGCGGGCAAGATAATGAGTGGATGAGTGGGTTGGTGGATGAGAGAAGGGACGACGGTTGTCATGCTGAACGCAGTGAAGCATCTCTGCCGCTTCGGCCCAACTGTTCAACGAAGCGATAGAGATGCTTCACTGCGTTCAGCATGACCGTACCATCCACTCATCCACTCATCCACTCATCCACTCATCCAATACCTTTGCGCTCATGCTCCGCATTGTCAGCTTCACCTTCAACGGCTTCGCCGAAAATACTTATCTGCTCATCGACGAGGCCACGCGCGCCACGGCCGTCGTGGACCCCGGCATGTACAGCCGCGCCGAGCAGCAAACCCTGCGCGACTACATCAGCCAGCACCAGCTCGATGTGCAATATCTACTCAACACGCACGCCCATATCGACCACGTGCTGGGCAATGCCTTCGTGCTGAGCACTTACCCCGGCATTCCCTTCCTGTTGCACCCGCTCGACCTGCCCACGCTACGGGCCGTGCCCACCTACGCCGGGCCCTATGGCTTCGGGGCCTACGAGCCGGCCGAGCCCACGGGCGAGCTGGCGGCCGGGCAGGTTATCAAGCTGGGCGAAAGTGAGTTGGAAGTGCGTTTCGCGCCCGGCCACGCGCCGGGCCACGTCGTGTTCTACGACGCGGCGGGCGGGCAGCTGGCGGGCGGCGACGTGCTGTTCAAAAGCAGTATCGGCCGCACCGACCTGCCGGGTGGCGACCACAACACGCTCATCCGCAGCATCAAAACTGAGCTGCTGACCTTGCCCGACGCCACGGTAGTATACCCCGGCCACGGCCCCAGCACTACCATCGGGGCCGAGCGGCGCTCGAACCCGTTTTTAACTTAGTTTTTACGCCTGTCATGCTGACGAAGGAAGCATCTTATCACGGTGGCTTTTGCCAGTAATTATAAATTTCAGCAATGCGGAAGTGATAACATCCAGCGTTGCACCTAGCACTAATCTTCGCTTGAAACGACACCTCCCCAACGCCCTTACCTGCGTCAATTTGCTCTGCGGCTGCATCGCCCTTACCTTCATTTTTGGGGGCAACCTCGTGGTGGCGGCCTATTTCGTGGGCATCGCGGCCGTGGCCGACTTCTTCGACGGGCTGGTGGCGCGGGCGCTACGCGTGTCGTCGCCCATCGGCAAAGACCTGGATTCGCTGGCTGATATGGTGTCGTTTGGAGTGGTGCCGGGGGCAATATTGTATACGTTGCTTTCAAGTCCTGGTGTCAGCCCTTTCAATGTAGTGCCCGGTTCTTCTGCAGATTTCATTGCTGTAAAATATAGTTATGGTAGCTCTGCATCGTTACTGCATCTTGAGTTGCTCATACCTTACTTAGGCTTTGTCGTCAGCATTTTCTCAGCACTGCGCCTTGCCAAATTCAATAACGATACTCGTCAAACGACCTCTTTTATTGGGCTGCCTACGCCAGCTTGTACGCTGGTAGTGGCCTCACTGCCCCTCATTTTGGCGCATGACGTATTCAATCTGGAAACAATTATTCGTAACCCTTGGGTGCTCATATGCCTCACGGTGCTGCTTTCGGGCCTGCTGGTGGCCGAGCTGCCGCTCTTCGCCCTGAAATTTAAGAACCTACAGTGGCGCGGCAACCGCCGGCGGTTTATTTTTGTAGGGCTGGCGTTGGGGCTGGTGCTGTGGCTAAAGGCGGCGGGCGTGCCGCTGGCGGTGCTGCTCTACGTGCTGCTGTCGATACCCGGCCGGGTGCGCAGCCGCGACGCCGCTGAGGCGGCCCCAGCCAAGCCGCAATAATTTCAGCCCGTGCGCAGTTAGCAAGGGCGCGGCCGGAACCTGGCGCGAATGCTTCAGGTTGGGGCCGGGCGGCCCGGCCGGGCTAGTATGCAGTAAATCAGCGGTTGTCTATGCCAAAAATTTTCCTCTCTGTCTGGGCTCTGGTAGTGTTGCTGGGCGGCGGGCTGCCGGCCCATGCCCAAAGCGGCGAGCAAACCGCCCCCGCCCGCGTGAGCTGGGGCGGCTACGCGCAGCTGCCCGCCGCCAACGGTACCACCCGCAAGGTGCCCACCTTCCGCGAAGCCTACCACGGGCCGGGCGAGCTGGTGGGCACCTTCACGCTGCGGGTGCCCGGCACCGTGGCCACTGGCACCCTGCGCGATGCCGTGTACGAGCCCTTCCCGGCCGCCGACGCGGCCCTGCTGAGCGCCGCCACGCTCACGGCCGCGCCGGGCGTGCGCCTGCGCTTCGGCTACGAGGCGCGCCGGCCCTACAGTTACGTGCTGGTGCAGCCCGCCCGCCGCAACCCCCAGACCGGGCAGCCCGAGCGGTTGGTGTCCTTTACTTACGCCTACCAGACCGATGGGGGCGGAGCCAACCGCCCCACGGCCCCGGTCGCCCGGCCGCACAACATCCAGACGTCGGTGCTGAACAGCGGCGATTGGTTTAAAATCGGGGTGCCCACCAGCGGCATGTATAAGCTCGACCGCGACGCGCTCGGCAAGCTGGGCATCAACACCGGCGCTACCGACCCACGCCGCATTCAGGTGTATGGCAACGCCACGGGGATGTTGCCCCAGGCCAACGCCGCCCCCCGCCCCGACGACCTAGTAGAGAATAACGTGTTGCTGGTGAACGACAACAACGACGCCACCTTCGACGCCAACGAGTTTATTTTGTTCTACGCGCCGGGGCCGCATACCTGGGCCATCGACAGCACCAACAAGGTGCCCACCAGCTTCCGCCACCTCAACAACGTGTACTCCGACACGGCCTACTATTTTGTGCGGGTAGGGCCGGCGGCCGGGCGGCGCGTGCCCACGGCCGCCGCGCCGGCCGGGCAGCCCACGGGCGCGCCCATCACTACGTTTATGGACCGCCGCTTCTACGAGCGCGATTTGGTTAATCTGATGCACTCAGGCCGGCACTGGCTGGGCGAAACTTTCAGCGCTGGCTCTTCGCAAAGCTTCATCTTCAGCGCCGATGGCCAGCCCGCCCTTACCGACCTGGTGGTGGGTAGCCCGGCCCGCCTGCGGGTGGCCGTGGCGGCGGCCACGTTGCAGCCCTCGGCCTTTCAGGTCAGCCTCAACGGAGCCGCGCTGCCGGGCAGCACGGCGATTACGCCGCTCTCGAACGCGGCTTTCAGTACGGTAGCCAATACCAACGTCGGCACTTACACCACGGCCATTACCAGCGCCACGAATGAGCCGCAGGTGACGCTGAATTTCCTGGCGTCCGACCCTACGGCGTCCGGCTACCTCGACTACCTCGAGCTGCTGGTGCAGCGCCAGCTGCGCCTGAGCGGCTCGGCGTTGGAGTTTCGGGCAATCGCGCTGCGCGGGGCGGGCTCGGTGGGCACCTACACGGTCGACAATGCCGGCGGGGCGCAGGTGTGGGAAGTAACCAACCCGCGCCGCCCGCGCGCGCAGGCGCTCAGCAACGGCAGCTTCGTGGCCTACACCGACTCGGTGCGCGAGTACGTGGCGTTTCAGCCCAATGGCAGCTTTCCCACGCCCCGGCCCTTCGGCCGCGTGGCTAACCAAAACCTGCACGCCCTCAACGTGAGCGGCGACCTAGATTTGGTTATCGTGACTTACCCGGCCTTCCGGCGGCAGGCCGAGCGCCTGGCCCAGCACCGCCGCGACAACAACGGCCTGAAAGTAGAGGTAGTGACGACCAGGCAGATATACAACGAGTACAGCTCGGGCGCGCAGGACGTGACGGCCATCCGCGACCTGATGAAGCAGGTGTACGACCGCAACCCCGACCCCAGCGTGCGCCGCAACTACCTGCTGCTGTTCGGCGATGCGTCGTTCGACTACAAGTCCTCGGCCTTCAACGACCAAAGCCAGCAGCCCGGCTGGTGGAAAAGCCGCCGCCCTTTCAAGGTCATCGACGCCGACTTGTACAACCAGAATATGGTGCCGACCTACGAGTCGCGCGAGTCATTCTTGCCGGTGGCCGGCTATCGCGACAATGCGGAAGGCGTGTCGTCGTACTCCTCAGAAGACTACTACGGCCTGCTCGACGATAACGAGGGCCGGTGGGAAGAGTTTGGGGTGGGTGCCTACGAGTCGTGCGACATCGGCATCGGCCGCCTGCCGGTGCGCCCCCCGCGCGACCGCCGCGAGCAGGCCACCAACGACGACCAGGCCCGCCAGGTGGTCGATAAGATTATCGCCTACGACGCTACCGCCAGCTTTGGCAAGTGGCGCAACCGCATGACGCTCACCGCCGACGACAACGACCCCAACATCGGCATGGCGTTCACCATCGAGTCGGAAACGGACTTTGCCCCCGAAATCCAGAAAGACGAGCCGGCCTACAACATCCGCAAGGCCTACCTCGACCTGTACCCGCAGGTGAGCGTGGCGGCCGGGCAGCGCTCGCCGGCCGCCGAGGCGGCCATCAACGATGCCCTCGACCAGGGCTCACTGCTGATTGGCTACACCGGCCACGGCGGCCCCACCGGCCTCGCCGACGAGCGCATCATCACCACGGCCTCGTTGCAAGCCCTCACCAACCAGAATCGGCTCACGTTCTTCGTCACCGGCACCTGCGACCTCAGCACCTACGACAACCCCGAGCTAACCTCGGCCGGCGAAACCGTGCTGACCGACAACGTGACCGGCGGCGCGGTAGGGCTGTTTACGACTACGCGGGTAGTGTATGCGAATTTTAACACGCAGCTGGTGAAGTCGTTCTACGGCCAGGTGCTGTCGCGCAACGCGGCCGGCGACCTGCCGCTCATCGGCAATGCCAGCCGCATGGCTAAGATAACGGCCGGCCCCAGCGGCGACCTCAACAACCGCAACTACACCCTGCTAGCCGACCCCACCACCCGCCTGGCCTACCCCCGGCAGCGCGTGGTTATCGACTCCATCAACGGCCGCAAGGTAGCGTCGGTACTGGTGAGCCTCGACACGCTGAAGGCCCTGAGCCAGGCCCGCGTGAGCGGCCACATCGAAAACCGGGGCGCGTTTAACGCGGGCTTCAACGGCACGGCCGACATCACGATTTTTGATAAAGCCAATACCGTGAACACCCTCGGTGACCAGGGCGGCGTGCCCACCCCGGTGCAGGTGCAGGAAACGGTAGTGTACAGCGGGCAGGCGCGCGTGAGCAGCGGGCGCTTCAGCGTGAAGTTCATCGTGCCCAAGGACATCAACTACAGCCCTGGCCTGGGCAAAATCAGCCTCTACGCCGCCGACTACACCGCCAAGACCGACGCCCAGGGCTACCAGCTGGTGCCCATCGGCGGGGCGGCCAAAAACGCGCCCGGCGACACCACGCCCCCCGAGGTGCGGCTGTTTATGGACGACGACTCGTTTGTGTCGGGCGGCCTCACGGGCGTGAATACGCTGCTGCTGGGCAAGCTCTTCGACCTTTCGGGCATCAATACCTCCAACGCCGGCGTGGGCCACGAGCTCACGGCTACCCTCGACAACGACCCCGCCAAGCTGGTTATCGTGAACGACTCGTACACGGCGGCCGTCAACGACTTCACCCGCGGCCAGATTCGCTACAATTACCGCAGCCTCGCGCCCGGCCCGCATACTATTAAGGTGAAAGCCTGGGATACCTATAATAACTCGGCAGAAGGCACCGTGGAGTTTATCGCGGCCCAGAAGGAAAGCCTGGCCCTCGACCACGTGCTGAACTACCCCAATCCGTTCAGCAACACTACCACGTTTCACTTCGACCACAACCGCGCCGGGCAGGAGCTCGACGTGCAGGTGCAGATATTCACGGTGGCTGGCCGCCTGGTGAAAACCCTGCACGCGAACGTGATGACCAGCACCTCGCACGACAAGACGATAACCTGGAATGGCCGCGACGACTACGAAGACCAGCTGGCGCGCGGCGTGTACGTGTACCGGATTTTGGTGCGGTCGACTGCTGATAGCCAGCAGGTTAGTAAATTTGAAAAATTAGTGCTATTAAATTAGGTTATTTGTGAGTTACTTGGCCGCTTAAATAGGATTACCTCGCATTAGCTAATTTCACTTTTAAATAGGGTTATTCACCTGTTTTCTGCCGCGTTCGCCCGTTTTACCAAACCCCATGACCTTGACTTTTTCTCGTTCGCTGGCCGTAGTGCCGGTGCTTTTGCTGGGGGCTTCGGCGGCTCTGGCCCAGAACCACACCATCACCACGGCCGTGCCGATTCTGACGCTGGCGCCCGACGCCCGCGGGTCGGCGCTGGGTGAAGCGGGGGCGGCTACCTCGCCCGATGCCAACGCCGCGTTTTACAACCCCGGCAAGCTGGGCTTCGTGCCCTACAAGTACTCCTTCTCGCCCAGCTACTCGCCCTGGCTGCGCAAAGTGACCGATGACATGAGCCTGAGCTACCTCTCGGGCTACGGTAAGGTGGGCGAGCGTGGCGCGTTCGCGGCCTCGCTCATGTACTTCAGCATGGGCCAGATAGACTACCGCGACGGCAGCAATCTGCCCAGCGGTAGCTTCAACCCCAAGGAGTACGCCGTGTCGGTATCGTATGGCCAGCGCCTGGGTGAGAACTTCGGCATCGGCATCTCGGCGCGCTACGTGCGCTCGAACCTTATCGGGTCTTACGCTGGCAACGACGCGCAGTCGGGCAACTCGTTTGCCGCCGACCTTGGCGCGTACTACAGCAAGGAAATGGGCCAGTACAACGTGGCCTTCGGCGCGTCGATTTCCAACATCGGCAACAAGATGGTGTACCGCGACGCCGCCACGTCGAGCTTCCTGCCCACTACGCTGCGCCTGGGCACGGCCATCACCCGCGAGCTTGACCCCTACAACAAAATCACCTTCGTGCTCGACGCTACCAAGCTGCTCGTGCCCTCGCCCTATTACGACGATAGCAAGCCTTCGAACGACCCTGGCGTAAAAGCCCGGAATACCGAGCGCCAGCAGCAGGGCATCGTGTCGGGCATCTTCAGCTCGTTTAGCGATGCGCCGGGCGGGTTTAAGGAGGAGATGCAGGAAATCAACCTGGGTGGCGGCCTGGAGTACGCCTATGACAATAAAATCATGGCCCGCGCCGGCTATTTCTACGAGAACCGCTACAAGGGCGACCGCCAGTACTTCTCGTTTGGCCTGGGCGCGCGCCTGTCGGTGTTCGGCGTCGATGGCACGTACCTGGTGCCCAACTCGTCGGCCAACCCGCTGGCCGAGACCATCCGCGTCTCGCTGCACTTCAACCTGGAGAAGCTGGCCGACGCCTTCAGTGACGGCGGCACCGGCGGCGCTACAAACTAAACGCCCGGCTCGGGGTTTATCCCCTGCCGCTGTCATGTGCAAGTTATCAACGCCTGCTCCAGCTTCTGGGGCAGGCGTTGTTGTGTGGGAGGCCTGAGAAAGGCGGCGCTTTACTTTTGCTACTTTCCGCTCCAAGCTTAGTCTCTCCTGTGCTCAACCGCCTGCTGCCGCCCCCGCCCCAGCCGTTTACCTCCATCATTTTGCCCACGCCCGAGGTGCGCCACCTGCCCAATGGGGCCCGGCTGCATTTGCTGGCCAATGCTGCCCAGCCCGTATTGCGCCTGCAGGTGGTGCTGCCCGCCGGCAAGCGCCAGGAGCCGGCTCCTGGCCTAGCCCAACTAGCCGCCCGCCTGCTCACCGAGGGCACCGCCACGCGCACGGCTCGCCAGCTAGCCGACGAGGTAGCCTTCTACGGGGCTTCTTTGGAATGCGAGGCCGGGCCCGACCGTGCCACGCTCACGCTCTACTGCCTGGCGCGGCACCTGCCCGCCCTGCTGCCGCTGGTGCAGGAGGTGCTGGCCGCGCCAGCCTTCGGCGAGCCCGAGCTGCCCCAAATGAAAACCCGCATCAGCCAGAGCATGCGGGTCGAACGCCAGAAAACCAGCTTCCGGGCTACCGAAGAGTTTAATAAGCAGCTCTTTGGG
This sequence comes from uncultured Hymenobacter sp., assembly GCA_964277755.1. Taxonomy (GTDB): domain Bacteria; phylum Bacteroidota; class Bacteroidia; order Cytophagales; family Hymenobacteraceae; genus Hymenobacter. The sequence goes on from CAXYJY010000043.1 coordinate 59,510, forward strand.
GAGGAGGCAGCCTACGGGCGGCCTTTCAGCGAAGCATCATTTGGCCAGATTACGGCCGATGAATTGCGCGCCTTCCACGCCGCCGCCTATGCGCCGGCTGGGGCCGAGTTATTCTTGAGCGGCGACGTAGCCGCCTATGCCGAGGCCGTGGCCGAGGTGCTGGGCCAGTGGCAGCCGGTAGCCGGCGCCCCGGCAGAAGCGCCAATTGCTGCGCCGCTACCGGCTGCCCACCCCACGGGCCTGGTGTTGGTGCCGGTCGAGGGGAGCATTCAGGCGTCCATCCGGGTGGGGCGGCGCTGGCCGGCCCTCACCGCCGCCCAGACGCCTGAGCTACTGCTGCTGGTGAAGGTGCTGGGCGGCTACTTCGGCTCGCGGCTGATGAAGAACATCCGCGAAGACAAGGGCTATACCTACGGCATTCATGCCAGCGTGGTGGCTCGCGAGCAGGCCACTACGCTGGTTATCGGCACCGATGTCAATGGTGACCGCGCCGACGCTACCCGCCGGGAAATAGCCCATGAACTGGAGCGCCTGCAAACCGAGCTGCTTGCCGACGAAGAGCTCGAAATTGTCAAAAACTACACCCTGGGCAAGCTGCTGGGCGAAACGGCCACCGTGTTTGAGCAGGCCGACAAATACCGCCACATAATTCTACAGCACCTGCACCCCGACTACTACCCGCGCCTAGTACAGCAAACCCAGGCCGCCACCGCCGCCAGCCTGCAAGCCCTGGCCCGCACCTACCTCAGCCCCGCCGATATGCTGACCGTGGTGGCGGGCGGCAATGGGTAAGTAGGCGCTATCCCACTACCGCCTTTTCCAGCGTTTGCAGTAGCTCCTCCATCTTATCAGCGTAAGAATTAACAGTCGCAAGGCCCGTGCGGGCTTCCTCTATCTGGCCGCGCTGGTACTGCTGCACTAATGCCTGGCCGGCTTGCAGCGTGGCTTGCAGGGCTTGCTCGAGGGCGCGCACCTCGGGGCGGGCGGCGTAGTGGGGCTTCACGACGGTAGCGAGCCACTGGCCGAAAGGATTATCAGCCAGCGAAAACAGCGCCGCGTCGGCCTCGCGCACGCCGTAGAGCACCGAGCGCAGGCGCGACTTAAAGAGGACTTGCTTAATCCTGGCTTGTTGAAAATCCAACGTAGAAAGGGCCATGCGCAGCAGCTGGGTGCCGGGTGGCAGCGCCAGAATAACAAATACAGGAGGAAAGCAGACGGCGCTAAGCCAGTAGTGGGGGGGGCGGCCGCCAGGGCCCCTGGCCGGGAGGTGGTTGATAAATAGGATTTCGAGGCGGGGGGGGCTAGGTTGGCCGTGGTGGATAGCAGCCGGGCCCCCGCCCGCTCGGTAGGAGCGGCCCCACTAATAGCCGCCCTCCAACCAAGCTTACCACCGGCCCCGGTGGCAGGTGTGGCCTGCCGGGGTGGCCAGTGGCGGCGGGCGGCGGGGTGGCCGATGGGGGAGTGAAATGCATACGAAAAGGGAAAAGGCTTGGTGGTAAAGTACTACAGGACCAAGCCGTTGGGCTTAGCCATGCGCGTTGCGCTACCGCGTTGCCTACCAATTCCAAAGATACGGCCTGGCTCCGTAGCACCCGGCAAGTGCCACCCGCGCGAGCGGCACTTGCCGGGTGCTACGGAGCCAGGCCGCGCCAGCCGCCCCACGTGGCAGCGTTATGCCACGGCTTAGCTACTGCCGCTAAGCTGCCGCCAGCCCCGGCGCGGGCTACGTACTAATGCGGTATTCGCCAGCCAGCGCGTAGGTAACCGCCGCGCTGGCCGGCGTCTGGTTCGGCCGGGGCAGCCCCGGCTGCCCGGCGCACTGGCCGAGCCAAAATACCAATAAATACTATTATTGAATAAGTAGTTACCGGTTGGGCGGGTAGCGGGCGCGAAGATAATTTTGTCTTGCTTTTATCGTAGTTCACTATCTCGCTATGCAAGTTCGCGTCGAAAGGCTGCCTCAGGGCTGCCTGCTTATCCTGCACCCTGGTGCCACCAGCTACCGGCCACTGGCTCAGGCGCTACGCGACATCGCGCGTGGCCCGGTGGCCAGTGTGTGGGTCGATTGCCGCCACGTGTCGGCGCTACCAGCCAAAGTAGTGCAGGCCCTGCGCCGCGTGGCCGCCTGCCTGTGGCAGCGCGGCGGGCACTTGATAGTGTGCCATTTGCCCGCTACCGCCCGCGCCGCGCTCACGGCCGATGCCCACCAGCCCCTGGCCGCCTCACTACTCGATGCCCAGCTCTACGGCCTGACTTGCCCTCGGCCCGAAACGAATAACTAGTGCCCAGGGCCTGCGCTGGGTGCAGTAGCTTCTAGGTAATATACAACTTCGTCTATTGTCAGGCGGCCTAATGCAAACTGGTTGAGCACTTGCCGATGCGCTGGTGCGACTTCCAGTGCAAAGCCATTCTTGTAAGAAATAGCGGCGCTGATGAGTGCCTGGCGGTTCTTTTCGGTAGCAGCAGAAATAGTAGTCATGATAAAACGGGTGGTTTAGGTAGAGTTTGTAAGTTAAAGTTAGAAAATAAAAGTCGACAGTTATACTGTTTTCGTACAATTATTTTTAAAAATAACTTTCTGCTTTCTGGCAGCGGCCTACCACCCCAGCGGCTGCGGGAGTGCGCCAGCGGCTAGGCGGTACCAACTTATAGTGGTCCCATGCCGGCCGGGCAGTCAAGTATGGCTGGCTAAGAACCTTGCTAATAGTGGATTGGTAATAACGGTTTGGTGCTAAGGTCACCGAGGCTATGGTAGCGCTCAGTACAGGAGAGCTTACCGTCGAGAGGCAGCGCTACAACTATCACCCCAACGCGAGCAGCGGTTTGTGTAACCTGCGCCAAACAAATAGCTCCGCATCAACTACGCGGATATCCTGTACGTGGAGGGGCTGAACAGCTACGTGCTGCACCTGCCCTACGAGCGCATCGCTACCTGCCAGACCCTGGAGGAGCTGGCCGACTCGCTGCCGCAACCGCCGTTTATGCGGGTGCATAAGTCTTTCACCAGGAGCCTTTAATACGTGTGACTGCTCGACTGCAACATGCTCTGCGTGTAGGATAAGCTTGTTCCCGTCAGCGATACCTGCCGCGAGGCCCGGTACCAAGTGGGGCGCAGCGGCCAGGGTAGGTGAGCCCTGCTGCGGTGGGGGAGGAGCGCACTGCGGCACGTGACAAAATGTTTACTTATGCTCAACAAGCGCACGCAATTTATTAACGCAGATACAACCCAGCCACAACCAGCCACGCTAAGTTAAAGCCCAATTTTGCCTACCGAAAATACCAGCCGGTAGTCATGGTTAAGCTTTTTCCCTCTACACCGTTACAACGCTGGCAGTTGCGCACGGCCGCCGGGCTGTTTGTGGGCTACAGCGCCTACTACCTGTGCCGCTCCAACCTGGCGGTGGCCGCGCCGCTGCTCATCCGCGAGTTTGGCAGCCAGGGACTCAATAAAGAAGTGATGGGCGAAATCGCCTCGCTGGGCGTGCTGTGCTACGCCGCGGGCAAAGTGGTGAATGGCGCGCTGGGCGACCTGATTGGCGGCAAGCGCATTTTCCTGCTGGGTATGGTGGGCGCCGTGGTGGCCACGGTGGTTTTCGGGCTGGGGCAGGGCTTGGCGGTGTTCTTCGGGGCGTGGGCCGTGAATCGGCTAATCCAAGCGATGGGCTGGGCCGGGCTGGTCAAAATCACGGCCAACTGGTTTTCGTACCGCTCCTACGGCAAGATAATGGGGCTGCTCAGCATCAGCTACTTGGCGGGCGACATCGTGGCCAAGCTAACCCTGGGCCAGCTTTTGGCGCTGGGCGTGGGCTGGCGCGGGCTGTTTGGGGCGGCGGCGGGCGCGCTGGCGCTGGTGGCGCTGGCCACCTGGCTCACCCTGGCCCCCACGCCCGCCAGCGTGGGGTTGCCCGACCCGCCCACCAATCCCGACAGCTTGTTTAACGACAAAACCCAGGCCGGGCAAACCACCGCGCTGCGGGTGCTGCTGGGCACGTACTTCCGCAGCCCCGCTTTTCTGCTGATGCTGGGGTTATCGTTCGGTCTCACGGCGCTCAAGGAAGCGCTCAGCTTCTGGATACCGACCTACCTGGTGGAGGCGGCGCACCTCTCCGAAAGCGAGGCCTCGCAGTACAGCGCGCTGTACGCGGCTTTCGGCATCGCCTCGACGCTCGGGGCGGGCTACCTCTCCGATGCCTGGCTGCGCGGGCAGCGGGGGCCGCTGCTGCTAGTGGCGAGCCTGGGCTTGGTGCCCGCGCTGTGGCTGATGGCCCAGCCTGCTACCGGCCTCCTGCTGCCGCTGGTGCTCACCTCGCTCGCGGGGCTGCTGCTGCTGGGGCCCTACTCGTTTCTGGCCGGGGCCATGTCCCTCGACCTCGGGGGGCGGCAGGGCGCGGCCACGGCGGCCGGCCTCATCGACGCGGTGGGCTACGCCGGAAGCACCGGCGCGCTGTGGCTGACCGGCCGGCTGGCCGAGCGCCAGGGCTGGGGCGCGGCCTTTCTGGCGCTGGCCGGGCTGGCGGCGGCCACGGCCGTGGCCGCCCTGGTCTTCTATTACACGCAGGAGCGGCGGCCCCGCCAAGCGGCTGCGCGCGAGGTACTGGCAGTCGTGCCGGCTGTTGACTTATAAGAAAAAACGGGCCACAATTAGGTAACGATTTGATGACTGCCCGGCGACACTGGCCAGGCGAGCCGCCCGGAACTTTGCTTCTATAAAACAGGACTTTTCGGGGTGGCTAGCCAGCTGGCTCTTTGATAAAAACCGGCCGCTGGCGAGCAGCCCGGTGCGGGCCTGTGACGCTCGCATACTGCTTTTGCGCTTCTTCCTCTCTGGCCGGCTGGTGGCTCCCCAGCCGGCCGCTCAGGGCACGGGCGGCCCGCGCCGGGTGGTTTAGCTTTTCAATATTCTTGGTTTATGGATAGCATTATGAAGCTGGTAATCAGTCCGCAACAGGCGGTGGCGCAGGTGTTCGGCTTGTACGAAACGCGCGGCGGGGCCGACTACATCGGCGAGCCGGTGTCGCAGCTCGAGCACATGTGGCAGGCCGCCGCGCTGGCCGAGGCCGCCGGGGCCGACGACGAGGTAGTGCTGGCCGCCTTCTTCCACGACCTGGGCCACCTCTGCGCCCCCGACCCGGCCGCCGAGTCGATGGCCGGCTTCGGGGCTGTGAACCACGAAAAGCTGGGGGCCGACTACCTGCGGGCGCGGGGGTTTTCGGCGCGCGTAGCGCGGCTGGTCGAAAGCCACGTGCAAGCCAAGCGCTACCTCACTTACCAGTACCCCAGCTACCTGCGGCAGCTTTCGGAGGCCAGCCTGGCCACGCTCACCTTCCAGGGCGGGCCGATGAGCGCGGCCGAGGCCGCCGCCTTCGAGCAAGACCCCGATGCCGACCTCATCCTGCAACTGCGGCAGTGGGACGAGCAGGCCAAGGAAGTCAACCAGCCGGTGGGCCGCCTGGCTCGCCTCAAGGAGCTGGCGCTGCGGCATTTGCTGAGCCAATCGGCAAGCTAAAAACCAGCCGCCGCCCGCGGCCGGGCGGCTTTTCGCGCACTACTCACATCCACTTCTTTCTTTTTATGCGGAGTATCTACAAGCAAGTTTCGGTGCTGGGGCTTGGGCTGGCTTTGGGGCTGGCCCCGCGCCTAGCGCTGGCCCAAAGCGCCCTCGGCGGCACCATCACCGACGATAAAAAGCAGCCGCTGCCCGGCGCGAGTGTGGTGATAAAAGGTACCAGCAAGGGCACGACCACCGACGCCAACGGGCACTTCTCGCTGCCCACGCAGCCCGGCGACGTGCTGGTTATCAGCTCGCTGGGCACGGTGACGCAGGAAGTGACGGTGGGCAGCCAAAGCAGCCTCACCGTGGCGCTCGCCGCCGACAACAAGCAGCTCGACGAGGTGGTAGTGACCGCGCTGGGCGTGAAAAAGGAGGTGCGCAAAATCGGCTACGCGGTGCAGGAGCTCAACGGCGAGGACATCGTGAAGGCCCGCGACCCCAACCCCATCACCGGCCTCACGGGCAAGATTGCCGGGCTCTCGGTGGGCCCGTCGGCCGAGCTGCTGCGCGCCCCCAACGTGCTGTTGCGCGGCAACGCGGTGGGCCTGTACGTGGTCGATGGCTTCCCGATAAACACCGACACCTGGAACATCAGCCCCGACGATATCGAAACCTACACCGTGCTGAAAGGGCCGGCCGCCGCCGCCCTCTACGGCAACCGGGCCATCGCGGGGGCCATCCTCATTACCACCAAAAAGGGCAACCGCAACAAGAAGGGCTTCACGGTGGAGCTCAATAGCAGCAACGTCATTCAATCGGGCTTCCTGGCATTTCCGCGCTTGCAGGACTCCTACGGGCCGGGCGAGAACACGCAGTACCAGTTCGTAAACGGCAAGGGCGGCGCGCCGGGCGGCGTGGATGGCGACTACGATGTGTGGGGGCCGTATTTCGCGGGCCAGCTCATTCCGCAGTACGACTCGCCCATCGTGAACGGCGTGCGCCAGGGCACGCCCTGGGTGGCACGGGGCAAAAACAACTTGCGCAACTTCCTGCGCCCGGGCTTTCAGACCAATAACAACCTCGCGCTGAGCGCCAACGGCGATACCTATACTACGCGCTTCTCGGTATCGCAGCAAAAGCAGAACAGCATCGTGCCCAACACGGGCCTCAATATCGTCAATTTCAACCTGTACGGCGGCTTCAACCCGAGTCCGCGCTTCAAGATTGAAGCCAACGTCAACTTCAACCGGCAGTTCACCGACAACTTCCCCGACGTGGACTACGGCCCCAACAGCCTGCTTTACAACGTGGGCATCTGGACGGGGGCCGACTGGGACGTGAACGCGCCCGACATTCGGGGCATCTGGCAGCCGGGGCAGGTGGGCACGCAGTCGGTATTTGCCGAGTACCAGCGCTACCACAACCCCTGGCTGGTGGTGGAGAAATGGAAGCGCGGGCACTACAAAAACGACATCTACGGCTACCTCACCGGTAATTTCAAGATTGATAATCACCTGAGCGCCACGCTGCGCACCCAAATCAATACCTACGGCCTGCTGCGCACCGAGCAAATGCCATTTTCGGCCCACCCCTACGGCCGCGAGGGCAACCTGGGCGACTACCGCGAAGACCGCCGCAACCTGTTCGACAACAACGCGGAGGGCTTTTTGAGCTACAACTACGACCTGGGCGGCGCGCAGAAGTTCTTCAACCTGAGCGGCCTGGTGGGCGGCAACGTCCGCAACTTCACCTACAACTCGAACTGGACCTCGACCGACTACCTCAACGTGCCCGAGGTGTACTCGTTCAGCAACTCGCTGAACCCGGTGCAGAGCACGAGCTTCAGTTCGCAGATGCGGGTGCTGAGCGCCTACTACTCGCTCGACCTGAGCCTGGGCAAGTACGCCACGCTGTCGAGCACGGGGCGCGTGGACCGCACCTCGGCCTTGCGCGTGCCCACCAGCTTTTTCTATCCCAGCGTGTCGCTGGCCTCGGTGGTGTCCGACTACGTGAAGCTGCCAGCGGCTATTTCCTTCCTGAAGGTGCGGGCCTCCTACGCCAACATTCGGGACGGGGGCACGGCTACCAGCATCGGGCCGGCCCCGTTCAACTCGATTACCGCCCTGGGCGGGCAAACGCTGGCCAGCAACCCCAGCACCGACCCGCTGTTCTACAATCCGCTGGGGTACGGCAACGTGTATGCCTCGCCTTATAATGGCCCCACCTACGCGCTGCAATCCTTTTATACGACTAGCAAGCCCTACAACAACCAAACGGCGGGCTACGGTACCAATAACCTCTTCACGCCCGGCATTCAGCCCACGACCCGCGTAAACTACGAGCAGGGCGTGGACGTCAAGTTTCTGCAAAACCGTCTGGGCCTGAGCTTCACCGCTTTCCAATACGTGAACGGGCCGGCCATCCTGGCCAACCCCACCTCGACCGCTACGGGCTACACGACGCAGTACGTCAACGCCCTGAAAACCAAGACTACCGGGTATGAAGTCAGCCTGACCGGCACGCCCGTGCAGAACGCCAACGGCTTTGGTTGGGACGTGCTGGTGAACTACTCGACCTTCACCCCCAAGTACCTGGAGCTGCCCAGCGGCCAGCAGTACTACAACACGTTCTTCCAGCAGGGCGACCGCACCGATAAGTTTTACGGCACGGCCTTCGTGCGCACGCCCGACGGGCAGATTGTGAACGACGCGGGCGGCAAGCCCCTGGCCAACCCGGTAGCGCAGTATTTGGGCAACCTGAACGCCAAGTTCAACTGGAGCATCTACAACAAGTTTCACTATAAGTCGCTGGCGCTGGCCTTCCAGTTTGATGGCGCGGTGGGCGGCGTGACCACCGATTATATGTTCCGCCAGACCATGCGTGGCGGGCGCAATATCCTCACCGCCGAGGGTGCCCTCGGCGATGCCCGTTACCAGGACTGGTCGAACTACGGCAAAACTGGCTACTCCGGCACCTACGTGGGCGAGGGCGTGCAGGTGGCCAACGGGGCCAGCATCAACTACGACTCGCAGACGGGCGCCATCCTCAACGGCGACGCCCTGCGCTTCAGCCCCAACACGACCAAAGCCTTCGTGCAAGACTACGTGAGCCGCTACTACGGCGTGGCCGAGGCCAGCCTGATGAGCAAGACCTTCGCCAAGCTGCGCGAAGTAACCGTGACCTACGAGCTGCCGCGCACGCTGCTCAGCAATGGCTTCATTCAGAAGGTATCGGTGTCGCTCATCGGCCGCAACCTGCTGTATTTCTACGGCGACAAGCGCTTCCGCGACGTGGACATCGACCAGTACAACGGGGCCGTGTCGCAGACGGGCTTGCAGTCGCCCACGGTGCGCAGCTACGGGCTGAATCTGAACGCTACTTTTTAAGGAGTAGCTGACATTGAAAACGCTTGTCATGCTGAACGCAGTGAAGCATCTCGCGTGGTGAAGTAATCTCTAACGTCAGCAACGAAGCGAGCGAGATGCTTCACTGCGTTCAGCATGACCCGAACAAGTAACTGTCAGCTCTGCATCATCCCTATGAAAAATATCTTCAAAACCGCTGCCCTCCTGGGCCTACTCACCCTCTCGGCCACGAGCTGTAATAAGACGCTCGACGAGCTGACCATCAATGAAAACAAGCCTAACGCCGTGCCGGCCTCGCTGCTGCTCACGGGCGTGCTCAACGATGCCTACGAGGCACCCAACGGCAGCTACGAGGTTTGGAACCAGTACTACCTCAACAACTACGACTACTACGGCAACAACCGCTACGACTTCGGCAGCGGCACGGCCTTCTACACCACACTCAAGAACGTGGGTTTGATGGAGCAGCAGGCCCTAGCGGCCGGCTCGCCGGCCACCAATCCTTATGCGGCGCTGGGCAATTTCTTCCGGGCTTACCTCTTCACCCGCATGAGCTTGCAAATGGGCGACGTGCCGCTGAGCCAGGCCCTGCTGGGCCTCGACAACCTGACGCCCGCCTACGACGCGCAGAAGGCCGTGTTCGTGCAGTCGTTTAAGTGGCTGGAGCAGGCCAATGCCGACCTCACGACGCTCATCGCCAGCGGCACCACTACCGTGAACGGCGATATTTATTTCAACGGTAATCTGCGCCAGTGGCAGAAAGTGGTGAACGCGCTGCGCCTGCGTCTGCTGCTGCACCTGAGCAAGAAAACCGGCGACGCCGACCTCAACGTGGCCGGCCAGTTTGCGGCCATCGTGGGCAACCCCACCAAGTACCCCATCATGACCAGCAACGCCGACAACATGCAGTACGTGTTCGTGTCGGCCACCAACAACTTCTACCCCAACAACAACCGCAACTTTGGGCAGGACGGCTCGCGCAAGAATATGTCGGCCACCTACGTGGGCCTGCTCACGCAGCTGCAAGACCCGCGCGTGTACGCCACCTGCGAGCCCGCCCGCTACCTGGTCGATACCCAGGGCCAGAGCTCGACCAGCTACGCCTCCTTCGTGGGGGCCGATGCCGGCCTCGACCTAGGTGTGATGTATAACAACGCCGGCCAGGGGCGTTACTCGTTTCTGAACCGCTACCGCTACTTCCGCACCCTGCTGGGCGAGCCCAGCATCCAGATTGGCTACCCCGAGCAGTGCCTCAACATCGCCGAAGGCATCAACCGGGGCTGGCTGAGCGGCGGCAACGCCGAGACGTACTACACGGCCGGCATTCAGGCCTCGATGGCTTCGTACAGCCTGCCCACCAGTGGTACCTACACCGCTTATTTCTACCGCCCCGGCTCGACGGACGTCACCAACACCGGCAACTACGATACCTATAACATCCCCGTCAGCTACGCCACCTACTACGCCCAGAGCGGCGTGCAGTACGCGGGCGGCAGCACCGGCCTGACCCAGATTTTGCAGCAGAAATACCTGGCTTTGTTCCGCCACTCGGGCCTGGAGGCGTACTACAACTACCGCCGCACCGGCGTGCCCACTTTCACTACCGGCGCGGGCACTGGCAACAGCGGCCGCATCGCGCTGCGCTTCCGCTACCCCGCTTCCGAGCGCACGGCCAATACCACGAATTACCAGGCCGCGCTGGCCAGCCAGTACGGCGGCAACGACGACATCAACGGCGTGATGTACGTGCTGAAGTAGAGTGCTCGCCGGGCGCGGACCTCACCCCCTAGCCCCCTCTCCAAAAAAGAGGGGGAACTAGTTTTTAGCTATGGCTTCTAGAAGCTAGAACTAGGGCTAGTCCCCCCTCTTTTTTGGAGTGGGGGCTAGGGGGTGAGGTTCACGCAAGACGAGCCTACCAAAACCTTTTTCAAAATGAAGCTCCTCCTCACCGCCGCTTTCGCCGCCCTCACCCTCGCCGCCCAGGCCCAGACTACCCCCAGGCTGCGCACCGAAAACGTGGTGCTCATCACCCTCGACGGCATGCGCTGGCAGGAAATATTCGGCGGGGCCGACACCGCGCTGTTTCGCCAGAGCAAGCACTACTACACCGACCGCAAAACGCTGCACAAGGACTTTGGCCAAGCCACGCCCGAGCAGCGTCGCCAAGTGCTGATGCCCTTTTTGTGGGGCACCGTGGCCCAGCAGGGGCAGCTCTATGGCAACCGCCCGGCCGGCAGCCTGGTCAACATCACGAATACCATGCGCTTCTCGTACCCCGGCTACAACGAAATCCTGACCGGGGCCGCCGACGATGCCCGCATCCACAGCAACGACCCGCTCGACAACCCCAACAAGTCGGTGCTGGAAGTGCTGAGCCAGCAGCCCGCCTTCAAAGGCAAGGTAGCCGCCTTCGGCTCGTGGGAGGCCTTCCCCTACATCCTCAACGAAAAGCGCAGCAACCTGCCCGTGAACGCCGGCCAGCGCCTGGCCACGGGCAAAAACCTCACGCCGGGCGAGCAATTGCTTAATCAGCTGGAGGTAGCCTCGCCCAGCCCGTTTGGCGAGGAGCGGCTTGATGCCTTCACCTACGGCTACGCGCTCGAATACCTGAAGAAAAACAAGCCCCGCGTGCTCTACGTGGGCTTTGGCGACACCGACGACTGGGCTCACGGCGGCGAGTACGGCGCGTATCTGCATTCGGCGCAGTACACCGACGGCTTCATTCGGCAGCTGTGGGAGTATTTGCAAAGCGACCCGCAGTACCGGGGTAAAACCACGCTGCTGCTCACCACCGACCACGGCCGCGGCCCGGCCGGCACCCAGTGGCAGCACCACGGCCGCGAGGTAGCCGGGGCCGACCAAATCTGGCTGGCCGCCCTCGGCCCCGACACGCCCGCCCTGGGCATGGCCACCACCGGCCAGCTCTACCAAAACCAGGTGGCCGCCACCCTAGCCGCGCTGCTGGGCCAACCCTACGCGCCCACGCCCGCTACGGGCAAGCCCGTGCCGGCGGTGCTGGGGCAGAAGTAGTTGCGTTTGTCATACGGTCGTCATGCAGAGCGCAGCGAAGCATCTCGCGTGTTAGCGTCTGCCAACGTCAGGGTTTACTGCGCTACGCGAGATGCTTCGCTGCGCTCTGCATGACCTTGCTTTATAGTTTATGAAAAGCACTCTCCTCTTCCTCCTCACCTTGCTGAGCCTCGCCGCCCACGCCCAGCCGCGCGCCCGCAAGGTGGTCTTTATCATCGCCGACGGCATCCCGGCCGACGTGCTGGAAAAAGCCACCACGCCGAACATCAGAAAAGTAATCGCCAGCGGTACCTACCTGCCCGCCTACGTGGGCGGCGGCCTCGGCACGTATACCCAAACGCCCACTATCTCGGCCCCCGGCTACATGGACCTCATCACCGGCACCTGGGGCTACAAGCACAACGTGTGGGACAATGCCGTGCAGGCCCCCAACTACCAGTACAAGAATATTTTTCGCCTGCTGAAAGAAGTCCGGCCGACCGCTAAAATCGGTATTTTCTCGACCTGGCTCGACAACCGCACCAAGCTCGTGGGCGAGGGCCTGCCCGCCGCCGGCAACCTGAAATTTGACTACCACGCCGATGGCTATGAGCTCGACACCGTGGCCTTTCGGCACGACAAGGGCAGCCTCTACACCCACGCCATCGACGATAGGGTAGTGGCCGAAGCCGCCCAGTGCCTGCGCCAAAATGCCCCCGACCTGAGCTGGATTTACCTGGAGCATACCGACGACATCGGCCACCGCTACGGCGACAGCCCGCAGCAGCAGCAGGCCCTGGCCTACCTCGATGCCCAGGTGGGCCAGGTGTGGGCCGCCCTGCAAGCGCGCACCCGGCAGCACGCCGAAGACTGGCTGCTGGTGCTCACCACCGACCACGGCCGCGACGCCGCCACTGGCCGCAATCACGGCGGGCAGTCGGCACGCGAGCGCGCCACCTGGCTGGTGCTGAGTACCAAAGACGCGAACGCCTACGCCCGCCGCCCGCCCGTGGCCATCGTGGATGTGCTGCCCACTATTGCCCGCTTTATGCAACTGCCGCTGTCCGAGGATACCCAGCGCGAGCTCGACGGCGTGCCGCTCATCGGGCCCGTATCGCTGGCGCAGCCCGTGGCCACGGCCACGCCCGACAGCCTGCGCCTACGCTGGACGGCCCTGAGCACCCGCCCCGAAAAAGTGAAGGTATGGGTGGCTACCACCAATAATTTCAAAACCGGCGGCCCCGACCAGTACCGCCTGCTGGCCACCGTGCCGCTGGCCCGTCAGCGCCTGGCCATCAGCCGCCAGCAGGCCGGGTTGGCGAATTATGAAATCGTGAAGCTTGTGCTCGAAGGGGAGCAGAATACAGTTAATTACTGGCTGCTGCCGTAGAAAACGGCTGAGTGGGGCTACGACAAGTTTTTCAGAATCTTACCCTGATGAAGCGCATGAAAAAAGTCGTCTTGTTATTGGCTCTGCTGCGCGCGGCCCTGGGGCTGGCCCAGGCGCAAGCTACCTCGTTTAAGACGGAGAACGTCATTCTGGTTACCATCGATGGGCTGCGCTGGCAGGAGGTGTTTGGTGGGGCCGACTCGGTGGCGCTGCGCCGCCGGCCCCGTGCCTTCAGCCTGCCCGTGCTGCGGGCAGCGGCCCCCACGCAGGCAGCCGCCCGGCGCCGGGCGCTGCTACCGTTTTTGTGGAGTGCTGTGGCTGCGCAGGGTCAGCTCTATGGTAGCCGCGCCTACGGCAACTACCTCAACGTGACCAATAAGGCCTGCCTCTCGTACCCCGGCTACAACGAAATGCTGACCGGCTTCATCGCCGATAAAAGCATTCGCAACAACGCCTGTGTCTTCAACCCCAACGCCACGGTGCTGGAGGTTATCGGCCGCCACCCGTCCTTTCGGCAGCAAGTGCAGGTGTACGGCTCCTGGCAGGCGTTTCCCTACATCCTGAACGCCCCGCGCAGCGGCCTGCCCGTGAATGCGGGCTGGCAGCCCGCCACCGGCCCCGGCCTCTCGGCCCGCGAGCTGGCCCTCAATGCGCAGCTCGGGGCCGTGCCCGCCGCCGCGCGCGGCCCCGAGCGCCCCGACTCGCTCACCTTCGGCTACGCTTTCGCGCAGCTCCGGCGCACGCACCCGCGGGTGCTGTACCTGGCGTTGGGCGACACCGACGAGTACGCCCACGCCGGCCAGTACGCGGCCTACGCGCAGGCTGCCCAGCGCGCCGACCAGTATCTGGCCCAGCTCTGGGCCTACGTGCAAAGCGACCCGCACTACCAAGGCAAAACCACGCTGCTCGTCACCACCGACCACGGCCGGGGCCGCAACGCCTGCGGCTTCTGGACGCAGCACAGCCGTTGGCTATCTGGCTCCGACCAAACTTGGCTGGCCGTGCTCGGCCCCGACACCCCGCCCACCGGCGAGCAGCGGGCCCCCGGCCAGCTCTACCAGCACCAATTGGCCCAAACCATCGCTACCCTGCTGGGTGTGCCGTACGCGCCCGGCAAGCCCACGGGCGCGCCCATCGAAGGTATTTTGGGCCGCCCGCCGCTGGCTGCGGCAGTTAGCGAGGCTGCCCCCGCTGCCAGCGTCGCGCCGCTGCGTTAGGCTGGGCAGCGGCGCGACGCTGGCTAAGATAGTTGTGCTACCCCTTGAAAACCAGCGCTGGGGCCAGCGCAGCTTGCAGCTGCTGGTGCAGCTCGACCAGCGAATCTAGCAGGCCATCATGAGGGTAGGCGGCTAGCTGCGCGTGGGTGTGGGTACCGTTTACCAAACCCAGGCTGCGGGCGCAGCCGGCGCGGCGGCCCGATTCGAGGTCGGAAGGCGTGTCGCCCACGTTCCAGACTTGGCACGGGTCGGTGATGCCAAATACCTGCATGGCCCGCTGAATCATGAGCGGGGCGGGGCGGCCCTCGGCCACCTCATCGCTGCTGATAGACACGTCGATAACCGAGTAGCGGTTGCCCCGGCGCTGGGCGTCGAGGTTCACGTCCCAGCCCAGGCGGTGCAGGATAATGTCTGTCACCTCGCGGTAAAAACCCGTGGTGAGCGCGATGCGGATGCCCTGGCTGCGGAGGTACGCGAACAACTCCAGGCAGCCCTCGGTAGGTAGCACCGGCTGGGTGCGGTAGTGGTTTTCCAGTACCTCCCGAAACACCTGGTACGAGCGCTCGACGTGGGGCGTCAGCTCGGCCAGCGCAGTTGCGGCACCCAGCTGCTCGCGCCAGAACTGCTCAAACACGGCCCGCTTGGCCTGCCCCTGCACGGCCAGGATGCGAGCGGCCGAGGCCCGCAGGCCGGTAGCGACGGCGGCCTGGGCAAAGCAGGCCTCTACCTCGTGCGCGTCGCGCACGGTGGTACCGGCCATGTCGAAAATGATGAGTTGCGGTGCGTCCATAAACTAAAACTTACTGTTTACTAATAGGCAACAAATGTACACGCCAGTGCCAGCCCGACTTGTTGCCAGGGCAGCACCTTTGCGTTATGTTTTTGTGCCGAACTTGCCCGCATGAAGCACGACAAGCTGAGTTTAATCGGCCTCCGCATCCTGGAGTTGCGCAAGGCTAAAAAGATGAGCTTGCGCGAACTGGCCAAGCGTAGCGGCCTGTCGGCCGGCCTGCTCTCCAAAATTGAGAACTTTCGCACTGTGCCCTCGCTCGGCGTGCTGGTCGAAATCGCCAACTCGCTGGAAGTCGACGTAGCGGTGCTGGTCAGGAACATCAACGGCAACCCGGCCGCGCCCTACCTGCTGGTGCGCGCCGGTGAGGGCCGCTCCGAGCAGCGCGAAGATTCTAAAGGCTTGCTCTATAAATATTTGCTTTCGCAAGACCTGGGTGCCTACACGCTGCGCGTGAATGAAGTCCACATCAGTCCGCAGACGTACCGCAAGCCGCTTTCTACCAATGCCCTCGAACTGCTGCACGTGCTGGAAGGCACGGTACAGTACGGTTTCAAGGACGAGGAAGTGACCCTGGGGCCCGGCGACACGCTGTACTTCGATGGGCTGGCCGCCCACTCGGTGCGCAACGCTACCGAGCAGCCTGCCCGGCTGTTTAAGGTGTACCTGCTGCGCCCCACCGACTAAAGTAACGCAACTAAGAGCCGGTGAGATGTTGTAAAAATAACGTAGCCGTAACGCTTAGTGCGTTTCATTGGCGGCAACGACTAGTAGGTTTGTGTGGCGGTATCAATCAGCCCATTTGGCCATGCACAATTCGTTTGATGTAATCATAGTGGGCGCGGGCGCGCTGGGGGCCTTTCACGCCTATTTTGCCTTGCAAAAGGGCCTGCGGGTGCTGCTGCTTGAAAAAGATGCCCGCCCGATGGAAGCCACCGTGCGCAACTTCGGGCAGATTATCACCTCGGGCATGGCCGAGGGCGAGTGGTTCGACTACGCCCGCGTGAGCCTTGCCACGTACCAGAAAATTCAGGCTGAGTACGACATTTCTATTCGCCAGAACGGCTCGCTCTACCTGGCCTCGACGCTGCTCGAAATGCAGGTACTGGAAGAGAAGCACGCGCGATACCAAGCCATCAACTACCCCTCGCGGGTGCTCACGGCCGCGCAGTGCCAGCAGCGGCTGCCCGCCGTGCAAGCCAGCTACTGCGTGGGCGGCCTGCTGTTTGAGCAAGAGGTCACGGCCGAGCCCGACCAGTTGATTCACCGCCTGTTGGCCTACCTGGTGGCCCGCTTTCAGCTCGACTACCGCCCCGCCACGCCGGTGCGCGAGGTGACGACCAGCGACGCGGGCGCTACCGTAATTGACGCGCGTGGCCAGCGCTACACGGCCGCCCAGGTGCTGGTGTGCAACGGCCGCGACTGCCAGCTGCTCTTCCCCGATGTGTTCGCGCAGAGCGACTTGCAGCTCGTGAAGCTGCAAATGCTGGCTACCTACCCGCTGCCGCAGGTGCGGCTGCCAGGCTCGGTGCTCACGGGCCTGAGCTTGCGGCGCTACGCGGCCTTCAAGGCGTGCCCGTCGTTCGGCGCGCTAATGGCCGAGGACATGGCCCCCGACCTGCGCGAATGGGGCATTCACCTCCTGTTTAAGCAGGCCGTAGACGGCTCCATCATCATCGGCGATACCCACGAATACGCCGACTTGGCCCAAGCCGCTAACCTGGATTTCAACAACGCTGACCACCTCAACCAGCTGATGCTGCGCGAAGCCCGACGCATCGTGGACCTGCCCGACTGGCGCATGCAGCGCGCCTGGAATGGCTACTACACCCAGAGCAAGTCGGCCGAGGTATTTCGACATTCGCCCGACCCGCGCATCCACATTGTCACAGGCATCGGCGGCAAAGGCATGACGAGCGCCTGCGGCTTTGCGCAGCAGCACGCAGGGCAGCTATGGGGTTAGAAGGCGTGAAACAGGGAGGCCAGTAGCAGCGGTAGCCAGCACAACTCACTCCGCTGCTGTGCGCAAGGCTAGTGCGAACCCGACCTGAGATGCGCAGCGACGGGGTAAGGTATAGTCGCTCACCTGAAGCGCACGGAAAGAAGGCACCGGCAGCGTGGCTAGCGGGGTGCACCCGCCGAGCTGCACAGCTACCCTTGGGGAGGCGTGGCCAAAGTTGCTGGCCAGCACCACGTACTTGCCGGGGGCAGTAGCGGCTACCAGCATGGGCAGTTGGTCAGCTTTATCGGCGCGGTATCCGATAGGAGCCGTTATAATCCCTCCGGCGTCAGGCCGGGGTAGCTAGCCAGGCCCGGGTGGTCGGCCGGCCGGCGGCCCAGAGGCCAATGAAACTGGCGGTCGGCTGCCGCGATGGCCACTTCGTTGATGCTGGCCTCGCGCCGCTGCATCAGGCCCTGCCCGTCAAACTCCCACTGCTCGTTGCCGTAGGCCCGAAACCACTGGCCCTGCGCATCGTGGTACTCGTACTGGAAGCGCACGGCAATGCGGTTGCCGTGAAAGGCCCACAGCTCCTTGATAAGCCGGTACTCCTGCTCCCGGTCCCACTTGCGGGTAAGAAAAGCCTCGATGGCCGCCCGGCCCGTGAAAAAATCACTGCGGTTGCGCCACTGGCTGCCGGGGGTGTAGGCCAGGGCTATCTGGCTGGGGTCGCGGGAGTTCCAGGCGTCCTCCGCAGCGCGGGTCTTCTGGACGGCCGTCTCGAAGGTGAACGGGGGCAAGGGGGGGCGAACGTCGGGCATGTGAGCAAGGAAAGTGAGGGAGTACCGTCGAAATCTCGGCGGCGAACAAAAGTAGATAAACCGGTCAGTATACTCCAAGTCTAGTGTACTTTTGCGGCCGGGGCTACTACTGCTTTTCGTATGTCTGTCTTTTCGTTTCCCGGGATTGCGCCGGGCAAATCGGCGGCTCGCCAGCGCATTTTGGCTGCCGCGCACCACTTATTTTATACCCAGGGCATTCGGGCCACGGGCATTGAGGAGTTGCTCACGGTGGCCAACGTGGCCCGCATGTCGTTCTACAAGCATTTTCCTTCCAAGCAGGCCTTGGTACTGGCCTTTCTGCAGGAGCGGCATCAGCACTGGCAGCAGCAGCTGGAGCAGCAAGCCAAGGCGCGGGCCCACACACCGGGCGGCGAGCTGCGTGCCGTATTCGAGGTGCTGGCGGCGTGGTTTGCGGAGGATGGCTTTCGAGGTTGTGCGTTTATCAACACCGTTTTAGAAACGGCCGACCCGCATACGCAGGAGCACCACTTGGCACGGGCGCACAAGCAAGTGCTACGGGAATATCTGGCGGGCCTGTTGCGAGCCACGCAGTTTCCGGACCCCGACCACGGGGCCGCCCTGTTGCTGCTGCTCATCGATGGGGCCATCGTACGTGCCCAGCTAGGCGACGGCCCGGCGGCGGCTCGGCAGGCACAAGCCTTGGCCGCGCTGGTGCTGGCCGGCCACACTACGGCCGGCACCGTGGCAAGCGAAGCTTTTTAACGACTGCCCGCCTACCTGCGCTTGGCTCCTCTGCTTTTCGAAAAGGGGGCCAGCCTCGGAGGGGTTGTGAGGAGGCTCGTGCCCGCACACCCTGGAGCTGCGTGGTAAACACGTAGCTGCCCGCCGCCAGCTTGTCACCGTGGCGAGTTGGCCGCTCTCGGTCACGCTGCGCACGTTGGTGGTGGGTAGGGAGAGGGTAGCGGTGGTGTTGGCGGGCACTACGAGGCGGTACTCGCAGCCGGGGCCGGCCTGGGCCCAGCCGCTTCCGATGCGGCCGTGCATGGAGTCGTAGTAACTGCGGGCAAAATTCATCTGGCCGGTGGGTATCGGGCGTAGGGCGCACGGCAAAGTGCCGAAAGCCAGGCGACTGTTCGTCGCGCGCGACGCCCAGCGACGTGTCGCAGAGCCACGATGCTACCGCCCCGAACGAGTAGTGATTGAGCGAGTCCCTGTGGTTGTTGCTGCCAAAGCTCTCGATGCGGGTGTACGAGTTGAGACGCTCCCAGGCGGTGGTAGCGCCCTGCTGCACCGGGTAAAGCCAGGAGGGATAGCTAGTCTGCTGAAGCAAGCGGTAGGCCACGTGGCCGTGGTCGGCGAGGGCCGGGGCAATCCAGGCCGTGCCGATGAAGCCCGTGCGCAGCGAGTAGGACGGGGCAGTGCCGCCGGCGTCGAGCTTGTTTTCGCGGGTGATGGTGGCCAGCAGGTCGGTCAGGGCCAGGGCCTGGTTTGCGGGCGCGTAGGCCCCCTGGGCCAGCGGCAGCCCATAGCTGGCCTGCGTATCAAGGAGGTCGCCGGGCTTGGCGGTGCTGCCAGCGTCCTGGTAGAAGCCCGAGTACACGGCGCGGCCGGTGGCCTTGTCAACGTAGATGGCGCTAAAAAACTGCCGGCGTGGGCGGCCAGGGTGGCAAAGGTCTGGGCATCCGCAGCCTTACCCAAGCTGGTAGCCGCCTTTTGCAGAAGGCCACGGTCGTAAATGAAATAGGCTTCCCAGAGCCGGGTATTGCCGTCGTCGGCCACGCTGCCCTACCTGCCCGCAGTCACCGCGCCGTTCGTGCTGGTTAGCGCCGGCCCTTGGGCCGTCACGTTCGCGCGTCCTTCAACCGGCCGCCGCTCACGCCCGAGCTGCGGCGCGACTGCCTGAGCAGCCTCTCACCCACGGGCCGGGCGGTGCCGGCCAGCCGCATGTTTCTAGGGCACGAGCATGCCTGCCAAGTCGAGCGCATCGCCAAGCATTTGCACCTCAGCGCCGGGCTGCGCACCGAGTTCTGCAAGTCGCTGCGGCAGCTGCGGCCCGCCAACCCGACGGCCGTGCCCTGCCAGTCCTGGTGCCTGCGCGGCACCAGCCCCGACGCCGAGTGCCCGGCCGCCAGCTGGGGTTAAACTGCCTTTGCCTCGGCCCCCGAGGCTTATCAGCACTGGCTGATAGGCTGGCCACTGCCATCCAATTAGTGCGCCAGCACGAGCCCACGCTATTCGTGGATGGTGGATTTGTCCACAACCAGCCGTTTTTTAGTGCTTTTAGCCGAAGCCTTCCCCGATGCCGCCGTATGCGTCTTCGACCTGCCGCCGGACACCGCCCTCGGGGCCCTGCTGCACCTCAAGCGCGGCATTGCCTGCCACAAGCTGATGGTGAAGCTGCCCGGGTACCGTCTTGTTGCGCTCCGCTCAGCAGGACATAATTTACGCTTTCTTTTTGCTTTCCCGCCTGCCCATTGCCTCTATTCAATGAAATTTCTAACCAGCCTTGTGTTAGCCACGCTGCTACTCGCCAGCACCCTCGCCTACGGCCAGGCGTGGCAGGGCAAATGGATTACGGCCGCCGCCGCCAAAAACACCCCCAACGAGTGGCTGGCCTTCACCACCGACGTGCCCGTGGCGCAGGTGCCCGCCCAGGCCCGCCTGCGCATCGCGGCGGATAGTAAATACTGGTTTTGGGTCAACGACCAACTAGTAGTGTTTGAGGGAGGGCTAAAGCGCGGCCCTACCCCCCAGGATACTTATTACGACGAGGTTGATATAGCTAAATTTCTGCGTAAAGGGGCAAATAAGCTGTATATTCAGCTCTGGTATTTTGGCAAAGACGGCTTCTCTCACAAGAGCAGCCACAAGGCCGGGCTGCTGGTCGATGGCCAGGTTGCGGGCCAGCCGGTGGCCTCGGGCGCGGCGTGGCGGGTAGCCCCGCTGCTGGCTTTCGGCACCGCGCCGGCCCCGCAGCCCAATGAGCGCATTTCGGAGGCCAGCCTCGTGTACGATGCCCGCCTGGGTACGCAGCCCCTAGCTTGGCAGCCCGCTCAGGAAGCCGGCCCGGCCGGGGCCGCGCCCTGGAACCGGCTGGTCCGCCGGCCCATTCCGCAGTGGAAAGACTTCGGCCTCAAGCCCTACCTGAACGCCCCCAACTACGAGCGCCGGGGTGATACCATCCGGTGCCGCCTGCCCTATAATGCCCAGCTTACGCCCTACCTGCGGGTGAAGGCCCGGGCCGGCCAGCGCATCGTGATGCTGACTGATAACTACGCGTATTTCAATGGCTCCAGTGTGAACGTGCGGGGCGAGTACATCACCCGCGATGGTGAGCAGGAATACGAAAGCCCCGGCTGGCTCAATGGCCACTGGGTGTACTACGTGGTACCGGCCGGCGTGCAGGTGCTGGAACTGAAGTACCGCGAAACGGGCTACCACAGCGAGTTTGCCGGCCACTTCACTTCCAGCGACCCATTCCTCAACCGCCTCTGGCAGAAGGCCCAGCGCACGCTCTACCTGACCATGCGCGATAATTATATGGATTGCCCCGACCGCGAGCGGGCGCAGTGGACGGGCGACGCCGTGCTCGAATCGGAGGAGTCGTTTTACGCCCTTGATACCCAGGCGCACGCCCTGGCCCGCAAGTGGCTGCACGAACTGGTGGGCTGGCAGCGCGCCGACGGCAGCCTGTACTCGCCGGTGCCCGCCGGCAACTGGGACCAGGAACTGCCCGACCAGATACTGGCCACCGTGGGCTACTACGGCGCCTGGACTTACTACCTGCACACCGGCGACCGCCAGACCCTGGCCGATGTTTACCCCCACGTCCAGCGCTACCTGGCGCTGTGGGAAAAGCGCCCCGATGGGCTCATGGCCATCCGCAAGGGCGGCTGGCTGTGGGGCGACTGGGGCGACAACAAGGATATGCTTCCGCTCTTCAATGCCTGGTACTACCTAGCGTTAAAGGGTAATTGCCTCATGGCCAAAGAGCTGGGTCTGAGTGCCGACGCGGCCAGGCACGAGCAGGCCATGCGCGCGCTGGCCACCGCCTTCAACCAAAAATTCTGGAACGGCAAAAGCTACCGCGACCCCGCCTACGCCGGCCTCACCGACGACCGGGTGCAGGCCCTGGCCGTGGATGCCGGCCTGGCCGACGACGCCAAGTACCCGGCCCTACTGCAAGTGTTTCAGCAGGAAATGCACGCCAGCCCCTATATGGAAAAATACGTGTACGAGGCCCTCTACCGCATGAACTACCCCAAGGAAGCCAACGCCCGGCTCGAAAAGCGCTTCGCCGAGATGGTGAACAACGACTACTTCACCACCCTGTTTGAGGGCTGGGGCATCGGTAAAAACGGCTTCGGCGGCGGCACTGTCAACCACGCCTGGAGCGGCGGCGGGCTTACCATCTTATCGAGCCGGCTCTGCGGCGTGCGGCCCCTCACGCCGGGCTACGGTCGCTTTTTGGTGGCCCCGCAGCCCGGCCGCGTGGCCTCGGCCTCGGCTATTTTGGCGTGCGTGAAGGGTAAAATCGTGGCCGGTTTCAAAAGCGAAGCCACCCGCTTTGTGCTGCACGTGACCGTGCCCGCTGGCACTACGGCGCAGGTGCAGTTGCCCGGCCTATATCGCACCGTGCAGCTCAACGGCCGCCCGCACCAAGGCAAGCTGGAGCTAAAGCCGGGCACCTGGGAGGTAGTAGCGCGGAAGTAGCCGGTGGGTATTTTGGTGGGAAGTAGTTTGATAAGAGTAACCTGTGAGTTAAGACAGGTTGGGCTAGAAGTAGTGGCAGTGGCAAAGGAGTGGCACTTTTGCTACCAGCACCTACCACTAGCGGGGCAGGCAAAAGGTGTGGTCAGGGGAGGCCGTTTAGGCCACGCTGCGCAGCGCCATAGCCTACTCTTCCACGCGGGGGGCACTGCGCGGTAGGGGCTCACCAGCTGATTGTCCATGCCCTTAGCACTTCGCCAGGTTGATGTAGCTGCCTAAGGTTAAGTTGAGCGTGCATACTTTGCCGGGTTTTGGGTGGCGTGGTTCGCCTCAGTAAGAGGCATGTCAGTCCAGAGCCAAGCGGCTTAATAATAGTATATCGCACAAACAAAAAGACCTTTACAGTAATCTGTAGAAACCTTCAGTTTTTGAGCATTAGCAGGTAGTACAACTATTAAATGTTATTTTTTTTACTTTCTTAGGTACTTGGAATACTAACCAAATAAAAAACGCCCTCTACGTGCTGTAGAGGGCGTTTTTTGTGGTCGCATAGGGAGTCGAACCCCAAACCTTCTGATTCGTAGTCAGATGCTCTATCCAATTGAGCTATGCAACCGTTGTCCCGTGTTGGGAGTGCAAAGGTAGCACGATAAATTTTGGATAAGCAAGCCTATCTTGAAAATTATGCTTTTTAAAAGGGTTGTTAAAAAGTAAGGCGCTGAAAATGTGAACTAAAATTTTACTGCACCGAACGGCGTAGTACCCGCTGCAAGGCCCGGTTAAACACCACATAGAGGCCCAGCACCGAGGCCGCTACCAACGCCAGCAGCACCAGTTTGCTACCCGTGCCCTCGTTGGGGTTGCTGAGCAGCGCCCACACATCCGAAGCTTTAGTACCGAGCCAGTAGAAGAATAGGCTGCGCGGCAGCATACCCAGCACGGAGGCGGCCAGAAAACGCCCACGCGGCACGCCCACGATGGCCAGCACGAAGGTCATGAGCGCGAAGGGTAGCACCGGCGAGAGCCGCGTAAGCAGAATCAGTGGCCAGCTTTGGTGGTGTAGCTCGGCCAGCACGGCATCGGCCTTGGGGAAGCGGTGCAGGAAGCCGCGCAGCTTGTCCTGGTCGAGGCGGCGGGCCAACTCGTAGCCCAGGGCGGCGGCTAGCGCGTAGGCGGCCACCATGCCCGGCAGGCCCGCCCAGCCTAGAAAGTAGCCCGTCACGATAACCACAAACGTGCTGTTGGTGAGGGCCACGGCCATCGTAAGGCCCATAAGCACGAAATACAGCCCCATTTGTAGCGGCGTAAGGTGGTGCAGCAATTCCTGATGCTGGCTCAGGATAAGCACCAACGACGACGAGCCGAGCAACGGTACCAGCACCAGCAAACCCATCGTGAGCAGGGTAGAAAAATTCTTTTGAAAAAGCTCGCGCAGAAAGGTCATGCTCGGGAAATGAAGGTAGGCGGCCGGCCGGTAGCGCCCGGCGGGGCAGCGCGGGCCAGCGGCCGGCATCTGCAAAACAACGCCTGCCCAGCCGAAACCAGGCGGGCGTTGGTGCCTGCCTATTACGGCGGTGCGCCGCCGAAGGCTGCTCAAGCCTCCTTGCTGCCGAAGCCGAAGAAGCGCCTGACGGCCGCCCACAGGCTGCCTAGGGCGATAATGCCCAGCTTCCAGAACTTGAGCAGAATGGCAAAAAGCCCACCTTGCCCAGCACCTTGCCCGCCACCAGGCCGCCGATGGAGTAGGCGGCCACCCCACCTCATCGAGGCCGGCGCTGTAGTCGGTGTACTGCTGGCCTTTGGCAAAGCCCACGTTGGCCAGAATACCGGGGATGTTGGCCTTGATTTCGGGAAGCTGCCCGGGCGAGGCCACGGCGTTGAGAATCAACACACCCTTACGGCCCAGCAGGCGCACGTTGTAGTTGAGCGTCGAGTCGGGGCTGCCACTAAAGCGCAGCAGCTTGGCCCAGTGCAAGGTGTGCTGGCTTTTGTCGAAGTAGGGGGGAGCGCCCCGGCCCAGCAGGTAGGCGGGCTCGTAGCCGGCTTTCTCGCGCTCCGCGTTGGCCTCCTCCGTATCCTTCTGCATGTCGGCCAACAGGTCGGCGTAGTTGATGTCGGTGGCATCGTCGTCCTTCACATAGCCCATGGGGTCTACTCGATGATGTAGGCCCAGCTGTGCTCGTCGAGCGGGCCTTTGTCCTTCGGAAAGAGCATCCCCAGGCTGGTGCCATCGGGATTGTGCCAAAACCTGGTGAGTACGCGGCGGCTCTGGGCCGAGTCGAGGTAGCCGGCGGGTACCGTGAGCTCACCCACGCCGCCAGGCAGCGTGAGATGGCCAGTCTGGTACCGCAGGCTACTCTGCACGGAGTCGAGCATGGCTCGGTATACCGGCCGCCGAGTCTAGGGCGGCGGGCTTGGGCTTCGGAGAGGCCTGCACTTGCGCAGCTGCTAACTGCCCGGCCGCGTCAATTCGCCCAACTCTAGCGCGGACGGCAGCACCATACTGTTTACTCACAATGTGCTGGGCTTCAGCAGTGCCATCGGCCGGTAGCTTGATAGCCACTTGTTTACCCAAGCTATCAACAGCACTACGGCGGTCAGCATCACGCTGGCGCGGGCGGCAAAAGCGCTGGTACCAACGACCTGCCTCCCGCTACTCGCCCACGGGCTTCCAAAGTCTCTTCGTCAATCGCGTCACCCAAAATCGGAACCTGCGACCCCAGTGACCCCAACCGCAGCAAGCTGTTCAACAGCGCTTTCTTGCCTGGTTTCAAAGAAGTTGCTCTGAATTAGCTGGAAAATCCGGGTGCCCGGGCTGGCGTTGGTAGCGAAGTTAGAAAACGCGCGCGGGAAAGTAGCAATGCTGTGCGCTGACTTTTAGCTGAGTAGGAGAGCGGCTGAACTTTCGGAGATGGGAGCGCGAAGAAAAAGCGAATTATTTGTATAATATTCACGAGATATATAATTTTTATAAGCTGTACTGGCGGCCGTTGGTTGCTAGCGGATACCGGCCGTCAACTCGTCTTGTTTGCTCTCTTCACCTCCCACCTACCCCCGCGCTTTTTGGTATGAAATGCTACCCTTACTACCGCCCCACCCGGCGGCCCCTCGCCGGCTTGCTGGGCGGGCTGCTGCTGGCTTTGCTGCGCCCCGCGCTGGCCGAGGCCCAAACCATTGTGGCCGAAAATTTTAACGGGGCCTGGACTACGCCCGCCACCCTGGCCACGGCCGGCACCACTGGCACCTGGGGCGACGACGGGGCCACCGGCGACCAGCAGTGGCACCGCAACGACTACACTACCGGCTGGACGCCCAGCATCTACAGCCCGGTGCGCACTACCGACGCCGATGGCGTGGCCGGCACCTATGCCGCCTTTCACTCCACGGGGGCCGCGAGCGGCAGCACGGGCAGCCTCGTGTCGCCGCTGCTGAGCTTTGCGGGCTACCCCGGCCACAAGGTGCTGTCCTTTTACCTGGGCAATAGCAGCGGGGCGGATGTAGTGCGTGTCTACCTCTCGACGGACGGGGGCCTGACCTATGGCAGCGCGCTGACCACCTACACGGCCGGGCCCAACGCGTTTGACCGGGCTTTCCGGCGGGTGGCGCTCGACCTGGGCACCACGACATCGAGTGCCGTCAAAATCAAGCTGACCGCTACCTCCGACGCTGGTATGTCGGATATCGGGCTGGATAATTTTAAGGTCGTGAACCGGCCGCTGACCCCGCTCAGCGGCACGTATACCATCGACCAGACGTTGCCCGATGCGGGTACCAACTTCGCGAGCTTCACGGAGGCCTTTTCGCTGCTGAACCTGGCGGGCGTGGGCGGGCCTACTACTTTCCGGGTGGCCAACGGCCAGACCTTCAGCGAGCAAACGCCGCCCCTCACAGTGTCGGGCACGGCCGCTGCGCCCATTCTGTTTCAGGAAGCGACGCCCTCGGCCTCACTCACCGACAACCCTACCATCACAACGGCTTCGGGCGAGGGCGGGGCGCTGGTGCTGCTGAGCGGGGCCGACTACGTAACCTTCGACGGCATCAACGTGCAGTACGCGGGCACCTCCCTAGCCCGGCGCTTTGGCTACCTAGTCGGCAATGCCTCAGCTACCAACGGCGCTACCTATAACACCATCCGCAACGCGGCCATCACGCTGAGCCGCGACATCGACCGCTCGACCGGCTTGGCGCAGGCCAACAGCACTACCTACGGCGGGGCGGAAGCTACGGCCAGCGCGGGTACCAACCGCTACAACAGCTATCAGAATCTAAAATTCAGCAATATGCAGACCGGCGTTAGCCTGGTTGGCACCAGTGCCACATACCCCGACTATGGCACGCTGCTCGCTAACTGCGCCGTGGGCGACCCGGGCGTGCCAGCCGACATTGGGGGGCGCTTGGCGAGCTTTGCTACTGGTATTGGGGCATTTAGCCAGAGCAAGCTGACGCTGCGCGATAACGTGGTGCGCAACGTGGTAGTCACTAGCTCGAACAGCAGCGCCACTGGCCTTGGCGTGCAGGGTAGCTGCGGCACGGGGACCGACGCCAGCAGCGTGTATAACAACCAGATAGTCACGGTAGGCACTACGAATGAAACCATGCAGCCGGTGTACGGCATGATTGTCAGCACGGCCCGCAGCGGCGGGCATACCCTCAACGTGTACAACAACTACGTGAGCGAGGTGCTGAGCCAGTACAGCAGCCGGTCGGCCACGCGCTCGGTTTATATCACGGGGCTCTACGTCAGCAACGATGGCAGCACGCCCGACCAGACGATAAACGTGAGCTTCAACTCAGTGCGTATCGATACGACGCCTTTTCCCTTTCTGGCGGCCAGTACCTGCTACGCGGTAGCGAGCGCCACCGGGGCCGTGGTAAATACGCGCAACAACATCTTCGCCAACGTATCGCAGGGCAAGACAACTAACAACCCGGTTCAGCCCCAACACTATACCTGGGTGAGCCCCGTGGCTGGGGCCGTAGGCAGCCCCGGCTCGGTTTCCAATTACAATGACCTGTACATTGCCTACCCGCTCAATTTTATGGGTGGGTCCGCCGGCTTTGTGGGCGTGGCGCAGGTGGGCACCACCTACGCCACGCTGGCCGACTGGCAGGCCGCCACCGGCCAGGATGCCAATTCAGTGGCGGTAGACCCGCTGTTTGTGGCGGCCACCGACCCACACCTGCAAAGCACCTCGCCGCTGCGGGGCCTGGGCACGCCGCTGGCGGGCATTGGCTTCGACATCGACAACCTGCCGCGCAACGCGGCCACGCCCGACATCGGGGCCGATGAGATGACGAGTGCTGCCAGCACCACAACCTGGACGGGCGCGGTGAGCACCGACTGGTACGACGCGGGCAACTGGAGCGCGGGCGTGCCCACGGCCACCCTCGATGCCCAGGTGCCGGTAGTGAGCACCGGCCGCTACCCGCTGCTGGCCAGCGGCCCGGCCGCCGCCAAAAACCTGACCCTGAGCGTTGGCGCGACCCTGACCCAGAGCGGCGGTATGCTTAGCCTGGCCGGCGACCTGACCAACAATGGCACCTTCGCGGCCACGGGCGGCACGCTGGCCACCAGCGGCAGCGCCCGGCAGGCGCTGGGCGGCAGCAGCCCGCTACCCCTGCAAAACCTGCGCATCGGGGCGGCCGGGGCCACGCTGGGCACGGCCACCAGCCTAAGCCAGGTGCTGACGCTGACGGGCGACCTCACCACGAGTGGCCAGCCGCTGACCTTGCGCTCCAGCGTGAGCGGCGGCGTGGCCACCGACGCGCTGGTGGTAAACCAGGGCGGCGTGGTAGTGGGCGCGGCCACCGTGCAGCGCGTCATCGACGCCAGCCTGAACCCCGGCCTGGGCTACCGCCACCTGAGCTCGCCCATAGGCCCGGCCACCGTACGCGATTTGGGCACTACTACCACGGGTAGCGCTGCGCTGGTCGTAAACCCGGCCTACAACTCGGCCGCCGTGCCCGACCAGGTTACTCCTTTTCCCACGGTGTTTGGCTACGATGACAGCCGCCTGGGTTTGACAAATAACCTGCGCAGCTTCGACAAGGGCTTTTTCTCGCCCGCTATCCTCGGCGAGGCGCTGGCCGTGGGCCGCGGCTATACCGTCAACATTCCGGCCTCCGTCGTCGTGGCTTTCCAGGGTACGCTCACCAATGGCGACCTGACGCTGGCCCTGACGAGCACGCGCAGCACCTACCCCGACGGCGGCTGGCAGCTGCTGGGCAACCCCTACCCCGCCCCGCTCGACTACTCGCGCGTGGCCGCCGCCGACCGCGCCGGCCTCGAAGGGGCCATCTACGTCTACAGCAGCACCAGCCAGTACGCGGGCCGCTACCGCAGC
>CAXYJY010000044.1:0-26324 GCA_964277755.1 uncultured Hymenobacter sp.
AGTCGAAGCATCTCTAGCGCTTCGTTGCTGGCGTCAGGAGTTAGTTCACCGATAGAGATGCTTCGACTCCGCTGCGCTCCGCTCAGCATGACGACTGTAACTCACTATCTCAGTCCCATCTTGGCCAGCTCACGCCAATAGCTGGGGTACGACTTGCGCACCACGCCTGGCTCCTCGATGGTGAGCGGCCCGCGCAACGCCAGCGGCGCGAAAGCCATCGCCATGCGGTGGTCTTCGTAGGTGGCAACTTCCTGGCCGTTGACTTGGAAGTTGGTTGATTGAATCTCAAACACGCCCGGCGCTACCTCTACCATATCGCCGCCAAATTTGCGCAGCTCGTTTTGCAGCGCTGCGATGCGGTCGGTTTCCTTGATGCGCAGGCTCTGGAGGCCCGTCAGGCGCAGGGGCACGGCCTGGGCAGCGGCTACTACGGCCACGGTCTGGGCCAGGTCGGGGCAGTCGGTGAAGTCGAGCGGCCGGGCTAGCAGCTCGGCGGGATTGGGCTCGATTTGGGTGAGGCGCACGCCCTCGGCCGTGAACTCGGTAGCCACGCCCAGCGCCGGCATGATGTGCTGAATCACGTGGTCGCCCTGCCACGAGTGCGCCCGCAGGCCCGGCAGCCTCACCGACGAGCCAGCCGGAGCCAGCGCCACCAGCGCGTACCAGTAGCTGGCGGCCGACCAGTCGCTTTCCACCTCATAATCGGCCGGGCGGTAGCCGCCAGCGCGGGCTTCTACCAGGTCGGGAGCCAGCACGTCGGCGCTACCGCCGAAGTGCTTCATCAAGCTCAAAGTCATGTCGATGTAGGGCCGCGAGCCCACCTCACCCGTCAGGCACAGGCGCAGGCCAGCGGGCAGCACCGGCCCCACCATCAGGAGCGCCGAAATGTACTGGCTGCTGATGTCGCCGCGCACGCTCAGCTCGGTAGCGGCGGCCGTGATGGCGCTGCCCTGAAACCGCAGCGGCGGGTAGCCCTCTTTCTCCACGTACTCGATGCTCGCGCCCAGCGCCCGCAGCGCATCCACCAGGATGCCGATGGGGCGCTGCTTCATGCGGGCCGCGCCGGTGAGGGTGCCGCGCCAGCTGCTCACGGCCAGGTAGGCCGTCATGAAGCGCATGACGGTGCCGGCGTCTTCGGCGTCGAGCAGGTCGGTGTGGGCGGCCTGGCCGAGCAGGCGCGCCATCAGCACGGTGTCGTTGGCTTCGGAAAGATTGGTGAGGGTGCCGCCGCCGGCCAGCTTTTGCAGCAGCAGGGCGCGGTTGCTTTCGCTTTTGGAGGCGGGCAGGTGGGCGGTGCCTTGCAGCGGGCCGCCGGCCCAGGTCAGGGTTTTTAATTCGTGCATGTCTTTGTTAATCGCCTGTCATGCTGAGCGGAGCGCAGCGGAGTCGAAGCATCTCTATCGCTTCGTTGCTAGGCGTCAAAGGTTAGTTCACCGATAGAGAATGCTTCGGCTCCGCTCAGCATGACAGCCGTTGCTTTACAATGAATGATAATACTGCAAGCTCGCCGCCACCTCGGCCAGCGAAATGGGCTGGTCGAACACGCCGTGGCCCAGCCCGTGCAACAGGGTGCAATTAATCACCTCGCCCCGGTTTTTCTTGTCCTGCACGGCGTAGGCCGCGATGGCCTCAGTTTCGAGAGTGATGAACGTGATTTTCTCGAACGCCGCGCGCACGACCGCTTCCACCTCGGCCAACTCGCTGGCCGAGAGTAATCCGCGCTGCACCGATAGCCAGCTTTCGCAGATGAGGCCGACGGCCACGGCCTCGCCGTGGCGCACCTCGCGGCCGGGCTGCGTGAGCAGGTAGCTTTCGAGGGCGTGGCCCACGGTGTGGCCGAAGTTGAGCAGCTTGCGCGGGCCGCTTTCGTGCGGGTCCTGGGTTACAATCTGTTCTTTCAACGCCACCGAATGCGCGATAATGGGCGTCCAGTCGGCCACCGCGGCCACGTCGAGGCCGCGCAGCTGCGCGAAGGCCGCCGCGTCGGCAATGAGCGCGTGCTTGATGATTTCGGCGTAGCCCGAGCGTAGCTCGGCGGGCGGCAGCGTGGCTAAAAATGCTGGCTCGATGAATACCCCGGCCGGCTCCTGAAACACCCCGATGTGGTTTTTGAAGCCCTGAAAATCGACGCCCGTTTTGCCCCCTACCCCGGCATCGACCTGCGCCAGCAGCGTGGTCGGCAGCACGGCGCAGGCAAGGCCGCGCTTGTAGGTGGCCGCGCAAAAGCCGCCCAAATCGGTGACTACGCCGCCGCCCAGGCACACGAACAGCGCGTGGCGGTCGGCCTGCTGGCGGGTCAACCAGTCCCATACTTGCGTACAGGTAGCCAGCGTTTTATACTCCTCGCCGGCCTCGATGGTCAGCAGCTCGTGGGCGGGCAGGTGCGGCTGCAAGCGCGGGTAGCAGTCGCGGGCCGTGTTGCCGTCGGCCAGCACAAACACGCGGCTCGGTGCGTTTTCGTGGATGAAGGCCGCCAGCGCGGGCAGCGCCTGCGGGCCGATAACGGGAGGGTTTTTCACGAACACCTGGCTTGCTTAAAACGTAGAACTAGCCGCAAAGAAACGGCTGCCCGCCCGGCATTTTTTGCGCAGCCCTGCAACCCGGCCGCCCGCCGCCGGCTCTTTTGCCCTGACTAGCATCCTGTCCTTTCCTGCCCGCCTTGCCTTCTTATCCCATGAAAAAAGCTCTGCTCCTGCTGCTTGCGTCGGCGCTGCTCTCGGCCACTGGCTGCCAGCGCGAGGGCGACGAAGTACAGCCTAGCGGCTACGACGCGCTAGCGCTCGAAAACGGCCATTGGGAGTGGGAGAGCACCACCTACCGCGCTGGCCGCCGCACGCCGACTACCGAGGGCTTCACGCGCCAGCTGGTATTTGGGGGCGATAAACAGCTTATAATTCAGCACGATAAGCGATTTAATAAGAAAACTGCTTACGCGCTCTCAATGGGCACGCTACCTAATTGCCCCACGCCCACCGTGCCGATTATCAGTTATGAAACCGATTCGGACCTGCCCAACAATGACCGCAAAACCTACAACATCACCCAGACTGCCACGAGCCAGAGTTTGGTGCTGATTGGCGAAGATGCCTGCATCGACGCTGGCGCGCTAGAAACCTACCGCTGGGTGAAAGAGTAGCAGCACAGCCAAAATCCGGCACCAAAAATGCGTTAGACCTACTGCCACAAGCGCAGCAGGCCTAACGCATTTTTTGCTTTTGGCGTAGTTGCGGCGGGCTGCCGGCTTTTCGCCGGCTGTCCGCTCTTTGGCCAGCGAGCTTGCCTGACGACGAGCGGAAAGCCGGCAGCCCGCACCTAAATTTATTTTTCATCAGTTTCACATGAACCTGTTCCTCTCGCTTTGCAGCCTCGGGTTGCTGCTCGGCGCAGCCACTAGCTGCCAGCGCATGCCCCAGGCCACGGCCGCCGCGCCCGGTAGTGCCCTCACGGGCACTTGGCGCCTCACCGACTATCAGTGCCACTGCCCACCCGGCCACCCCGTGCCCGATGAGGTATTGACCCTCGACGCCAGCCGGCATTTTCGCCTGATGCGCGACAAAAAACTAGCCGCCGAAGGCACCTACGCTACCAGCACCGGCGTCAGCTGCGGCGGCGGCAGCCCTGAGCCCCTCATTACCCTTACGCCAACCGACGCTGATGCCTACGCCCCTAAAGGTACCTACACATTGGAGGGCAGCACGTTGGTTATCGACCAGTGCAGCGCGGCCGACGGGCCGAGATACACTTACACGCGGCAGTAAAAAAGTTTGTCATTGCGAGTGCAGCGAAACAATCGCACCTATGCGGAACCCCGACGGCGCGGCTCAACAGGTGCGGTTGCTTCGCTGCACTCGCAATGACAACACGTAATTTATAGCCCCGGCCCCAGGTTCACCGGCCCGTCTACCGGCCGGCCGTTCAGCACTTCGGTTTGCTTGCGGATGCTTTCGATGTGGATGAGCTTGTAGAGCTCGCCCACAAATTTCTCGTCGATGTTGAGCTTGCGGCCCCACTCGGGGCGGGTTTTGAAGATTTCCTGCCAGCGCTCCAGTTGGAGAATCTTCACGTTGTTTTCCTTTTTGTACTCGGCCAGCTCCTGAATGAGGGCCATGCGGCGAGCCAGCATTTCGAGGATTTCGTGGTCGGCGGTGTCCATTTTCTGGCGCAGCTCCTCGGCTTTGTTCAGGTAGTCGGCGTTGTTGCTGGAGCGGTAGCGGTAGTTCAATTCGCTCAGAATCTGCTGCAAGCGGGCGGGCGTCACTTGCTGGGCGGCGTCGCTGAGGGCGTGGTCGGGGTCGGGGTGGGTCTCAATGATGAGGCCGTCGTAGTCGAGGTCGAGCGCCTTTTGGGCGATGGGCAGCAGCAAGTCGCGCGAGCCACCGATGTGGCTCGGGTCGTTGATGAGGACTAGGTCGGGGCGGCGGGTTTTCAGCTCAATCGGGATGGCCCAGGTGGGCGCATTGCGGTAGCGCGAGGGCGCAAACGTGCTGAAACCCCGGTGGATAGCCGCGATATCAGTAATTCCCGCCCGCTCCAGTCGCTCGATAGCCCCAATCCAGAGCGCGAGGTCGGGGTTAACGGGATTTTTCACCATCACGGGCTTGCCGGTACCAGTCAGCGCATCGGCCAGCTCCTGCACCGCGAAGGGGTTCACGGTGGTGCGGGCGCCTATCCAGAGCACGTCGATGTCGTGTTTCAGCGCGTCTTCCACGTGCTTGGGCGTGGCTACCTCGATGGCCATCGGCAGGCCGGTTTCGGCCTTGGCGGCTTGCAGCCAGGGCAGCGCGGCGGTGCCCATGCCTTCGAAGCCGCCGGGCTTGGTGCGCGGCTTCCAGATGCCGGCGCGGTACATATCGGCCTGGCCGGCCGCCTTGAGGGCGCGGGCCACGGTGAGGACTTGTTCTTCGGATTCGGCCGAGCAGGGGCCGGCGATGATGAGGGGTTGGCCCTTCTGGGCTAGCCGGCGCGTGAAAAACGTGTCGGCGGGAGCGGTATTTTCCATTGGGTGTAGGGTAAGCTTTAGCTTGCCGGGCGCTAGTGTAGCATGACGGTAGCAAGCTAAAGCTTACCCTACATTAACCCCCGCAGGCCGAACGCGGTTTTGGCCCCCTACGTTACCTTCGTAGTTCGCTCTCCCTCCCTGGCTTTTATCCCGCATTTTCGCATGGCTACCCCGTCCACCATTCCGGCCCCGCCCGTGGCGCCTATCTCCTTCGAAGACACCCGCATTGCCTTCGAGGCCAAATCCGACGCCGAGCTGCGCAAGATGTACGCCCTGTTTGCGGCCATGAACAACGGCAGCCTCGTAAAAATGGGCAGCGGCCTGATGCAAACGGCTTTGAAGTTTAGTTTTCCGGGCACCAAGTTTCTGATTAAAAACTCCATCTTCCAGCAGTTTTGCGGCGGCGAAACCATTCAGGAGTGTAAGCCGGTGATTGCCGAGCTAGGCAAGTACCACATCGGCACCATCCTCGACTACTCGGTGGAGGGCACCGGCAACGATAAGAGCTTCGACCGCACCCGCGACGAGATTCTGGCCACCATCGCCCTGGCCGCCACCACGCCTAATATCCCGTTTTCGGTGTTTAAGGTGACGGGCCTCATGCCCACTGAGCTGCTCGAAAAAACCCAGGCCGGCACCGCCCTCGGCGAAGCCGAAAAGGCAGCCTTCGAGCGCGGCCGGCAGCGCCTCGACGCGCTGTGCGCCAGCGCCCACCAGCACGGCGTGCGCTTGTTTGTGGATGCCGAGGAAAGCTGGTTTCAGCAAACCATCGACGACCTGGCCGAGGACATGATGCGCCGCTACAACCAGGAGCGCGCCATCGTCTGGAACACCTACCAGCTCTACCGCCACGACCGCCTGGAAGCCCTGCAAGCCGCCCACGACCGCGCCGTGCAGCACGGCTACTACCTGGGCGTGAAGCTAGTACGCGGCGCGTACATGGAAAAAGAAGCCCGCGTGGCCCAGCAGCGCGGCCTCCAGAATCCTATCAACCCCAGCAAGCAGCATACCGACGACCTGTATAACGAAAGCCTGCGCTACTGCGTGCAGCACATTGACCGTATCAGCATCTGCGCGGGCACGCACAACGAGGCCAGCTCACTGCTGCTCACGCAGTTGATGCAGGAGGCCGGCCTCGCGCCCGGCGACGAGCGTGTGTGGTTTGCCCAGCTCTACGGCATGAGCGACAACCTCAGCTACAACCTCGCCCACGCCGGCTACCACACCGCCAAGTACGTGCCCTACGGCCCCGTGGAGGCCGTGATGCCCTACCTGCTGCGCCGCGCCAACGAGAACACCGCCATCGCGGGCCAGAGCAGCCGCGAGTTTTTGCTGATTCAGAAAGAGCTGCGCCGCCGCCAGGGCCGGGCTTAGCCCGGCGCGGCTGGCCCGGACTGCTAAATAAAACCAGAGGCCGACGCAACGCCGGCCCGATTTTTGGTATCCTGCCTTGGACGTAATTTGCGGCGGGCCACCTGGTTACAATCCGCTCATACCCGTTGCTTCGTAGAGAGTAGAGCGCGGGGTGCTTTCTTTGCGCAAGCCGCTGAGCTTTACCCTTTCTTCTTTCTCTGCATGATTAGCCGCCTCCGCCACTACCTCATTCGCTACGCCCGGCAGCAGGCGGGCACGGTCAGCTACCTCACGCTGGTGCAAGAGTCCGAGTTGGGCCTGAACCTGGACATCTCGCACGAAAAATCGCGCCTCAACGAAATGCTGGCCGAAATCTCGACCGAGGAGCACGCCGCCGGCCGCCCTTTGCTGAGCGCGCTGGTGCGGGTGCCGGGCTCGAAGGGGCAGGGCGATAATTTTTATAAGCTGTGCGAGCGCCTGGGCTACGGCGAGTGGCGCAGCCTCAAGCAGGACGAGGAATTTCTGAAAGGCCTGATAAAAGACTGCCGCGAATTCTGGCAGCAGGAGGTCAATTATGAGCAATACGCGCTCAATGAGGCGTAGGCACTGGCTTTTACCTAGTTATATACTAGCTTAACATCAATTGCCTCGGCTCCGGCTGGGGCTTTTTTTGTGCCCGCTGGCCCGAATGTTATACCCCAGGTTAGCATAGTTGGGCGCAACCTGCTTTCCGCCCACCCCGTTTAGAGGTCACGAAGCCGGGCATTTTGCCGGGCTCACTTTCACACTAACCCACCCCCCAACCATGAATACCAACGACGAGCGCAACCCGATGACTACCGGCACTGGTGCCGGTTCCAATTACGGCACCAGCAACACCGGCACCGGCCTCGGCAATAGCGGCAACCTTAGCACCGACCGCACCTCGTACAGCGCGG
The DNA here is from genome assembly GCA_964277755.1 of uncultured Hymenobacter sp. Lineage (GTDB taxonomy): Bacteria > Bacteroidota > Bacteroidia > Cytophagales > Hymenobacteraceae > Hymenobacter. The sequence continues at coordinate 7,291 of CAXYJY010000044.1, forward strand.
GCACGGATTATAACACCACCCAGAGCGGTGCCGCCGCTGCCGCCGACGACGTGAATACTACCCAGCTCAACAGCACCGACTCGGACAACGACTATAACCGCTCGAACAGCGACTACAACCGTTCGGGCGAGCAAGGCAGCCGCCCCGGCGACGACTACAGCGCCACCGCCAAAGGTGCCGCCGTAGCCGGTACCGCTGGTGCCGCCGTAGGCCGCGGCATCGACGCCATCCAGAACACCACCGACCGCGCGGCCCACGCCGTGAAAGATGCCTTCACCGGCGACGACGACAGCTACGACCGCCAGTACCGCGAAGGCAGCACCACGAGCGGTATCTTCCGCGACCGCAGCAGCGCCGAGAAGGCGTACCAGTCGCTGCACGAGCGCGGCTACCACAAAGACGACGTACACCTGATGATGTCGGATGAGACGCGCGACAAGCATTTCGCCCATAACCACGAGCACACGGAGCTGGGCGACAAGGCAATGGAAGGTGCCGGCGTAGGCTCGGCCATTGGTGGCACGGCCGGCGCTATCATCGGCGCTATCGCCGCCATCGGCACGTCGGTAGCCCTGCCGGGCCTGGGTCTGATTATCGCTGGCCCGCTGGCCGCCGCTTTGGCCGGCGCTGGTGCCGGTGGCCTCACGGGCGGCCTGGTAGGCGCGCTGGTAGGCTCAGGCATCCCCGAGGAGCACGCTACGGAGTACGAAGAAGGCATCAAGAATGGCGGCATCGTGATGGGTGTAAAACCCCGTAACGCCGAGGACGCCAAGTACTTCGAAGAGCAATTCCGCAACAACGACGCCGACAAAGTGTACCGCTACTAAGCGGATATAGTTGAAAAAACAAAAGCCTCTCCGTTGGGAGAGGCTTTTGTTTTTTTCAGAAAGGGATATCCTATGCTGACTTTGGTTTACGCTTAGCTGGTGTACGCTTCTTCTGCTTATCAACCTTCGACTCCGCCTCCAGCAGATTCAGCGACTCAAAAAACAAGTCTTTAGGGCTGCGGAGCGGCAAAGCAAATCCACTAAGCGGGGTGCCAGCAAGCTTACCGAATAGCAGACCTCGCATGGTAGAGTAGGCCACCCCCCCTAGCATAATCATGAGGTCGGCGATTGGAAATGGCCCATCCTGTCCCTCCACGGTTGCCGAGTATTCCAGCATATCAACGACCTCAAAGGCGAAGTACAGTTTGAACTCGCCTATTGTGCCAGTGGGCTCGCCGCCCTCGTTAGTACCTTGCAACTGCAACTCGATAGTATAAAAGACTTGCTGAGCCGCCATATCAAAGTTTGGCACTGATAGCAGGCGGGTAATCTGAAACTGCTGACTACCAGCCTGAGCCGACCGAATAGTACAATCCAGAAAGTTTGCTTCTACCATGCGGATGCGAGTCAGGTCGAAGCTTTTAGGAGTTGCTTCGGGCTGCGTAGCGTCGGTGGTCGTGGCTTTTGCCATTTAGCTGGAAATATAATCCGCTGCCTGCTTTTCTTTGCGGGCCTGCGGGTTGTTGTACATGCGAAGAATATCTTCCTCGTTTGCGCGGGCTACTTCGCGCGGCTCGGCCGGGGCCAGGTAGATGTAGCCAGCTGGCTGCATCATAGCGGGTACCACTAGCCTACCCCCGTATATCTGAGGGGCGGCTTGCAGGGCCAGCCGCAGTTTCTCCAGTAGCCTGGCCGGCAGCGCGTGCAGCCTGCTGCTTACTAATTTTTGCAATGCCTGGGGGTCACAAAAAAATTGCAGTAGCAGCGTATTAGATTCTGAGGGTAGTTCGCCCCCCTCATACAAACTGAATTGGTTGATACCAAAACCCAGCATTTGAGAGGCTTCGCGGGCGCTGATATTCAGTTCTTCGCGGCGGCGCTTCAGCATAGCGGCGCTCGGCACTTGGTTGCGCTCGCGGTACTGGCGGTGCAACGCGGCCAAAAACTGCTCATCCTGCTCGCCGGTGCTGAACAACTCACCCGTATCAAGACAGCGGTAGCGCTGCCCTTCCACCACAAGCTGCTGCCCGCGCATTTCGCAGGTTTGGGTGTACGTAATCTCCTCCACCGGCCCGCCAGTGAAAGGGCTTTCTAATGCGGTCATTTTCATAAAGTAGGTAGCAGTACCGATTCTGGCCGGCAGTGCTTGCATAGCGAGAAGGGCCTATCTGGAGTGTGTGCAGGCAGAGCTAAGAAAGCCCCGCTATTAACGCTTGAAGGGAAAGAGCAACTTGTGCTCGGCAGGGTGAAATGATACACAGATGGCGCTTTTATTGGTGTGCCCTATCTGCATCTTGATGTAGTATGGTTCGCCTTTGATATGCTTGCCAAAAACCCACAGGTCGCCGCCATGCGGTGCGGGGCTCCAGTTTTCAATAGGCCCTTCGCAATAGTCTACAGCCACAAGCCCTTCGATAACAGCCTTTCGGCCTTCATTAGGGCTCACTCCCAACTCGGCCAAGTGTGGCAATGCTTTAAGGTTTTTCTCACCACTACCGGCCAGAAAACAAGGGAGAAAGGAGCTTTAAAAGCCATTTTCTCATGCAGCCGCTGTAGAAATGCCCGAACATCTTCCAGGGTGGTCTTGGGGGTGGGTGAGGCAGGTTGCTTTGCCAAAGCTACGAAGTTTACAATAAATGTAACGAAAAAGTTGCAAAAAAGTTTATATCAGGCTCTAAATTCGCTGGCATCATCGGCTAAAGATACTAGAAGCTACTTCTAAGATAGGATAGATATAAGTGAATTAATAAGTAATTTATAGACATGGACCATTCACGTTCAGATTTCAAGCCAATAGCCAGTAAGAAATTGGCATAAAGCACCGCGTCCTTCACCAGGAGCTAGGTATAGCTTGCCGACCAGACACTTTTTCTTCTTGGCAGCTAGGCCATAGCCGACTATACCAGCTTTTTTCTGCAACGTGCCACTAGCACAAGTGTCCTTTTACTCTTAGGCTGATTGCCAAGCGGGTTATCTATCCTGAAGGCAATGGGTTTGCACGAATGAATTATTAATGAATCACTTATCTGACTAACAGATACTGAGCACTATTTTCAGTTGGCTCGCAACCATTACCACCATCGGCAGTTTTAGTGCAGAATTTGGGCGTTGGCATGACAGTTTCGCTACCCCCGGCGCGCGGCACTGGGGTAGCTTTTTAGCGTAATTTATGTGGATAGTAAGACTAGCGCTGGCGCGGCCCTACACCTTCGTGGTGATGGCGCTGCTCATTTTAATCGGGGGCGTGCTGACGATTCAGCGCATGGCGGTGGATATTTTCCCGGATATCCCAATTCCGGTGGTGGGCATCGTGTGGAGCTACAACGGCATCGCGCCCGAGGAGATGAACCAGCGCATCGTGGTGCCGGTGCAGCGTTCCATCACCACGACCGTCAACAACGTCGAGCACCTGGAAAGCCAGAGCCTCAAGGGCATAGGCCTGATTAAGGTGTTTTTCCAGCCGGGCACCAACCCCGACGCGGGCGTGGCCCAGATTACGGCCATCACCCAAACCCTGCTGCGGGTGCTGCCGCCGGGTATCACGCCGCCGCTCATCATTCGCTACTCGGCTTCTAACGTGCCGATTGCGCAGACGTCGCTGAGTAGCGAAACGCTGGGCGAGTCGGACCTTTTTGACGCAGCCAACGCATTCATCCGGCCCGGCCTGGCGGTGGTGCAGGGGGCTTCGGTGCTGCTACCGAATGGTGGTAAACCGAAGCAGATAATGGTAGACCTCGACCCTGTGAAGCTGGCTGGCAAAAACCTGAGCGGCAACGACGTAGTGAATACGCTGCTGGCCCAAAACGTGATTATCCCGGCTGGCTCGGCCAAGATTGGCAGCCGTGAGTACGACGTGCGCCTGAACTCCAGCCCCGAGGCCATCGCCACGCTCAACGACCTGCCCATCAAGACCATTGACGGCACCACGGTCTACATCCGCGACGTGGCCTTTGTGCACGAGGGCGCGGCGGTGCAGCAAAACGTGGTGCGCCAGAACGGCCGCCGCACGGCCATTATTCCGATTCTGAAAAGCGGCTCGGCCTCCACGCTGGCCATTATCGACAAGATAAAGCAGGTGCTACCCAACATTCAGGCCAACGCGCCGCCCGGCCTGAATATCAAGCTCTTATTTGACCAGTCGTTTTTCGTGCGGGCCAGCATCAAGGGCGTTATCATCGAGGCCAGCATTGCGGCGGGCCTCACGGCGCTCATGATTCTGCTGTTTCTGGGCTCGTGGCGCTCGACGTTGATTATCGCCATTAGCATTCCGCTCTCGATTCTGGTCAGCATTATCGTGATGAATATTCTGAGCCAAACCTTGAATATCATGACGTTGGGCGGCCTCTCGCTGGCCGTGGGCATCCTGGTCGATGACGCGACGGTGGAAATCGAGAACATCCACCGCAACATGGGCCAGAAGAAGGGCCTCAAACGCAGTATTCTGGACGGGGCGCAGCAGATTGCGACGCCCGCGCTGGTTGCTACGCTGGCTATTTGCATTGTGTTTGTGCCGGTGTTTTTCCTAGGTGGGGTGGCGTCGGCCATTTTTGCCCCGCTGGCTACGGCGGTTATTTTCGCCATGCTGGCCTCCTATATCCTCAGCCGGACGCTGGTGCCGACGCTCGTGATGTACTTGCTGCGCAAGGAGTTGCCCATCTACCACGCCCAGGAAGAAGAGGAAGTACCGAGCGCCCACTTCCGCAACGGCCGCGAGGTGCCGCAGCACGAGCGCGACCTGGCGCGCCTGCGCCGCCAGCAGTTTGAGAAAGAACACCCCAGCGGCACGCCCGAGGAGGAAGCCGAGCAGCCCATCACCGACGCCGAGCGCCAGGCCGCCGATGGTATCACCAAAAGCTGGGTGTGGCGCCTGCACACGGCGTTTGAGCACCAGTTTGAGAAATTCCGGGCCGGCTACACGAGCGCGCTCGACTGGGCGTTGGACAACCGCAAGAAGGTAGTAACGGCCTTCGCGGTGCTGTTCATCGGTTCGCTCGGGCTGTATCCGTTCATCGGGCAAAACTTCTTCCCGACCGTGGATGCGGGCCAGCTGCGCCTGCACATTCGGGTGCCCACCGGCACGCGGGTCGAGGAAACCGAGCGCCGCTTCCGGCAGGTGGAAGAGGTTATCAAGCAGGTGATTCCGAAAGACGAGCTGGATTTGGTGCTGGATAACATCGGCCTGCCGGCTATCCCGATTAACCTCATTCTCAGCGATAACCCCACCATCGGGGCGGGCGACGGCGAGATACTGGTGAGCATGAAGGAGGAGCACGGCCCCACCGGCGAGTACATCGAGAAAATCCGCCGCCAGATTCACAAGCAGTATCCCGACCTGATTATCTTCTTCCAGCCGGCTGATATCGTAAACCAAACGCTAAACTTTGGCTTGCCCGCGCCCATCGACATTCAGGTATCGGGCCGCGACAAGGCCGCCAATAAGCGCATTGCCGAGGAGCTGAGCAAGAAGGTCGGCGCGGTACCGGGCGTGGTTGATGCCTTTGTGTATCAGGCGTTTGACCAGCCGCAGATTCGCCTTGACATCGACCGGGTGCGGGCGCAGCAGGCGGGCCTCACGCAGCGCGACATCGCCAACAACGTGCTGGTCAACCTTTCTTCCAGCACCCAAACTAACCCCAACCAGTGGCTGAATCCGCAAAACGGCGTGAGCTACACCGTAGCCGTGCAAACGCCCCCGCGCGACCTCTCGACCACCGACGCGCTGGGCAACATCACCGTGACCGGGGCCACGCAGCCTAACCCGCAGCTGCTCACCAGCTTTGCGCAGTTACGCCGCACCGAAACCACGGCCGTGGCCTCGGACTATAACATTCAGCGCACCGTGGACGTGTACGCCAGCGTGAGCCAGCGCGACCTAGGCGGTGTGAGCGGCGACATCCGCAAAATCATCGCGGCGGCGCAGAAGGAAGCGCCCAAGGGCACGACCATCACGCTACGCGGGCAGTCGGAGTCGATGCGGACGTCGTTTATCGGCCTGGGGCTGGGCGTGGCGGGCGCTATCCTGCTGGTTTACTTGCTGATGGCGGTAAACTTCCAGAGCTGGCTCGACCCGCTCATCATCATTACGGCGCTGCCGGGCGCGCTGGCGGGCATCCTCTGGATGCTTTTCATTACCCAAACTACCCTGAGCGTGCCGGCCCTGATGGGGGCCATCATGTGCATCGGGGTGGCCACGGCCAACTCGATTCTGCTCGTGACTTTCGCCAACGAGCGCCGCGAGGAAGAGCCCGACCTCGACCCGCGCGACGCGGCCCTCGACGCCGGCTTTACCCGCCTGCGCCCGGTGCTGATGACGGCCCTGGCCATGATTATCGGCCTGCTACCCATGTCCTTAGGCATGGGTGAGGGCGGCGAGCAAAACGCCCCTCTGGGCCGCGCCGTGATTGGTGGGCTCTCGCTGGCTACGGTCACGACGTTGTTTTTTGTGCCGATTATGTTTTCTTATTTGAAGAAGAAAGAGGGGCAACCGGCTGAGGCGGAATCTAAAGCACAAGTAGCGTAGGGTGCGGGGCTTGCCCCCGCCCAACGTCATTCAGCACGTATTCAGCCTTAACAACGCTGGGCGGGGGCAAGCCCCGCACCCTACTTACTTTCGATATAGTACCCATTTTGAATGTCAACCCAAGAACGAAATAGCGGCAGCGGTCGCTTCTGGCTGCTCATCGTCATTGCCCTAGTCGTGTTTGCAGGGCTGTTTGTGCTGGGCTGGCTGCCGCGACACCGCCGCGACACCGCCCGCGATGAAGAAAAACAGACGCAAACAACAGCCAAGCCCGTGGTAACGGTACAGCCCGCCAAAGCCGCCCCCGACACCACCAGCGTGACGCTGCCCGCCGACCTGCGCTCGCAGCACGAAACCGAGCTGTTTGCCCGCGTCAACGGCTTTGTGCAAAGCTGGAAGGCCGATATCGGCCAGCGCGTGCGGCGGGGCCAGGTGCTGGCCACCATCACCACGCCCGAGCTCGACCAGCAAATAGCCCAGGCCCAGGCTAATTTGGCGCTGGCCCGTACCTCGTTTGGCCGCTTGGAAAGCGTATCGCTGCCCGGTGCCATCTCGAAGCAGGAGCTCGACGCCGGCCGGGCGCAGTACCTAGCTCAGCAGGCGGTAGTGAAGCAGCTGCAAGCGCAGCGCTCGTTTCGGCAGGTAATCGCGCCCTTCGATGGCACCGTGACCCAGCGTAATGTGGACGTGGGCACGCTCGTAACGGGCGGCAACGCGCCCGGCTCGCAGCTATTTAAGGTGGAGCAAACCGACACGCTCCGCGCCTTCGTGGACGTGCCGCAGAACTTCGTGCCGAGCATCAAGCGCGGCTTGCCAGCGAGCATCATCGTGCCCGAATTTCCGAACAAGCCCTTCCAGGGCATCGTGGCCCGCGACGCCGAAGCCCTCGACCCGCAAACCCGCACCCTGCGCACCGAAGTGCGCCTGCCCAACCGCCAGGGCCAGCTGCGCCCCGGCACCTACGGCCAGGTGCGCTTCAAGCTGCCGCAAACTGCGCCTACCGTGCTCATCTCGGCCAACGCGCTGGTACCCAGTGGCACCGAGCAGAAAGTAGCCGTGGTGCAGAATGGTAAAATTCACTACCAGAACATCGTGGTCAGCCGCGATTTTGGCGCGAACCTCGAAGTCAGCCAGGGCTTAAAAGGTGGTGAAATGCTAGTTATCAACCCCGCCGAAACGCTTACAGAAGGCCTCGCCGTGGAAGCTAAAGCCGCCGAAGCACCTAAGAAACCTGCCGGCCCGCCGCCCGCCGCGCCCCGGCCCAATGACCCCGACGCGCCGCGCGTGTCGTCGCCGCTGGGCAAGTAGTAACGTGAACCTCCCCCCCGGCCCCCTCTCCAAAAAAGAGGGGGCCGGGGGGGGGAGGTTCCCCGCGCCCGACGAGCCACAATCAGTTATAAAATCTATCCGAATGCGTACCCCTCTTATCTTATTAAGCTTAACCCTAGGTGGCTGCGCGGCCACGCGCTACCACTACGACCCGCCCGCGCAGGCCATTCCCGCTGCCTGGAAAAACGCGCACCCGGCCGATTCCACCGGCCGCACCCAGCCCGAGCGCCCGGTGGCCGCGCCCACCGAAGCCCCGCCGCAGCTGAGCCAGGCCCCAGCCGCCGGACCGTGGTGGACGGTGTTTAATGATACGACCCTGACCCGGCTCGAAAACCAGGCCAACGCGCTCAATTTCAGCACACGGGCGGCGGTGGAGCGGGTCGAGCAGGCGAGGGCGCAGCTGCGCATTGCTGATGCCCAGCGGGCGCCGGTGGTAACCATTGCGCCCTCCACGTATTACTCGCAGTTGTCGGCGCTACGGCCCCGGCAGGCGTCGGCCATTCCGGCCGTAGCGGTCAATCAGAACCAGTTTTACGTGCCCGTCAACGTCAACTACGAGGTAGACTTGTGGGGCCGCCTGCGGCGCAATGCCCAGGCTGCTACTGCCAACCTGCAAGCCACCGAAGACGATGAGCAGGCCGTGCGCCTGACCATCGCCGCCGACGCCGCCAATACCTATTTCAGCCTCCGCGGCCTCGATGCTGAGCTGCTGGTGCTCGACAGCGCCCGCCAGGCCCGCCGCTACAACGTGCAGCTCACCGCCGCCCGCTTCAAGGCCGGCGTAGACAACGAAATCGGCGTGCGCCGCTCCGAAACCGAGCTGGCCAACGTAGAAGCCAGCGCCGTGGAGCTGCGCCGCCAGCGCGCCGGGCTGGTGGCCTCGCTGGCCACGCTCACGGGCCGGCCGGCCAGCAGCTTCGCGCTGGTGTCGGTGCAGCCCGATTCGGTGGGGCCGATTAACCCCTTGCCTACCAACCAGGTGCTGGCCACGCCGCCCGGCCCGCTGCTGCCCACACCGCCCGTCATTCCGGCCAACGTGCCCGCCCAACTACTCGCCCGCCGCCCCGACCTGCGCCGCGCCGAGCGCCTAAGCGCCGCTGCCAACCTACGCGCCAAATCTGCTCGCCTAGCCCGCCTGCCCACGCTCCAACTCAACGGCTATATCGGTCCCCAAACCACCAACGTCGGCGACCTGCCCAAGCTGGCCAGCGCCTACACCTACTACGTGGGCGGCGGCTTCAACATCCCCATCTTCGACGGCGGCCGCCTGCGCGGCAACCAGCAACTAGCCGAGGCGCAGACCGCCGAGGTAGTCGCCAACTCGCGCAACCTCACGCTCACCGCCTACGAGGAAGTAGAAACCGCCCTGGCCGACGTGGCCAGCAGCCGCGCCCAGCTGGCGGCCCAGCAGCGCGCGCTACGCGCCGCCCGCCTCGCCGGCCGCCTCACGCTGGAGCGCTACCGCCGCGGCCTCACCGACTACTTCGCCGTGGTCGATGCCGACCGCCAAACTCTCGACGCTGCCCGCCTCGTGGTCCAAACCCAGACCACGCAACTGCGCGCCGCCGTGCAGCTTGTGCGCACCCTGGGCGGCGGCTGGCAGTAAGGGGGCTAAATGCGAGAATGGGCCAGACCGTGTTTTTCACGGACTGACCCATTTGTTTTTGTGCGCTTTGGTAGCAGGCGGAACCTACGGCCCCGGCAGGCGACGGCGCAGGTAATAGCGGCAGCCTTGCACGCCCGAAAATGAGCCGAAGAAGTCAGTACTATAAACTTCCCATCCCCGACTACTCAGGTAGTTCACCGCGTCTGTTTCCCGTTGATAGGTGGCTACCTGAGTCACTTCGCCTGCTTGTGCGGGGTCAGTCTGCTCACGGGAGCCAACAGCCAGAATAATCTTGGACCCTTTATTTTTAAAGGTTACTTGCAGCACGCCATATTGGTATTGACCAGGCTGAAGGGCAGATGCTTGCGCCAGCGCCAGCGTGGGCAGAGCCAGTAGTAGGGCGGCAAGAAAGCTCATAAGCTTTCTAACTTGAACAGGGTTGGTACGCATCTCTTATCAGGGGTGGGCTGGAGGGTCTGGAAAGAGATATCCAAGGATGGCAGCCATTCCCCCACTAGCGCCAAGTGCACCACCAACTGTTGCGCCAACGCCAGTAGCACCAATGCCACCAGCCACATCAGACGCTATAACTAGTGCCACTTGCCAGAACGGTCGTGCATTGGTAGCACTTTGGTTCTGCTCATGAAATTTCTCGGTCCAACGGAACGCCGAATAGCGGGCGACAGAGGAAACGTAGAGAATTTGGTTTTTCTCATTCTGCGACATAACGGTGCTGTTCAGCACATCTGTTTCGAAGGCTACGATATTTGCCTTGATATAGCAGTACTCCGAGTAGTGAGCAGAAGTAGTATCAGTCACTAAGGCAATTAGCCGTTTGAGCTGCGTCTTGCAACTGGCCGAGTAATTAGTGTGGTCAATCATGCCGGAGAATAAGTCCGTAGTGTCCCCAATTAGAGTTCGGATGCTTTCCTTGGTAGGAAGATTGGATGAAAGTGAAGGCTCTCGCCCGCCATACACACGCATTGTATAGGTGTTGGAAAGCGAAACCACTTGCCCAACAGTAGGACGAGAATTGTGGGCAAACACATAATCAAGCCCCAGATTGTGATGGATACCTACCGAGTCGAACGGGTTGTTCAGATTTTCCTAGGTGCAGCCGGAGAATCTGGCCGAAGAGCTGACATTTTTCCGTTTTGTGTTTTAGCAACTAAAGTTGCGGTCGCAGTGGGCTGTTGAGGCGCTACTACTTCCTGCTTAGTACAGGAAGAGATGAATGCCAGCAACAGGCCGAGTAGTAAGGAAGTAGCTCTTGCTTTCATGAGTGGATTAAGTTGTTAAACATTTATTTAAATTCTTTTATAAGCATCCACTTGAATTACGAGAAATGGTTCTCTTAGTTTCCTGATTCGGAAGGATTATTGAAATTCTCTATGTTGGCGGCTGGGTTCGAGATGGTACTGAACGGTCTGCTGGAGGCACGGCACCAAAGCTATATATAGTGAAACGTGCTAAACCGGCCGATTATCAGCATTGCAGTTATTTAGAACACGGCGGGCCGCAACTATTGCTGGCCGCAGTTTAGCGCGCTGCGCGTGACTACTGGCCGGCCAGTGGGGGCAGCGCCCAGAATATCGCAGGAGCCTATTCCCTAGCCCAACCAGCTGCGGCTGATAGTATCAAATGATACTATACAAGTTTATAAGAGCACGCCTTTATCACACAAAACCGCCCCTTCCCTGTTCTTCCCGCGCCGGGCCCGCCGCCCGGCGCTTTTGCGTTTATGAAACTCCTTTACTCCTACCTGCGCCACTACTGGGGCCTGCTGGTGCTGGCGCTGCTGCTGGCCGCTACCAACCAGGTTTTTTCGCTGCTCGACCCGTTCATTTTCCGCAAGCTGGTCGACCATTTTACGCCTAAAGACGGGGGCGCGGGCTTTCACATCGTACCCTTCTGGCCGTTTTTCAAGGAAGCTATTCCTTACATCGGGGCTATGCTAGGCGTGGCGATGGTGTCGCGCGTGGCCAAGAATTTCCAGGATTACTACGTTAACGTGATTACCCAGCGGCTGGGGGCGCAGCTGTACTCCGATGGGCTGCGGCACTCGCTCGACTTGCCCTACCAGGTGTTTGAGGACCAGCGCTCGGGCGAAACCCTGGGCAAGCTCCAGAAGGTGCGCGTGGATGTCGAGAAGCTGATTCAAGGCTTTGTCAACGTGCTGTTTACGGCGCTGGTGGGCATCGTTTTCGTGATGTGGTACGCCATCAGCGTGTACTGGCCCATCGCGCTGGGGTACTTCCTCACCATCCCGCTGCTGGGCATTCTGAGCTTCGCGCTGAGCAAGAAAATCAAGGTTATTCAGAAAACCATCGTGGGCGAAACCACGGCCCTGGCCGGCGCTACCACCGAGAGTTTGCGCAATATCGAGCTGATAAAAAGCCTGGGCCTGGCCCAGCAGGAAACCCAGCGCCTCAACGGCATCACCGACCGCATCCTGAAGCTGGAGCTGCGCAAGGTGCGCTACCTGCGCTCGCTGAGCTTTGTGCAGGGCACGTTTGTAAATTTGCTGCGCAACGTTATCATCTTGCTGCTCTTGTATTTGCTGGTGCAGCGGCACATCAGCCTGGGACAGTTTTTCTCGTTCTTCATTTACTCGTTTTCCATCTTCGGGCCACTGCAAGAGCTGGGCACCATCATCGGCGCGTACCGCGAAGCCGAGGCCTCGCTGGGCAATTTCCAGCAGATACTGGACACGCCCCGCGACGTGAAGCCCGCCCACCCGCAGCCCATCGCCAAAATCGAGACGCTGGCCTTCGACCACGTGGTGTTCAAGCACCTCACGGCCGCCGCACCGGCGCTGGCCGGCATCTCGTTCGGGGCCAAGCTGGGCGAAACCATCGCGTTCGTGGGCCCCAGCGGCTCGGGCAAAACCACGCTCGTGAAGCTGCTCGTGGGCCTCTACCCTGCCCAGAGCGGCCAGATTCGCTATAACAACATCCCGAGCACCGAGGTCGACCTCGACCAGCTGCGCGAGCAAATCGGCTTCGTCACCCAGGATACGCAGCTTTTTGCCGGCACCATCCGCGAAAACCTGCGCTTCGTGGCCCCGCACGCCACCGATGCCGAGTGCCTCGCCGCGCTGCACCAAGCCGCGGCCGATTCGCTGCTGGCCCGCGCCCCGCAGGGCCTCGACACGGTGCTCGGCGAGGGTGGCGTGAAGGTGAGCGGCGGCGAGAAACAGCGCCTCAGCATCGCCCGCGCCCTGCTGCGCCGCCCTACCCTGTTGGTATTCGACGAGGCCACGTCGGCCCTCGACTCGCTCACGGAAGAGGAAATCGGCCGCACGGTGCGCGAGCTCTCGGGCTCGCGCCAGCACATCACGGTGCTCATCGCGCACCGCCTCAGCACCATTCTGCACGCCGACCGCATCTTCGTACTCGAGCGCGGGCAGGTGGCCGAGCAGGGCCGCCACGAAGAATTATTGACCCAAAAAGGCCTCTACTACGCCATGTGGCGCCAGCAGATTGGCGAGCGCAAGGAAGTGGCGGTCGGGTAAGAGTCGGCGACCAGACAATTGAGCTAGCTGGCCCTAGGTAGCGCCTCTGTCGCTGCGCTTGCTAAAGGCAACCGAAGCGCCTTACCTTGCGCCTGCTCACCTCCTTACTCTCACCATGTCGTCTACCCGCAACATCATCGCCTGGATTCTGCAAATTCTGCTGGCCGTTGCCTTTATCGCGTCGGGCGGCAACAAGCTATTGCATCTCGCCGACACGGTGAAAGGCTTTGGCGGCATGGGCTTTCCGAGCTGGTTCGCCTATTTCATTGCGGGGGCCGAGGTGCTGGGCGGCATCGGGCTGCTGGTTCCGCGCTTTACGCGCCTGGCGGCCTTAGGGCTCATGCTCATTATGATTGGCGCGGCCTACGTGCACACCACCAAGATTCCGGGCGGATTACTGCCCAATGGCTTGCCGGCCCTGGGCCTGCTGGTGCTGCTGGTAGTCGTGTATCTGCTGCGTCGCCCCACGGCGGCTCGCGCTTAAAACTGCTTTTATAGAAGAACAGCGGCGCAGCCACTGCGCCGCTGTTCTTAGTTCAAATGGAATCACCTGCCAAAACCGAAGAAGTATACGCCATTCCGGCCGCGTACCGCAAGATGGAAAACCAGCATATCCTGTTCTGGCTTATCAAGGACATCAGCTGGTGCATGATTTGGAAAACGCTGGGCATCATCATGGTGGTGCCGACGTTGAGCATCGCGCTGCTCATCACTTGGCGTACGCGCAGCATCAAGGCCGAGCTGGCGCACAACCTGGCCATCGTGTTCTGGATTTCGGCCAACTCGTACTGGATGATGAGCGAGTTTTTTGGCTTTGACACCATGCCGGTTGGGAACATTACCGATGGCAAGCACTTGGCGATTATTCCGTTCAGCATCGGGCTATTTATTCTGCTGCACTACTACCTGGTGCAGAAGCCGCGCGAGGCTCGCGAGGTCACGACGTTGTTGGCAAGCACTTTACCTCCCCGGCACGCCCTGCGCCAGCGTCTTGATGCGGCACACGAAGGTAGTCGCCATCAGATACAAGGAATGGCCATTGTCGCCCCAGGCGCAGTTGGCTACTACTTCGCCGGGGTCGATGGTACCCAGCAATTGGCCCTGCGGCGAGAGAATGAGCAGGCCGCCCACGCCGGCCGCGTACACATTGCCGGCCTGGTCGGTTTTGAGGCCGTCGGGCACTTCCTTGAAACGAGTCTTGGGCAGGCTGGCCATGTCGAAGAACGTGCGGCTTTTGCCCAGCTTGCCGTTTTTACCCACCTCGTAGGCCAGAATGACAGGCCGCAGCGAGTCCGCATTAGACAAGTAGAGTGTGCGGCCACCAGGACTGAAAGCGAGGCCGTTGGCACGGGCCACGTCGGTTATCTCGGCCGTTACCTGGCCATCGGGGGCGCGGCGATATACGCCTGTGAAGGCCAGCTCGCGGGCGGGCTCGGGGCTTTTCTTACTGAGTAGGCCGAAGGGCGGGTCGGTGAAGTAGATGGAGCCATCGGACGCGGCTACTACGTCGTTGGGGCTGTGGTAGCGCTTGCCTTGGTAGTTGTCGGTAAGGGTGCGCTTGCCGCTTTTCTCGGCCAGCGGCAGCAGCGCGATGCGGCGGTCGCCGTGCTCGGCGAGCAGCAAATTTCCCTTGCCATCGAGGGCCAGGCCGTTGCTAGAAGGCTCGTCGCTGTAGGGCAGGCGGCCAGTGTAGCCGCTGTGCTCCAAGAACTTGGTGCGGCCGCCCTGCGCCTTCCAGCGGTAGATGGTTTGGGTTTTGGTGTCCGAGAACAGCAGCATGCTGCTGTCGGGCACCCACAGCGGACCTTCGACGTGGGTATGGCCCGAGGAAATAATTTCGAGCGCCGCGCCGGGCGCAAGCAACTGGTCGAGCGCCGGGCTTTGGCGCACCACGCGGCCGGTAGTGAGGTAGGGCCCCTGGGCCACCGCTGGCCCGGCCAGTAGCCCCAGGGCTACCCAGGCACCGCAAAAAATCGAAAAACGCATAGCTAATGCACGAAAACAGGGCGGAAGCGCCCGCGCCTGCCCACGGCTTACCCCACTCTGCGCCCGAATGTTGCGCCGCCGCGCTTTCTCAACCCTGGCCGACCACCTTCGTAGGAACAGCTTCCGCGCCCTTTCGCGCTTTCTTCCGCGCCTTCTGCGGTGAAAAAACCTTCCTTCATGCGCGCTTCCCTATTGCTAGCCGGCTTGCTTTTTACGCTGCCCGCCGCCGCCCAAGACCTGAAAATTCCGCTCGAAGAAGTGGCCCAGACCGGCCGCCACCAGCCCATCGGCGTGGGCATTTCGCACAAGGGGCGCATTTTCATGACGTTCCCCCAAAAAAAGAACGACAAGAACTATGAGTACGACTACGGCCTGGCCGAACTCGTGAACGGCCAGCGCCGCCCCTACCCCAACGCCCTCTGGAACCAGTGGGATTCGACCCAGGCCGCCACGCGCTTCGTGAACGTGCAGGCCGCCGTGGTCGATGCCGACGACAACCTCTGGGTACTCGACCCGTCGAATCCTGACGACCAAGCGCCCGTCATTGCGGGCATCAAGCTACTGAAAATCAATCTAACTACTAATAAAATCGAGCGCATCTACCGCTTCGAGGATTTGCCCCGCGAGCGCACCGGCCTCAACGACGTCCGCATCGACACGCGCCGGCAGCTGGCGTACATTTCCGACCCCGTGCTGGCCGGTATCGTGGTGCTCGATTTGAAATCTGGCAAAAGTCGTATCGTGCTGCAAGGCCACAAATCGACGGCCGCCGAGCCGGGCTTCGTGCTGCGCCTCGATGGCAAGGAAGTGAAAGACAAATCGGGCAAGCCGTTCAGCAGCAACGTCAACGGCATCGCGCTGCCGCCCGATGGCAAGTACTTCTACTACCGCGCCATCAACCAAACCAAGCTCTACCGCATCGCCACCGAGTACCTCGCTAACCCTGCCCTAGGTAGCGCCGAGCTGGCCGCTCACGTCGAAACGGTAGGCGAAACCGGCGTGAGCCACGGGATGTTGTCCGACGAAGCCGGCAACATCTACCTTTCCGACTCGCCCAACTATGCCATCCGCCGCGTGACGCCCGCCGGCCGCCTCGAAACCCTGGTGCACGACCCACGCCTGAGCTGGCCCGATACCTTCGCGCTGGGTTACGATGGCTATTTATACCTCACAGCCACGCAGATAAACCGCGCCCCGAAGTGGAACGGCGGCGAGAGTAAGGTCGATTATCCGTTCCGATTGTACCGAATTAAGCTACCGAAATAGCACAGTCGTCATTGCGAGCGCAGCGAAGCAATCGCACCCGAACGGAACCCGAACAGGTGCGATTGCCTCGCTGCGCTCGCAATGACCGACGGAATACTCTACCAAACCTGATGCACCTGCGGCCGAATCATCCGGTCGTACACGCCGCGCACGGCGGCCAGTTGCTCGTGCGTCAGCGCCGGAATCTCCTCCGCCTTCAAGTTCGACAGCAACTGCTCGGGCTTCGACGCGCCGGGGATGATGCAGCTGACCTCGGGGAACATCAAAATCCAGCGCAGGGCCACCGGGGCCAGGTTGGGCTGGTCAGGAAAGATTTTCTTCAACTCCTCCACCGCCGCCAGGCCGGTGTTGTAGTCCACGCCCGCGAAGGTTTCGCCTTTGTCGAAGGCCTCGCCGTGACGGTTGAAGTTGCGGTGGTCGTCTTTGTCGAAGGTAGTTTGGGGCGAAAACTTGCCCGTGAGCAGGCCGCTGGCCAGCGGCACCCGCACGATGAGGCCCACCTCGCGGCGCTGGGCCTCCTTGAACAGCAGCTCGGCCGGGCGCTGGCGGAATATATTGAAAATCACTTGCAGCGTGGTCACGTTGGGGTATTCGATGGCCTTGAGACCTTCCTCTACCTTTTCCACGCTCACGCCTAGGTGCTGGATTTTGCCTTCTTCCTTGAGACGGTCGAATACCTCGAAGATTTCGGGGCGGTAGTACACGTCGGTGGGCGGGCAGTGCAGCTGCACGAGGTCGAGGGTGTCGAGGCCCATGTTGCGCAGGCTGGCCTCCACAAAGCCGCGCAGAGCGGCGGGCTGGTAGGCCTCGGCGGTGTGGGGCTGAAGGCGGCGGCCGCATTTGGTGGCCACGTAGATGCGCTCGCCGGCGCGGCTGCGCACGAGGCGGCCCACGGCTTTTTCGCTTTCGCCGTCGCCGTACACGTCGGCCGTGTCGATGAAGTTGATACCCGCGTCAACGGCGGCGTTTAGAATCTTATCGGCGTTGTCGTGGCTGAAGGGCTCGCCCCACTTGCCGCCCACCTGCCAGGTGCCGAGGCTAATTTCAGAAATGGAGAAGCCGGTTTTGCCGAGGGTGCGGTGTTGCATACAGGGTAGGTTTTGAAACAGGAAAAGCGGGCCGGGGCCCGCTTTGGTAACCCAGAAACGGGTTTAGGGTTGCCGGTAGCGCGGACTTTCAGTCCGCGCTGCTCAAATCTTGCCCTCGCCCACGCACGTCACGCCAAACAGCTTGTTGGCCGACGCTAGCTTCATCTCCACCGACGTCAGCCCCAGCAAAATATTATTCACCACCGGGCTAAACGGCCGCATGTTCGACGCCGCGTCCTTACCCTTGAGGTTGTCGAACTGGCGCACCGTCCACACCATCGGAAACAGGCCGCCGTAGAGGTAGTAGTTCTTGATTTTGCAAAAGCCCGCCTTTTGCAGCACCTCGCGCAGCATGGGTATCTTGTAGCGGCGGTAGTGGCCAAGGTACACATCGTGCCCGCTCCAGAGCGATTGAAACGCTGGCACCGTGATGAAGAAGTAATTATTGTCGCCCACGCAGGCCGCTTTCACGCTTTGCAGCATGGCCAGGTCATCCTCGATATGTTCGAGCACGTCCATCATGATTACCAGCCCATTCTCGATAGTGGCCGGAATACCGTGGACTTTCTCGATTTTCTGGCCTTCGGTCAGGGCCATTTCCTCTTGCGAGTAGCCGGTATCGACGAGATACACTTTGCGGATGGCGTTGCCGTACAGCTTCTCGAGCTCGATGGCGAAGAAACCCGACCCCGAGCCGATGTCCACGATGGTCAGCGGCTTGCCGCCGGCCAGTGCCTTTTTGGCGTAGCTGAGCAGCGGCAGCTTTTTGCTTTGGTAATACCAATGCACGTGCGGGTCTACGCCGGCTTCGAGTTCTTTTAAATCCATGCGATTACGTAAAATCTTGATTTAGTACAGTGCCGTAAATATAGCCCGGCGGCTAGCTTAGCGCTGGCAGGTGCGCCTTTGCGCGGGCGGCCCGTAGCAGCGGCTATTTCCCGGCCTCATAGTGCCGAAAAAGCCCACCCGAGATGGGCGTCCACAGCGCGGCACGCTGGCCGCTGGCTTTCAGGCCGTTATTGGCCCAGGTGTTGCAGGTATGCCAGAAGCTGTAGGCCCACTGGCCTTCGTAAAAGGCATCGTGCCCGGCGTAGGTGTGGCCCGGCAGGTACTGCACTTGGCCCGCCGCGTCGGGCCGGAAGCTGTCCTGCACGTAGGCCACCAGTCGCGCGTACTGCGCGGGCGTGAGCTCGAGGCGTACGCAGGTAGCGCTGGGCGTCAGTTCGCTGGGCTTGTAAAAAGTGGTGTGCATGGCCGACGTACCCAGGTGAAACGCGGCCTTGAAGGCGATGGGAAACGTGAGGTCGCTCCAGCCCGGAATGTAGAAGAAGCCCTTGTCGCCCCAGCCGAAGGCCAGGTAGTCGTAGCCCGCGCTGTCGCGGCTGGTAGTGTGGGCGTATTTTATCTGCCGGCTCCAGTCGATTTGGGTGGTGCGCACGGGCAGCACCAGGTCGGTATGGATGCCGTTGGGGGTGTAGAGGTACACCGGGATGCGTGGCCCGCCCGGCGGCACCGGCTCGGCGGCCACCGGCACCAGGGCCAGGCCGAAGGCGGCGGCCACGTACAGCAGCAGCACCGCCACGATGCCGCCGAGCGTGTAGCCGATTATTTTCAGGGTTTTGTGAAGAATATTACTCATGCCCGGCAAACATAGCACGGCCGAGTAGTTGCGCGGACTTTGCAGTCCGCGTGCGTGAGGGTGCATGCTAGCGCACGCGGACTACAAAGTCCGCGCAAC
>CAXYJY010000045.1:0-36309 GCA_964277755.1 uncultured Hymenobacter sp.
CCTGCGGGTCCGCGCGTAGGTCGTCACCTCAGTTATTGCTGGCATCCCTACCTACGCGCGGACCCGCAGGGTCCACGGTACTGCTTAAATCGCCGTCCAACCGCCGTCCACTACGAGGTTGGCCCCCGTCATATAAGCCGAGGCATCCGACGCCAGAAACACCACCGCGCCCTGATAATCGGTAGGCGCGGCCATGCGGCCGAGCGGCGTTTTGGCACTGTATTGCTTCACGAAAAAGGCATCCTGGCTGTTCTCCACGCCGCCCGGCGAGAGCGTGTTTACGCGCACGCCCTTGGCACCCCAGTACGCCGCCAGGTAGCGCGTGAAGTTCACCACCGCGCCCTTCGTGGTGGGGTAAGACGGTGATTTATAGAACGTCTGCTCGCCAGCCTCGTTGCGGTAGATACTCTGGTCGGGGCCCACGATGCCGTAGGTACTCGCCACGTTGATGATGGAGCCCGAGCCCTGCTCGGCCATCGGCGTGCCGAACACCTGCGCGGCCAGAAACAGCCCGGTCACGTTCACCTCCAGCACCTGCCGGAAGGTCGCCACCGGGAAGTTCTCAAACTTGCTGAGGTCGGCCGCCAGGGCCGGATTCTCGAACATGTCGTTGATAGCCGCATTGTTAACCAGCACGTCGATGCGTCCGAAATTCTTGATAATTTCATCACGGGCAGCGGCCAGCGACTCGGGTGAGGTCACGTCCACGGCCAGCGGCAGGTGAATGGCGCCCGGCAGCGCGGCGGCCACTTCGCGGGCCTTGTCGAGGTGCAGGTCAGCCACTACCACGTGGGCACCGGCCAGCGCCAGTGCCTCGCAGTGCTTCTGGCCGATGAGGCCGCATGCGCCGGTTACGATGGCGGTTTTGTTGGTTAGGTCGAAGAAATTCATGGTTGGCTCGCCTTGCGTAAACCTCACCCCCTAGCCCTCTCTCCAAAAAAGAGAGGGAACTAGCTTCTAGTTTTAGTTTCTAGAAATTGGTTGAGTAGCAAGGGACTAATACTAAAAAATGCTAGAGCTATGACTAGAAACTAGTTCCCCCTCTTTTTTGGAGAGGGGGCTAGGGGGTGAGGTTTACGCGAGTTGCGCGCCTACTTCTTCACCGGCGCAGCGTTCGTCACCTTGCGGAACACGGCTTCCACCGGCTCGCCTTCCAAGCGCGAAGCCACGTCGCCTTTGTCGATGGCGTCTTTCAGCAGCGGTAGCACGGCGCGGTAGGCGGCCAGGGTTTTGGCCACGTCCTCGTCGGTGTGCGAGAAGCTCATGTTGTGGAAGCCGCCCCACAGGATGCCTTGCTTGAACAGCTCCTGCTGCACGAAGGCCTTTACTTCCAGCGGGTTGCCGGCGCTGGCGTCGAAGGTGACAATGCTGCGGCAGTCGTAGCCGTAGCATTTGGTGTAGCTGCTCAGGCCGAGCTCGGCGGCGATTTGATTGTAGCCTTCTTTCAGCTTGTTGCCCTGGCTGGCCAGGAACGCGGGCACGTTTTTCTCGCGCATCTCGCTGATGGTGGCGATGGTCGCCGCTAGGCTGAGCGCCTCACCGCCGAACGTAGTGAAGAAAAACACGTCCTGCTCAAACAGTTGCAGCACGTCCTTACGGCCGGTAAGCAGCGCGATGGGCATCCCGTTGGCACAAGCTTTCGAGTACACCGCGAGGTCGGGCGTGATGCCGAAATACTCCTGCGCGCCGCCGATGGCGATGCGGAAGCCAGTCCACATCTCATCGAAAATCAGCAGCGTGCCGTTTTCCTTGCAAAGGCGGGCTACTTCGTGCAGGAAGTTGTCCTTAGGTGCGTCGAAAATGAACGGCTCCAGGATAACGCAGGCCACGTCTTCGGTCAGCATTTCCTTGAACGAGTCGAGGTTATTGTACTCGAACGCGCCTACCAAGTCCTTGCTTTCCTGCGGGATACCCTTGTCGCGGCTCGTGGTGCCGATGTACCAGTCGTGCCAGCCGTGGTAGCCGCAGCACAGCACGTCCTTGCGGCCGGTGAAGGCACGGCTCACGCGCACGGCTGCCGAGCACACGTCGGCCCCGGTTTTGGAGATGCGGATGCTTTCGGCGTTCGGAA
This sequence comes from uncultured Hymenobacter sp., assembly GCA_964277755.1. Taxonomy (GTDB): domain Bacteria; phylum Bacteroidota; class Bacteroidia; order Cytophagales; family Hymenobacteraceae; genus Hymenobacter. The sequence continues at coordinate 2,072 of CAXYJY010000045.1, forward strand.
TAATCTCGTGAATCAGCTCGGCTACCTCTACTTCCAGCTCGTGCATCATCGAGAAGGTGATGCCGTCTTCGAGCTGCGCCTTGATGGCCTCGTCTACGCGCGGGTAGGCGTAGCCCAGGCTCAGCGGGCCGATACCCATCTGGTAGTCAATATATTCATTGCCATCGACGTCCCATACGTGGGCACCTTTGCCGCGCTTCACGTACTTGGGGCTCGCGCCTTTGGTGTACTGGCCCGGCCCCTTGGCGAGGGTTTGGGTCACGGGCGTCATGATTTTCTGCGCCCGGGCGTAGAGGTCGTCGGATTTGGGGAAATTCATAAGGGTTAGCTGGTTAGCCAGAATGTCAGAAATAAAAAGTCTGTCATGCTGAGCTTGCGAAGCATCTTATCACGGTAGAATCGTCAGGTTTAACAACCCGGACGTGATAGGATGCTTCGCAAGCTCAGCATGACAGACGGGGAGCAATATTACTCAGCAAATTCGTTTTCAACCACCTCCGTTTTCTCGTTGAAAACGTGCTGCTTGTCGCCTAGCTTCTCGCCGATGCGGCGGGCAATGTGCTGGCCAGTGAAGCCTTCGTACTCCAGCACTTCGCTGAGGCGGCCGGGCTTGTACCACTTTTCCTTGAGAGATAGCGGCAATACTTTAGCAGTCAGCTCATTCTCCAGCAGCAGCTCGGCCAGGATGGAGTAGAGGCCGCCCGTCTGGAAGTGGTCTTCCAGCGTCACCACGAGCGAGCCACCGCGCACCACGTTCAGCACGGCTTCGGAGTCGAGCGGCTTGAGGCTGCGCAGGTTCACGAGGCCCACCGAGTAGCCGGCTTCGGTCAGCAAGTCCTTGGCTACCAGGGCCTGCTCGAACAACATACCGTAGGTGAGGATGGTCACGTCGTGGCCTTCGCTCACGATTTCGGCCTTGCCGATTTCAAACGGCGCGTGCTGGTAGGTGGCGGGGCGGGTGTTCACGCGCACGTAGGCCGGGCTGGGCGAAGCCCAGATGGCGGGCAGCATGGCCAGCATATCGGCTTCGTCGGCGGCGGCGAAAACCGTCATGCCCGGAATGCCGCGCATCAGCGAAATATCCTCGATAGCCTGGTGCGTCGGCCCGTTGCCATCCGACAAAAAGCCGGGCACGAACGAGCTGATTTTCACCGGCAAATTGGGAATCCCCACGTCGGTGCGGATAAACTCGAACGCCCGCAACGTGAGGAAGGTAGCCAAGGCGTGTACTACCGGCACGCGCCCGCGCAGGGCCAGCCCGGCCGCCGCGCCAATCATGGTTTGCTCGGTGATGCCGGTGTCGATGAAGCGCAGCCCGAGCGGTCCCGGCAGGTTGCGGATGAGGGCACGGTTTTCGGCCGTCATCACGATGAGACGCTCGTCGGCGAGGGCCGTTTCGTGGATTAATTGCTCGTAATTCATCGCAGATTCAAACGGATTTTTAGGATTTAACGGATACGCTTGGCTGCGCCAAGCTGACTAGGCTAGCGAAACGGGTTCGGGCTAGCGCCTCAGTTGGTAGCGTAATAGATTGGAAAGCAAAAAGCAAAGTGTAGACGACTACTTACTAGCACCTTACAAAAACAAACGGCTTATTCAAGTATCATTCAAGCAGTCAGCTTGGCGCAGCCAAGCGTATCCGTTAAATCCTAAAAATCCGTTTGAATCTGCGGTCTAGCGGACGGTTAGGGTTTCGCTGGTGAGCGTGGTGGCTTCCTGGCTGTGCAGCTCTTTGAGCAGCTCCGTTACCTCGTCGCTGCTGAAGTTGCAGAACCAGCGGTCGGCGCGGCGCTCGATGCTGGGCAGGCCCTTGCCGCGCACCGTGTCGCAGATGATAACCGAAGGCTTGTCCTGGCTGAAGGGCAGGGCCGAAAAAGCCTCTTCCAGCGCCACGAAATCGTGGCCGTCGATACGGCGCACGGCCGCGCCAAAGGCCTCAAACTTGGGGGCCAGTGGCTCCAGCGGAATCAGTTCCTCGGTGGCGATATTGGCTTGGAAGTGGTTGCGGTCCACCACGAAAGTCAGGTTGTTGAGCTTGTGGGCGCTGGCTACCAGCACGGCCTCCCAGCAGGTGCCCTCGTTGAGCTCGCCGTCGCCAGTTATCACAATGACTTTCTGGTTCTGGCCGCGCAGGCGGGCATCGAGGGCCACGCCCATCGCCACGCTCGGCAAGTGGCCCAGCGAACCCGAGTGGAATTCCACGCCCGGCACGTTGCGGTTGGGGTGCCAGTAGATACTATCGCTGGTTTTCAAGTGGTTGTCCAGCCGCTCCTTGGGCATGAAGCCCAGCTCGGCAAACACCCCGTAGAGCGCCGGCACGTCGTGGCCCTTGCTCAGAAAGAGGTAGTCGCGCTCCGAGTCGGTGAGGTTGCCGGGGTGCACGTTGAGGAAGTCGGCGTAGAGGTACACCAGCAGGTCGGCGCAGCTCAGCGAAGCGCCCGTGAAGCAGCCGCCATCGGTGCTGAGGCGCACGATGTGCTCGCGCACGCGCAGGGCGAGTTCTTTTAGCTCGTTTTGTTTTTCGGAGGTCATAAGAATCGTTGTCATGCTGAGCGGAGCGGAGCGCAGCCGAAGCATCTCTTTAGCAGAGTAACTTCTAGCGTAAGCAACGAAGCAATAGAGATGCTTCGGCTACGCTGCGCTCCGCTCAGCATGACAGTTACTTGTTTTACAGTTGCTTCGTATTATCAACGCTCACGGTTTTGAGCTCGTCCAAATGGTTGCGGTACCAGTTCACGCCGGCCAGGTCGGCATTCAAGGCGTAAATGTCCGGCCTTTGCTTTAATAAAGTCAGAATATCCTCTAAACCGAACCTAGCATTGGTGGGATAAAGCGCTTCGTACACGGCCTTTATGAAGTCATAATCGGCCGGGTAGTCAATGGTGAAGCGATGCGACATCGAGTAATCGAGCCCCGTTTCCCAACTCACATTGGCTAGCCGGAAGCGCTCGGGGTTTTCCCAGAAAAAGGGCGTAGTGTGCTCGCGCTCCAGCGGGCGCTGGGCCTCGCGCCAAGCCGTTTCGAGCGCCGCGAAGGTCATCACCTCCACGTCGTTGCCATCGGGGTAAGTAGCAGGATGCAGGTTACTGACAAAGTCAAACTGGCCCCGCGTCTCCTCAAAATACCCCAGCACCTTATCGATAATGGTCGGGTCGATAAGCGGGCAGTCGCTCGGGATTTTCACCACTGCCTCCGTTTCGCAAAAATGTAACGCGGCCTGGTAGTGGCGGTCGAGCAAATCAAGCGCCGAGCCCCGAAATACCACGATGCCGTGCTCCTCGCATAGCGCGGCCAGCGGGTCGTCGCTAGCTTCGTCGGTAGTGATGACGGCCACGCGGCCCGCCTTAGCGGCCTGCTGCACCCGCTCTACCTGCCGCACCAACAGCGGCTGGCCCACGAGGTCGAGGCTTACTTTGTCGGGGAGGCGCGACGAGCCGCGGCGGGCCTGAATGAGCGTGAGCATAGGCTAGAGTACAAAACGTAACGATTTCAGCACAAAATGTAACATAGACGGGCCTAGAGTTCCGTGGGGCAGCTAGTGCGCGGCGGGGGCTAGTTCGGCCGGGGCAGCGGCTTCGGCGGCCGGCCGGTATTGGCGCAAAAACTCCGCGCCGGTGCCTTCAAACCGGCCGTATTGCCGGCACAAATCGGCGATGCGGCGGGCGCTGGTGCCGCCGTTCTGGATGGGTAGCTTGCGCTTGAGGTCGGCCACGTCGAAATAGGAGTGCACCGGAATGCCCAGCGCCAGCCCCACGTAAGCCACGGTGCTGTACTGAGTTATAAGCTCCACGCAGTTGGCAATCATCTCCTCGGTATTGCCGCTGGTGAAGATGCGCGTGCCAGGCGGGGCCCACTTCTCGACCTCGGCGGTGGCGCGGGCCATGTTTTCGTTGGGGTGAAACTTGAAGAACATGGGCCGCCCGGCCGCGATGCGCGTGGCGTGCCGGATAAACTTCTTGCGGTTGTCGGGCCGGTAGGTTTCGCGCATGTCGGTAGTGGCCACCAGCACGTAGCCGCGGTGCGGAAACGAGTTATTGCGCAGCTTCTCGATGTTGTCGAAATTCGGAATGCCCGTCACGATGAGCTTGTCCTTGTCAACCCCGATTTTCTCGAAGTGCTCGGCGTAGCCCGGCGAGGCCACGCAGTACACATCGCAGCAGTTGTTCATGCCGTTGAGGGCCGTGCTGATGGTGAGAATGGGGAAGTTGGTAAACTTCTTCACCAGCCGCGCCCACAGGTTGAGCGGGTCGGTCATGCCCTCCTGCACGAATACCGACTTGGTTTTCTTGAGCAAATTCCAGGGCACGATGATGTCGGAGCAGCACACGATGAGGTCGTATTCGTGGCCGTACACGCGGTTCTCGAAGTCGTTGCGCAGGTTGTGGGCGGCCAGGTACTTGTCGCCCTTTTCCTTGATGTGGCCCTGCACGATGGTTTGCTTCAGCCCGCCGGTGCGCAGCAAAAACCGATAAAAGCCCCGCATCCAGCCATCGTAATAAAGCTGGCTGAAGTACGGCTCGTACTCATCCGCAAGCAGTTGCGCGATGCCGTGCATCTGAGTAGTCTGGTTGGGCGAGCCGATTAAATAAAGCGCCTTTTTCACAAAAAATACGTGTAAAAATCACGCAAAAATACACTGCCGCCGCCTTGCGGGCGGGACACGCCACCCGGCCGGCTACTGCGCGCGGTAGGTTACGTTGCGGCCCAGCAGGGCGGCCGTTTTAGTGAGCTCGTCCCAGGCCACGCTGGCGCGGCCCTCGCGCTTCTCGCCGGGGTATTCGATGGGCTTGGAGCGCTTGCTGGTCATTTCGGGGGCGTAGGCCCCCGTTAGCACCAGCTGCCGGCCGCGCACGGCCCCGTCGAGCACCACGGCCCCTACCTCCGACACGGCGCGGGGCTCGGTGCGCACGGTGAGCTGCTCGCGGTCGACGTCCTTGATGGCGTAGCCTCGGTTGACGAGGCCCTGCACGAGCGCAGTGAGCGCCACAAGGCCGCTGTCGCGGCGGGCGACAATGGCGGCATTCGCCTTTTTGGGCGGCAGCACTACCGGGGCTTTGGGGGCAGTAGCGGCGGGGGCCACCGGGGCTTGCTGGGCCAAGCCTAAGGTGGGCAGCAGCGCCAGGCTGAGCAAAAGCAGAGATTTCATAAGGGGCGGAATAAGATGCAGAAAGAAGCTGAATGATAGCAGCGCTGGGGCGGCGGGCAGGCGGCAGCCAGTAGCCCACCGGCCGAAGCTACAAAGGTCGGGCTAGATGACGGCACGAGTGGCCTGACATTTTACCGACCGGCTGGTTTCAAGGAACGGGCCTTGCGGCTAGCCCGGCCCTACTGCCTTTCTTGCAAGGTACTTCATGCTGCGACGCGAACCGCCCCATGCCTACCGACGCCCCTACCCCCACCACCCCCACCGGGCCGGTGTTTCTCGACCTCGACCAGCGGCGTGTGCTGCTGGTGGGCGGCGGGGCCGAGGCCCTAGCCCAGCTTGGCACCGTGCTGGCCGCGCACCCCACGGCCCGCGTCACGGTGGTGGCCCCGGCCCCATTGCCCAAGCTGCTGGCGCTGGCCCGGCACCACCCGCAGGTGCAGGTGCTGCCCCGCGCCTTCGAGCCTACCGACCTGGCCGGGCACGACTTGGTGCTGGTGGCTACTCCCGATGCCGAGCTACTCGGCCGCGTGCGGGCCGGGGCCGCCGCCCGCCGCCTGCACGCCGTGGCCGCCTTCGGCCCCGCCGAAGAAACCGAGGCTACTGCCTACTGGCGGCGCGTGGCTACGTGGGCGCTGCTGGCATTTGCGGGGCTTCTGGCGCTCAGCATTTTGTCGTATTATTTCACCTGGCCGCAGGCGTGGGCGGCGGTGCGCGGGGCGGGCACGTTTTACACGTTTGTGGCCGTGGGCTTCGTGGCCCAATTGCTAGACGGCATGCTGGGCATGGGCTACGGCATCGTGTCGGCCATCAGCCTGATGACGCTGGGGCTGCCCCCGGCCTCGGTGAGCGCCAGCATCCACACGGCCGAGATGTTTGCCAGCGGCGCGTCGGGCTACCACCACTACCGCTTCGGCAACGTCAATAAGAAGCTATTCAAGGTATTATTACTGCCCGGCGTAGCCGGCTCGGTAGCCGGGGCGCTGCTACTGAGCCACCTCGGCGAGGCGCACGCCACCTACCTCAAGCCGGTGCTGGCCGTGTACCTGCTGGTGCTGGGCGCGCGCATTCTCAGCAAGGCCCTGCGCCGGCAGGCGCAGCCGCGCCGCAAGGTGAAGAATGCCGGCTGGCTGGCCAGCGCGGGCGGCTTTCTCGACTCGTTTGGCGGGGGCGGCTGGGGGCCGCTGGTCACGAGCACGCTCATCGCCAACGGCCGCACGCCGAGCTACGTCATCGGCACGGTGAGCCTGGTCGAGTTTTTCGTGACGTTCGCCAGCGCGGTCACGTTTTTTTCGGTGCTGGGCTTCAAGCACTGGCAAATCGTGCTGGGCCTCATCGTTGGCGGCGTGGCAGCCGCGCCCATTGCCGCCCGCCTGGCCGGCCGCCTGCCCACCCGCTGGATGTTCGTGGGCGTCGGCGCAATGGTCATTTTCTGGAGCCTCTGGACGCTGCGCAAGCTGCTGTAGACGCGGCGGGCCGTAGCGGCAATAGCAGTGGTTGGTGCGCTGCCCGTCAGGCCCGCGGTAGCAGTGGGCCTGGCTACTCCATGAGCAGTTTTATCGCGCTCGGCCAGCTTTAGACAAATCAAATCTAATATAAACAAAATACAAAATAAATTTTTACGCACTTCTGCATTAATCAATCTTTACCAATCATCTATTTAGATTAATTTACTGATAATTAATTGTAATTAATCTATTAAACCTGCCATTTATCTTCTTTTCAAAAACCTACCCAATATCTTAGAAGTATAAATTCGCAAGCCCGACAGCCAGGCAGCATTTAGCGCGTCGGCCGGCACTAGTTGATTACCCTTTAGCACTATTTTTATGCAAGCCAATTTTAACCGCCCCGGCCAGCTACCAAGCACTACATCCTGGTTGCTAGGTGCCGGGCTGCTCCTGAGTTTGCTGGGTCTGGGCAGCCTGGCCCGCCCGGCGCTCGCGCCCCAGGCGCAAGCCAACTGCCGCGCCGCTACCGCGCCCGCCGCGCGGGTAGTGCCCGCCTCGTGGCGGGTGGTAGCTCCGTAGCCCACCGGCCGAGTTTATTATTAGCAATTATCCTATCCGTTGTGAATAAATTAGTTATTACCCTGCTTGCGCTGGGTAGCGCGGGGCAGCTCCGCGCCCAGTCGGGCGCCTGGCTGCCCGACAGTGCCCGCCTAGCATATCCGCGCACCTTGCTCGCGACCCCGGCCCTGCCCCGGGTGCAAGCCTCGCTAATCGAGCCCAGCCGACGGGCCATTTTCCAAACCTTGTGGGCCGACGTACAAAACCCGCCTCCCGCCGACAACACCTCGGTCAGCGGGCGGCGGGCGCGGGCCACCTGGGCCAAGAACGCGGCCTTCGCGGTGCTGCTAAACCGGCAGCCGGCCGGTGCTAGCGGCCTGACCCCGCTACCCGCCGAAACGCACGATGCCCTGGCCGCCAGCGCCCGCAGCCTGCTCGAAAGCCTGAATACTGAGGTAGAGCCCTTTGCCACCTGGACCGGCACCACGCCCTACACCGAGTGGCAGTGGCGCTCGAAAGAGCTGATTGACTACCTGATAGCCTACGACCTGCTACGCGGCGCGGGCGAAAGCGCGGCTACGCTGGCCGCCGGCCAGGCCCGGCTCCAGGTTTTTGCGGGCAACCTCTACCGGCAGTCGACCACACCGCTGATGGGCTTCACCTTTTATAGTACCGTCAAAAACAACCACACCCTGATGACGGCCGCCGCCTTGGGCATGGCCGCCGTGGTGCTGAACGACGCGACCAGCACCGACGCCAACCAGCAGCCCGTGCGCTGGGCCGGCGTGGGCCTGCACACCATCGACAACGTGCTGTGGCGCGACGCCCAGCGGCAGTCCGACTCGATGCAGGTGGCGGGCTACGCCGAAGGGCCGTACTACTGCAAATACGCGCTGCTCAACTGCCTGCCCTACTTCCGGGCGATGGGTAATTTTCTGCCCGATGGTCGCCAGCCCTATACTTTCGGCAGCAGCACGCGCAGCATCCGCAACCCGTATTTCGACCCTAAATACGACCGGCTGTACGAGTGGCTGACGGCCATCCGGCTGCCCGACGGGCGGCTGCCGGCGCTGGAAGACTCCTACGTGGACATGGGGATGCCCGAGCTGGCCCTCACCGGCAAGCCGCGGTACGTCAAGCCGATGTACTATAGCAAAATCTCGGGCACGGGCATGGCCTCCGACCTGGCGCAGCTGCGCGACGCCACCGTGGACATGCGCGCCGCCTGGCTGGCCGCCGCCGTGGCGCCCACCGCGCCCGCGCACCCGGCCCTCACGGTGCTGCCAGGCAGCGGCAATTTGATTTTCCGGTCGGGCGCCGACTCGGCGGCCACCTACCTGCACGTGTACGGCCGGGGCGGCATAGCCCAAAGCAACAGCGGCGGCCACAACCAAGGCGATGCCAGCAGCTTCATCTTGCACGCGCAGGGGCAGTTGCTGGCCCTCGACCCCGGCTACCTCAGCTACGGCCGCCGCGCCGAGGTAGGCGCGGCCACCAATCATAACCTGGTACTGGTAGATGGCGCGGGCCCCGCCCTAGGTGCGCCGGGCGCTACCAACTCGGCCCCCGCTGCCATTGAGCATACCTTCCAGACGCCGCAGCTCAGCTACGGCGAGGTGACGACAAGCTACCAGAATGCCCGCCTCACGCGCAAGACGCTGTTTGTGCGCAGCACCTACTACCTGCTGGCCGATGCCGTAAGCGCCGCCGCGCCACGCACCTACACCTGGCAGCTGCACGGCTACGGCCTAGCGGGCGGCACGGCCTCTACTGGCACCTTTGCGGGCAACCTGGCCGGGCACGAGGGCACCTGGCAAAAAAACGGCGTGCGCCTGCTGGCCCACGTGGCGGGCACCGGCACCGCCGCCACCTACGCCACCGCTACCAACCCTCACGAAACCACCTACAACACCGCCGAAAACCACACTACGCTGCTGGTACAGCAAAGCGGCGCGGCCCAAACGCAGTTTTTGAGCGCGCTCTATCCCTACGCCGACCAGCCGCCGCAGGTGGCCACCACCAGCCAGGCCACCACGGCCGCGCTGGCCACCGCCGCCGATGGCTTCGTGGACATCGCCTTCGCCCAGGCCGATACCGTGCTGGCGGCCGACGCCAGCGGACGGCTGCCGCAGCCCGTGCAGTCCGATGGGCTGCTCAATTTTTATTCAACCGACGCTAGCGGCGAATTTGCCCAACTCTTCGTGCAGGCGGGCACCGGGCTGCACGTCGGCCCCGTGGCCGTGCTGACTTCTTCGCGCCGGGCCGATGTCAGCTGGCAGCGCCTCGGCCCCGGCCGCTACGCCGGCTACGCCAGCCGCGCCACCACGCTGCTGCTGGCGCTGGGCAGCGCGCCCACGGCCGTGCGCGGAGCGGGCGTGGCCAGCTATGCCTACGATGCCAGCTTGCAGCAACTGCGCGTAGTACTAAGCCAGGCGTCGGACTTTGAGGTAGCGCTGCCGGCCGCTGGCAGCAGCACTGCACCGCTGCCGGTGGTGCTTACCGATTTTGCGGGCCAGCGCCAGGGCGCGGCCGTGGCGCTGAGCTGGCACACGGCTTCGGAACAGCGCAACGCGGGCTTCGAGGTGCAACGCCGGGCAGCGGGGGAGGCCGATTTTACTATCCTCGGCTTTGTGGCGGGCGTGGGCGCGGCCAGCCGCCGCACGGGCTACGCCTTCCGCGACGCGGCGGCCCCGGCCGGGCCGGTGTACTACCGCCTGCGGCAGCTTGACCTTGACAGCACCGCTACTTACTCGCCCGTAGTGGCCATGGCCGGCACCACCCCGGGGGCCGCCACGGCCAGCCTGCGGGTGTTTCCGCAGCCCGCCCGCGACTGGCTGCGGGTGCAGTTGACTAGCTCCGCGCTACCGATTACGCTACAGTTGCTCGATAACCTGGGCCGCGTGGTGCGCCAGCAGCTTTGCCAGGCCGAAACACAGCTGGATGTCCGTGGGCTACCCGCCGGCCTATACTACCTAGTGGCCAGCGGCACCGCCGAGCGACAAAAAGTGGTCATCGAACCCTGACGCACTGGCGCGCGCAGAGCCCCGGCAGTAGCGCCCGCCTCGGTGCGGCTGCCACTGCCGGGACTCTGCGCCAGCCGAAGCCATGGCTTAGCTCTGGCTTCGGTAGAAAGCTCAGCCTAGCTACTTACGCCGACGTAATTTTTTGCTGGTCGGGCGGCTACCGGGACTACAATATGGCACCTGGGCTTACGCTGCACCTCGAACCTACGCAGCGCGCTACTGCACGGGCTACCGGCTTTTGGCTGACGGCTTGTGCGCCCTGAAACGAAGAAAGCCCGTCGATTAGGACGGGCTTTCTAAGCTTTGGCGCTCCCTCCTGGGCTCGAACCAGGGACCCTCTGATTAACAGTCAGATGCTCTAACCGGCTGAGCTAAGGAAGCTTTTCTAGTCCCGAAACCGGCGCTTTCGGGCCACAAAGATAGGAACACGTTTTTTGAATTTGCAAGCCAACCGCAAAAAAACTTTTCAAATTTTAGTTTGATATACTTAATAAGCTGCCGTTCAGGCTCGTAGTATACGAGCGCAACTGGCGGCTAGCGGGGCCGCCCGTCGGCTGGCCATAAAAATCAAACTGCGAGCCGCAACAGGAGTCCCGAAAAAACAGTCGCGAGCGGTCCAAACTCACCAGCGAGCAGGCATCGTAGGGCTGATACGGGCAGTTGCGCTCGTAGGCCCGGTACGTATTCGCGTCTACACGCACTACAAACAATCCCTTCACCCCGCCGCCCGCAATACCCGACGCCGGCAGCACCACTACGCCATTAACGGTGCGCAGGGCTTGGTACTGCTGGTTGGTGATGTTGATTTGGGTACTGAACGACACCGAAGGAATAGTTTGCGTACTGGTGGCCGAGTTGCCGCACGCGGCCAGCCCAAGCAGCGCCACGCTCACGCCGGCCAAAATAGCATTGCGCATAGTATCAAGGCTTAAGAATGGCGAGCTAACGCGAATTACCCATAAATTATTCCCTTCAAAATCGACTTCGCTGGGCGAAGCCCACCTATTTTTTAAACAGCGAGTTCACGAACGTGTGCCGGTCGAAGAGCTGCAAGTCCGTCATCTTCTCCCCTACCCCAATGTAGCGCACCGGGATGCTGAATTGGTCGGAGATGCCGATAACCACGCCGCCCTTGGCCGTGCCGTCGAGCTTGGTGATAGCCAGCGCCGATACTTCGGTGGCGCGGGTGAATTCCTTGGCTTGCATAAAGGCATTCTGGCCGGTGCTGCCGTCGAGTACTAGCAGCACCTCGTGCGGTGCCTCGGGGATTACCTTTTGCATCACGCGCTTGATTTTACTGAGCTCGTTCATCAGGTTTACCTTGTTGTGCAGGCGGCCGGCGGTGTCGATGATAACCACGTCGGCGCCCATTTCCACGCCTTTCAGCACGGCGTCGTAGGCTACGGCGGCGGGGTCGGTGTTCATGCCATGCGAAATAACGGGCACGCCCACCCGCTGCCCCCACACGATGAGCTGGTCCACGGCCGCCGCCCGGAAGGTATCGGCGGCACCGAGCACCACCTTTTTGCCGGCCGTGTGGAAGCGGTGCGCCAGCTTGCCGATGGTCGTGGTTTTGCCCACGCCATTCACACCCACCACCATTATCACGAAGGGGTGGCCCGGCGTATCGGGCCGGTCGAGGATGGCGCGCGAGCCCGTGGTACCTGCGTTGGCGTCGAGCAGGTCGGCTATCTCTTCGCGCAGGATGCGGTCGAGCTCGCCGGTGCTCACGTATTTGTCGCGGGCCACGCGCTTTTCGATGCGGTCGATGACTTTTACCGTGGTGTCGATGCCCACGTCGGCGTGCACGAGCAGGGTTTCGAGGTCGTCGAGCACGGCCTCGTCCACGGTGCTTTTGCCCACCACGGCCTTGCTGAGCTGGTCAAAGAAGCTGGTCTTGGTTTTTTGCAAGCCTTGGTCGAGGGCCTGCTGCTGCTCCTTGTTTTCCTTGTCTTTCTTAAAAAAATCGAAGAGGCCCATATACTTGGCGGGTCATGCTGAGCGCAGCGAAGCATCTTATCACGCCTGCGCTAGTGGACTTGGTAATTTCTGACGAAAGCGGCCGTGATAAGATGCTTCCTTCGTCAGCATGACGGATGAAAGGAGTAAACACGAAAAAAGTCCCACGAAGGTGGGACTTTTTTATATTATCGGGACACGGCAGCAGCTTATTTGCCGGCCAGCGCGTCCTGTACTTTATCTACGGGCACCATTTCCTCACGGAAGGTGTAGGCACCGGTTTTCTCCGATTTCACGGCGCGAATGACTTTAGCCCAGTCTTTGCCCGTGGCGGTTTTTAGGGTTGCTACTACTTTCTTAGCCATGACTCAGGTTATTTAATTTCCTTGTGAACAGTCATTTTGCGCAGTACCGGATTGAATTTCTTCAGTTCGATACGCTCGGGGGTGTTCTTGCGGTTTTTGGTGGTGATGTAGCGCGAGGTGCCCGGCATACCCGAGTTTTTGTGCTCGGTGCACTCCATGATAACCTGCACCCGGTTTCCTTTCTTGGCCATCGCGACGGGAGGGGGGAGTTAATTTTTGAATTAGGTTTGCAAAGGTACGGTTTTTTTAGGGAAACCGCAACCCCTTGGTGGCCTGACTCCTGCGCACCGCCCAGCCGGACGCTGGGCGTCCCGCTCGCTACAGCAGCAGCGCCGCAACCGGACGGCCGTGGCGGCCCGCCCGGTTTCGGCGCTCATACAGGCCCGAAAAACTTACGCTACTAGCGCGAGCTAGTAGGTGATGAAGCCTTGCTCCTTGGCCTTCTTCAAGGTGGCCATGATGCCATTCTTGTTGATGGTGCGGATGGTCGAGGCAGCTACACGCAGCGTTACCCAGGCGTCTTGCTCAGGGATGTAGAAGCGCTTCTTTTGCAGGTTCGGGTAGAACTTGCGCTTGGTCTTGTTGTTGGCGTGCGACACGTTGTTACCTACGCGGGTACGCTTGCCGGTCAAATCACAAACTCGGGCCATGATATAGAAAGGTTACTTGATGCTATTCCGAAACGGGCCGCAAATATCGGCATTTTTTAGCCAACTACCAAATAGTAAATGAGTAAGTGAGTAAATGGGTAAATTCAACCCTCTTACCCAGCCTGGAAACGGCCTGCGGCGAGCTACTACGCGGCCCTAAAACCTGGTAGCGTAAGCCAGCTTAATTCTTACTCAACTACTCACTTCCCATCTTATTTCTTCCGCCACGGACAGTGCCGGCAGCCGCTGCCGCAGCAAAAGCCCCGGCGGCGGTGGTACTGCTCAGTAAAGACCATGTATCCTTCGGGCGTGTAGTAGAAATCGCCCGTTTGGAGCGGCAGAGTGGCAAAGGCAGCGAGGCGCGGGTCGGTAGGCACAGGGATGGGTAGCAGTTAGCGCAGCAGGTCGTCGGGCCGGACTTGGCGGGGCACGGGCAGTGCATTGGCGCGGCCCGCAAACTGCCGGTATTGCTGATAAGCCTGCACTTGCGGGTCGATGCCCAGCAGCCAGCCGGCCAGTGCCCCAGCTATCGATGCGCCGGTAGCTACCGGCGATTCCAGTCGGTAGTACACCAGTCGGTTATCGGGCAGCATCATTATACTGGCGGTCGGCGCTCCGCCCGGTAGCGGGGCCAGCGTGTAGCCCATGTCAAACCGGCTCCGGCCACCCGGCAGCCGGGCTGGCTCGATTGCTATTTTTGAGGGCGAAGCCACCGCACCGGGCAGCATAGCCAGCGCGTGGTGCGGCCGCAGGCCAAGCGGCGGATGCGCCTGACCGCTCGCCTGGCCGGCAAGGAGAATAAGTCCACAGCAGGTTAAGTTTTTCAACATGAGCTACCCAAGTAAGCTTTTTGCGTAATTAAAACCAACCGCCTCGCCCCCTATCTTACTTGCAAACTTACGATTTATTGTAGCCGCTTTCACTTTCTTTTCCTATGTCTGCTCCCACCCATTTTGTTTCGCACGCCGAGCGCCTCATGGCCCTCGAAGACCAGTACGGTGCCCACAACTACCACCCGCTGCCCGTAGTGCTTTCGCGCGGCAAGGGCGTGCATCTGTGGGACGTGGAAGGCAAGCGCTACCTCGATTTTCTGTCAGCCTACTCGGCTGTTAACCAAGGCCATTGCCACCCGCGCATCATCGGCGCGCTCACCGAGCAGGCACAGCAACTCACGCTCACCAGCCGCGCCTTTTTCAACGACCGGCTGGGCGCGGCCGAGCAGCAGCTCTGCGAGCTGTTTGGCTACCAGAAAGCGTTGCTGATGAACTCGGGGGCCGAGGCCGTCGAAACCGCCCTCAAGCTGGCCCGCAAGTGGGGCTACCAGGAAAAAGGCATCGCGCCCAACCAGGCGCGCATCGTCGTGGCCGAGCACAACTTCCACGGGCGCACCACGGGCATCATCTCCTTCAGCACCGACGGCGACAGCACGGGCGGCTTCGGCCCCTTCGTGCCCGGCTACCAAGTGGTGCCGTATGACGATGCCGAGGCCCTGGCCGAGGCCCTGAAAGACCCGCACGTGTGCGGCTTTTTGGTCGAGCCCATTCAGGGCGAGGCAGGCGTGGTAGTGCCCAGCGAAGGCTACCTGGCCGAGGCCGCCAGGCTCTGCAAGGCACACAACGTACTGCTCATCACCGACGAAATCCAGACCGGACTGGGCCGCACCGGCAAGCTGCTATGCACTGATTACGAGGACGTGCGCGGCGATATTCTCATCCTGGGCAAGGCCTTGAGCGGCGGCGTGCTGCCCGTGTCGGCGGTGCTGGCCGACGATGAGATTATGCTCACCATTCAGCCCGGCCAGCACGGCTCTACCTTCGGCGGCAACCCGCTGGCTTGCGCCGTGATGCAGGCCGCGCTCGATGTCTTGGTCGATGAAAACCTGGCCGGCAACGCCCTGCGCCTAGGCAAGATTTTCCGCGAGGAGATGCGCCTGCTGCAAGCCGAAGTGCCCGAGCTGGTCGAAGCCGTGCGCGGCCGGGGCCTGCTCAATGCCGTGGTTATCAACCCCACGCCCGACGGCCGCACCGCCTGGGACGTGTGCGTGGCCCTCATGGAGCGCGGCCTGCTGGCCAAGCCTACCCACGGCGACATCATCCGCTTTGCGCCGCCGCTCGTCATCACGGAGGCCGAATTGCGCGATGCCTGCGCCCTGATTGCCGACGTTATCCGGGCTTTTTAAGTATAAGGCTGCATGAGAAAAATTTTAGCCCTGGCCCCGGTGCTGCTGTTAGCGGGCTGCCATAGCGCACAGGTAGTTACGCAGCCCGCCACTCCGGTTGCCGAGCCGCTGGCCACTGCCGCACCGGCCGCACCTTTCGATTCGGCGCTGACTGCCACCGTCACCACAACCCTACCCGCCGAGCCGGTAGTCGCAGTTGCTACGCCAGTCACTACCCAGCAGCAGGCTCAGCAAACCCTACGCCTGGCCCAAAAAGCGCATATGCTCACGCCGCTAGCCCCGGCCAAGCTCGCCGCACCGATAGCCAAGCAGCTGGCGCACAGGCTTCAGCGGCAGCGGCCTACTGAGGGTACGGCCGAAAACGGCCTGGGCCGGGTGGCACTGTTTTTTATAGGTGTGGTGCTGGCTGTACTGGCAGGCCTGGCGGCGCTGGTGAGTTTAATTCCAAGCGTCAGCTTCTGGGGCGGCCTCGGGCTGGTGGCGGCGGGATTGATAGTGCTTTTTCTGTTGTACTCTCTTTTCAGCGGGGGTAAAAAGAAGAAGTAACTAGGGCAGCGCGGGCAAGAATATGGTCGGCCGGCGCAACGATACCGCGCCGGGCTTGTTTAGATAGTCGTACTAGTTTCGTCCCAGACGTTTTCGCCCTATGCCCATCATCCCCACGCACCGCCCCCGCCGCAACCGCAAGTCGCAGGTTATCCGCGACATGGTGCAGGAAACGCGCCTCACGGCCCACGATTTCATTTACCCGCTCTTTATCATCGAAGGCCAGAACCAGCAGCTGGAAGTGAAGTCGATGCCCGGCATCTACCGCTACTCGGCCGACCGCGTTATCGACGAAGTGGGCGCGGCCGTGGAGCTGGGCATCAACGCCTTCGCACCCTTCCCCAGCATCAATGATGGGCTGAAAGACAGGCTGGCCCGCGAGTCGACCAACCTCAATGGCCTGTATTTGAAGGCGGTGGCCGGCATCAAGCGGCAATTCCCAGAGGTGGCCATCATGACCGACGTAGCGATGGACCCCTACAGCAGCGATGGCCACGACGGCGTGGTAGATGTAGACTCGGGCGAGATTCTCAACGACGCCTCGCTCGAAGTGCTCGGCCAGATGGCCCTGGCCCAGGCCCGCGCCGGGGCCGACATCATCGGGCCCAGCGACATGATGGACGGCCGCGTGGCCTGGATACGCGACGTGCTGGATAGCAACGGCTTCAGCCACGTCAGCATCATGAGCTACACCGCCAAGTACGCCTCGGCGTTCTACGGCCCCTTCCGCGACGCGCTCGACTCGGCCCCCAAAAAGGGCGATAAAAAGAGCTACCAGATGAACCCCGCCAACCGCCTCGAAGCCCTGCGCGAGCTGGCCCTCGACGAAACCGAAGGCGCGGACATGGTGATGATTAAGCCCGCCCTGAGCTACCTCGACATCATCCGGGAAGTGAAAAACCACACCCACCTGCCGGTCACGGCCTACAACGTATCGGGCGAGTACGCCATGGTGCGCGCCGCTGCCCTCAACGGCTGGGTCGATGGCGAAAAAACCATGATGGAAGTGCTCATGAGCATCAAGCGCGCCGGGGCCGACGCTATTCTGACCTACTTCGCTAAAGACGCGGCCGAGGTGCTGCGGCGTGGATAATGACTGCTGAACTTACCATCCGCCGCGCCACGGTGGCCGACTTGCCGGCCATCGTGGCGCTGGTGCAAGCGGTAGTACCGCTGATGAACGCCGCTGGCAACTACCAGTGGACCAGCGAGTACCCTAACCGGGCGGTTTTTGAAAAGGACATTACCCAAAACCACCTCTGGGTGGCCGAGCTAGGCGGCGAGCTGGCCGGCATCGCCGCCCTCACCCTGGACCAGGACGCCGAATACGCCGACGCCGACTGGGACGCCGCCGAGCCCGCCCTCGTGACGCACCGGCTGGCCGTGGCCCCCAACGCCCAGGGCCACGGCGTGGCGCAGGCCCTGCTGGCGCAGGCCGAGCACGAGGCGCGGGCGCTGGGCCTGCGCACCCTGCGCGTAGACACCAACTCCGAAAACGCGGCTACCCAGCGGCTTTTTCCGAAGCTCGGCTACCGCTTCGCGGGCGAGATACAGCTGACGTTTCGGCCGGGGCTGCGGTTCTTTTGCTACGAGAAGCGGCTGGGGTAGCCGCGCCGGCTGCGTTGTATATTAGACTCATGAAAACGATAGTATTACACGTGCCCGACGAGGCCGACGAAGCCACGGTAATGGCGGCCTTGGCGGAGCTACTCGATAAAAAACTGATTGAGCTGGATGCCGAACTGCCGATGAGTTGGCCGGGGCCACCACTCACGGCAGAAGCTTTTGCCGACAAGCTGGGCCAGGCACTAGCGGCCCCTCGCCTATCAGTGGAAGACGCTAGGAAGCGCCTGGGATTATGATTCGCAACGGGCGCACGGTAACGCTGGGCGAGGAGTTTGTGCGGGAATTAGAAGCTGCGGAGAAATACATTGGCCGCGATGTGCCCCGCCGGGGTCGCCAGTTTGTGAGCGAGGTCATGGACTTTACGCTCGAAATTCTAGCGCCCCTGCCGTTTGCTTATCCGGCCTATCCTTACCCTACCGCGCCCGGCCACCAGTTGCGGCGGGCCGTCTTTCGCAAGCAATATATCATTATTTACGAGGTGAGCGAGGCAGAGGTGAGCTTCGTCTTCTTCCATCACAGTAGCCGCAACAGCCCCGATTTAAGCTTTTTGGAAAGCTAGTCGCGCCCCGCAAACGGCCACCTCCCCAGCCGCCGGCTCCAAAGCAAAAACGCGCCCGTGCCCAGTGCCATCATGCCCAGGGCGGCCAGCTGAAAATAGAGCTTGAAGTGCCACCCGCCCCAGCTGACCTCGGCCGGGGCGATGCCCCAGAATACGGCCAGCCACACGGCCACCGCCAGCACCACGGGCAGCGGGTAGAGCGGCATCTTAAAGGGCAGCGCACCCGTGCCGCGCCGGCGGCGCAGCAGCACCAGCCCCACCGCCTGGCCCACAAACTGCACCAGAATCCGCATGGCCAGAATGGCCGAAATAACCTCGCCCAGCCGGAACAGCAAGCTGAACACGAAGCCCACGCCGCCCAGCAGCAGCAGCGACACGTAGGGAAACTGCTTGGTAGGGTGCAGCTTGCCGAATACGGGCAAAAACTCGCCATCGGCCGCCGCCGCGTAGGGGATGCGTGAGTAGCCCAGCAGCACCGCAAACAACGACGCGAACGCTACCAGCAGCACCAGCCCCGTGGCCGCCTGCGCCGCCGCCGGCCCGTAGAGCCGCTCCATAAACACGCTCACGATAAACTGCGACTTATCGCCCACGCCGGCCTGCCAGGCCTGCACCTCCTGCCACGGAATGACGGTGCCCACGCTCCAGTTGAGCAGCAGGTACAGCGCCGCGATGCCCAGGATACTCAGGAAAATGCTGCGCGGAATAACGCGCTCGGGTTTCACGATTTCGGCGCCCAGGTGGCACACGTTGTAGTAGCCGAGGTAGGAGTAGATGGTCTTAACGGCGGCCTGCCCCATCGCGGCCGAAATGAGCAGGCCCGGCAGCGCGCCCACGCCGCCCACCGGCAACACGGCTACCGGATGATTAGCGTGGGTGAGGCCGCCGAAAATCAGCCAGCCCATGAGGCCCAGCACGCCTACCCACAAGGCCACGCCGAGCTTGCCGATGTCTTCGATGCGGCGGTAGAGCAAGACTATCAGCAATAAAACCACCGAGCCGGCCACTAGCTTGGGCTGCCACCATTCCGGCATCGGCACGAGGTAGCCGAAGTATTGGGCGAAGCCGATGGCCCCGGAGGCCAGCACCAGCGGCGACTGAATGAGCGTTTGCCAGACGTAGAGAAACGACATGAACCGCCCCCAGGTCTGCTCGCCGTAGGCCAACTTGAGGAAGCGGTACGAGCCGCCTGCCTCGGGGTAGGCCGCGCCCAGCTCGCTCCAGATGAGGCCATCGACCAGCGCCAGGCCCGCGCCCACCAGCCAAGCCAAGAGGAAATTAGGCCCCATGAAGCCCATGACGAGCGGCAACGTCACAAAGGGCCCGATGCCCACCATGTCAATCATGTTGAGGGCGGTGGCTTGCACCAGCCCCAGGCGGCGCTGTAGAGAAGGTTGGGACATAGGCGGCGAATGTAGCGCGGACTTTTAGTCCGCGAGTGCTGGCAGCCAAACAGACCGCTACACTCGCGAACTGAAAGTCCGCGCTACATCAACCCTACCGCACGCCCACGGTTTTGGCGGCTGGCGTCAGCCCCTGGGCCAGCCCAATTAGCCGCACCAGCTCGGCGCGGTAGCCGTCGGCATCGGGCCCGCGGCCGGCCTGGGCCAGTTGGGCGGCGGTGGCGTAGGTGGCGGTGCCGCGCTGCTCGCTCTGGCGCAGCAGCAGGCCAAACTCGGCTACGGCGGCAGCAAACTGCTGGTCGGCAGAAGCCTGCGCGATGGGCACGGCCGCGCCGGCCAGCGGCTGGGCCATTAGCTTGCTGGTGCTGCCCTGCGGCTCTTTGTAGCGCAGCTTCACGGTGAGAACTTCGGCGGTGGCGCTGCCAGCCTTGGCCTTCGGCAATTGATATTTTAGCGGGTCGGTGAGCGGCTTATCCGCACCCACGGGCACCAGCTCGTAGAGGGCCGTGACGGTGTGGCCCGCGCCGAGCTCGCCGGCGTCTTTGCGGTCGTTGTTGAAGTCTTCGTTGGCGAGCAGGCGGTTTTCGTAGCCGATGAGGCGGTAGTCGGCCACGCGGGCGGGGTTGAACTCGATTTGCAGCTTCACATCCTTGGCCACCGTGAAGAGCGTGCCGCCAAACTGCGCCACCAGCGTGCGGCGAGCTTCGTCGAGGTTGTCGAGGTAGGCGTAGTTGCCGTTGCCCTTGTCGGCCAGCAGTTCCATGCGGCTGTCGCGCAGGTTGCCGCGGCCGCAGCCCAGCACCGTCAGGAACACGCCGGTTTCGCGCTGCTGCACGATGAGTTGCTCCATGGCCGCGTCGGAGCTTTCGCCCACGTTGAAATCGCCGTCGGTGGCCAGAATCACTCGGTTGTTGCCTTCCTTCTTGAAAAACTGCCCCGCCACCGAATACGCCAGCCGTAGCCCCGCGCCGCCCGCCGTAGAGCCGCCCGCCGTCAGCCGGTCGATGGCATCGAGGATAACCTGCGGCTGCGAGCCGGGCGTGGGCGGCAGCACCAGGCCAGCCGCGCCGGCGTAGGCCACCAGTGCCACGTGGTCTTGCGGACGCAGCTGCTGCACGAGCAGCTTGAGGCCGGCCTGCACCAGGGGCAGGCGGTCCTCCCCCATCATCGAGCCCGACACATCGACCAGAAACACGAGGTTGGCAGGCGGCAGCTTGTCCGTCTCTATCTTTTTAGCTTGAATGCCGATGCGGGCCAGCTGGTGGCCGGGTGCCCAGGGGCACTCGCTGAGCTCGGCGCTGATGCGCACCGGGTCGGGGCTGCTGGCGAGCGGCGCGGGCAGCTGGTAGTGGAAATAATTCAGCATTTCTTCCACGCGCACGGCGTCGCGCGGGGGCAGCTGGCCTTCGTTGAGAAAGCGCCGCACGTTGGAGTAGCTGGCGTTATCCACATCCAGCGAGAAGGTGCTGAGCGGCTCTTTGGCCACGGCCCGAAAGGCGTTTTCCTGGATGGTGGCGTAGGTGTCGCCCGCGCCGGCTTCTGGTTTAGCGGGGTAGGCCAGCACGGGCGGCGTGGCGCTGGCGGCCATGTCGTAAGCGCCGGTGCCCGATAGGCTGGATAAGTCGGGCGCGGGGGCCAAATCTGCGGTCGAGCGGCGGGCTTTGCGCGCCGGCTTGCCCACCCGCACGCCAGCCACCCGGCCTTGCAGCTTTTGCATGGGCGGGGCGGCCGCGACAGTCGCAACCGAGCCAGTTACTTCATACCGCTTTTGGGTACCGTAGCCCGTCACCACCACTTCATTGAGGCTTTTTTCATCGGCTTCCAGCACCACGTCCAGCACGGTGCATTTGGTAGGCGCGGGGCGCTCGCGGGTGGCGTAGCCCACGAAGCTGAATACCAGCACGCCGCCCCGCGCCGGCACCCCGGCCAGCCGGTAGCGCCCGGCCGAGTCGGTGGCAACGCCGAGATGGGTGCCCTTCAGCAGCACCGTGACGCCGGGCAGCGGCTGCCCATAGGCATCGGCCACGCGCCCGCTGAGGGTGCGCGTGGCGGGGACGGTGATTTTGGCTCGTTGGGCCAGGGCGGGCGGGGCGGCGGCCAGCAGTGCCAGCGGTAAGAGCAGCGCGGGAAGCAGATTTCTCATGGCAGTAAGGGGGTGGTAAAATTCTTACCGGGTTGATGCCGGTGGCTCCCGAATTGCACATGCTGCCCCGCCTAGACACTAATTCGGCAACTGGGCTACCCCTTGCGCAGGCTGAAAAAGCCTACAATTAGGTGCAGACACCCATTCATTATCCGCAAATCCTACTTCAGTCGCCGCAAATCCTACTTCGCCTAAAGCAAATCCTACTTTATTAGCTGTAGACACTCGTTGAGCATCTACAAATCCTACTTTATACGGTGCAAATCCTACTCATTGCCCGCGCAATGGCCTATTGCGCCCTTGTACTCCTCCCTGCCGGCCGGGCGGCCTGGCGTCCTGCCCGGCTTACCAGCTTGCCACGGGTGGCCGCACGGCCGCCCGCCACACCCACCACAGCAGCAGCGGCTGCAAGGGCAGCCGTGCCCACAGCGCCCAGGCCGGCAGGTGCAGTTGCTCGTGCAGTTGGAGCATATGCACATTGGCTGGAAACACGGCCACCAGCAGCGCCAGCAGGCCCCAGGCGGCCGCGCGCCGGGTGGCGGGCAGCAGCAAACCCAGGCCACCCGCTACCTCGGCCGCGCCGCTCAGCGCCACTAGCAGCCGGGGCGCGGGCAAAGCGGGCGGCATGATACGCAGGTAGGACGCGGGGTGCAGAAAATGCAGCAGGCCAGCCCCCACAAAGAGGGCGGCCAGCACATACAGCGACCGGTACGGGCGATGGCGTAGCATAGGTAAGTGAACTAGCTGCCAGGAGCAACCTTACGGCGTAAAAAAAGCCAGGTCCGCTGCCGGCCCTGGCTTTTTCTACGCATTTGGCAGCCCTTGGGGCTACCGCGCCCCCGCGCCCACTGGCAGCCGAGCCTGGCTGGCCCCGGCTACCACGGAACAAAATACCTATCACAATATACCAGTCACCATCTCTCGACTTAAAGTTGTAATGAATGACTGTGAACTATATACTGAAATACGGGGCTTACTAAGATTCCACTAATTATTACGCTACTAATGTGTAGTCATCGACAAAACAGACAATATTTCTATTATAGCGGCTCTTGAAGCTCAAACTGCTCGGTACCGCAGGCATAATTCAAGACAGCAGTAAACTAATAACTGGCTATTCACCTTCTCTACTACGGCTACTAATGAGTATATTTCCTCTAGCCATCTCGACTAGAAAACACTTGATAGTTTACAACTACCCGTGCCTACAATTCTTGACCAGCCTTTCGAAACTTATCAATTTACCTTCCGAGAGAATGACCACTACTTGCACAAGCTCAGACAGTGCTTACCTTAACTAAAAAAGGCTTTATACGCTGCGTATAAAGCCTTTTTTAAAATACAAATTAATCAGATGCGCTTGCTACGGCAAGTAGGTATTGAGCTGAAAAGAGCTTGGCTCATCATTCCAGCTTCTTCTTGAGAAGAAACCACCATATGAATAATCACTCATATGTTCGACTTGGCCAACATCGCCAGGATTAGTTTGGAAAAACAGTACGCTGCCATCGTAATACTCACTTGTAAACATTCTAAGTTGCATCTGAAAAGGTGACCGCCGACCAGCAGGGGAATCAGCATTAAGAATGAATGAGCTCACTCTGTCATTCCAGTCATACATGTAAGCAGCAAATATCCGATTGACGCACTGATTATTAGGGTCATCTGTGGTATAATAAAGTAGCCATTCATCTCCACCAAAGTTATCGTGCTCGAATAATGAAACACGGTTATACCAATAACTTGATGGTGGTACCGTTCCGCAGAAGACCGTTCTAGCCAAGGTATTCGTGCCCTTTCCAATAGCAGTATTGGGGGAGACTAGGCTCTGAGCTACTGACGCACCTCTAGCTGCCTCAAAATCCTTATATGTATCATACAAATACATAGTCTTGGGGTCTTTGCAATTCACGAATGTTACTTGCTTTGGCAATGAAAAGATATAATCCAATTTTTTGACATTATCATCATTGACAACAGCAAAGGAATCACCTTGAGCGATATACTGCAACTTAATTTCCTCTCCTTTATATATATAATGGAGCTCTCTGGCAAATTTTCGCTTGATAACTTCAGGCTGCTTTACGTCTTGCTTTTCGCAAGAAAACAGAGTTAGCGCCGTAGCTGCGCATACAATTTTGGTTAGTGTTAGCTTCATGTCTTTTGTAAAATGGTAGAAGGACGGGGCTAAGCTACAAACAATTACTTATAATGCCCTGCCATGATTTTTATCACAACCAAATAACCTACGCAATAGCCCAAAGCATACTCACTGACTATTAGAATAATAAAACTAAACTTATATTAATTAAATAAGTAGTTCATGGCTACCGGGCGAATGGGAGCTATTCTAAATTGATTTACCGAGTACTACTTGCCAGCACCGTCATGGCATCACCGTAAAACTGGACTGCCTGGCTTGCGGGATACTCTAGGCCACTATGCTCGCCTAGTCGCGGTTGCGGAAAGTATAGCTGTAAAAACCTTGCCTACCGTTGCGGAGAGCCTTATCCAAGTGAGGTTGGTAAAGGCGTTGTACTTGCCGTTGGCCTGCTGATAGTCGCCACCTCTGAGGTAGATACTGTGGTTGCCGTTGCTGAAAATACAGCCGCGCACACCCTTTAGAGCCTGAGCTATTTTGTTAGCCACTAGCTCATAGAGCCGAATGGAGATGTTATTAAAGCCCTTACCGTTCAGTGTAGTACTCACTACTGGTCTAGCTGCTGACGCCGAAAAGGTAGCAGCTTTTATATTCCTACACAACTATTTAGGATTATTTCGTTTAGCGGTTTTGGCCGCCGGGCCGCCGCCCGGCCGATGGTTTTTACCTTTGCCCCCACGTATGATACTTCGCGCCGAGCACCTCATCAAGCAATACAAAGCCCGCACCGTCGTCAACGACATGTCGCTGTCCGTGGCGCAGGGCGAAATCGTGGGGCTGCTGGGGCCCAACGGAGCCGGCAAAACCACCTGTTTCTACATGATGGTGGGCATGGTGAAAGCCAACTCGGGCAATATTTTCATTGACGAGGAGAACATTACCCGGCTACCCATCTACCAGCGGGCGCGGCGCGGTATGGGCTACCTGGCCCAGGAAGCCAGCGTATTCCGCGACCTGAGCGTGGAGGAAAACATCCTCGCGGTGCTCGAAATGACAGACCTGCCCAAGAAAGCCCAGCGCGAAAAGGTAGAGGAGCTGCTCGAAGAGTTCAGCCTGGGCCACGTGCGCAAAAACCTGGGCCGCGTGCTGAGCGGCGGCGAGCGCCGCCGCACCGAAATAGCCCGCGCCCTGGCCGTGAACCCCAAATTCGTGCTGCTCGACGAGCCCTTCGCGGGCGTTGACCCCATCGCCACCGAAGAAATCCAGGGCATCGTGGCCAAGCTCAAAAACCAGAATATCGGCGTGCTCATCACCGACCACGACGTGAACTCGACCCTCGAAATCGTGGACCGCGCCTACCTACTCTTCGAAGGCAAGCTGCTAAAAGCCGGCACCGCCGAAGAGCTGGCCGCCGACGAAACCGTGCGCCGCGTGTACCTGGGCAAAAACTTTGAGTTCAAGCGCAAGGTGTTTAATTGAGTTATGAGTTTTTAGTTTTGAGTTCTGAGTTGCCAGGCCCAGCTGGGCCTGGCGAGCGCAGCGAAGCAATCGCACCCGAACGGAACCCGAACGGCGCGGCTAAACAAGTGCGATTGCTGCGCTCGCAAGGACAAGCGCGCTCAACAACTCAAAACTCACAACCCAAAACTCTTAATTAAACGAAGTGCTCGACCTTGCCATTGCCGCTGCTACCCAGCTCACGAGCCTGCCCCGGCTGGCGCGGGTGCGCGAGCAGCCGCACGAGCTGCAAGCGGCCGTGCTGCGCTACCTGCTGGGCCGGGCGCAAGGTACGGCCTGGGGCCGCCGCTACGGCTACGCAGCCGGCCTGAGCGCCGCCGAGTTTGCTAGTCGCGTGCCCGTGAGCACCTACGAGCAGCTTTACCCCGAGCTGGAGAAAGTGCTGCGCGGCCAGCCCGACGTGCTGTGGCCCGGCCCCGCCCCCGCCTGGCAGGCCAAGAGCAGTGGCACCACCAACGCTCGCAGCAAGTTTATCCCGCTCAGCAGTGAGGCGCTGCGTGGCAACCACTACCGCGCCGGGCGCGACATGCTGGCCCTCAGCACCCACCTCTACCCGCAGCACCGGCTGCTACAGGGCAAAACCCTAAGCCTGGGCGGCACCCACGCGGCCAGCCCGTTTGGCGGCGCGGCGCGTGCCGGCGACGTGTCGGCCCTCATCATGCAGAGCCTGCCGGGCTGGGCCGAATACCTGCGCACCCCGCCTCTGGAGCTGGCGCTATTGGATGAGTGGGAAGAAAAAATCGAGCGCATCGCGCGTCACGTGCTCACGCAGGATGTGCGCGTGCTCGCCGGTGTGCCCACGTGGATGCTGGTGCTGCTGCGCCGCGTATTGGCTCTGGCCGGAGCCGCTACCATCACGCAGGTGTGGCCACAGCTGGGCTTGTTTTTGCACGGCGCGGTGGCGTTTGGGCCCTATCGCGCGCTGTTTCAGCAGCTTGCGCCGGGCCCGCACATGCGGTATTTGGAAATTTATAATGCCTCGGAGGGCTACTTCGCCCTGCAAGACCAGCCCGACAGCCCCGACCTGCTGCTGCTGCTCGACCACGGCATCTACTACGAGTTTTTGCCGGCCGCGCAGTTCGACCGCCCCGCCCCGCGCCCCGTGCCGCTGGAAGCGGTGGAGGTTGGCCCGAGCTACGCGCTGGTCATCAGCACCAGCGCGGGGCTGTGGCGCTACCTGGTCGGCGACACGGTGCGCTTTACCTCGCTGCGGCCCTACCGCATCCGTATCACGGGGCGTACCAAGCACTTTCTCAATGCCTTTGGCGAAGAGGTAGTAATCGAAAACGCCGAAGCCGCCGTGGCCGCCGCCGCCCAGGCTACCGGCGTACTAGTGCGCGACTTTACGGCCGCGCCGGTGTATTTCGCGGCTGCGGCGGCCTCGCGCGGTGGCCACGAGTGGGCCATGGAGTGCGCCGGCCCGCCACCCGCTCAGGCCGCGCTTTTTGCCCAGGTGCTCGACCAGACCCTGCGCCAGCTCAACTCGGACTATGACGCCAAGCGCCACCGCGACCTGGCCCTGGCCGCGCCGCGCGTGCACTTCGTACCCGCCGGCACCTTCGAGGCGTGGCTGCGCCAGCGCGGCCCGCTGGGTGGGCAGCGCAAGGTGCCGCGCCTCAGCAACTCGCGCGAGGTGCTGGAGGCGGTGCTGGCGGCGGGTGGGATTTTGGGATGAGTGAATGACTATAAAGCAGGTATGTAAAAAAACGTCCGTCATGCTGAGCTTGCCGAAGCATCTCTACCGCACCGTTGAAAGAAGCGGCAGAGATGCTTCGGCAAGCTCAGCATGACGGACGTACTGGCTTTGCGTTACTATTCGCTTATTTCAGCTCCTCGGCGCCTTCTACGGCTTGCTTGCGCTTTTTCTCCACCGAGTCAATCAGCTTGCCGAAGGGCTCAATGAATTTTTGCACGCCTTCGTCTTCGAGCTGCTGGGTGGCGGCGTTGAGGTCGATGCCGAGCTTGGGCAAGTCGGCCAGCACCTGGCGGGCTTTGTCGAGGCCCTGTTCGAGGCGGTCAGCGGGCTGGCCTTTTTCCTTGAAAATATCCATCGTTTCGACTGGAATGGTATTCACCGTTTTCGGGCCGATGAGGTTCTCTACGTACTTCAGGTCGTCGTATTTGGGATTTTTGTTGCCGGTGCTGGCCCACAGCAGGCGCTGGGTGTGCGCGCCTTTGTCGGCCAGGGCCTGCCAGCGCGGGCCGGCAAATAGCTCTTTGTAAAGCTGATACGCCTGCTTGGCGCTGCTCAGGGCCACTTCGCCCACCAGCGACTCGGCCAGCTTACCTTTCTCGCCGCCTTCGGCCGCGATTTTTTCCAGCTGCGGGTCAAGCAGCACATCGATGCGGCTCAGGAAGAAGCTGGCTACCGAGTCGATGCGCTCCAGCGACTGGCCGGTTTTCAGGCGGTCCTCAAGGCCCGCGATGAAGGCTTCGGCTACTTCCTTGTAGCGGTCGAGGCCGAAAATGAGAGTCACGTTGACGTTGATACCTTCCGAAATGGCCGTGCGGATGGCGGGCAGCCCTTCCTTGGTGGCCGGAATCTTAATCATCACGTTGGGCCGGTCTACTGCTTTCCACAGCTTGCGGGCTTCGGCGATGGTGCCATCGGTGTCGTTGGCCAGCTTGGGCGATACTTCGAGGCTCACGTAGCCGTCCGAGCTATTGTCGTGGCTGTCGTAGAGGCTCTTAAACAAATCGCAGGCGGCCTGCACGTCGGCCACGGCCAGGCCTTCGTAGATGTCTTCGGCGCTCTTGCCCTGCTGGGCCTGCTCCTTGATGGTCTGGTCGTAGTCAGACGAGCCGCCGATGGCTTTCTCAAAAATGGCGGGGTTCGAGGTCACGCCGCGCAGGGCGTCTTCGTCGATGCGGCGCTTGAGCTCGCCGTTTTGCAGCACTTTGCGGCTGATGAAGTCGAGCCACAGGCTTTGGTCGAGGCGGCGAATGTCAACTAAGGGATTCATGGGCAAAGGGTAAATGGGGTCTTAGAAAAAACGGCTGGCGCACCGCAGGGTTGTAGGCGGCGCTCCGGCGCGGCCAAGTTACGGCCGCCGCCGCCGGGGGCCACCTATCGGGCACTTGCACAACCTTACGGGGGCTTTTGGGGTAAAACGACTTCGCAACTCTTTTCGCTTTTCCCATGAAATTCACTCAATTCCTGCTGGCCGCTGCCGTGTGCGCCACTACCGCCGCCTCGGCCCAGACTACCCCCACCCAAACCGCCCCGCGCGGCACCGGCTCGGCCGCGCCGAGTGCCGTGCCCAGCGGCGTGCCCGCCCCCGCCGCCAACCCCCGGGGCGCGGTATCGGCCGGCGAAGTATTCACGACCGGCTCGCCCGAGGGCGACAAGATGAAGATGTCGAAGCGCGACAAAGGCATGAAGCACAAAGGCTCGATGTCGGACCACAAGGGCCATACGAAAGCCAAGATGTAGCCAGCGGGCCCACCACGGCCTCAACGCAAAAAAGGCGCCTCTGCTCGGCAGAAGCGCCTTTTTTGCGTTCAAGCGCGGGCCGCTCAGGGCTTGTCTATCCGGTAGAGGCGGCCCTGGTCGGTGATGGCATACAGGGCCCCGTCGGCCCCCTGGGTGATGTCGCGGAAGCGCTGCCCTTCGCTGGCCAGCAGGCGCTCCTCGCCCACTACCCGGTTGTTGTTGAGCACCAGGCGCGCGATGTGCTGCCCGCTGAGCGAGGCCATAAACAGGTTGTTTTGCCAGCCAGCGATGCGGCCCGAGGTGTAGAAAGTCATGCCGCTGGGCGAGATAACGGGGTCCCAGTAATACACTGGCTGCTCAAGGCCGGCGGCCTGCTGACTGCTGCCGCCGATGGGCTGGCCGCTGTACTCGATGCCGTAGGTGATGGTGGGCCAGCCGTAGTTGGCCCCCGCTTGCAGGCGGTTGAGTTCGTCGCCCCCGCGCGGGCCGTGCTCACTTTGCCACACCTCGCCGGTGGTGGGGTGCACGGCCAGCCCCTGCGGGTTGCGGTGCCCGATGGAGTAAAGCTCGGGCAAAGCCCCGGCCGCCGCAAACGTGGGGTTGCCGGAGGCGGGCTGGCCGGTTTTGGTGAGGCGAATGACTTTGCCCAGCGCCGAGGTCACTACCTGCGCCTGCGGGCGGGTGGCCAGGTCGGAGCGCTCGCCGGTGCTGATGAGCAGGTGGCCCGTGCGGTCGAACACCACCCGGCCGCCATAGTGCAGCGTGCCCGCGTAGGCGGGCTCGGCCCGGTAGATGACGGCCGCGTTTTCGATGGTGCGCTCATCATTAGCCAGCCGGCCCTTGCCGATGGCCGTGAGGTTGCCACCGGGGCGCGCCTCAGCAAACGACCAGTACACCAAGCGGTTGCTGGCAAAATCGGGGTCGAGGCACAGCCCGAGCAGCCCGCCCTGCCCGGCGGGATTCACCGCCGGTAGGCCCGTGATGGGGGCGCTCACGGCCCCGGCCGCCGTCACGAGGCGCAGCTGGCCGGCTTTCTCGGTGATGAGCAGGCGGCCATCGGGCAGGGCGGCGATACCCCACGGGCTGGTGAGGCCCGACGCGATGGCGGCCGCCCGGTAGCTGCTGGCCGGGGTGCTGAAGCCGCTGGCGCGGGTCTGGCCCGCGAAAGCCGGGGGGTAGGTAGTGTTGGGGGCGCTGGTTTCGACGGGGGCCGTGGGCGTGGCTTCGGGCGTAGTATCCTCGTCCTGGTTTTGGGAGCAGGCCCCGAGCGCGAGCGAGCAACCTACCAGAAAGCAAACGTGGCGATTCATAAGCGGTGATGGGCTAGTGAGCTGAAAACTACTTGCCTCATACGGCGGTATGGCGCTTTTAGCTGCCTTTTCTTCATCATTTCCTCATGCAATACGAGTGCGGCCAACAAGGCATTGGCACTCAACCCGCCCGGAGCTAGATGCTCGCGTTAAGCTTTGGCAAGAAAAAATAGCATTGCTTAAAGTCAGGCCTTCGCCATATTTGTATATAACTAGCTGCGTTGGCTTGCCGCCAGCGGGCAATTCTCTCATCCGGGCGGTGCGCCGCTCTCCTTCCCTCCCCCTTTTAGTACCTGTATGTCAACAAGCTCTACGTGCCAACACAATCCGGCCCGGCCGGCCACGGCGCGCCTGCGGCACGCCCTGGCCCTACTGGGCCTGCTGCTGCCGGCCAGCGCCTGGGCACAGCTCACGGGCACCAAGACCGTGCCGGGCAGCTACCCTACGCTGGCCGCCGCCATTGCCGACCTCAACGCGCAGGGCGTGGGCGCGGGCGGCGTCACGTTCAACGTGGCGGCGGGCTACGCCGAAACGTTTACCTCATCCACGGCGGGTCTTATTACCCTCAATAATAGCAGCGCCAATGCCAGCGCGGCCACCCGACCCATCGTATTTCAGAAGATGGGCAGCGGGCTCAATCCGCTCATCACGGCGGGCGTGGGCACGGGCACTTCCGATGCCATTATTGCGGTAGCGGGCACCGACTATGTGTCCTTCACCAACATCGACGTAGCCGAAAACGCGGCCAACACCACGCCCACTACCCAGATGGAGGCCGGCTACGCCTTGTACCGGGCCTCGCCCACCGATGGCAGCCAGAACGTGCAAGTAACGGGCGCGGCCATCACCCTCAACCGGGCCAATACCAACAGCGTGGGCATCCTGAGCGCGCCCACCACGGCGGCGGGCGTGGCCGTGGTAACGACCAGCGACGCGACCGGAAGCAACAACAGCAATAAGTTCAACGGCAATACCGTGACCAATGCCTTTACTGGCATCAGCGTGCTGGGCTCTACGGGTGGGTCGGGGTTTCCCGACTACTACACCGAAATTGGCAGCACCGCCGGCAACGTGCTGAGTGGGCTGGGCGGCAGCGACGTGAGTGTCTACGGCATCCGGTGCGAGCAGCAGCTGCAACCCAAAATCGAGAACAACACCGTTAGCATCCTGGCCGGCAACCTCACTACGCCCGTATCCGGCATCCGGCTGGACGGGCTGCTGATTGGGAATATTCTTATCAACAACAACACCGTCACGATTACATCGGCCACGACGGGCACGGTAGCGGGCATCTGGCAGGCGAGCTCGGCCACGCAGAGCGGGTTTTTCGCGCGCACCGTCACCAACAATAAGATTCGGAACTGCGTGCTGACCGGCACCGGCAGCGGCGAGGTGTACTACCTGCGCGAAAGCACCAACTGGCCGCGCGCTAGCTGCTTCATTAGCGGCAACCAGATAACGGGCAACTCGACCACCACGACGGGGGCAGTGTACGGCATCCTGGGAGGGCGCGGCAGTTCGCTGTCGGTATCGGACAACACGGTATCGGGCAACGTGAAGGTGGGGGCGAGCACGCCGACCGGCAGCGCGCCTACGGGCATGGTCGGCATTTACTCGGTGACGAACAATTCCTCGGCTTCCTTCACCAACAACACCGTCGCCAACAACCGGGTGACTGCCACCGGGGCCAGCTATTTCTACGGTATTCAGTGCGCGCAAAGCACTAGCAGTGGGCAAACCGTAAGCGGCAACACTCTGAGCGGAAACGAGTTGCAATGCAGTAGCGGCACACTGAGCGCCATTTACCTGAAGAGTGACTCGCAGTTTGGCGGCAGCTCCATGTCGAACCAGGACGTACTGAACAATACCATCGTCAACAACGCGCTCACGGCTAGCAGCCTTACCACGGCATCAGCGGCCTACGGCATCTATAACCCGGATGGCAGCCAGCGCAATACTCTTAGCGGCAATACTATTGTAGGACTGCGCATCAACGGCACGGGCGCTACTGCTGGCAACGTGCTGACCGGCATTTATACGGTGCCCTTCAACAGCCGCGCCGACGGAAACACGGTAGGTGATTTGCGCCTGGGCACCGCTACGGCGGCTCTTTCGGGTACGGTCACGGGCGTGCTTTTTGTCGGCTACGGCAGCAACGCTTCGCAGAATAAGCTCTACGGCCTCAGTGCCAGCGGGCCGACCAGTAGCGTATATGGCTTGTATGCAGGCAATTATACCACAATGACCAACAACCTGATTGGCGATCTGACTGCCCCGGCTGCCACCGGCCCGCAGGCCATAACGGGCATTTACGTCACCACCAGCTTGAGCTTGACGTTGCTCTACAATACCGTGTACCTCAACGCCAGCAGCACGGGCGCTACGTTTGGCACCGCGGCCCTGTTCCTAGACGGGCGGCCCGGCAGCGGCATGACGGTGAAGAACAACATCCTGGTCAACACCTCTACGGCGGCCGGCGCGGGCGGCTACACCACGGCTTTCCGCTGGGTAAACGGCACCCCCTCGGCCGACTACTCGGGCGACAACAACGACCTGTACGCGGGCCCGCCCTCGGCCACCAACCTACTGTACGTGGGCGGCACCGCCACCAGTGGCACCATCACCTCGGTGGCCAACCCCAAGCAGACGCTGGCCGACTACAAGGCCTTTCTGGCGCCCTTTGGCCGCGAGCAAAACTCGGTGTCGGAGCTGTCACCCTTCCTGAGCACTACCGGCAGCAACGCGGGCTTTCTGCACATCGACCCCACGCAGTACACGCAGGTGTCGAATGCGGGCCAGGCCACTACTATCACCTTTGACTACGACGGCGACGTGCGCAGCACGACCACGCCCGACATCGGGGCCGACGAGTTTGCCAGCCCCGGCCAGGATGTGGGCATCGTGGCACTGGTGCAGCCGGGCACCGGCGGCGGCCCCGGCACCACTCAACCGGTGGAGGTCACCATCCGCAACTTCAGCCCTACCGCCACCACGCTGCCCGTGCCCGTGCAGGTGGTCGTCACCGCCCCCGGCGGGGCCACCCAAACGCTGAGCGCCAGCTACGCGGGTACCATCGCGGCGGGCGGCAGCGCCAACCTGGTAGTTGGCTACCTGACCGTGCCCAGCAGCGGCAGCTACGGCTTCGTGGCCCGCACCACCTACGCCAACGACCCCGTGGCCAGCAATAATACGTTCAGCACCAGCGTACTGCTGACTACTCCCAACGCCACGGCCTGGACCGGCGCGGTAAGCACCGACTGGTACGACGCGGGCAACTGGAGCGCGGGCGTGCCCACGGCCACCCTCGACGCCCAGGTACCGATGGTGAGCAACAGCCGCTACCCCGTGGTGGCCAGCGGCACGGCGACCACTAAAAACCTGACGCTGAACACCGGCGCATTTCTCAGCCAAACCGGCGGCACGCTGAGTTTGACGGGCGACCTGGCCAACAACGGCAACTTCACGGTTGTGAACGGCTTACTGGCTACTACCGGCAGCACCCGGCAAGTGCTGGGCGGGGGCAGCACGCTGACACTGCGCAACCTGACCATTGGTGCGGCCGGCGCTACGCTGGGCAAAACCACCAGCGTATGCCAGGTGCTGACGCTGCTGGGCGACCTCGTGACGAACGGGCAAACCCTCACCCTGCTGCCCGACGTGAGCACCGGAACGGCCATCGACGCGCTGGTGGTGAACAATGGTGGCGTGGTGCTGGGCACCGCAACGGTGCAGCGGCCCATCGACTCGCGCGTGAATGCAGGCACAGGCTACCGCCACTACAGCACGCCGATGAGCAACTCAATTGTGAGCGACCTGGGCACTACGGCTGCGGGCGGCACTTTCACGCCCGTGGTAAACCCGGCTTACAACTCGGCCGCCGTGCCCGACCTCGTGCAGCCCTACCCCACGGTATTCGGCTACGACGATAGCCGCTTGGCGCTGGCTAACAACACGCGCAGCTTCGACAAGGGCTTTTTCTCGCCCGCTACCCTCGGCGACGCGCTGGCCGTGGGCCGGGGCTACACCGTTAATATCACAGTCAGCCAGCTCGTGGCTTTCCAGGGTACGCTCACCAATGGCGACCTGACGCTGCCCTTCACCAGCGCGCGCAACACCTACCCCGACGGCGGCTGGCAGCTACTGGGCAACCCCTACCCCGCCCCGCTCGACTACTCGCGCGTGGCCGCCGCCGACCGCGCCGGCCTCGAAGGGGCCATCTACGTCTACAGCAGCACCAGCCAGTACGCGGGCCGCTACCGCAGCTACGTCAA
>CAXYJY010000046.1:0-62460 GCA_964277755.1 uncultured Hymenobacter sp.
CTGGAGAGGGGGAGCCAAACGCTCGCAGACGTAAGCAGTCGGTAGATAGTCGTCCGGCTCCCCCTCTCCTTTTCGGAGAGGGGGCTGGGGGGTGAGGCGCCCACGCCCGAACGGCTACGGATTAGAATTCAAAAACACATTCGGGTTCACCACCTGGCTCATCTCGGTAGCCTGCTTGAGCGCCCGCACGATGGCGCGCTTGCCCAGCTCAATCTTAAACGAGTTGTGCAGCGAGCCTTCCCCGTAGCCCTTGGCCTCGGCAAACACCTTGGCGGCTACCTGGCGGAACAAGTCGGGCGAGGCCGTTTGGCCTTCCAGCATCTTCTCGGCCTCCTGGTCGCGCCAGGGCTTGTGGGCCACGCCGCCCAAGGCAAAGCGGGCCTTCTCAATGGTGTTGCCGCTCATCTTCAAACCCACCGCCACGCTCACCAGTGCAAAGGCATAGCTGCTGCGGTCGCGCAGCTTGAGGTAAGTGAAATGGTCGGCGTAGCCTTCCTCGGGCAGGTCGATGGCCGTTACCAGCTCGCCCGGCTTCAAGGTGTTGTCTGCTTCGGGCTTGTCGCCGGGCAGGCGGTGGTAGTCTTCGAACTTGATGGTGCGCTCGCCGTCGGGGCCTTGCACGCGCACTACGGCTTCGAGGGCGGCCAGGGCCACGCACATGTCGCTGGGGTTGGTGGCGATGCAGCTTTCGCTGGTGCCCAGCACGCCGCACACGCGGTTGGGGCCGGTGAGGGCCGAGCAGCCCGTGCCGGGCTCGCGCTTGTTGCAGGGCGTGGCGAGGTCGTAGAAGTAGTAGCAGCGGGTGCGCTGATTGAGGTTGCCGCCGTTGGTGGCGGCGTTGCGCAGCTGCGGCGTGGCCCCGGCCAGAATGGTTTGGCTCAGCAGCGGGTAGCGCTTTTCGACCTCAGGGTGCCAGGCGGTGTCGGCGTTGGTGGCCAGCGCACCCAGGCGCAGGCCGCCGTCCGGCAGGCTGGTGATGTCGGTGAGCGGCAGCAGGCCCAGGCTGGTGAGGTGGGTGGGCCGCGTGAGGTTGTACTTCATCAGGTCCACGAGGTTGGTGCCGCCGCCGAGGTAGGCCGCGCCGTCGTGGCTGCTGAGGTCGCGCACGGCCTCGTCGGCGGCCGTGGCTTGGGTAAGGGTGAAGCTGTTCATATTTTTATAATGTGGTAGATGTTATGAAATGTGGAGATGTGAAAATGCTGAGGGAGAGGAAGCCTGCCTGGTGGCGTTAGTAGCCGCTGAGCCAGTTGCTTTCACTAGATTCCATTCCGCACATTTTCACATTATTACATCTGCCACATTTTAAGAAATGGCTGTGGTGGGCGCTACTGGCACGGTGATGAGCACGCCGTTATCGACCACGGCCTGGCCGTCGTGCAGCACTTCCATCACGGCCGACAGGATGTTTGTATAGGCCCCGCAGCGGCAGAGGTTACCGCTCATGTGCTCGCGCACCTCGTCCACGGTTTTGCAGCGGCCCTCGTTGATGAGCCCTTGGGCCGAGCAAATCTGGCCCGGCGTGCAGTAGCCGCACTGGAAGGCGTCGTGGTCCACAAAGGCCTGTTGCAGCGGCGAGAGATTATCCTCGGTACCCAGGCCCTCGATGGTTTCGATTTTCTTGCCTTGGTACACCGTAGCCAGCGCCAGGCACGAATTAATGCGCTTGCCGTCAACGAGCACGGTGCAGGCCCCGCACTGGCCGTGGTCGCAGCCTTTCTTGGTGCCGGTGAGGTCCATGTACTCGCGTAGGGCGTCGAGCAGGCTGGTCCAGGGTGCAATCTGGATGGTGCGGTCCTGGCCGTTCACGTTCAGTGTTACGGACTGGGCAGGCACCACGTGCGGCGCGGTCTTGTCGAGCGGTTCTTGAATGAAAGTCAAACTCATAGTGTAGGAGAGAAGAGGGTAGGGCTGGCTATGTAGGGCTGCCATCTGAGTAGTGGTTATAGGGTACGGCCGCGCTTGAACCTTCGATGTTTTTATTCTATCTAAATAAGATTGTTAACCCAGCAATTGTGCTGTGCATAAATCTGACTGTTAGGGATGGCTTCGGTAAAGCCGGACAAATGGGAATGGCCGAATTTTATAAAAAATAGCCAAGAGCATTAGTAGCGCCAATGCGTTGTATACTAAAGAATACAGCGGGGTTTGCGCCCCTTGAGCGGTATTTGCGCCCCGCGTATCTTTGCTTTAACCCCCGCGTACAGCATCTTATGGCACCTATTACCTCGTTTTCGCAGCTCGACCCCAACGGCGTGTACACCTACGCCGACTACCTGACCTGGAAGTTTGACGAGTTCGTAGAGCTCGTAAAAGGCAAGGTGCTACGGCCGATGGCGGGGGCCGGCCGGCGGCATCAGCAGCTATCACGGCGGCTGGAATATGCTATTGAAACCTATTTGAAACGCAGCCCGTGTGAGATGTACCACGCGCCATTCGATGTGCGTCTCACGCGCTATATCGGCGGTAGCGATGCCCAAATCACCACCGTCGTACAGCCCGACATTTTTGTGGTGTGCGATACCGCCAAGCTCGATGAGCGCGGCTGCCTCGGCGCGCCCGACTGGATTATCGAAATCGTGTCGCCCGGCAACCTCAAGCACGATACCAAAACCAAGTACGACCTCTACGAAGAAGCTGGTGTTCAAGAATATTGGGTGGTTTTCCCGGGCGAAAAAACCATTCTTACCTATGTACTCGACGCCCACGGCCGCTACCAGGTAGCCGCCGAATATGCCGAGCCCGGCCCCATGGCGGTGGCCACGCTGCCGGAGTTGGCTATCGAGTGGAGCGAAGTGTTTGAGAACTAGCCTTAGCGAGGTAGCCCGGCGCGTGGGCCGGTCACGCAACAAGCCCCAACGGGGCAACCCGCACAAGCGCGCAGGCTGCCCCGTTGGGGCATGTTTGTATGTTAGAAAGTCAGCTACGGAATCAGCCGCTCGGCCCGTAGCTGCGCGAAGAGGTCAAAAAATGACTGGTCGCTGCGCTGATACACGGTGAAGCCCAGCTCGCGGCTGCGCGACATATCGGTCATCACCTCGATGGGGCGGCCCAGGTCGAGGTCGGTGTGCCAGGGCGAGGCCAGGCGGCTCAGGTCGGGCTCAAGTAGCTGGTGCTGAGTGGCCAGCGCGCGCCAGGCGTCGGCATCGCCGGCCATTTGCTCCTCCAGCGGATGTACGGTGCCCTCAAAGCTCACGGCCTCCACGCCAAACCACGCGGCCAGGCGCGGCCACAGCCAGCTCCAGCGGAAGTAGTCGCCGTTGGTGATGTTGAACGCCTGGTTTTTAGCGGCTTCCGTAGTGGCGGCCCAGGCCAGCTGCTTGGCCAGTACGCGGGCATCGGTGACGTCGGAAAGGCCCTGCCACTGCGCCTGCGAGCCGGGCCAGCGGAAGGAACGGCCTTGCGCCTTGCACAAACTAGCGTACACGGCCAGCGTGGTGCCCATGTTCATGAGGTTGCCCACGGCCTGCCCGATGATGGTGTGCGGGCGATGCACGCTCCAGCTAAAGCCATCGCGCGCGGCGGCTGCAAATACCTCGTCCTCCTGCGCGTAGTAAAAGTTAGGCGCTTCGAGGCGGGGCATGTCCTCGCGCACGGGGGTAGGGGGCAGCGCCCCGGCGCGGGCATACGAGTCGAACGGCCCCAGGTAGTGCTTGAGGCCCGTGACGAGGGCCACGTGCTGCACCGAGTGTTTGGGGGCCAGGGCCGCCAGCAGGTGGCGCACCATCGCGCCGTTCACGCGGATGTTCTCGGCCTCGGTGTCCTGCCGCATCCAACTGGTGAGGAACACGTGGGTGGGGAACACGTCGGCCAGGGCGGTGGCGAGGGCGGCGGGGTCGAGCAGGTCGGCGGCCACGGGGCGCAGGCCGGGCAGGTCGGCTGGGGGGCGGCGGGCCAGGCCGTACACCGTCCAGTGCTGGGCCAGCAGCTCGCGGGCCAGGTTGCTGCCCACGATGCCGCTGGCCCCCACGATTAACGCAATTTTATTCATGTGAAAAGGGAAAAAGAAAATGCCGGCGCAGAGGCAAAGCTCCGTGCCAGCATAGCCAGTAAACCGGCCAACAGGGCCAAATGGCCCGCGTTTTTCTGAAAAAACAGCGCCGCGACGTTCGCCCGCAGACTCGTTAGCTGCTGAAAAAGCAAGACGTATTGGGCTTGCAATACGCTATTAATGTGTGTAATAAGCTGGGGAAGGCTGCGCGCTGAGATGGATACTAAATATTTTTTTACTAGCCAATGCTTGCAAATCCCGAAAATTCGCTTCTACCTTTGTGGCATGCTCCTTTACCGGGGCACTTATCAAGAAAGGCGGAGGGACAGGCCCTGCGATGCCTTAGCAACCAGCAGCAATGCGAAGGTGCTAATTCCTGTTCTGAAACGTTGGCTGCGGCCGGGTTTCGGAAGAAGATAAGTCTACAAGATGCCTTGCCGTGGCCACGGCGTATGCTCTTCTGACTTGTCGGGAGGGCTTTTTTTACGCCCTGCCGGTAAGAGATTCTTGACTAGGTGCTTGGGAAATAGGGGTTTACTGTTTTAATCCAACACTAAACTTCTCTTGCCATGTCTGTTGCAACCCGCCTCCTCCACGCCATTCCCGTTGACGAGCAAACCGGCGCCATCGCCGTGCCCATCTACCAAACGTCGACCTACGTGCAGGAAGCCCCTGGCGTGAACAAAGGCTTCGACTACGCCCGCACCGGCAACCCTACCCGCCTGGCCCTCGAAAACCTGGTAGCCACCCTCGAAGGCGGCCACTCGGCCTACGCCTTCGCCAGCGGCCTGGCCGCCATCGATGCCGTGGTGAAGCTGCTTTCGGCTGGTGACCAGATAGTTGCCATCGATGATATTTATGGCGGGGCCTTCCGCCTGTTCGAGCACGTGTACCGCCGCCTGGGCATCGACATCGTGTACTGCGACACCACCAACGCCGAGAACGTTACCAACACCATCACCGATAAAACCAAGCTTATCTGGCTGGAATCGCCTTCCAACCCCACGCTGAAAGTGTCGGACATCGCCGCTATTTCGGCCATTGCCAAGGCGCACAACTGTTTGCTCTGCGTCGATAACACGTTTGCCTCACCCATCTTGCAGCGCCCCATCGAGCTGGGGGCCGACCTGGTGGTGCACAGCGGCACCAAGTACCTGGGCGGCCACTCCGACCTCATTGCCGGCATCGCGGTAGCCAAGACGGAAGCGCTGGCTAAGGAGCTGAAATTCATTCAGAACGCCTCGGGTGGCATCCTCGGGCCGTTCGACTGTTTCCTTACCATCCGCGGCATCGAGACGCTGCCGCTGCGCATCGAGCGCACCAGCACCTCGGCCCTGGCGGTGGCCAAGTTTC
Organism: uncultured Hymenobacter sp.; assembly: GCA_964277755.1. Classification (GTDB taxonomy): domain Bacteria; phylum Bacteroidota; class Bacteroidia; order Cytophagales; family Hymenobacteraceae; genus Hymenobacter. The sequence goes on from CAXYJY010000046.1 coordinate 5,342, forward strand.
TGGAAACGCGCCCCGAAGTGGCCCGCGTGTATTACCCCGGCCTCGAAAGCCACCCCAACCACGAGGTAGCCAAAAAGCAGCAGGCGGGCGGCTTCGGCGGCATCGTGGCGCTGGCCCTCACCGAAGACACGATTGAAGCTGCTACCAAGCTGGTGACATCGACCAAGTATTTTAAGCTGGCCGAAAGCCTGGGCGGGGCCAAGAGCCTGCTCTGCCACCCGGCTACCATGACGCACAAGTCGATTCCGGCCCCCATCCGGCAGGCCAGCGGCGTGGCCGATGGGCTGGTGCGCCTGAGCATCGGGCTGGAAGATGCGGAAGATTTGATTGCTGACCTGGCGCAGGCGCTCGATGCGCTGGCCGCACTCAAGGAAGCGCACGTGGTGACGACGGAAGGGGAATTGGTAGTAGCTTAATCTGCTGTACCGTGGACCCTGCGGGTCCGCGCGTAGTAGCAGCCGCAACGACGATAACACGCGCGGACCCGCAGGGTCCACGGTACACCCGAATATCATGACCCGTACCAATATAACTATCGGCCTCTTCGGCTTCGGCGTGGTGGGCCAGGGGCTGCACGCCGTGCTGGAGCGCACGCCCGGCCTGCGCGCCCGCATCGGCCGCATCGCGGTGAAAGACCGCCACAAAGCCCGCCCACTGCCCGCCGAGCTGTTCACCTTCGACAAGCAAGACCTGCTTGGCGACCCCGGCCTCGACGTAATCGTGGAGCTGATTGACGACGCCGACGAGGCGTATCTCATCGTAAAGGAAGCGTTGCAAAAAGGCAAAGCGGTAGTGACGGCCAACAAGAAGATGCTGGCCGAGCACCTGCCCGAACTCATAGTGCTGCAACGCGCCACGGGCACGCCGCTGCTCTACGAAGCCGCCGCCTGCGCCAGTTTGCCCGTCATCCGCAACCTGGAAGAATACTACGACACCGACCTGCTGGCCTCGGTGGAAGGCATCATCAACGGCTCGACCAACTATATCCTCACGGCCATGAACCGCGACGGGCAACCCTACGCCGAGGCGCTGGCCAAAGCGCAGCAGCTGGGCTTTGCCGAAAGCAACCCCGCGCTCGACGTGGAGGGCCTCGACGCCCGCAACAAGCTGGTGCTGCTGCTGGCCCACGCCTTTGGGCTGGTGGCCGGGCCCGAGGAGCTGCTGGCCGTGGGCATCACGGGCATCAGCCCATTGGCGGCGGCCTACGCCCGCGAGCAGGGCCTGAGCATCAAGCTGATAGCCGAGGCGCGGCGGCTGCCCGAAGGCGGCATTGCGGCGGCGGTGATGCCCACGCTGGTAGCGCCCGGCCACGAGCTGAGCAACGTGCACGACGAGTTCAACGGGCTCGTGACGCAGAGCGGCTTTGCCGACCGGCAGTTCTTTTTGGGGCGTGGGGCGGGGGCATTTCCCACGGCTTCGGCGGTGCTCTCCGACTTGTCGGCCCTCACCTACGGCTACCGCTACGAGTACAAGAAGATTCAGCAGAACAGCCACTTGGCGCTGACGCCCGAGGTGGCCGAGGTAGATGTGCTGGTAACCTTTGAAGACGAAGCCAGCGCGCCCGACCTGGCCGATTTTACGGTGGTGCATGAGCAACTCCGGTCGGCGCAGCGCGGCAGCTACCTCACCGGCACCATTAGGCTGGCGCAACTGGCGCAAGCCGACTGGCTGCGCGCGCCGGGCGTGTGCGTGGTGCGCCTGCCCGCGCCGCTACGGGCGGCCGTGGCCGTGCCCGAGCTGGCTGAGGTGGCGTAGAAATTTGATGTAGAGACGCATCCTTGCGTCTCGCGTCATTCAGCTAGTGAGCTGGAAAGAAAAAGGCGCATCCTTGCGGCTCGCATTGTTTGGCTAATGCATTGGCTGAATAACGACGAGACGCAAGGATGCGTCTCTACATTCGCCCGCTCAACCTTTGCGCTATATGACGCTTTCCGCCGATTCCACTCCCATCAAAACCGGCCTGCTGGCCTACGGCATGTCGGGCAAAATCTTCCACGCGCCGTTTCTGACCCAGCACCCCGGCTTCGACCTGCAAGCCGTGGTGCAGCGCCACGAACAGCGCATGCAGGCCGACTATCCGCAGATAAAAAGCTACGGCAGCGTGGCCGAGCTACTAGCCGACCCCGAACTGGAACTAGTGGTAGTGAACACGCCCAGCGCCACCCACGTGGAGCTGGCGCGCCAAGCGCTGCTGGCCAGTAAGCACGTGCTGCTCGAAAAGCCCGTGGCCACCACCGCCGCCGAGGTGCGCGCCTTATTCAACCTGGCCCGGCAGCAGGGCCGCCAACTCTTCGCCTACCAAAACCGCCGCTGGGATACCGACTTTGGCAGCGTGCGGCAGGTAGTGGAAAGCGGGCAACTGGGCCGCCTCATCGAGGTGCATTTTCGCTTCGACCGCTTCAAGCCGCAACTCAATCCCAAGAAATTCAAGGAAGACGCCGACTCGCCCGGCTCGGGGCTGGTATTCGACCTGGGGCCGCATCTGGTTGACCAGGCTATCAGCCTGTTTGGGCTCCCTTTGAAGGTGGAAAAAACCCAGGGTAGCTACCGCGAAAACTCGCAGGTGGCCGATTATTTTCACCTGCACCTGCACTACCCCGCGGGCCTGCACGTGTACCTGAGCAGCAGCCTACTGGTGGCCGACCCCGGCCCGGCCTTCGTGCTGCACGGCACGCAGGGCAGCTTTCGCAAAGACCGCACCGACCCGCAGGAAGCCCAGTTGGTGGCCGGTGTGAAGCCTGCCGACCCCGCCTACGGCCGCGAGCAGCCGGGCCAGCAGGGCCGCCTGACTTTGGCCGCGCCCGATGGCCCGCTCGCCGCCACGGCGGTGCCGGCCGCACCGGGCAGCTACGTGGGCTTGTTCGAGGCCGTGTACCAGGCCATCCGGCACGGGCGGCCCTACCCGGTGACGGAGGCGGAGCTGGTGGGGCAGCTGGAGGTGCTAGAGGGGTAAGTACTTAAAAAAAAGCCGCCTGACGCAGAAGCCAAGCGGCTTCTTTGCCAGATAAGCCAGCTCTTATTTAGCTGGGGCAGGCAGGTACTTCGCCATGATTTTAGCTACTCGCAATTGCCCATCTTCGTCGCGGGCGGCTATGTTATAGCGCAGCTTTTTATCCTGGTCAACTTCCTGCGCCAAGGTGGGCTGGTTGGGGAAGTATTTAGTAAGGTTCTTCCCCGTTAGTAAATGCAGGGTATCCGTCGGAGTGAGACTGAAGTATAGCCGGGGAGCACTAAAAATATAACGGCTGCTGTAAACGTACCGGGGTGCCGTAGCTTCTATTTTGTAAAAACCGTCATCAAGCTTGAAGCGCAGCTCTTTACCAGTTTGTACAAATCGGAAGTTCTGCCCATTCTTGCGAACGCCATATAAGCTGCCCGCTGGAAATCGCTTCACTTGTCCTTTAGCACCAATCACTTGCACCAAATGGTTGGTAATCGGGGCACCGACATGCAGGTTGGCATCCGTTACAACGTAGGATAAGCGGTGATGAGTAAAATCGGCGGCAGTCAGGTAAACCCCGGCCGTATCAGCAACAGGAATTGCCAACAGGTGCAGCGCACAATAGATGCCAATCATGAGCAAGCTGCGATTTATGAACCAACAGCCGTAGCTACCGATTCGCCAATGGCACCAGAGTAGCCGCCGATAATACCGCCACCGACAAAACCCGCGAATATTCCCAGGAAGCCGCCCGCTACGCCACCTATTGCACCCGCAATGGCTCTGGCAATAGCCCCCGCTAACCCACCATGTGCGTCGGCACTCCACGGCCATAGCCGGTTACCAGTGCCATAGCCGCTCCACGGGCTCTTGTCGCCGAGCGACTGCTGCAACTGCCCGTATGCGGCGCTCTTCAGCGCAATAGCCAGCGTGAGTAAGGTATAAGACTGGTTGTTATCCGATAAATCGGCTGCTAGCGCCTGGTCACTCAGCGAGCTTAGCTGTGCAATTATTTCTGGAAACGACCCTGACAGCCCACAGGCTTGCGTACCAAAGCTGGTAGCTTGGTCAGACAGCTTGGCCATCTGGCACAGCTCCGCTACGCTGTAGCGCTGTGCGTAGTTCATGCCCATGGCAGCTAGCGCGTAGAAACCCGCTTTTTGCTCGGGAGTTACTTCCGGCACTTGGGTTACGTACCAGTTCGTCACCAGCTCAATGAGCTTGTCGGTGGGCGGTGCCTCGGGCGCGTGCAACTGGCTAGCCAGTCCAGCGCTTGGTTGTGAATACTACCTACTTCGAGGTAAGGGTTGACTAAAGAAACGGGCATGAGTTTGTTTGGGGTGAAAGGGTTAAGTACGAGGCGAAAGCAATTTTTTTTTGAATTTATAATGAAGTTAAAAAAACTATTTATCAGCCAGGTAGCTGCTAGTTGGCCGCCGTTATCGGCTTCCCGGTACCTCGCCTGCGTACTGCCTTGTCTATGGACAACCTCTCCGTCGTCATTCTACTCCTGGCCCTACTGGTGGGGCTCTCGGCCGTGGCCCCGCGCCTCAAGGTGCCCTACCCGCTGCTGCTGGTGCTGGTGGGCGTGGCCCTGGCGTTGGTGCCGGGCTTGCCCGAAGTCACCATCAGCCCCGACCTAATATTTTTCATCTTCCTGCCGCCGCTGCTCTACGAGGCCAGCTACAACACCTCGTGGCACGAGTTTGTGGCCAACCGGCGGCCCATCTCGCTGCTGGCCATCGGGCTGGTGCTCATGACGACTACCGTCATTGCCACCGTAGCGCACTTCTTTATTCCGGGCTTTAGCTGGGGGTTGGGCTTTGTGCTGGGGGCCATCGTGAGCCCGCCCGACGCGGTGGCCGCCACCAGCGTGACCAAGGGGCTGGGGCTGCCGCGCCGCATCACGAGCATCCTGGAGGGCGAAAGCCTGATAAACGACGCCTCGGCGCTCATTGCCTACCGCTACGCGGTGGCGGCGGTGGTGAGCGGCGCGTTCAGCCTTTTCGATGCCAGTTGGCACTTCCTGCTGGTGGGGCTGGGCGGGGCAGCCATCGGCTGGGCGGTAGGCTGGGTGGTGGTGCGGATTCAGAACGTCCTCACCGACGCTACCCTCATCACGGTGCTTACCGTGCTGATGCCGTTTGGGGTGTACCTGGCCGCCGAGCACGTGCATGTGTCGGGGGTGCTGGCGGTGGTGTTTATGGGGTTGATGATGAGCCGCCGCTCGCACGACGTGTTCGACAACCAGACGCGCCTGCTCAAGCACAGCTTCTGGAACGTGCTGGGCTTTCTGCTCAATGGCTTCGTGTTCATCCTCATCGGCTTGCAGCTGCGCGGCATCCTGAGCGGGCTGGGCGGCAAAGACTCGTGGCAGTTGTGGCCAGCCACGGGCTACGGGCTGCTAGTGAGCGCCGTGGCTATTGCCATTCGGCTGGGCTGGGTGTTTCCGGTGTCGTATTTAGGGCACTGGCTGGGGCGCTGGCTGGGCCGACGCAGCCCGCAGCCGTCGCGGCGCAGCTTGTTCATTACCTCTTGGGCCGGGATGCGGGGCGTGATGTCGCTGGCTACGGCGCTGGCCTTGCCCTACGCGCTGCAAAACGGCGAAGACTTCCCGCAGCGCAACATTATCCTGTTTATCACCTTCGTCGTCATCCTCGTCACGCTGGTGGTGCAGGGGCTCACGCTGCCCTGGCTGGTGCGCCAGCTGGGCGTGCAGGAATCGCCGGCCCAGCGCGCCGCCGAAGAGCAGGAGCTGCGCCTGGCATTGGTTGAAAGCTCGCTGGAATATCTCAATCAGCGCCTCGAAGCTGCCGGCTCGCCGCCCGACGACAGCCTGCTGACCATGCGCGAGGTGCTACGCCGCCAGGCCCAGCGCCTGCGCGGCACCCTGGCCACCAACGAGGCTACCGGCCTGCCCGCACTGCCCGCCGAGGTGCAGGCCGCCGCCCAGTTCGAGCGCCTGCTGCAAAGCCGCCTCAGCGTCACCGAGTATCAGCGCCACTTGCTCATCGAGCTGCACCGCCGCAATGCCTACAGCGAAGAAGCCATCCGGCAGGTAGAGCTGGAGCTGGACCGTTTCGAAATCGCCCTCGATACCCAGCTCGCCACCGTGCAGCAGCCCGAAGAAGCTGCGCCCGAAGACGAAGACGATGAGGAAATCGCCGTGCTGGAGCCCGACCAGGCTGCTAGCCGTTTTCCCGGCCCCCGCGGCCGACCCAACGACCGCAGCGAACCCGGCCGCTAGTGCCGGGCCGCCAGGTAGTAAAGCCGCTGGTAGCTGTCCACACTGTTTTGCAAGGCTTGCAGGCGCTCCTGTGCTTCGGGGCTGAGCACCGGGCTGAGGCTTTGGGCTAGCTGCTCGGGGGCGAGCGGACGGGGCGTTTCGGTGCGCAGCACTTGCTGCACGGCGGCGGCCTGCGTGGGCGTGAGGCGCAGGGTAGCCGTGAGGTAGCGCACCAGCGGGCGGGTAGTGGGGCGGCTGGGCAGCCCAGCCGCCGGGGGGACTTGCGGCAGCGCGGGCGAGGGGCCAGCTACTGCCAGTTGCGAGCCGGCTACGCTGCTTAGCAGCAGCCACAACGTAAAATAGTTTCTCATAACAGCTAGGTAGCAGAAAGATAGGTGAAGGCCAGCGTGGCCAGTACGTGCCCCAAAGGTGGTGGAGCGGGTAGCCCGGCCCCGGTGCTATTCGATTAGCCCCACGAATTGCCTACTCAATAAGCTGTTTTACTGTGTCGGGCGCATGGGCTTGGGCCCAGCTTACACACGGCCGTGCGTACAGTCGCGGCGAGCCTGTGTAAGCTGAAGAAAGTAATATCCCGCATTCGGTATTACGTTCTCCTCGCCCTCGCAAGCAACCCGTCGGCAGCTAGCAGCCGGCCCCAGGCCCGTAAAGGCTGCCGAGAATTACGCCAGGGATGCCCACTGCCGCAGCCAAGCGTAAGCCGTAGCTAGGTCCTCAAAGGAAGCTACGAAGGGTTGTGCTGTGCAGCGTCATGTCGAGTGAGGCGCGGCCGGGTAGCGTTTGGGAGTAGACGCAGGCCATGTGCTGCACGCCGGCATGCACCAGCATTGGAAATAGCGACGTACCTGCCCAGTGCTCTTGCCCCGCCCAGGCGGTGGCGAACCGGGCATCGTTGAGCGCCTGCGTGCATGGCTGCCGGTGCAGGCATTGTAGCAGGGCCCAGCCTTCCTGCGCGGCACGCGGCTCGTAGGGGCCACGCCAGCGCACGTATAGCCAGCGCACCTCGGCATCGTGCCACACCTGCACCGAGGCGGCCTCGCCCACCAGCACGAGGTTGCGGTCGCCTACGTGGTCAATGCTTCCCATTCGCCGGCGAAAATAACTAGCCAGAAGCCAGCTGCCTAGCTGCGTCTCTGCGGGGAGCAAGGTCAGTAGCGCGACCGTCTGCTTCGGGTGCCTAGCGTGCCCTGGCACTAGCTGCAAGTAACCTTGGCCCCACACTGGAGTAGAACCCGGCCTTTGTGAATAACTGATTACGCTTAATTTAATAAGCATCACTGCTGCTACTAGCAAAGCTGTCGTGATGTGCAAGACGAGGTGACAGCAGGTAAATCAGTTCGCCAATTTCCAGCTAGAAGCATCACCTAATAAGTAAAAAATCCTGCGTAGCGGGTGCTACGCAGGATTTTCTCGTGGAAAGCAGCATTAAGCTACGCCTTCTCGGGCAGCAGCACGGCGTCGGGGTAGTTGCCGAGTACGGGCTGCGAGGGTGCGCCCTGCGTCACGGCTTCTACCAGCAGCTTGCCGCCCACGAAGGCGCCTTTCCAGCTTTCGCCCAGGCCGCCGAATACCTCGTCGCGGTCGCCGCGGCTGCGCAGCTTGTTGATGCCTACCTTGAAGGCGCGCAGCTCCTTGGCGGTGCGGGTGGCCCACTTCTCGTCGTCCGAGCCGAGGGCGCTCACGAGCGCACCGTTCGAGATGTTCATCTCGCCCACCAGCTCCTCCACGCGGTCTACCAGCACCACCGAGTCGATGGGGCCAAAAGGCTCCTTGAAGTACAGCTCGGCCTGGCGGGGCAAACCCACCAGCGCGCGCGGGGCGCGGTAGGCCGAGCGGTCCTGGCCGGGCAAAAAGAGGCTGTCATCGAGCTTGCCCTGGTAGAAGGGGATGGCCCCGGTCTTGGTGGCGTTGCTGAATAGCTGGTCAAGCTCGCTGGCCTGCCGGGCGTTGATAACCGGCCCAAACGCCAGGTCGGGCAGCTTGTCGCCGGGGTTATCGACCAGCGTGGGGTTGCCGATTTTGAGGCTGCCGATGGCCTGGGTGTAGGTTTCGAGAAACTGCGGAAACAAGTCGCGCTGTACCACCCAGCGCACGTAGGCCGTGCAGCGCTGCTTGCCGTAGTCATAGCCTTTCTTGAGCTGGTCGGCCAGCGCGTCCCACTGCGAGTAGTCCCAGATGCCGTAGGTATTCACGCCCTCCATCTCCAGCATGTAGCGCTTGTGCTCCTGGCTCAGGGCGTCGGCGATGTTGCGCCCGTTGTAGCGCCCGCCCACGAAGCTGAGGCAGTCCACGGCGGGGTCTTTCACGAGCACGTCGCTGAGCTCGCCGCCGGGGCCGCTCACCAGCGTCACGGGCAGGCCGCAGCGGCGGGCGATGGCGAAGGTGACGCTCAAGGAGATAAAGCCGCCGTCGGTGGGCGTCTTGGCAATCACGGCGTTGCCGGCCAGCGCCTGCACCAGCACGGCGTGCATGAGCACCGACATGGGGTAGTTCCAGGAGGCGATGTTGCTCACCAAGCCCAGCGGACGGCGGTCGCCGAGCAGGCTCTCGATGTTGTCCACGTACCACTGCACGCCCTCGATGCAGCGGTCGATGTCGTTGAAGCCCAGCTTGTAGGTTTTGCCGATTTCCCACATCAGCAGCTTGCTGATAAGGTCGATGTGCGGGCGCAGCTGGTCCAAGCAGTCCTGCACACGGCGGCGGCGCTCCTGCAAGTCGGTAGCGCCCCAGGCGGTGCTTTCGCCTTTGGCGAAATGCACGGCGCGCAGCGCCTCGTCGTGCTTGAGCATGGGCAGCGCGCCGATTTCCGACCCGTCGATGGGCGAGACGAACGGCTTGGGCGTGCCGGGCTCCTGCCAGCGGCCTTCGAGCAGGTTGAGGTAGCCGCCGTTGGGGGCGAAGATTTCGGGCGTGGCCTGCTTCACGTCATTCAGCAGCTTGCTGAACTCAACTTCGGGCGCGATGATTTTGGGCATGAGAAGGTAGCGCGCCGCCTGGGCGGCGCGCGGTTGGTGAAAGAATCGCCGGTAAAACGAATTAAGCGGCCGGGGGTTTGTAGCTCGGACTTTGCGAGTCCGAGCTACTTATTCCGCCGCCACAGCTTGCAGCTCGCGCACGAGCTCGGCCGAGCCCACGAAGAGCGGCATGCGCTGGTGCAGGTCGGCGGTCGGCGCTACGTCGAGCACGTCCTCGGCCCCGGTCACGGCCACGCCGCCGGCCTGCTCGGTTATCATGGCAATGGGGTAGCACTCGTAGAGCAGGCGCAGCTTGCCGCTGGGCCACTCGCCGGTGGGCGGGTAGAGGTAGATGCCGCCCGTGAAGAGGTTGCGGTGGTAGTCGGCCGCCAGCGAGCCCACGTAGCGGGCCGTGTAGCGGCGCTCCTTGCAGGTAGTGAGGAAGGTGCGCGCAAACTCGGGAAAGTCAAACCAGTTGCCTTCGTTGCACGAAAACACCTTGCCGCTGGCCGGAATCGTGAGTTTGGGGTGCGAGAGGAAAAACTCGCCCAGGCTCGGCTCGTAGGTGAAGCCCGCCACCCCGTGGCCGGTAGTGTACACCAGCATCACGCTGGAGCCGTAGAGGATGTAGCCCGCCGCCACCTGCGCCCGGCCGCCCTGCATGAAGTCCTCGGCCCGCGCCGGCCCACCGTAGCGGCTCACGCGCCGGTAGATGCTGAAAATGGTGCCCGTGCTCACGTTGAAATCCAGACTCACCGAGCCATTCAAGGGGTTCAGCGCCACCACGTACTTGCCATCGGGGTTGCCGGTGTCGATGAGGTCGGGCCGCGCTTCGCTGAGCACCGCGCAGCACTCGCGCCCATTGGTGAGCGCCCGCACGAAGCGGATGTGCGCCTCCTCGCCCAGGCGGTGGCGCGGCGGCCCCTGCTCGCCTTCAGGCCCGGTAGCCTCGGCGATGCTGCTGAGGCCGGTGCGGCCTACTTCGCGCACCATAATCTTGCTGGCCAGCGCGATATCGCGCAGCAGCTGCGAGAGCTCGCCGGTGGCAAACGGAAATTCGGCCTGCTTGCGCATGATGTAGCGCTCAAGCGTGGTGCCGACGGGGGTGGCTAGTTCGTCGTGGGTAGGGGTGGGGGACATAGTCAATTAGCAATGAGCAATTAACAATGAGCAATTAGTTGGAGTGTAACAGGCAGGCTGCTCATTGTTAATTGCTCATTGCTAATTGATAATTATTTCGCTTCCGGCTGTTTCTGCGACTGCCACAGCACTACCTGCCAGCCTTTCTTGGGGTCTTTCACCTGCACGGTCACGTACTTGATATGGGCCACGTTGGGCGTGCCATCGGGCTTGTTGGGCTGGTAAATGACGATTTGGCCGTTCACTACCGCCGTTTGGCCGTCGTTGTAGGCGCGCACGTTCATATTTTCCACGTCAATCTTGTCGTACACGCTCTTGCCGTCGCGGATGCTTTGCAGGTAGTCGGTTTTGCCGTTCTGCTTGCCGTTGGCGTGGGTATAGACGAGGTCGTCGGCGAAGGCTTTTTCCAGGAAAGCGTAGTCTTTGCTTACCTGCGCCTCGAAGCGCTGGCGCTCCAGCTTCTCGACTTCCTGCGCGGCGGCGGCGTTTTTCTTGCTCATGGGGCCGCCTGTGGGGGCGGGGGCGGTGGTGATGAGCGCCCGGCCCATTGGGTTGGGCTTGGGCTGGGTAGCCTGCGCGAAGGAAAGCAGCGGTAAGCCCAGCAGGGCGAGTAGCGCGAAGGAACGTTTCATAGCAAAAGCAAAAAGCAACTTAGGCAGCGGTGGGAAGCGTGTCGTCGTCATCGAGCTTGATGGGCTCCATGCGCGGCACCAGCGTGAACATAATAACCCAGGCCAGCAAATAGATAGCCCCGCAGATGAAGAACATGATGTAATAGGCCTTATTAATCTGGCCCAGCTGCTCGTAGTACACGAACATGCGCTTCTGCACCAGCGCCGACAGCGCGATGCCGCCCATGCCGCCCGCGAAGCCGCCAATGCCCGTAACCGAGCCCACCGCCCGCTTCGGAAACATATCCGACACGGTGGTGAAGATATTGGCGCTCCAGGCCTGGTGCGCCGCCGCTGCTACGCCGATTACCAGCACCGCCAGCCACATATTCAACTGGCCCAGATACTGCGCGAACACAATTGGAAACACGCACAGCGCAATAAGCAACATGGCCGTTTTGCGGGCCTGGAAGGCAGGCATCCCGCGCTTGATGAACTGCAAAGGCAGATAGCCGCCGCCGATGCTCCCGATGCTTGACAGGATATAAACTGACGATACCGGCAAAGCCAGCTCAGTGCCGTGCAGGTTGTATTGCTTGCCCAGGAAGTCGGGCAGCCAGAATAGGTAAAACCACCAAATAGGGTCAGTCAGGAACTTGCCCATCGCGAAGGCCCAGGTTTGGCGAAAGCCCAGTAGCGTGCCCCACGAAGTCTTGGGCTTTTCCTCTACTACTGCGCTCTCGGCTGGCAGACCCACGGGCGTATCGGCATTGATGTAGTCAAACTCAGCCTTGCTAAGACGGGCTTGCTTGGCCGGCGTTTCGTAGAGCCAGTACCATAAAACCAGCCAGATAAACCCGAGTGCACCCGTGATGACGAATGCCCAGCGCCAGCCATTGGGGCCAGTGGCGGCAATGAAAAGCACCGAGGGCGCAATGATGGCCCCGATGTTAGCTCCCGAGTTGAAAATACCCGTTGCCAGCGCCCGTTCGCGTTGTGGAAACCACTCAGCCACCGTTTTGATGGCGGCCGGGAAGTTGCCTGCTTCCGTGACCCCCAAGAAACCGCGAGCCACTAGAAAACCCATGGTGTTGCCTACTAGTGCGTGGCCCATTGCCGACAAGCTCCACAGCGCCGTTGCTAGTGCATAGCCCAGCTTGGTGCCCATCTTGTCGATGACGCGCCCCACGCCTACCATACCAATGGAATACGCCAGCTTGAAAACTATCTCAATATTGGCGTAGTCGGCTGAAGTCCAATGGAAGGTTTTTTCCAGGTCTGCCTTCAGCAGCGAGATAACCGCCCGGTCGAGGTAGTTGATGGTGGTGGCAAAAAATACCAGCGCACAGATGGTCCAGCGGTACTTGCCGACGACTTCGGCAACAGGCGGCGAAGTGGTAGCAGGGCGGAGGGTGGGATTCATAGAGCGGTTTCGCTAACTATAACGGGTTATGCTGAACGCAGTGAAGCATCTCTACCGCACCGTTGAGCGGTTTGGATGAAGCGGCAGAGATGCTTCACTGCGTTCAGCATGACCCGTTTAGCTACTTGTTAAGTGAGGAAATAAACTGCATCAGCGGCACCACGCGGGCCGTGATGGCGGCCGGGTCGCTGGCCCCTTTGAAGAGTTGCGACCCGATGCCCACCGCGTTGATGCCCGCGCCGAACCACTCGCCGAGGCTTTCTGTAGTGGCTTCGACGCCGCCCGTCACCATCAGCTTCACGCCGGGCATGGGGCCGCGCAGGGCCTTGATGTAATCGGGGCCGACGGCGTTGCCGGGAAACACTTTCACCAACTGCGCGCCGAGCTGCGTGGCGTAGTATATCTCGTTGAGGGTCATGGCTCCGGGCACCCAGGCTGCGTCGTGGCGTTGGCAGGCTTCGGCCACGTCGGCGGTCGTTACGGGCTGCACCACGAAGGCCGCGCCCGCCGCGATAAAGCGCTCGGCATCGGCCGCGTTATAGATAGTGCCGATGCCCAGCACAAGGTCGGGGCAGTCGCTGGCGGTCAGCTTGGCCAGTTCCTGAAACACCTCGAAGGCATTGGTCCCGCGGTTGGTGAACTCAAACACGCGGATGCCGCCCGCGTAGCAGGCCCGCACGATGTCCTGCGCGTAGGCCGCGTCGGCGTGGAAAAAAACCGGCACCAACGGGGCGGCGAGTACGCGAGAGAGAACGTCTTTAGAGGAAGGCATAAGAGTTATTTTTCGTCTGTCATTGCGAGCGCAGCGAAGCAATCGCACCTGTTGAGTCGTGCTGTTCGGGTTCCATTCGGGTGCGATTGCTTCGCTGCGCTCGCAATGACAGGCGCACAGAAACTTAGCGCAGCAAGCGCCCCGTCAGGTTGCCCTGCATGAGGTGCTCTACTTCGGCGGGCGTCACCAGGTTGATGTCGCCGTGGATGGTGTGTTTCAGCGCCGAGGCGATGGTAGCGAAGGACAGCGCCTGCTCGCGACTTTCGTAAGTATTTGAGCCGTAGATAAAACCTGAGATAAACGAGTCGCCGCCGCCGATGCGGTCCACCACGGGCGCGATGTCGTAGAAGGGCGTTTCGAAAAACTCGCCCTGGTCCCAGAGCAGACCGCAAATGCGCTCGTGCGAGGCGCTTTGGGTCTGGCGGCGGGTAGCGATGACGCGCTTGATGTTGGGAAAGCGCTGGGTCAGCTGCTGGCTCATCGAGATAAAGCCGTTGTCGGAGCCCGCATCGGCCTTGATGCCAAACAGGTCGTCGGCATCGCCCTCGGTGCACACTACGATGTCGCAACCTTCGACCAAGCCCGGCATCACGTCCTGCGCTTTCTGGCCATACTGCCACAGGTTGCGGCGGTAGTTGACATCGGCCGAAACGGTGACTCCCAGCCGCCGCGCCGTCGCAATGGCCTCGGCGGTGGCCTGGGCGGCGGCGGCCGAAATGGCGGGCGTGATGCCCGTCCAGTGCAGCCAGCCGGCGTCTTTCAGAATTTCTTCCCAGTTGAAAGCAGCCGGGTCGAGGTGGGCGAAGGCCGATTCGGCGCGGTCGTACACGATGCGACTGGGCCGCAACGAGGCACCTACTTCGAGGAAATACAAGCCCAGGCGGTGGCCTTCGGTGAAGAGGCAGTGCGTGGTATCGACGCCGTAGCGGCGCAGGTGGTTGGCAGCGGCGTAGCCCAACTCATTGGCCGGGAAGGCCGAGACGTGGGCGGCGGGCACGCCCATCTGGGCCAGGGCGGCGGCTACGTTGGCGTCGCCGCCGCCGTAGGTTACTTCGAGGGTGTCCGTCTGCGGCAGCCGGTAATTCAGCGGCGGCGAAAGCCGCATCATCACTTCGCCGAAGGTTACGACTTGCTTCATGGAGAGAGGTAGTAGGGCTTGCTTTTGCGTTGGGCAAATGTGCGCAAGCGCGATTGGGGCCGGAAAGGTAAGCCTTCAAATCGGGCTGCGGGGCCAGAGAAGGCGCTTTTATTCACGTAAACGATTTCGATAGCCGGTGTTTGGTGTACCGTGGACCCTGCGGGTCCGCGCGTGATGGCGTTGCTTCAGCTACCCACGCGCGGACCCGCAGGGTCCACGGTACAGCGCTCTAGCCAGCCACCAGCTCACTAGCCGGCACGGCCGCTTTTTCAAAGCCGAAATACTCGCTGGCATTGCCGTAGCAGATGCGTTCGACCAGCTCGCCCAGCCAGGGCAATTCCTCGGCGGGCAGCTCGCCATTCTCCACGTCGCGGCCCAGCAGGTTGCACAGGATGCGGCGGAAATACTCGTGGCGCGGGAACGACAGGAAGCTGCGCGAGTCGGTGAGCATGCCCACGAAGCGGCTTAGCAAGCCCATGTTGGAAAGCGCGTTGAGTTGCTTTTCCATGCCGTCCTTCTGGTCCAGAAACCACCAACCCGAGCCGAACTGCATCTTGCCGGCCACCGAGCCATCCTGGAAGTCGCCAATCATGGTGGCGAACACGTCGTTGTCGGCCGGATTCAGGTTGTAGAGGATGGTTTTGGCCAGCTTGTCCTGGTCGTCCAGCCGGTCCAGAAAGCGCGAAAGCGCCTGCGCCTGCGAGAAGTCGCCAATCGAGTCCCAGCCCGTGTCGGGGCCGAGCTGGCGCAGGGCGCGGGCGTTGTTGTTGCGTAGCGCGCCGAGGTGAAACTGCTGCGTCCAGCCCTTTTCCCAGTCCATAATCGCCAATTCAACCAGCATGGCCGACTTGAATTTTTCTATTTCCGAAGCGGTCAATGCCTGGTCGGCCCGCGCCTTGTCGAAGATGGCCGCTACCTCCGTTTCGGTATAATCAGCGGCGTAAATCTGCTCCAAGCCGTGGTCCGACAGCCGGCCGCCGAGCGAGGCGAAGAAGTTGTGGCGCTGGCGCAGGGCCGTCAGCAGGTCGGCGTAGGAATGGATTTCCACGCCTGCGGCTTTGCCCAGCTTCTGCAAGTAGGCGGGGTAATAAGCCGCCTCGGGCGTCATGGCCTTGTCGGGACGGAAGGTGGGCAGGATTTGCGTAGCAAAGCCCTGCGCGGCAATATCCTGGTGGAAATTGAGCGCGTCGGCCGGGTCGTCGGTGGTGCAGACTACCTTCACGTTCATCTTGGTCAGCAGCCCTTGCACGCTGTACTCGGGCGTTTGCAGCAGGGCATTGCACTGCTCGTAGATGCGGCGGGCGCTGTCTTTGTTCAACAGCTCGGTGATGCCGAAGTAGCGGCGCAGCTCCAGGTGCGTCCAGTGGTAGAGGGGGTTGCGCACGGTGTAGGGCACCGTTTCGGCCCACTTCTCAAACTTCTCCCAGTCCGAGGCATCGCCCGTGATGAAACGCTCATTCACGCCGTTGGCCCGCATGGCCCGCCACTTGTAGTGGTCGCCGTAGAGCCAAATCTGCGTGATGTTCTCAAACTGCCGGTTCTGGGCAATCTGGTCGGGTGGCAGGTGGCAGTGGTAATCGATGATGGGCTGCGGCGCGGCGTGCGCGTGGTAGAGCGTGCGCGCGGTGGGTGACTGGAGGAGGAAGTCGTCGGAGAGAAAGGGAGTCATAGTATGTTGAAATAACGTTTATTAACGTCTGTCATTGCGAGCGCAACGAAGCAATCGCACCCGAACGGCGCGCCCGGAATTAATACCCCGCCATCAGGTCTTGCCAAGCAGGGTTTTGCTCATTTATCAGCGCCAGCTTCTTGGCCCGCGACCCACCTTTCAGCTGCTTCTCGCGTTCGATAGCCGCCGTGACGCTGGGTGATGTTTCGAAATAAACCAATTTACTGACGTTGTATTTCTTCGTAAAGCCTTCGTGAATACCTGCTTTGTGTTCGGCTACGCGGCGTTCTAAATTGTTCGTAACGCCTACGTAGAGCACCGTGTGATAGGGGTTAGCCAGAATGTACACGTAGTAGGTGTTCATAGCGGAAGGTTAGAATTGTAGCTCAAACAACGCCTGTCATTGCGAGCGCAGCGAAGCAATCGCACCCGAACGGAACCCGAGCAGCGCGACTGAACAGGTGCGATTGCTTCGCTACGCTCGCAATGACAAGCGTTTTATGACCGTGTCAAACTACAAAGACACCCCGCGCTTCCACGGAATAAAGTCCGTCTGACCATGCCGCACGGCGTGTACTTCCAGCCCGCTGGCCACCTGAATCACGTAGTCCAATATCCGCTCGCCGGCTTGCTCGATGGTTTCTTCGCCGTCGATGATGGTGCCGGTGTTCAGGTCGATGATGTCGGGCATGCGCTGGGCCAGCTTGGTGTTAGTGCTGATTTTGATGACCGGCGCGATGGGGTTGCCGGTGGGCGTGCCGAGGCCGGTGGTGAAGAGCACCACGTTGGCCCCCGAGCCTACTTCGGCGGTCGTGCTTTCCACGTCGTTGCCGGGCGTGCAGAGTAGGTTCAGGCCGGGCTTGGTCACGAGCTCGGGGTAGTCGAGCACGGCCACTACCGGCGACGAGCCGCCCTTGCGGGCCGCGCCGGCCGACTTAATGGCATCCGTAATCAGCCCGTCGCGGATATTGCCGGGCGAGGGGTTCATGTCGAAGCCCGAGCCCACGGCGATGGCCGAGTCGCCATATGCTTTCATGAGCGAGGTGAAGCGCTGGGCCGTTTCGTGGTCTACCGAGCGGTTCACGATTTCCTGCTCCACGCCGCACAGCTCCGGGAACTCGGCCAGGATGACCGAGCCGCCGAGCGTTACCAAGAGGTCGGAAGTGTGGCCCACGGCGGGGTTGGCCGAGATGCCCGAAAAGCCGTCCGAGCCGCCGCACTCCAGCCCGAGGCAGAGCTTGCTGAGGGGCGCGGGCTGGCGCTGCTGCTGGTTGGCCTGCATGAGGCCGGCAAAGGTTTGGCGCAGGGCCGTGCTCACGAGGGTTTCCTCGGTGCCCATCGTCTGCTGGTCGAGGATGAACAGCGGCTTGCTGAAGTTGGGGTCGCGCTTGGCGATTTCGTCTTGCAGCATGGTGGCCTGCGCGTTCTGGCAGCCCAGGCTGAGCACCGTGGCGCCGGCCACGTTGGGGTGGGTGATGTAGCCGGCGAGCAGGCCGCACAGGCTCTGGGCATCTTGCCGGGTGCCGCCGCAGCCGCCCTCGTGGTTGAGGAAGCGGATGCCGTCCACGTTCGGAAACAGCTTGGGCTTCTGGTAGTCGGTTTCGGCCGAGTGCAGGTCGGTGGCCAGGATTTCCTCCACCGATTTACCGGCCTGCATCAGCTCAATCAGCGCCTGGGTCTGGGGCTGGTAGCTTTTGCGGCGGGCGTAGCCGAGGTCGTTCACCAGGGCCTCTTCAAGCACCTGGATGTTGCGATTCTCGCAGAAAACCAGCGGGATAACCAGCCAGTAGTTGGCCGTGCCCACGCGGCCGTCGGGGCGGTGGTAGCCCATAAAGGTGCGGCCCGCGTACTTGCTCACGTCGGGCTGCGCCCAGGTGTGCGGGTGCTGGCCCTCCTGGTACGAATTGGTGGCGTGCTTGAGGTTGCCAGTGGTGAGCAGGCCGCCTTTGGCCACGGGGGCCGACATTTTGCCCACCAGCACGCCGTACATCGATATCTCGTCGCCGACGGCAAAATCGTGTAGCGCCAGCTTGTGCTTGGCGGGGATTTTCTCGGTCGTCGTCACGGTTTCCCCGTCCCAGGTCACGGGCGTGCCGATGGGCAGGTCGGTGAGGGCAACGAGCACGTTGTCGGCGGGGTGGATTTTAGCAACCAGGTGTTTCATTGTCAATTATCGATTAGCAAGTAGTAGGCGCTGCGTTGGCCGGGTAAGCAGGGTAAAAATAACGCCCGTCATGCTGAGCGCAGCGCAGCGAAGTCGAAGCATCTCTATTGGTGAACTAACTACCAATGCCTAACAACGAAGCGATAGAGATGCTTCGACTCCGCTGCGCTGCGCTCAGCATGACGGTTTAATTAAGCTGCCACGCGCTGATTCTTATTCAGCACCGTAGCCAGCGTAGCGCTCGCGCCTTCCTGCTGCAACTGCGCCAGGTAGCGCGCCACGCTGGCCTCAAACCCAGGCAGCGCCGTCAGGTCGGTGCCCCACAGCTCCTGGTTGCGGAGCGCGGCCGAAACCACCTCGGCGGCCGGGCGCTGCCAGAGCTCGGCGAAGTAGCCCGCCTGCTCATCCTGAATGAGATACTCCTGGCCGTTGGCCTCGCCGTGGTACTTGTCGCCTTCCTGGCGGGTACTGCGCATAAAGAGCAGGTAGGCCGCAAAGCCCAGCGCCACGTACTGCGGCGCAGTCTTGAAGCGCTCGCAGTAATGCAGTAAATCGGGCACCACGCGCATCCGCAGCTTGGCCGAATAATTCAAGGTGATAGCCAGCCAGCGGTGCTCCACGGCGGGGTTGCGGAAGCGGTCGAGCACCTGCATACCAAAGCGCTGGCCCACTTTCTCATCCACGGGGTAGGGAATGCCGGGCAGCAAATCGGCCAGCATCAGATTGCGGATGTAGGTGGCGAAATAGTCGTTTTCCATCGCGCCGCGCACGGTGGCCTCGCCGGCTAGCACGGCCAGCCCGCAGGTGAGCGAGTGCGTGCCGTTGAGCAGGCGCATTTTCAGCTCGCGGAACAGATTAATGTCGGGTTGCACAATCACGCCGGGGTGAATCTGCTGAAAGCTCAGCACCTCCCGCACCCGCTCGTCGCCCTCAATGGCCCACAGCAAGTACGCCTCCGACATAATCAGCAGCTCGTCGTCGTAGCCCAACTCCTGCGTCAGGGCGGCGTGGGCTTCGGCGGCCGGCTTGCCCGGCACAATGCGGTCGACCAGCGAGTTGCATACAGTGTTGGCCGATTCGAGCCAATCGATAAACCCAGCGTCGAGCCCGGCGCGGTCGGCCAGCTCGCGCAAAATGCCGCGCAGCTTGGTGCCGTTATCAGGAATCAATTCGGTAGGCACGATGATGAGGCCCTTGTCGGCCGCGCCCTGGAAAGCCTCGTAGCGGGCCAGCAGCACCGCCAGCAGCTTGCCGGGGAAGGAGCGCGGCGGCGTGGCGCGGATATCCTCGCTTTCATCTAGCACGATGCCGACTTCGGTGGTGTTGGAAAGCACTACTTGCAGGTCGGGGCTGGCGGCAAATGCCAGCACATCAGCCCACTGGCTTTTGGCCGACAGCACGCGGCTGATGCTGGCGCACACCACGTTCTCGCTCACGGGCTGGCCGTCTTCCACGCCGCGCACGCACACTGTGTACAGGTTGTCTTCGCGCTCGAAGGCGGCGGCATCGCCGCCGTCGGTGCTTTTCACCACCACCACGCGGCCGTTGAAAATGCCCTGGCGGTTGGCCTGGTCAATCAAAAAATCGGGCAGCCCGCGCAGCAGCACGCCGGTGCCGAACTGCAAAACTTTCTCGGGCAGCTCAAACAGCGCGGGGGTAGGCAGGGCAACCGTAGCGGCGGCCACGCCGGCCTGCGCGAAAGATTGGGAAAGAACGGGCATATTCTTGCTAAGATGTTACAGCAATAGCTGGGTAATAAATAAAGAAGCGAGCTGCGTGCCAAGCTGAGGATGAGCACGTTTCAAAACAACAAGCGCGCGGCTAAACGACCGTCATGCGCTCACCTGTTTTTAGGGCGCGGGCCACTTTTGCTGCCACTTGGGGTAGTCTTTGTTCAATAGCTTCTCGGGCCAGGTGCCGACGTAAGCGTAGCCGGTGCGGCGCTCGTTCTCGATGTCGGCGAGGCGGGCGTGCTTCACGCCGTCGCGCCCCACGTAGATGGGCTGGTTGGTGTCGAGGTCGTAGAAGCGCGCCCACAGCGTGCTGCCGGGCTGGGGCACCATCACCCGGTCGCGCCCCTTGGGCTGCTTGGGGTCAGCGATGTCCTGCACAGCCATGTTCTCAATTTTAGAAGCCTGAAACCAGGCCACGGCCGCCGCCACGGCGCGGCGCACCTCGGCCGAAGGGTTGGGCAAAGTCAGCAAAAACTCGGTAATCGCCACCGACTCGTCGCCGCTCAGCGAGGCGATTTCAAAGGCACGGGCGTTGCAGGGCAGCAGGGTTACGCGGTCGTGCTGGGCGCACCACACGGTCAGCTTGCCGTGCTGCACGTACTGCGTTTTCAGGATGCACTGCACACCCTTGTCCACGGCCTTTTGGGCCGGCGCTACCAGCGCGGCATCGACCAGTGCAAAGTCGCCCTTCTTGTCAGCCACCGCTTTTAGCACCGTCAGCGCCTTTATCATGGCGTTGTCGTTGTAGGTAATCTGGGCGCGGTAGAAGCGGGTGTCGGGAAAGTACTGCGGGAAGCCGCCGCTGGGCTGCTGCATCTTGAGCAGGTAGCGGATGCCGTTCTCGGCGGCCTGCCGGTAGGCCGGGTTTTGGGTGGTTTTAAACGCCGTAACCAGGTAGGTGATTTCGCGGGTCGTGGCGTTGTTGTCGATGGTGGCATCGGTAGCGCCGGCGTCGCGGCGGGCGGCGGCGAGGTCGGTCGCGCTCATGGGGTGGCGGTAGTCCACTTTCACCTCGTTCACGGCCTTGGGCCAGCCACCGTTGCTGCGCTGGAAGGCCAGCATCTTCTCGGCCGTGCTGTCCTGCGCTGCGGCAACTGCCTCGGGGCGAGAAACCACGGCGGGCGGGTGGCTAAGGGCAGCGGCCGGTCGGGCGGCCAGAAGGCCCAAGGCAGCGACGAGCAGCGACGAATATTCCATGTCAGAAAAGCGTGAGAATAGTACGTAAATGAGCGGCTACCTAATGAGTAGCCGCTCATTTACTAGTCGTTAGTAGCCGAAATTCTGCTTAATGGCTGGGTCGGTGTCCAGCGTCGTCTGCGGGATGGGGAGTAGCTCCTTGCCCGCGCCGGGCACGTACTCAGCGGCCATGCCGGCACCCGTACTGTTCACGCTGGTGCCGCCCACGTTCACCACCGTGCCGTTGGGCTGGAGGTTGCCGACGTAGGTGGCGTCAATGCTCTGGCGCCAGTTCACGCGTACGGTGCCGGTGGGGGCAGTGGTATTGGCGGGCGAGGGGCGGTAAAACGAGCGCGTCCACTGAATCGCGCCGTTTACCACGCGGTAGTACTGGTATTGCGGCACGTTCTGGTAAGGGGCCAGGTTCTGGCGCAGGAGGTTAAGGGCCGCCTTAGTGTCGCTGATTTTCTGAGCCAGCAGGTTCCAGCGCAGCAGGTCGTACTTGCGGATGCCTTCCGAGCCAAATTCCAGCAGGCGCTCATTCACGAGGGCGTTGAACATATCGGCCTTGGTACCCGTGTTCAGGTTAAGGGCGGCGCGGGTGGCGTTGCCACCAAAGCCGCGGGTGCGGACTTCGAGCAGCGCGTTGCGGCCGTCCGTGGTGGGGCCGTTCAGCTCGTTGTCGGCCTCGGCAAACATCAGCAGCACATCGGCGAAGCGGATGAGCGGCCAGTTGTAGCCCAGGTAATTGTTATTGCCAGGCACGGCCGGCACGTGCCAGTCGCGCCGAAATTTACCGTCGTAAATTGTGTTCAGCGCCACGCCCGACTGGTTGTTGCTGTTGGCCGCGTACTGGTAGGGCGCGATGGTGATATCGCGGCGCACATCGGTCGAGTCAAAGGCATAGAAGTAAGTAGGCACCACTGTCACGGCACCCTGCGTCGAGCCGTAGATGGGCGACGTAACCTGGAGGCGCGGACCGTTGTAGTAGCCCAGCTTCGAGTCGCCGGTGGCCGTCGAGCCGGCCATGCCCACTTCAAAAATAATCTCGTTGGCGGCGTCGCGTCGCTGCTCGTTCACCCCGCGCCACAGGTCCGAAAAGCTGGGGTTCAGGGTGTGCTGGCTGCGTTGTCTCATCAGCTCTTGGCACTCCTGGCGGGCGATGCGGTAGTAATCGAGGTAGTCGGCCTGGCGCGTCATGGTGTTGCCAAACAGCGCGTAGCCGCCGCGCTGCAAGGCCAGGCGGGCGCGCAGGGCCTTTACCGCGCCCTTGGTGATGCGCTCGTTGTTGATGCCGGCATTGGTGCGGTAGGGCACCAGTTTTTCGGCGGTGGCCAGGTCGGCAATCAGGGTGGTTAGCGTCTGGTTGCGGTCGGCATTGGGCAAGCTAAAATTCTGGTCGTAGGTAGAGGGCGTAAACTGCGCCGGCACGTCGCCCCAGTTGCGAATCAGCTCGTAGTAGTACTGCGCCCGCAGGGTCAGGGCCTCACCGTAGAGGCGGTGCAGCGTGGCCGTGTCGGCGCTGGTGCCGCCGTTGTAGAGCGCCATCTGCGGAATGTTTTTGATGCAGACGTTGGCGCGCTCCACGCCCTGGTAGAGGTTGTTCCAGGGGTTGATAATCTCGGTGTTGCTGGCAAAGGCCTTGTAGCGCGCAATGCCCCGGCGGCCCGTGTCGAAGGTGCCCGACGAGCCGATGAGCTCATCGGTGTCGTAGGGGTAGTACATGCTCAGGCGGGTGCCGTAGGTGTTGTCGCCCGAGAGCGGGTCGTAGGCCCCGAGCACCGCGCTGGTGGCCCCGCTCACGGTGCTGAAGGTGGCTTCCACGGTCGTGAGGGCCGTGGGCTCGATTTCCAGGTAGCTTTTGCAGGAGCTGGCCAGCCCGGCCGCCCCGGCCAGCAGCGCGGCCACCGTGGCTTTCCGCGAAGTAAAATTAAAAGCTTTCATAAGGCTAGGAACTAGCTGGGTGCCTGATTAAGGACGGGTGGGAAAAGATTATAGCCCCAGGTTCAGGCCAAATAGGAAGGCGCGGCTGCGGGGGTAGGCGGCGTAGTCGACGCCCGGCGTGAGCGGGGTGCTGCGGCGGGTGTTCACCTCCGGGTCGTAGCCCGAGTACTTGGTGAAGGTGTACAGGTTGTTGAGCGTCGCGTAGAAGCGCAGGTTCTGGATTTTTACCTTGCTCAGCAGGCCCTTGGGCAGCGAGTAGCCCACCGTGATGTTGTTGATGCGCAGGAACGAGCCATCTTCGATGGCGTAGGAATGCAGCAGGTAGTTGCCGCGCACGGGGCTCCAGATGCTGGCGTTGGCATTCACCTGGTTGAAGGTGTTGGCATCGGTGATGAGCGCGCCGTTGTTGTCGATGTAGCGCACGCGGTTGTTCATCTCGCCCAGCAGGTTGGCGTAGGAGGTGTTCGAGGTGCTGGTCGTAAATTCAATCTTGTTGGCGTTGTAGATGTCGTTGCCCAGCACGAAGTTCACGAATACGCTGGCGTCAAAGCCTTTATAAGTGAATTGCTGGTTCAAGCCGCCCACCATTTTGGGGTTCGAGTTGCCAATAATCGTCTTGTCGGCTTCCGTAATCTGGCCGTCGCCGTTCACGTCTTTCAGCTTCAGCGCGCCGATGCTCAGCAGCGGGTTGCCGGTCACGCTCAGGTCGTTGGCCACGTTGTCGTTTAGCACGCCGGTGCGGGTAGCGTAGTTGTACGACTTGAAATCTTCGGCTTTGTAGTAGCCATCCGTAACGTAGCCGTACATCAGGCCCACCGGCTGGCCCACGCGGGCCACGTAGTCGGGGCCCGACAGGCCGGTGCCGGCCCAGCCCGACTGAATGCTCGGAATCTCCGACAGCCCGCCCAGGTCCGTGATTTTGTTGCGGTTGAACGAAGCGTTGGCCGTGGCCGACCACGTAAAGTCGGGCGTCTGAATGACGGTGCCGCTCAGCTGCAATTCGAGGCCCTTGTTCGAGGTCGAGCCCACGTTGCGGAACTGCGAGGTGTAGCCCGAAATGCCGGGTAGCGGCTGCGCAATCAGCAGGTCGCGGGTAGTGTTGTAGTACACGTCGGCCGTGAACTGCACGCGGTTATTGAACAGGCCCACGTCCACGCCCACGTCGCGGGTAGTGGTTACTTCCCATTTCAGGTTGGGGTTAGCCAGGGTAGTAAGGGCCGTGGCGGGCGTCGTGACGTGGTTGAGGGCGTAGCTGACGTTGCCAGCCTGGAAAAGCTGCTCGGTGAGGAAGTCCGGGATACGGTTGTTGCCGGCCTGGCCGTAGCTCACGCGCAGCTTCAGGTCCGATACTTTGGTGAGGTAGTCCTTGAAAAAGTCTTCCTGCGAGATGCGCCACGCGGCCGACGCGCCGGGAAAAACGCCGCCCTTGTTGTTGTAGCCCTTGAACTTCGACGACAAGTCGTAGCGGGCCGTGGCCGACACCAGGTATTTGCCGTCGTAGTCGTAGCTGAGGCGACTGAAGCCAGATACCAGGCCATTGTCAAACGGAATGCTGGTGCTCGGCAGCACCGGCTGGGCCACGGTGCCCACCGGCAGCACGGCCTGGTTGATGTTGGCCAGCGCGCGTTCGGCGGTGATGTCCGCGGGCAGGAAGTTGACCTGCACGAAGTTCTGGGTGGTGCGCTGGCGGTACACTTCCTCGCCCAGCAGGGCCGTGAAGGTGTGCTTGTTTTTCGTCAGCGTATAGTTCAGGGTGTTCGAGTTGTTGAGCGTCGTCGTGTTGCCGTTGGTGAGGGTCACGAAGGGCAAATTCTGGTAGCCGCCCGCCGCCTGCCGGATGGTGGGCGAGTAGAGCCCGTTGAAGGTATTGAGCTCAGTATAGGTAAGGTCGAAGCCGCCCGTGGAGCGGAATACCAGCGAGGGCAGGATGTTGAACGAGGCCGTGGCACCCATGTTAAACGTGCGGCGCTTGTCGGCGCGGTACTCGTTGTTGATGGCCAGCACCGGGTTTACCAGCGTTGAATTGGCGAAGAAATCGGGGTCGAAGTTGGCCGTGGGGTCAGCCCCGGCGGTGCTGCTGGGCAGGTTGAAGGGAATGTACTGCACCGTGTTGCGCAGGCGCGAGGTCACGCTGGAGCCGGTGTTCACTACCTGCCCGTTGCTGCTGGTGCCGAGCGCCGCGCCGGTGCCCGCGCCCAGGTTTTGCTGGTCGTTGAAGCGGGCGTTGAAGCCCAGGCGGAACTTGTCGCTGGCCTTAGTGTCAATGCGGAAGTTAACCAGCTTGCGGTCGTAGCTCGACCCCAGCTGAATACCATCTTCCGTGTTGCGGGTCAAACTCAGGTTAAAGGTCGTGGCCTTGGTGCCGCCGCTCACCGATACGTTGTGCGTTTGCTGGAAAGCGCTGCGGCCAAATACCTGCTTTTGCCAGTCTTGGTTGGGCAGGTTGCGCAGGCGATTCAGGGTGTCGCCGTTGAAATTGAGCGTGCCAAATACCTGCCGGAACGTGTTGGTGCCGCCCGATACGCTGGCGCCCGGGCCCGTGAGCTGCGCCCGCTCGTACTCCCAGTTCAGGTAGTCGGCCGGTCCCATCACGTCGAGGGTTTTGGTGATTTTGCGGAAGCCCGCAAAGCCGTTGTAGCTCACCGAGGTGCGGCCTTCGCGCCCGCCCTTGGTGGTGATAATAACTACGCCGTTAGCGCCCCGCGCGCCGTAAATGGCGGTTGAAGAAGCGTCCTTCAGCACGTCGACCGAGGCAATATCCTGCGGCGCGATAACCGACAGCGCGTTCTCAATCTGAATACCGTCTACGATGTAGAGCGGCGAGTTATCCTGGGTTATCGAGCCGCCGCCGCGCACCTTCACCTGCACGCTGTTGTTGCCGGGCGTGCCTTCCGAGGAGGTCAGCTGCACGCCGGCTAGGCGGCCCGTCAGCGCCTCGGCGGCCGAGTTTACCGGGATGTCCTTGATTTGTTGCGCATTCACCGACGAGATGGCGCTCGTGACGTCGCCGCGCCGCACTTCCTGGTAGCCGATAACCACTACGTCGTCAAGCGACTGCACGTCTGACACCAGCGTCACGTTGATGGCCGTTTTTTCGCCCACGGCGATTTCCTGGCTCACGAAACCCACGAAGCTGAAGCGTAGCACGGCCGCTTTGTTGTCGGCGGGCACGTTGATGGTGTAACTGCCGTCGGGGTTGGTCGAAGCGCCGTTGGTGGTGCCCTTCAGCACGACCGTCACGCCGGGCAGGGTTTCGCCGTCCGAGCCTTTCACCACGCCCGTGATAGCGCGGTTCTGGGCCACGGCCAGGCTGATGCTGGCGCACAGCACGAGCCAGAGTAGTAGAAAGTGTCTTTTCATAAAGAGCAGCAGAGGTAAAAGTGGATGGGACTTGAAAAGGACGAGCGCAAAGCGGCTGCGAGCCGGGCAGAAAGCCGGCGAGCCGGGCGGCGAGGGGAGCGGGCTGCCAGCCGCTGGCCCCCGCCGCGAAAACCTATTTTTTGAAACTATTAAAGGAGGCCGAACCCGGCTAAAAGAAGCCGGGCGCGTTCCCCGCATCGAAGTTTAAGGCCCATGAAGGCTGGGAGGAAGGCCGGGACCGTTTTTATTTGCGCAAACGTTATCGGTAACGTTGCCGTCATCAGCCCAAAGCGGTCGGCGTAAGCGCGGCCGTGCGGCCGGGCTGCGCCAGGGCCTATCTTTAGGCTAGAAAGCCAGGCGGTAGTTTTAGCCCGGCAATTGCATTTTAATTATACTTCGCTTGGAAGCCGCCACTCTCAAAGACATCGCCCGCGAGCTCAATATTTCGGTATCGACCGTGTCGCGCGCCCTGCGCGACAGCTACGAAATCAACGCCGAGACCAAGCGCGTGGTGATGGAGTGCGCCGCCCGCCTGCACTACCGCCCCAATCCCATCGCCCTCAGCCTGAAGGGTAGCAGCAGCAAGGCCATCGCGGCGATAGTGCCCGAAATCGCCAATTATTACTTTTCGCAGGCCATCAACGGCATCGACGAGGCGGCCAACCGGCGCGGCTACGACGTGCTCATCTTCCAGAGCCACGAGGCCTACGAGCGCGAGGTGGCCAACCTGCGCCAGGCCGTGGCCCGCCGCGTCGATGGCGTGCTCATCTCGCTCAGCAGCCAGACCTCCGATGTGTCGCACCTGCAAGAGTTGCAGCGCCAAGGGATGCCCATTGTGCAGTTCGACCGCGTATCGGCCGCGCTCGATACGCCCCGCGTAGTGGCCGACAATTTTCAGGGGGCCTTCGCGGCCACCGAGCATTTGATAAAAACCGGGCGGCGGCGTGTCGCGCACCTCACCATTCAGCCCTGGCTTAGCATCACGCAGGAGCGGCTGGCTGGCTACCGCGCCGCGCTAGAGCAATACGGCCTGCTCTATGATGAAAACCTGGTACGCTTCGGTACCCTCGGTCCCGACGAGGTCGGCCCGCATGTGGCCGAGCTACTAGCCCTCACGCCCCGCCCCGACGCCTTTTTTACGGCCAGCGACCGCTTGGCCCTCGACTGCCTGGCCGCCCTGCGGCAGCGCCGCATCAGCATCCCCGACGAGGTGGCGCTCATGGGCTTCACCAACCTCAACGTGGCCGATATGCTGTCGCCCTCGCTGAGCACGGTGGTGCAGCCGGCCACCGAAATCGGCCGGCAGGCCGCCGAGCGGTTGCTTGATATCATCGAGCGCAAGCAGCGCGTAGCGCTGCCGGCCACCACTACCACCGTGCCCACTACCATGCTGCTGCGCGAATCGACGCAGGCGGCGGTGGCGGCGTAATTCTATATGATAACGCACCCCCTTGCGTGACTCCCCCCCTAGCCCCCTCTCCAAAAAAGAGGGGGCTAGGGGGGGAGGTTCACGGGCAGCGAGCTTACTCCTTCGTAAACTTGGTCGTCAGCGTCTGCGCGCCATCACTGTAGCGCACCAAGTACAAACCCGCCCGCAGGCCGCCCATCGGCAGGCTAATGTCCGCGCCGCCGGCCAGCGTGCTCACCGCCAGTACCTGCCGGCCTTGCAAATCGTACACGGTCACTTGCCCGGCGCTGGTGCTGCGGGGCCGCGCCAGCGTCAGCGTGCCGTCGCCTACCGGGTTGGGGTAGGCTTGCAGCAGGCCGGTAGGGGCGCTGGCCGGAGCCGTGGCCAGCACGGTGGCGGCTACCAGGCCGTTGAGGTAATTTTCGAGGTTGGCGTAGCCGTTGGCGGCGATAGTGGCGCGGTCAGCGGGGTCGTTGGGATTGAGGCCGTTGGCGGTTTCCCAGGCGTCGGGCATACCGTCGTGGTCGGTGTCGGCGGGGGGCGCGCCGCAGGTGAGTACCGGCCAGGCGGCCTGCGAGGTGCTATAGGGCGTGCCGTGGGGGTAGCCACCCTGCACGTCGATGATGGTGCCGGTGCGGTTTTGCACCTCCTGGATGATACGCTGGTCGATAACGTCGCGCACGGGCAGCACGCAGCCCACGCCAGCCAGCACGCTAGAGTAGGCCGCCTGGGCGGTCTGGGTGGGCAGCAGGTCGGGGCCGATGGCGAAGCTGGTGGTGGCCTTTGCTAGGGTCGTGTCCGCCTGCGCGCCGCCGTTCATGCTCACGCCGCGCCAGTTGCGGGCGCTCACGGTGGGGTAGCCGTCGGCGTAGTTGCCGGTGAGGTAGTATTGGCCGTAGGGCAGAGTAGTGGTTTTGTAGGGGTTTAGCAGCTGTGACTTCACGGCCACGCCCACGCTGGTGTTAGTGGCGGTACTGGGACCGTACTTGTAGTAGTTGTTGACGATGTTATAGTTACCGCCCTCGCCGCCGTTCACGGTGTAGGCACCCCAGTCGTAGATGACGTTGTTGACGAACTCGGCATTTTCCTGGCCGGCCGTGTTGGGCGCGAGGTTGCGCGAGCCGTCGAAGCGCGGGTTGCGCCCCTGCAAGTGGGCCAGCAGATTGTGGTGAAACGAGGCGTGCCGCCCGCCCCAGATGCCACCGTAGCCGTGGCGCTCAAAGTCGGTGTCACCTGTCTCGAAGTGGTACGAGTAATTGAGGCTCTCGCTGATGATATTCCACTGCAAGGTAGTGTTATCACCCTTGTAGCAGGTCAAGGACTCATCCTCGCCCCAGCTAAAGGTGCAGTGGTCGACCACCAGCCCGGTGTAGCCGCCGATGGAGTCAAAGTTGTCCTCATCGCCGCTGCCGTTTACCATGCCCAGGTTCTGGTAGCGGTCGCCGAGGCGGAAGCGGATAAAACGCACTATCACGTTATTACCCTTCACGTTGGTTTGCTTGTCGGCCAGGCAAATACCATCGCCCGGCGCGGTCTGCCCTGCGATGGTCGTATTGGCCGGGATGTTCAATTGCGACAGCAGATTAATGGTGCCGCATACCCGGAACACGACCGTGCGGCTGGCCAGCGTGCCGCTCAGCGCCTGCCGCAAGCTGCCCGCGCCCGAGTCGTTGAGGTTGGTAACCTCGACCACGGTAGTGGGCGCGGTGGTGCTGCCGCGCCCGCCTGTGGTGTATTTGCCCGCGCCCTCGGCCCCCGGAAAGGCGGGCATGGCCATGGGCTGCGTGGGTGGCGGGGTGGTCGTTACGCCGGCTTCGCCCTTCAGAATCACGTTTTTGAGCAGCGCGAAGCGGGTGGCGAGCGTGCTGCTGCCGCAGCTGTAGTAGAGGCGCACGGTCAGCGTCTGGCCGGCCGTGAGGGTGAGGCCGCCCGCCGCCACGAAATTGAAGCGGTAGGTGTTGCTGGTCGTCAAAAGCACGGGCGAGGCAAAGCTGCCGTTGGCCGTAGAGGCCAGCACGCCATTCGGCCCCACGCCGCCGCTCACGTCGGCCGAGTCGGTGCGGAAGCCCGAGCGCGACCACACCACCGCCAGCTTGGTATTGCTAGTCGAGGCATTCACGTAAGTAGTGAGCGCCAGCGAATCGAGCCGTAGCGAGCCCCCGGTGGCCGCCGTTATCACGAATTGCTCGTAGTACGTGCGGTTGAGGTTGCCCCCGTTGCCGCCCACGGCGCTGGTCCAGCCGCCATCGGCCTGCGGCGCGAAGGCCTGCCCGTAGCGCGCCGAGTAGGGCGGCAGCGTGGCCGCCGCTGAGCCGCTCGACACCACGAACTTTCGCAGCGTGGCCGTGCTGGCCGCCAGTTGCGACGAGCGCACGGTGCTGCTGTCCTGCGCATTGCGCGCCATCGGCCACCACTGCAACGGTACTGATACGGGCTGCGCCGTGGCCAGCCGCGTGCCCGCCACCGCCAGCGCTACCGCCGCGGCCGGCGCGCTCGTGTGCGCGATGCTGCCGGAAAAGGCTCCTAGCGTAGTCGTGTTCAGCCGCACGCTGATGGTAGTGGCGGCCACCGCATTATTGGTCTGCGGCAATACCAGCGGCGCGCTGCTCCAAGTGGTACCGCCGTTGGCGGAAAGCTCCACGCCGACAGGCGGCGTGATGGTGAGGTCGGTGGTGAGGTTGGCACCCGCCACGCTGTAGATGCGGGCCGCCGAAGGCCCGTTCGAGTACTGCGTGAGCGTACCCAGCGTGCCGGTGACGGTGATGGTGGGCGTGCGCGAAATCTCGACCGTGTCGGTGATATGCGTCGTGAGGCCGGCTTTGGTCGAGCGCAGGTAGTAGAAGTAGCTGCTGCCGGGGGCCGGCAGCGCGTCGCTGGCCTGGAAATTATAGGTCGTGTCGTTGGCGGCAAGTTGCTGCTTTACGCTGGTGTACGTGCCTTTGCGGGTGCTGCTGCGCATCAGCTCGTACTGCACCTGCGCGATGGCCCAGCTCGCATTCCAGGTGAAAGCCGACGCGGAAGTGCCCTTCACGGCCAGAAAATTGGTGGCCGCGATGCTGGGCGCGAACGCCGCGCACACGCTGCTGCCCACCAGGCAGGGGTTCCAGGTGCCGAGCACGGTGGCGGTCTGGTACTGCGCCGTGTCGGCCACGGCCAGCTGCCGCGACCAGCTCACGCGCTGGCTCACGTTCACGAGGTTACCCCGGAAATTGCGCGGCCGAAACTCACCGTAGGTAATGAGCGACACGTCGGTGCCCGTGTCCCAGATGCTCCAGCCCTCGGGCCGGATGATGCCCGCGCCCAGGCGGGTATTCAGGAAAACGACCTTATTATTCGACTTGGCGGCCGGCGCGGTGGCGGCGTCGTTTTGCCAGGGCCGGCCCAGCGTGTAAGTGGTAGCGCCCTGGTTACCAGGAATGATGCAGTTGCGAAAAACGTAGCCGTAGGCTTGCACCGCCGGCGTATTAGCCGCTGTAATGTAGCCCAGGCTGCCGTTGTCGTTGCGCGTTTTGGGGTAAATCACGCAGCGGTCGAACACGGCGATGGTATTACCAAAAATGAAGTCCGTATTGCCGTCGATGTAGCAGTGGTGGAAGTACTGCCGCGTGGCGTTGCCGCCCGCGTACACCGTGTCCTGCCCGCCCAAAAACCGGCAATTGCGAAACGCGCCCCGGTCGCCGGTGATGTTGATGGCCAGCGCCTGCGGGCCGGGGTTCACGCCCGTCGTATTCTCAAACGTGATGTTGAAGGCGCTGAAATCGGCCGCCGCTACCGTCACGGAAGCCGAGTTGGCGGTGCCGAACGTGCCACCCGCTGGGTTAGGCTTGCCCGAGTAGTCGTCGTAGGTCAGAATCACGCCGCCCACGCTTTCGCCCACCAGCTGCAAAAACGGCTTGTTGGCGGCAATGTTAATTTTCTCTCTGTACTTCCCGTTCTTGATAAAAATGACGTAGGCCGCCGTGGCATTGGTGGGCGCGGCATTGATGGCCGCCTGCACCGTCGTGAAGTTGCCGGTGCCATCCTTGGCCACCGTCACGGCTGGCGTGCCCTGGGCCAGCGCGGCCCGGCCGCCCAGCAGTAGGGTTATAAAAACCAGCGCGTAGCGCAAAAAACAGCGCCCTCGCTCGGGGCGCTGCCGCGTAGAAATGGGCATAAGTAAAGAGTGGGTTGGGTGGGAGAAAGCAGCGCCCCGGCCGCGGGCGGCGGGTAGCAGGCGCGCAAGTTTCAGCCTAAACCGCGTGCGCTGAATGGCTTGCGCCGGGTTTAATTGCGCAATCGTTGTCGGCAACGTTGCCGGTATCGATTTCGAGTGTGGGGCGGGACCGGATGCAACGCTTGCACCAGGTATAGTCTGGAGGATAAGGCAGAGGATGATTGTCATTGCGAGCGTAGCGAAGCAATCGCACCTGTTCGGCCGCGCCTTTCGGGTACCGTTCTAGTGCGATTGCTTCGCTACGCTCGCAATGACAAAATGGAAGGCTACTGCTTGCCAGCCAGACTGTTCAAATACTCCTCCAGCCGCGTGTAGCCGCTGGCGGCGCGCTGGTTGCCATCGGCCGCGTTGCGAGGGTTGAGCTGGTGGGTGGTTTCCCAGGCGTCGGGCAGGCCGTCGTGGTCGGTGTCGGTAGGGGCGGGGCCGCTGGCGTAGGCGGGCCAGCCGCCCACGTCGTCCTGGGTGTCGATAATGCCTTGATGCAGGCCGTAGGTGGCGCTGCCGCCGGGGCTGCTGCCGCTGGCCGTGCCGGTGCGGGTTTCGCGCACAATGCGCTGGTCAATAGCGTCGCGGCGGGGCCGGGTAGCGCCCGCGCCGGCCAGCACCGACTCGTAGGCCGCCTGGGCGGTTTGGGTGGTAATGGGGGCGAGGCCGGGCGTGGGCGCGGCCTGCCGGAACAAGGCCAGATTGGCCGGTGTGGCGGGGTAGTAGTGCAGCCGGATGCCACGCCAGTTGTCGGCCGTCACGGCGGGATAGCCGTGGTCGTAGTTGCCGCTGGCGTACACCGTGGCCACGGGCCGGGTGGGCTGGGTTGGGTCGTAGGCCTGGGTGATGTCGAAGATGAACGCCGCCTTGGCGGCCGGGGTGGCCGGGCCGCCCTTGTAGTAGTTGTTCACCAGGTTAAGCTGCCCGCTGCCGCTGGGTATTACTACCTCGTTGCCGTAGGCGGCGTACATGTCGCCCCAGTTGTAAATCACGTTGTTGCGGTAGTCTACCACGGCCGTGGTGTCGTGCGCCCGCGCCCCGTTGAAGCGGATGGCCCGGCTGTGGTGGTGCGCCACCAGGTTGTGGTGGTAGCTGGCGTACTGGCCGCCCCACACGCCCGCGTAGCCGTGGTCGCCCTTGCCATTAAAGGAAGAATTGAGGCTTTCGCTAACCAGGCACCACTGCACGGTCGAGTATTTGTTATCGTAGAAAGTGGCCGTTTCCTCAATTGACCAGCTAAACGAGCAGTGGTCGACGATGAAATTGCGGCAGTTTTCCATGTTCAGCCCGTACACGCCCGACTTGTTGGCCCCCGACGTATTGCCCGGCCGCGAGCGCAGGTAGCGCACAATAATGTTGTTGCCAAAAATCTTGAACGTATAGTTTTTCAGGCAGATACCGTCGCCCGGCGCGGTCTGCCCCGCGATGGTGACGTTGGAGCGCGATAGCCGTAGCGGCGACGCCAGCTCAATCAGCCCGCCCACCCGAAACACCACCGTGAGCGGCTCGCCGGGGTGTTGCGCGAAGGCGTCGCGCAGCGAGCCCGGCCCCGCGTCGTTCAGGTTGGTAACCTCCGCTACCCGGCCGCCGCGCCCGCCTGTGGCCAGCCGCCCGTAGCCCTCGGCCTCCGGAAACGCTACGAGCTGGGCGCGGGCGGGCAGGGTAGTAGCTAAGCCCAGCAAACTACCCAAAACCAAACCGGACCGACGCAGAATAGAAGCTGAAAACATAGGGCAAGAAAGAAGAATAGCCTCCGCAAGTTGCAGCCCCGCCCGCGTAGCCAGTTGTAGGATGTTAGCCGCTTGCTGGCCGGTAGCGTTAATTTTCGGCCCTCACTGTCCGGCCGGTACCCAAGGCGCAAAGCCGCCGAAGATGCGGGGTAGCGTGTACTGCTTCGCCTCTTTGGCCGTGAGCTGGTGCGCCCACTTCACGCGGGCGGGCGGGTTGGCACCGGGGCCGGTCGACTGATACTCGGCGTAGTAGGCGGTTTTTTCGTTGGCCGCGTCGCGCCAGTTGTCCCAGCCCGCGGGCAGGATGTGCGCGCCCAGCTCGCAGCGCACGAACACCGTGCGCGAATGCGGTCGCCAGGGCCGGCCCAGGTACACCTTGTGGGCGGCCGAATCTGCGGTGAGGCGGCAATTCAGAAACACGAAGCCGTAGGCCTGGCGCTCGGTAGTAGCGGCGGCGGCGATGTACGAGTTGCGCTTGCTGCGAATCTCGCAGTGGTCGAAAACGGCCGTGGCGGTGCCAAAAATGAAGTCCGTCGTGCCCTCGATGTAGCAGTCCTGGTAGTACTGCCGGCTGTTCTCCACGGCCGGAAACAGCGTGTCCTGGTTGCCCAGCATCCGGCAGTGACGGAAGGTGGCGCGGTCGCCCTCCACGTGCAGGGCCACGGCCTGGCCCACCGGCCCGGCCGCGTTCTCAAAGGTGATATTCTCGGCCGTGAAGTCGTTGGCCTGCACCAGCACCGTGTGCGAGGTGTAGGTGACGTGCCCGGCCGCGTCGCCGGTGTGGTCGGCCCCCGTGATGATGGTGCCCGCCGCGCTTTCGCCCACCAGCCGCACGTGGGTCTTGTGCGAAGGCACCACCAGCTTTTCGCGGTAGATGCCGTTCTTAATCTGAATCGTAACCGTGACCTGCGACAAGTCGCGCGAGGCGTTCACGGCCTCCTGCACGGTGCGGTAGTCGCCGGTGCCATCCTGGGCCACGCGCAGCAGTAGCACCTGGGGCGGCTTGGGCGCGGCGGGCTTGTTTTGGGCAAGGGCGGCGAGCGGCAGCAGGCTGATGGTAAGTGCCTTAATTAAAGTCATGTTGACTGATTTAAAAAGCGTTTGTCATTGCTTCGCTGCGCTCGCAATGACAAGCGCTTTTTTGTTAAACTCCCCTCCATAGTTAAGGCAAGTCCGGGTTCCAGCCGCGCAGCACCTGCTCGCGGGTGTAGCGTTGGGCCTCGGCGGGCGTGAGCTGGTGCGCCCACGGTACCCGGCTTTTGGGCGTTGCGCCGGGGCCGGCCGACTGATACTCGGCGTAGTAGGTAGTTTGCTTGTTGGTTTCCTTGCCCCACTCGTCCCAGCCCTCGGGCTTGATGAGCGCGCCGAGCTGGCAGTCGAGGTACACTACCTTGGCGTAGGGCCGCCAGGGCCGGCCCAGGTAGAAGGAGCCGGCGGGCGCGTCGCCGGTCAGCTTGCAGTTCTTGAACACGTAGCCGTAGCGCGTGCTGTCGGGCGTGGAGGCCGCCGTGAAAAAGCCCCCGTGCTTGCCAAACAGCGTGCAGCCCTCAAACCAAGCCGTGCTGGAGCCGAAAATAAAATCGACGGTGCCCTCGATGTAGCAGTTCTTGTAGTACTGCCGGCTACCATAGCCGTAGGTGTACAGCGTATCCTGAAAGCCCAGGAAGCGGCAGTTCACGAAGCGCGCCTTGTCGCCGGCCACCCACACGGCCACCGCCTGCCCCACCGGCCCGGCCGCGTTTTGAAAAGTCAGGTTTTCGGCCGAAAAATCAGGGCCATAGACGTAGATACTCGCCGAGCCCGAGGTGCCCATATCCTCGCCAAAGCGATTTTTCTTCTGGTTGTAGTCGTCGTAAGTCAGAATGGTTTTGTCCCGGTCTTCCCCCACGAAATGCACCAGTTGCTTGCTGCCGGCCAGCACCAGCTTCTCCTTGTAAGTACCTTTTTTGATGAATATGGTCGTGACGAGCTTCCGAAAATCGGGCACCGCATTGATGGCCTCCTGCACCGTGCGGAAGTCGCCCGAGCCATCCTGCGCCACGGTGAAGGTGCCGATGGGGCTGGCGGCGTGAGCTGGCGCATGGCCAAAGAACAAAAGCCAGCTTAGTGCTAGGCAGAGATTATACATTTTCATAAATTATTATAAATGACTAGCCCGTGGTTGTCATGCTGAGCTTGTCGAAGCATCTCTATCGCTTCCTCCAGCGGTGTGGTAGAGATGCTTCGACAAGCTCAGCATGACAACCGCAATTCGATTTACTTATCAATCGGCGCCACCCGCCACCAATCGACATCGGCATACCCCGCCGTGGCCGCCGCGCCGGGGCTCAGGCAAAACACGCCCATTTTCGCCCCCACCCACTTGCCCTCGCGGGCCGGAAACTCCGCGCCCAGCGGCGTAAACTGTCGCCCGTCGAGGCTGTAGCTGAACTGGCACTTTGCCCCCGGCCGCACCGCCACACGCAGGTACAGCGGCTGCCCCAGCGGCACCGCCACCGGCGCGGAATCTGTTTCCGCGCCGCCCTTGTCGGCTTTCAGGCAAACGGTTTGCGTCAACTCCAACTGCCCGCCCCGGTAGGTGGCGGCCAGGTAGGCGTAGTCCATGCCCATCATCACCAAGCCGGCTTTTTCGCCCTCGGCTTTGGGAGTGAAGGTGAGCTTGGTGGTAGCCGTGAACTGCTCGGCGGGTAGCTTTTGCAGCAGCAGGCTGGGCACTTGCCAGAAGTTCTGGTAGTCGGCCGGGCGGGGCGCGGCGGCCAGGCGCACGCTGCCCGGCACGGCCGTGAGCGAGTACCAACTAGGCTGCGGGTTGGCCTGCCATTGCCACTGTAGCCCCAGCGCTTTGCTGGCGAATTCGTCGGACGTGGCGGGCGTAGCCAGGGCCGTTTTGCCCGGCACGGCGGGCTTGCGGTAGGTTTGTACGGGCTCGCCGGTGCCGTCGCCGTCGGGGTCGAGGCCGATGACGGGCCAGTCATTTTTCCAGGTCAGGGGCTGCAAATGCACCACCCGGCCGTAGGCCTCCTGGTCTTGGAAATGCACAAACCAATCCTGCTTGCCATCGGGCGTATCGACCCACGCACCCTGATGCGGGCCGTTGGTTTTTGACTGGCCCTGGGCTAGCACAATCTTGTCTTCGTAGGGCCCAAACACGCTCTTCGAGCGCAGCGCTACCTGCCAGCCGGTGGGCACGCCGCCGCCCGGCGCGAAGATGTAGTAGTAGCCGTGGCGCTTGTAAAATTTCGGCCCCTCAATGGTCGGGTGGTCTTTGTGCCCGTCAAAAACCAGCTTGTCTTCGCCCAGCAAACTCAGCCCGTCGGAAGCCATTTCGCTCACGTGAATGACGCTTTTGATGCCCGCCCGGCTGCCCGCAAAGGCGTGCACGAGGTAGGCGCGGCCGTCTTCATCCCAGAAAGGGCAGGGGTCTATCCAGCCCTTGGCGGCCTTCACGCACACCGGGGCCGACCACGGCCCGGCCGGGTTTTTGGCCTTCACTACAAAGATGCCCAGGTCGGGGTCGGGGTAGTAGAGGTAAAATTCGCCCCGGTGAAAGCGCAGCGCGGGCGCCCACACGCCGTTGCCGGGCTGCGGCTGGTCGTAGCGGGCACGGGGCAGCTGCACGGGCAGCGCCGTGCCGATTAGCGACCAGTTTACCAGGTCTTTGGAGTGCAGCATCTGCAAGCCCGGCACCGAGCTGAAGCTCGACGAGGTGAGGTAGTAGTCGGTGCCCACCCGCACCACGTCGGGGTCGGAATAGTCGGCGTAGAGCACCGGGTTTTTGTACAGCCCGTTGCCCAAATCGGGCACCCAGACTTGGGAAAGGCCAGAAACAGCCAGGCTCTGCGCCCTGGCCGCGAAGGCCAGAGCACAGAGCCCGGTAAACGTCAACAACGAAGTAGCAATGCGCGGCATGGCAAAGGGGTAGGGTGGAAAAGCAAGGCCGATGAGCCCGCGCTTCTCCACAGCCCTACCGGGCCCGGAGCCGCGCGCAGCTTACCAGAAAATGGTGTAGAGCGCGGTGATGATGGCCAGCACGACAACCGAGCCGATGGCGAAGCTGCGGTTGGGGCGGAACATGCTTGAGTCGATTTCCAGGCCCTTGGGGCTAGCCTGGCCTTTGCCCTGGATGAGGCTGATAAGCATCATGCCCACGATGCAGAACACGAACACGATGCCCATGCGGTCGAGGAACGGAATCTCGTAGATGTTCGAGCCTTCGGGCTTCACGGCGAAGCCAACCGGGGCCAGGAACGAGAGGTCCATCATGCCGGGCAGGAACTTGAGCACAATCGAGAACAGAAAGCCGCCGATGGTGGCGAACAGCGCCGCACCCGAGGTCGTTTTCTTCCAGAAGAAGCCCAGGATGAACATGGCAAAAATACCCGGCGACACGAAGCCCGTGTACTCCTGAATGAATTGGAAACCACCCTTCTTGTCGATGCCCAGGTGCGGCGCGATGAGGATGCCGAGCAGCATGGCCACGATAACCGAGATTTTGCCCACGGCCACCATTTTCTTCTCCGAAGCGTCCACGTTCAGCACCTTCTTGTACACATCAAGCGTGAAGATGGTCGCAATCGAGTTGGCCTTACCGGCCAGCGAAGCTACCACGGCGGCGGTGAGGGCCGCAAACGATAAACCTTTCAAACCTACGGGCAAGATGCTGAGCAGTACCGGGTAAGCGCGGTCGGGGTTCAAGTCAGAGCCTTGGCCGAACTCGGCGGCACCAAAGCCAAGCACATGTTGGTTATGAAGTACGTAGGCAGCGATGCCGGGTAGCACCACAATCACGGGCATCAGCATTTTTAAGAAGGCCGCGAAGAGCAGGCCACCGCGGGCGGTGGGCAGGTCGGCACCCAGGGCGCGCTGCGTGATGTACTGGTTGCAGCCCCAGTAGTTGAGGTTCACAATCCAGAGGCCGCCGAGCAGTACCGTCAGGCCGGGTAGGTCGAGGTAATTGGGGTCGTCGCGCTTTACAATCATGTGGAAGTGCTCGTTGGCCTTGCTCATCATGAAGTTGAAGCCATTAAGCACGCCTGTGGTGCCATTAGCTTTGGCCACTAGCCCCAGCGCTAGGTAGGTAGTGGCCAGGCCACCCAAGATGAGGAAGAACACCTGAATAACGTCGGTGAAACCGATAACCTTCATACCGCCCAGCGTAATGAACACCGCGCAGATGGCCAGCGCGTACATGCAGAACGTGAGGTTGAGGCCCGAGACGCTGCTCACGGCGATGGCGCCGAGGTACAGAATCGAGGTCAGGTTCACCACCACGTACAGCGCCAGCCAGAAAATGGCCATAATCATGGCCACCGTGCCGTTGTAGCGCTGGCTGAGGAACTGCGGCATGGTGAAGATTTTATTCTTCAGATACACCGGGATGAAAAACGTAGCCACGATGATGAGCGTCACCGACGCCATCCACTCGTAGGCCGAAATGGCGAGGCCGATTTTGAAGCCCGAGCCGGCCATGCCCACAAACTGCTCGGCCGAGATGTTGGAGGCGATGAGCGACGAGCCGATGGCCCACCACGTCAAGGACCCTTCGGCGAGGAAGTAGTCTTTCGAGTCACCCTCCACCGTGCCATCGTGGCCGGTTTTGCGGTTATAAATCCAGATGCCGTAGCCGGCTACTATGAGAAAGTAGACGAAAAAGACGACGTAGTCGAGGGTAGCGAGCTTGTTCAAGGTGGGAAACTAAAAGGCTTGAGGTGGCTAGTTTGGCAGCGAAAGTAGCGCCGCGCCGGGCTGTATCCACCTATCGGCAGGTTTTATTTTGCCAGCAGCCAGCGCCCCAAATCCTTGCCCGCCTGAAAATTTTCATATACGGCCGGGATTTTGCGCCCGTCCACGTACTCGTTGTACAGCCACGGGTCGCCGAGCACGAAGACCTTGCCCTTGCCCAGCGTAGCCGTCGCCATAATGACCTGGCCGGCCGCGTTGCTTACCAGCGCCTTGGCCGGCGCTTGCAGCCCCAGCACCGATAATTCCTTCACGTAAGCCGTTTTGGCCTGCGGAAAAACCGCTTTGCCGCCCGTGAGGTCCACGCGCCCCTGCTCAAACTGGCTGCCCTGCACCATGTTGATGCTCTTGTCGGTGAACTGCACGCCGAAGTTCTTGGCCAGCTCGTTGAAGTGCTTTATCTCGCAGTTGGCCGTGTCGTTGGCCAGCAGCACCAGCGCGCCGCCCGCCTTCACCCAGTCGGTAATCACCTTGCTGTCGGCGGGCTGAATGTAGTTCGGGTTCGGGTTTTCTTTCTTCGTATCCGGGTCCACGATGATGTAGACACTCAGGGGCTTGAGCGAAGCGGCCGTGGGCGCGCCGGGCATGGCCACCGTCTTAGCGCCTAGCTCGCGCAGCTGGTTGCCCCAGAGCCAGAAGCCGCCGTGCGTGCGCTCTTCCCAAGTGTAGTGCCACTGCTCGGGCTGCCCGGTGAAGGCGTTTTTGCGCATCTCGTGGTTGAAGTAATAATCCAATCCCACGGTTTTGCCTTGGCCCACGGCATTCTCGGCCGCAATCTCCATTTCCACGCTCGCCAAAATGAACGGCCCCACGCCCTTGAGGTCGTTTTGGCGCAGCGGTTCGCTGAGGTAGTACTCAAACGAGCCATCGCGGTAGGGCGAGCCGCCCAGCCCGCCCACGCTCACGGTGCCATTGAAGGCCAGCGCGCCGTTTTCGGTAGCCACGAAGCTCTTCACCAGGCCATCATAGCCCTTCTTCGCCACCGCCGCGTACTTCTTGTCGAGGTAGCCCATCCGCGCGCCTTTGGCCAGCGCGTACACAAACATGCTGGAGCCCGAGGCTTCGGCGTAGTTGCCCTTGCGGGTTTCCTGGCCCATTACGAGGCTCCAGGTGCCGGTTTTGGCATCCTGGTATTTTGCTAAAACGGGGGCCAGGCGCTGAATATCCTTGATAAGCTCGGCGCGGTGCGGGCTCGTGGCCGGCAGATAGTCGAGCACATCCACCAGCGCCATCGCGTACCAGCCGATGCCGCGGTCCCAGAAGTTGGGCGACTGGCCGGTGGTTTTGTTGGCCCATTTCTGCTCGCGGCTTTCGTCGTAGCCGTGGTAGAGCAGGCCGGTTTTGGGGTCCACGAGGTTCTTTTCAATCAGCGCAAACTGCTTGGCCACGTCGTCCAGCCCCTTGCTATCGTTGTTCAGCGCGCTGTACTCGGCGTAGAACGGCTCGGCCATGTAGAGACCGTCGAGCCACATCTGGTTGGTGTACTTCTGCTTGTGCCAGAAGCCGCCGGCCTTGGTGCGCGGCTGCGTGTCGAGTTGCTTGCGTAGGGTAGCGGCGGCGGCGCGGTACTTGGCCTGGTCGGCCGCCGACCCCTGCGACACCTGGGCCAGCAGCAACACGGCGTGGCCCACGGCTAGGTTGTCGAGGTTGTAGTCTTCCAGTTTGTAGGTGCGGATGCTGCCATCCGCATTCACAAACTGGTCGATGTTTTTCTTGATGTAGCTGTAGTACTTGGGGTTGCCGCTGCGCTGCCATACGCGCTCCAGGGCGCGGTTCATCAGGCCCTGCTCGTAGTCCCAGCGGGCCGTGCTGCGCCCGCCCACCACGATGGAGTCGGGCTGCCGGGTCATAAAGGCATCGGCCATGCGCTGCGACATGGGCGACGTCTGGGCCTGGGCGAGGAGGGGGGCGGCGAGGGCGGTGAGGAAGAGGGTGGGGAATTTCATAAAGTACATATTCTTAACACTCATCTGTCATTGCGCGCGCAGCGAAGCAATCGCACCCGAACGGCCCGCCCTGGTGCGATTGCTTCGCTGCGCTCGCAATGACAAACATATAGGCTACTTCGCCGCCACCACTACCGCTTTCTTCCCCACCTTCTGCCCCAGTTCCACGTCCTTCTTTGCCAGCTTGGTATTGGTATTCACCAGCTTGATGCCCTGGCTGCGGTCGCCCGTCACGCGCAGGAGCAGGTCGGCCCCGCTGGCGTAGCGCAGGTTGTCGAAGCTGATATTCTTGCTGTTCTGCACTTCGAGCACGGGCTTGGTTTCGGCCGAGAGCAGGGTCACGTTTTTAAGGCGAATGTTCTCGGCTTCCTGGCACAGCATCCCTTTCTGGCTTTCCAAGGTGATGTTTTCCAGGCTGATGTCCTTGATGCTCATCTCGGGCAGGCCGCGCACCAGGATGCCGGTTTCCGCGCCCTTGCACACCACGTTCTTGATGTAGAAACCCTTGAACTGCGGCGTACCCTCGCCCAGCGGCTGCGCCGCTATCACGGGCGGGGCGGTGCTTTCGCCGGCCAGCGGCACGGGGTCTTTGGCCGCGTAGTACATATCGAACAGGATGGCCTGCCCGGCGATGTTGTTCATGGCCACGCCATCGACGTAGATGTTCTCGACCACGCCGCCGCGCCCGCGGGCCGTCTTGAAGCGCAGCCCCACGTCGGTGCCCATGAAGGCGCAGTCCTTCACAAACAGATTGCGCGCGCCGCCCGACATCTCCGAGCCAATCACGAAGCCGCCGTGGGCGTGGTACACCCGGCAGTTGCGGAATACGAAATTCTCGGTGGGCACGCCGCGCTTGCGGCCTTCCTCGTCGCGGCCGCTCTTGATGCAGATGCCATCGTCGCCCACGTCGAAGGTGCAGCTTTCGACCACGCCGTTGCGGCACGATTCGAGGTCGAGCGCGTCGGTGTT
Source organism: uncultured Hymenobacter sp. (assembly GCA_964277755.1). GTDB lineage: Bacteria > Bacteroidota > Bacteroidia > Cytophagales > Hymenobacteraceae > Hymenobacter. The sequence goes on from CAXYJY010000046.1 coordinate 47,601, forward strand.
CTGGCCGTACCAGGGGTTTTTGGCGGTCACGTGGCGCAGGGTGATGTCCTCGCACAGCAGCGGATGAATCGTCCAGGCCGGCGAGTTTTGAATGGTGAAGTCTTCGAGTAAAATCTGTTTGCAGCGCGTGAGGCTCAGCATGTTGGGCCGTAGGTAGTCGCGGATATCGTCGAAGTCGACCGGGTTCAGGCTCTTGCGCTTCTGGCCGCTGCCCGCCAGTAGGTTGCCCTTGAGCGAACTGGCCGAGGGGTACCAGTAGTCTTTCTTATCGTTGAGCACGCCGCCCGAGGCCACCAGCTTTTTCCACTCGCTTTCGTTGAGCTTGCTCTTTTTCACGGGCCGCCACACGTCGCCGTTGCCGTCGAAAGTGCCGTTGCCGGTGATGCCAATGTTCTGTAAATCAACGCCCGAAATCGGAGCCTGGCTGCGAATAGCTTCCTCGCCTTCCCAGGTAGTTTTCACGAGCGGGTACTGCGCGCGGTCGGGCGTGAACTGCACGAGCGCGCCGTTGGCGAGGTGCAGGTTCACGTTGCTTTGCAGCACGATGGGGCCGGTGAGCCACAGCCCGGCCGGCACCTGCACCGTGCCGCCGCCGTTGGCCGCGCACGCCGCAACGGCTTTCTGGAAGGCGCTGGTGTTCAGCGTTTGGCCATCGGCCACGGCCCCGTACTGGCGCAGGTTAAACGTGTCTTTTTTGAACTGCGCCTGCCGCACGGCGGGCAGCTCGGCGGCAGTAGTGGGCAGGGCAGCGGGCATAGTGGGGGCCGGGCGGGCCGCCGCGAGCGCCAACACCGCGCCGGGCACGAGCAACAAGTGCTTCATAAACAAAGAAAAGAGCAGCCCGGCCGCGAGCAGCCGGGGCGAAGGGGTGGGAACAACGCAACTAGCACAATTCAAAGCCGGCCAGCAAAAGCCCGCCCAAAATCGGCCCGGAATACTACCACGCCCGCGCTGAGGGCGCAAGCATTGCGGCTTATTTATTTGCGCTATCGTTGCCGGCAACGTTGCCAGCGGGCTTGCCGGTCGCCTTGGCCGCGTTAGATAAATGGGTTTTGCGGCGCGGCCATACCCTGCGCTACTGCCCCGTTTTCAGCAAGGCAAATAGCACTCAGCCCTGGCTCGGGGCGATGTCGGGCTGGGCTGGCTGCTTTTTGCGGCCCACCGTGCGGGCCAGCACCCAGCGGTGCATGGGCCGCTCGAAGAAGCGGTAGCCGATTTCGGCCAGCAGCGCGGTGGCCAGCAACTGCAACCCGATGTGCCGGCCCCAGCCGAAGGTATCGTGCCACCACACGCTGAAAATACCCACGTGCAGCAAGTAAAAAAAGTACGACCGCTTGCCCATTTCATCCATAAACGGCGTGGCCAGCCAGGTGCGAAACCAGGTGCGCTCGGCCAGCAGCCCGGCCATCAACAGCGTCATACTCATGGGGAAAACGACGATGTTGAGGAAGATAGTCGATGGGTACAGATTGCCGTCGTAGGGGGTTTGGGGCGAGTTTATCCAGGCCAGCGCTGCGATGGTGAGTACCACGCACAGCGTGCCGGCCAGCGTTAGCCAGGGCACGCCCGCCGCCTGGCCGGAGGGCCGCCCGCCCCACCAGCGGGCCAGCCCCACGCCCAGCGTAAACTCCAAAACCCGCCCAAAAAAAGTGAAGTTGAACAGGTGGTGGTAGGTGCCGAAAAAACCGTGCAAGGCGGGCCGGTCTTTGCACAAGGCCGTCAGCACCAAGCCGGTAGTTACCATCGCCAGCATAAAGCCCACAGCCCCCCAGTGGCCCCGCCGCCGCCACAGCAGCAGCAGAAAAGGCACCGAAAAGTAGAAGCACTCCTCGGGCGTGAGCGACCAGCCGGGCGGTACGCCCACGTACTTGAGCGTATTGGAAAAGCCACGCAACATGCTCTCGCTCAATAATATAAGTGTCAAAGCGTTGGCCTCCTTGCCTGCCGGCAAGGGCAAGTATACCCGCGCCAGGGCCGCTGTGTTGAGCAGCAGGTAGGTAGGGTAGATGCGGGCCGCCCGGTGCCAGAAGTAGCTGCGCCACCACTGCCGATTGAGCTGCACGCTGTGCTGGTAGCGGTGCGCGATGGCAAACCCACTCAGCACGAAAAACATACTTAGCGTGATGTAAAACGCCGTGGCAACGCGGCCTACCAGCTCGGGCGTGCCGATGGGCCGGAAATGCACAAAAAATACTAGAAACGCCCCCACGGCGCGAATGCCGGTGAGCGCGGGGTAGTAAGCAGGCCGGTCGGCCACCGAAGAAGACGCCATAGCGCGAAAAAAAGCTAAGCAGGAGAAGAAGCGCGGCCCGGTGCCCGCGCCAGTAGCCAGCGGCGCAGGGGCTCTTCGAGCAGCCGGTAGCCCAGCCACGAGAGCAGCACGGTAGCCAAAAACTGCGCCCCGATGTAGTGCCCCCAGCCGAAGGTATCGTGCCACCACATGCTGAACACGCTGACGTGCAGCAGGTAAAAGAAATATGAGCTACGGCCCAGCGCCTGCGCTACCTGGCTCGATAATAAGCGGCGCAGCCAACTGCCTTCGGCCAGCAGCCCGGCCAGCAGCAGCCCCGCGCCCAGCGGAAATAGCACGTTATTGAGCAGCGTGGCGGCCGGGTAGCGCGGCCCTTGGTAGAAGTCGATGGGCGAATTGACCCGGTAAAGCAGGCCTACGGTCAGTAGCAGCAGCCCCGCGCCGCACAGCGTGCGCCAGGGTAGGCCAGCACTAGCTGCGGGTTTGGTGGGCCGGCCGGCCCACCAGCGCGCTAGCAGCACGCCCAGCACAAACTCCAGCACCCGCCCGAAAAACGTATAGTAAAATAGCGCCTTGTACGAGCCAAAAAGCCCATGTAGCGCCGGCCGGCCGCTGCACAAGGCCGTCAGCACCAGTCCGATGCCGAGCATCAGCAGCGCAAAGGCCAGCGGGGCAACGCGCCAGCGTTTTTGCCAGAGTAAAAGCAAAGGCGCGGAAAAATAGAAGCACTCCTCAACCGTGAGCGACCAGCCCTGCGGCAAACCCACGTAGAGCAGCGTATTGGAAAAGCCGCGCAGCAAACTCTGGCTGATGCCAATAAGCAGCAGCTTATTAGCCCACTGCCCCGGCCCGATGGGAAAGAGCTGCTGGTACAGCGCCCAGCCATTGAGCAAAAAGTAAACCGGGTAGATGCGGGCCACGCGCCGCCACAAATAGCGCCGCCACCAAGGCCGCGTGAGCTGCACGCCGCCTTGGTAGCGTGTGGCGATGACGAAGCCGCTGAGCACGAAAAACAAGCTCACGCCCACGAATAATTGTCCCGTCAGGCGCTCGCACCAACCGGGGCTATCGGCGGGCCGGAAGTGGTGCGCGAACACCAGGTAGGCCGCCACCGCCCGCAGGCCGGTGAGGGCCGGGTAGTAGGGCAAAGCGGGGCGGGTAGCAGCGGCGGCGGTCGGCATCAGCCCGCAAAATAAGGCGGCCGGGGCGGCCCGTCGCGCGAACTTTGTAGTCCGCGCTTGCCCGAATGCTTGCCAACGGACGCAACCTACAAAGCTTGCGTTACGGCCCGCCGTTCGCGGTTAGCTCGGTATAGAATGCAACTAAACAGCTCCTGATGAAGCTACTCGCCACTACCTTTTTCTGCTTAGTGTCAGCCACTACCCACGCCCAAGCGGCCGCCCCCGCACCGCCCGCCGATTCGGTGCGGCATTCTTACTGGGCCACCAGCCTGAAGGCCGGCCTCAACGCTAACGAGTCGCTGCTGTCCGACAACTGGAAGGGCGGCGGGGTGAGCACGGTGGGTTTAAGCGCGCTCCTCAACGGCAAGGCCACCTACCACCGCGGCCGCCATATCTGGGCCAACCAGGCCGATTTTCTGTTTGCCTTTCAGTACGCCAAAAACCAGGGCTACCGCAAAACACTGGACCGCCTGTGGGTTGATACCAACTACGGCTACGACCTGACTAAGAAGTGGGGCTTGTTCACGGCGTTGAACTTGCTGACGCAGTTTGCGCCCGGCTATCAGTACGACGACGACCAGGCGCAGCTGGTGTCCAGCTTCTTTGCGCCGGCCTACGTCACGAGTTCGTATGGGGTTGAGTTTCATCCGTCCACGCGGTTTAAGCTGCGGCTCTCGCCCTTCTCGCCGCGCCTGACGGTAGTGCGCGACATTGCCCGCTTTCAGGGCTCGCCCACCGATGTTATCTACGGCGTAGACCCCGGCCACAGCACGCGCTGGGAGGTGCTGGCCGCCCAGGCCCTGGCCGAGCTCGACCAGCCGCTCGGCCCCAACGCCAACCTCAAGGCGCGCTACGTGCTGTTTGGCAATTACGAAACCTTCACGCCGCAGAAAATCGACCACCGGCTCGACCTCACGCTCACGGCCAAGGTCAATAAGTACATTAACGTGAGCCTCAGCGGTATCGTGATTTACGACTACGACCAGGACGCGACCGTGCAGTATAGCCAAAGCCTGGCCATCGGCATTTTGCTGAGCCGCGAGCGGGCGGCTACGGCGAAGTAACGCCAAGCTCCAGCTTGGCGAGCGAGCGCAGCGAGCAGGGGCGCATGCGAACGTGTGCAGCCGTAGATGTTCGCTGCGCTCACGCGCCAAGCTGGAGCTTAGCGTTACGCTCAGGCTACCTTTGCGGCCGTTTTCAACGCCGTTTTATGCCCCGAATTTTACCGGCCGCCGCGACTTTCGCGCTGGCTTTGCCGCTCGCCGCTCAGGCCCAGCGCCCTACCCCCGCCGACAGCACCCGCCTCACCGAAGTAACCGTGTACGGCAGCCGCCTGGGCCAGCTCGCCGGCCAAAGTGGCCGCTACGTGACCGTGGTGCCCGGCAGCACCCTAAGCCGCTACCCGGTGGCCTCGCTCGACGACCTGCTGCGCCTGCTGCCCGCCCTGGAGGTGCAGAGCCGCGGCAATTTTGGCACCCAGGCCGACATCACGCTGCGCGGCTCGACCTACAACCAGGTGCTGATTTTGCTGGATGGCATGCGCCTCAACGACCCGCTCACGGGGCACTTCGCGGGTTATTTCCCCATCGCGCCCAGCGAGATAGAGCAGCTCGAAATCGTGCGTGGGCCGGGCGCGGCCCTCTACGGCCCCGATGCCGTGGGCGGCTTCATTAACATCGTAACCAAGACCTTCGCCGCCACCCACCGCCCCGATGGCGCGGAGTTGGCCGGCACCTTCCTGGCCGGCGAGTATGGCCTGAAAAGCACCAATGCCGGCTTTTATGGCCAGGATAAAGGGCTGCGGCTGGCGGGCGGTATCTTGAACAATACGGCCAGCGGCCAGCTGCTCGATTTGCCCGGCGGTAACCGCAACGACTTCAAGCTCAATACCTACTCGCTGTCGGGCGCTTATGAAATAAACAGCAAGCTGAGCGCCGCCGCCCGCGCCAGCTTCGATAGGCGCGAGTTCAACGCTCAGAACTTTTACACCACCGCCAGCGGCGACCGCTCGCGCGAAACCACCTCGCGCGATTGGTACCAGGGCCAGGTGCGCTACGAGTGGAACGAGCGCGCCCGCACCGAGCTGCAAGTAGTAGGCGCGGCCAGCACCGATGTGTACGTGTACACGCCAACTTCCGTGGCCAACGACCACCTCATCCACTACCTCAATTTTCAGGGCCAGCACCAAGCGCAGTTTTCGTCCAAGGTGCGGGCCACGCTGGGCGGGCAGGCCGACCGCCGCGCCGTGCAAAGCAACGACCGCGGAGACCACGAAATCTGGCACACCGGGGCGTTTGCGGTGGCGGCCATTGCGCCCACGGCGGGCCTTAATCTCACGGCCGCCCTGCGCCTCGACCACGACCAGAGCTACGGCACCGAGGTAGTGCCGCAGCTAAATGCCAGCCAGCAGCTTAGCGACAAGCTGACCGTGCGCGGCGCGGTGGGCCGGGCCATCCGGGCCCCCAATTTTACGGAGCAGTACAACTCGGCCATCCGGCCGGGCATTGTGCCCAGCGGCTTCAGCGTGGGCAACCCCGGCCTGGCCTCCGAGCGCACTATGAACTACGAAGCGGGCTTCGACTACCAGCCGCTGCCCGCCCTCACGGTGCGCAGCACGTACTTCAACCGGGCCAGCCGCAACCTCATCGACTTCATGGTGGCTTCGGGCAGCCAGGTGATAGCCACGACGGGCTTCACCAACATCAACCCCAACGGCACCTACCGCCTGGCCGAAAACCTGGTGTCGGTGCGCACGCAGGGCGTCGAAACCGAGGTGACCAGCCGCGCCCAGCTCAGCCCCGGCCTGCGCTTCGATGGCAGCGTGGGCTACACCTGGGTGCACGTAGCCAACAACAGCGACGTGCAAACGCAGTACCTCTCCAACGTGGCGCGCCACCTCGTGGCCGGTAATCTCAGCCTCACGCACCGGCGCTTCACGCTGGCCTTCGGCGGCGTGTACAAGGTGCGCCCCGAGCAAAACACGACCGTGACGCCCACCAACGGCCAACTCGTAGCTACGCTCACCCCCAGCTACGCCGTCTTCAACGGCCGCCTCGACGTGGCGCTGCTACCCGAGCGCCTCTGGCTGGTGGGCCAGGCCCAGAACCTGTTCAACGCTAAGTATTCGGATTTGCTCGGGGCCCAAATGCCCACGCGCTGGCTGATGGCGGGCGTGCGGGTGGCGCTACGCAAGTAAGCCGTTTGATAAATTTCGCAAGCCAAGCCTATCGTAACGAGTGCGATAGCTGGCGCAAAACGGCGGCGCATAACTTGCGCGCGGTTCTACTTCCCTACCTTTTTTATGTCCCGTTCTCTTCGTGCCCGGCAGCTGGTGCTGCTGGCCCCGCTGGCCCTGGCCGCCGCCTGCCAAAGCCCTGACAAGCAGCAAGCTGCTACCACGGCCGATAAGCCCGCCGCCGACTCGGCGGCCACCGCCAAGCCTAAATTTCTGAGCCAGCCGCTGGTCAAGGACATCTACACCGCCGACCCGTCGGCGCACGTGTTCGATGGCAAAATCTACATCTACCCCTCGCACGACATCGAGACGGGGATGCCGGAGAATGACAAGGGCGACCACTTCGCCATGCGCGACTACCACATTTTGTCGATGGACAGCATCGGCGGCAAGGTCACCGACCACGGCGTGGCCCTCGATACCAAGGACATTCCGTGGGCCGGCCGGCAGCTGTGGGCCCCCGACGCGGCCTTCAAAAACGGCACGTACTACCTCTACTTCCCGGTGAAGGACAAGCAGGACGTGTTTCGGCTGGGCGTAGCCACGAGCAAGTCGCCCGCCGGGCCGTTCAAGGCCGAGCCCAACCCGATTAAGGGCAGCTTCAGCATTGACCCGGCCGTGTTTACCGACACCGATGGGCAGAGCTACGTGTACTTTGGGGGCCTGTGGGGCGGCCAGCTTCAGCGCTGGGCTACTGGTACTTACAATGCCAACGCGCCCGAGAAAAAGCCCGATGGCGACGAGCCCGCCCTCAACGCCCGCGTGGCGCGCCTCGCGCCCGACATGAAGGAATTTGCCGGCCCGGTGAAGGACGTGGTGATTCTCGACTCGTTGGGCAAGCCCCTGAAAGCCAACGACACCAAGCGCCGGTTCTTCGAGGGCGGCTGGCTGCACAAGTACCAGGGCAAGTACTACTTCTCGTACTCGACCGGCGACACGCACCTGCTGGTGTACGCCGAGGGCACCTCGCCGGTGGGGCCATTCACTTACAAAGGCGTGATAATGACGCCCGTGCAGGGCTGGACCACGCACCACTCCATCGTGGAGTTCAAGGGCAAGTGGTACATTTTCTACCACGACACCCAACTCAGCGGCAAAACCTGGCTCCGCAACGTGAAAGTAACCGAGCTCAAGCGCCGGGCCGATGGCAGCATCATCCCGATTGAGCCCGGCACGGGCAGCTAGGCAATAGGCTGGCAATTAATAAAAGCCGGAGTACGAGCCAAAAAGCTTGTACTCCGGCTTTTGCTTTTTGCGGGTCGGTACCGTTGTCGAAACAGATTTATTCTTCGTTTTATCCGACTTCGGTTTTGATTGGCATTGCGCAATAAACAGCCAATTATCAATGAGTTGAACGGAGGTTAAAAGGACTTTTAAGCCATTGATAGCCAAGTAGCTAAAACGCCGAGCGAGGGCGTACTTCACAGCGTTAATTTTCACTGCTCTTATGCGCTACTTTATCCTCTTACTGGCTTGGCTACTGGCTGCCGGCCCTGCCGTGGCCCAAACAGTACCAATAGCGGCGCGGCCCGATTCGCTGCCAACAGTCCAGGCCGCACCCGACACGGCGGCGGCCATTCACCGGCTGTTTGCGGCCAGAAGAGCGCGGAGTTACATCGTTACCGGCCTGCTAGTTGTTCCTGGAGCAGTTGGTTTTCTGGTAGATGGTAATTCTATCGGGACGGCAGTTTACCCCATAGCAGCTGCGCCTTATGAGCTAGCCAACCTGATTTGTCACCGACGCTACAGAAGAAAAGCGGAAGCGCGCGCATTACTAGCTTTCCAGGCCCACCAGCTTTCTCCTAAAATAGGGCGGAAGCTCAAACCCAAATACTTCACAGACGCGCCAGCCATCAAGCATTTTTGAGAATGCCATTAGCAATAAAGCCAACCTTTTCCCCACGTATTTTTGTTGATTAAACCAGTCAGCCCGGCGCAGCTGGGCGTATCTGCGAAATCCTAAAAATCCGTTTGAATCTGCGATGAAGGTATGTCTTGCCGAAAAGCCTAGTGTAGCCCGCGAAATTGCCCAGGTCATCGGGGCCGACCGGCGCATGGATGGCTACTACGAGGGCAACGGCTACCAGGTGACGTGGACGTTCGGCCACTTTTGCCAGCTCAAGGAGCCCGACGACTACCGCCCCGAGTGGAAGCGCTGGAACCTGCACGACCTGCCCATGATACCCGAGCAGTTCGGCATCAAGCTCATGCGCCGCGACGACGGCGTGGTAAAGCAGTTCAACACCATCAAGCGCCTGCTCGACGCGGCCACCGAAGTCATCAACTGCGGCGACGCCGGGCAGGAGGGCGAGGTCATTCAGCGCTGGGTAATCCACGAAGCCAAGTGCCGCAAGCCCGTGAAGCGGCTCTGGATTTCGTCGCTCACCGAAGAAGCTATTAGGCAGGGGTTCAACAACCTGCGCGACGGCAAAGAATTCGATAGCCTGTACCAGGCCGGGCGCAGCCGCGCCGTGGGCGACTGGCTGCTGGGGCTAAACGCCACGCGCCTTTTCACCCTGAAATACACCACCTACCAGGACAAGCAGCTGCTGAGCATCGGGCGGGTGCAGACGCCCACGCTGGCCCTGTTGGTGGCCCGGCACCACGAAATTCAGAACTTCAAGCCCGAGCCGTACTGGGTGCTGAAGACGCAGTACCGCGACACCACGTTTACGCGCATCAACACGGAGGCCGAACAAAAAGAAGCCCAGGACGCGCCCGACGAGCAGAGCCGCCTGCGGGCGCTGGGCTACTTCGTGAAGGAAGACGAGGCTAAGAAGGCGCTCGAAGCCGTGCACCCTGCGCCGCTCACGGTGACGAACGTGGAGATTAAGAAGGGGCGCGAGTCGCCGCCGCGGCTGTTCGATTTGACCTCGCTGCAAGTGCAGTGTAACAACCAGCTAGGGCTGTCGGCCGAGGATACGCTCAAGATTGTGCAGGCGCTCTACGAGAAGAAGGCCGTGAGCTACCCGCGCGTCGATACCACGTTTTTGCCCGACGACGTGTACCCCAAAATTCCCGACATTCTGCGGGGTATCGGCTACTCAAACCTGACCGCGCCGCTGCTGGCGCAGAAGATTCCGAAGACGCCCAAGGTATTCAACAACAACAAGGTAACCGACCACCACGCCATTATTCCGACGGGTAGCGGCGGGCCGGGCGGCGGCATGGAAAGCAGCGTGTACGACATCATCGTGCGCCGCTTCATCGCCGCGTTTTACCCCGATTGTGAAGTCAGCAATACCACCGTGCTGGCCGAGGCGGCCGGCTTCCTGTTTCGCGTGCGCGGCCGGCAAATTCTCAACCCCGGCTGGCGCGTGGTGTACGGCGACCCTACCCAGCAGGCTGCGCCTAGGCCCGCCGCCCCGGCCGGCGAAAAAGCCGCTACCGGCGCCGAAGACAACGACGATGTAGTAAGCACCGTGCTGCCGAGCTTCGCCAAAGGTGAAAGCGGCCCCCACCAGCCGCGCCTGGAAAGCAAGATGACCCAGCCGCCTAAAGACTACACCGAGGCCAGCCTGCTGCGCGGCATGGAAACGGCTGGCCGCAACATCGACGACGACGAGCTGCGCCTGGCGATGAAGGAAAACGGCATTGGCCGCCCCAGCACCCGCGCCGCCATCATCGAAACGCTGTTTAAGCGCAACTACATTCGGCGCGACAAAAAGCGCATTCTGCCCACGCCTACCGGCATCGAATTGATTGGTCTGATTGCCAACCCCACGCTGAAATCGGCGGAGCTGACGGGCCAGTGGGAAAAGAAGCTGCGCCAGATTGAGCGCAATGAATTGCCTTCCGACCAGTTTTTGGAAGAGCTGAAAGGCCTGGTGCGCGAGATGGTGCAGGAGGTCAAAACCGACCGTAGCGGCCGCGCTGTCACGACTGGCAGCGCTGAAAAAGCTATGGCAGCTTCGCCGAAGTCGGCCGCTACCGCCACTAGGCAATCAGAAACCAGAAACCAGAAACCAGAAACATCCGCCGGCCTCGGCACCTGCCCGGCCTGCAAAACCGGCCACATCCTGCGCGGCAAAACGGCCTTCGGCTGCGCCCGATTTCGGGAGGGCTGCCAGTGGCGGCTGCCGGCCGAGGTGCTGGGCAAAAAGCTGACCGACCCGCAGGTGAAAGCGCTGCTCACCAAAGGCCGCACCCAGCTCATCAAGGGCTTCGTGACCGGCGCGGGCGAGAAGCTCGACGGCGCGCTCACGCTCGACGCCAGGCTGCAACCCGAGCTCGTGCCCGCCGCCGAAAGCAAGCCCACCACCGCCACCGACCCCGGCCAGATTCCGTGCCCGGTGTGCCGGCTCGGCACCATGCTCAAGGGCAGCAGCGCCTTCGGCTGCTCGCGCTTTCGCGAGGACTGCCAGTTTCGGGTGCCCTTCGAGTGGGGCGGAAAAAAGCTGACCGACCCGCAGCTGCGCCAGCTGCTGCGCAAGGGCGAAACGGGCGTTATCAAAGGCTTTCTCTCGGCCAAAACCGGCAAGAAGTACGATGCCGCGCTGAAGGTAGACGAGGGGCGCGTGGTGCCGGTATTTGGTTAGTGTCGGCTTGGCGTTTGGCAGAGATACTACTTGCCGCCCAGCCGGTAGCTTAGCTTGAGGCTGAGCAGATTGTGCCGGTTGAAATTGGTGGCGAAGTAAGGCTCCAGAGCGAAGGCGCTGAAGCCGGTGCCAGCCGGCAGGCGCAGGCGGGCACTCACAAATCCCAGGCTAAAACTAGCCGAATTGGGGTCGCCGTTGTCGTGGTAGGCCACGGCCACGCCCGCCAGCAGGTGGCCGCCCAGGGGCTGCCCCAGGCCCAGGCCAAAGCGGGTGGCGTAGCTGCCGAGCGCGTTTTCGGCCCCGTAGCCCAGGTCAAACTGGGTGAATAGCTTGGGGCTGTAGCTAAAGGCCAGCATGGCTTCGGGCAGCAGGTTGAGCTGGCGGATATTGTCTGTATTGCCCCTTATCGAATAACCCAGCTGCCCCAGGTGCAGGCCGAGCCGATACTGAAGCCCGAACCCATTGCCCCACCAGAAACCCAGTCTGTTGGTTTGCCATTGCTGCTGCCCTTCGGCGTAGAGGTGCAAGTCGTAGAGCCGGTGCGTGCCGAGGTAGCCGGGCGCGGGCGGATAGGAGGGCGTGCCGGTGACGTTGATGAGCTCGATAGTTTCGGTGCCCACCCACGCGCCGCCGCCCACGGTAGTTACTAGTGGCTCTTCGGCATCGGGGGCTAGCTGGTAGGCTACTTCGCCACCCGCTGCCTGCGTGCGATGCCCGTAGGTATAGGGGCTTGAGCCACAGCCACTCGATGGGCGCTCATCGTATTGATTGTGCAACGCGCCTACGCTGAAGGTGAGGCGGGGCGCTTCGGCGGCGGGTGGGCTTTGCCGTGGTGCGGGGGCCTGGGCCGTGGCCAGGAATAGCGCGCTGGCTAGTAGCAAACTCAGCGGCAGGCCCGCCAGGCGCGGCAGGTTACGTCCCAGTGCCAGCAGCGCGGTGCGTGCCTCGGCCAGTAGCACCGCCAGCAGCAGGGCTTGTAGGAACAGCGTTTCGGGTAGGTTGAGGGTACCCGGTGCCAGCCGGGCCGTGGCTGCCAGCAAGCCCAGCCCCACCAGCGCGGGCGCGCGGCCGGCGGGCACCAAGGCATCGGCTCCGAGCGACCGGCCCCGGCGCACCAGCCAAATCCAGCCGCCCAGTAGCGCAGCGGCTTCGAGCAGCAGCAGCCACTGCAAGCCCAGGCCCGGCAGCGAATGGCCCGCTAGCACCAGCGGGGCCGCCCGAAGCGGCTCGCTGGCCGCGTCGCGCCAAAACTCTATAGTCAGGCGGCCCAGGCACAACAGCCCCATTGCCAGCAGGTAGCGGCTGCCGCCCGGCCAGCCGGTGGCCCGGCGGCGCAGCCGGTACAGCGCCAGCCCCGTACCCGCGCACAGCAGCAGGTGGTAGAGCTGCGTGGGCACCACCGGCAGCGCGTGCGGCGCGCCGGCCGGCAGTAACCCTTGCGCGAATTGCGCGGCGTAGGCGGGCGTGCCCGGCCCGTAAACGAAGCCCCAGGTGCCGGCGGCCGTGGGCTCGCCCCAGCAGCAGCCCACCAGCATGCAGCCCACGCTTTGCACCGCCAGGGCCCAGCACAGCGGCCCGGCAAAAGCATCAAGCACGCCCCAGCCCCGGAAGCCCAGCGCCCGCCGCAGCGCCAGCACCGCCCCCAGGCTAAAGGCCGCGCCACCTACCACCGAGCGCGGCCCGCCGGCCACGGCCCGCGCCAACTCGGCATCGCCCCCGAGCCAGGCCAGCCAGTCGGCGGGGGCCAGGAACACGAGTTGGCAGCCCAGCACCAGCGCCAGCGTGGCCGCTGCTACCAGCGGCAGCCAGCTACGCCAGGCGTAGCCGCGCCGGTAGCCTTGGGCCAGTAGCAACCCCACGTACAAGGCAAAGGCCGCCAGCTGGCTGGCTTCGTAATAAAAGTGCCCGTGCGGACTGGGCGGCGAGTAGAGTAGGGCCATAGCGCAAACGCGCTGCCTGGCAAGCAGCTGCGCCAGCTAAGCTAGCCGCCTGCTTCGCGTTGCAAAACAAAATAACGCATACTAAAGGATGCCAGCCTGAGTATGGCTCTAAAAGCAAAAGTCAGATTGTCAGGCTAAAAACCAGCCGACAATCTGACTTTACAAACCAGGCTTTAGCGGCCCGCTACTTCTTGGCCTTCGGCACGTAGGGCTTGCCATTGAGCTTCGGCCGCGAGCCCGAGCCCACGGGCTTGCCATCGCGGAAGGTAACCTGGTGGTCGATGCCGCGGCCATCGGCTTTATAGTAGGTCCACTGCCCGCTGGTTTTGCCAAATTTATACTGGCCTTCCTCGGCCAGGGTGCCGTCTTCGCGTAGCTCGCGGTAGGGGCCCGAGAGCTGGCCTTTCAGGTAAGTGCCTTCCTTCCAGAGCTTACCGTTGGCGAAGAACTGCTCGCCGAGGCCGGTTTGCTGGCCGTTTTCGTACTGCTGCCGGGTTTGCACCTGGCCGTTGTCGAAGTAGGTGAGGCGCTCGCCTTGCAGCTTACCGGTAGGGGCGTAGGTTTCGACTTTGCGGGGCGACTTGCCATCCTGGTAGTACTCGCGCCAGGTGCCCACGGGGTGGTTGTTTTTGTACTGCTCCTCGGCCTCGCGGGTGGGCGTGGCGGCGTCGTAGTAGCGCGTTATTTTGCGGTCGCGGCCCTGGGCGGCGTAGTCGATTGCCTCTTTCAGCTGGCCGCTTTCGTAGTAGGCGAGGGCGCGGCCGGTGGGCACGCCGAGGCGGTAGGTGGTCTTGCTCTTCACTTTACCACTTTCATAATAGGAAGTAGCGGGGCCGTCGAGGGCGGCGGTGCCGGTGCGCGGGGCCACGCGCTTAGTGAGGTCGTCGCCGAGCTTGTTGGTGACGGCGCGCTCGCGCACGGCGGCCGGCGAGTAGGTGCCCTCGGTCTGGAGCTGGCCGGTAGGGTAGTACGAGCGGTAGCTGCCCTTGCCGGTTTTGTCGTTCATCACCGTCTCGCTTTCGAGCTGGCCGGTGTCGTAGTAGGTTTTGTACGAGCCGCTTAGCAGGCCGCCGCGCAGCGTGCCTTCGCTTTGCACCTTGCCGTTGGGGTAGAAGAACTTGACCGCGCCGTTGGGCTGGCCGTTGGCGTAAGTGACCTCGGCGGCGGGCTGGCCGCTGGGGTAGAGTTCGCGCACCGCGCCGTTGGGCTGGCCTTTGGCGTCGAGGGTGGTTTGCAGCTTTACTTCGCCGGTGGGGTGGTAGGTGGTGAGCGGCCCGCTGGGCTGGTCGTCCACGAAGGTGCCCGTCTGGGCCACTTTGCCGCCTTCGTAATAGGTCTTAAACGGCCCCTGGCGAATGCCCTCGCGGTAGGTGGCTTCGAGCCGGCGCTGGCCGTTGGGATGAAACTCGACGTACACCGAATCGCGCTTGCCGTCGGTGTAGCGGGTCTGGGCTTCGAGCCGGCCGCTGCGGTAAAAGCGCTTGTAGGGCCCCTGCATCACGGTATCGGCGGCCACGAGGGCGCGGAAAATTTCGCGGGGGCGGGTTTTGGTTGAGTCGAAATAGACTATAACGCGCTGCTGGCGCTGGGCCTGGGCGGCCAGCGGGAGCAGCAATAGTAACAACAGGTATCGCATAGGTAGCCGTAACGTAAACAGAGGGGTTTTAACGCGAAGTGGCGCGAAGTTTAGGCGCGAAGTCTGATAAAGCCGGGTT
>CAXYJY010000047.1:0-43923 GCA_964277755.1 uncultured Hymenobacter sp.
CGAAAAACTGGTTGCCCCGCGTGCTGCCCCCGTTGTAGCCCCCCTGCCCCACGTTCACGTAGCCCCCCGGCACGGCCACAAAGCCCGCCGACGTTTCGCGGGCCACCGTGCCCATCGTGGTTTGCCACAGTAGCTGGGCGTGGCTGGCGGTGGCCAGCAGGCACGCGGGCAGCAGCGTGCCCAGGGCGCGTAAAGCTGTTATCATAGAAGTAGAAAAGGAATAACGGACGACGTCGCAAACATAAGCGCGCAACTTGTTGAAAAAAAACACAATAGCTATATCTGGCGAATATTTTTATTGCCGTAATAGTCCACACCGCCGCCAGCCGGACATAAAAAAACAGCCCTGGCTACGAAGCCAGGGCTGCCCAAGATTTTTAGACTTATTTCTGAATTGGAGAAAGTCTGAGCGACTGTCATACTAATTTTGTCGAAGCATCTCTGCCACATCATCCAAGCCGTCCAACGAGGCGGTAGAGATGCTTCGACTCCGCTGCGCTGCACTCAGCATGACCGTCAGTTAACAACCTACCGCCTATAGCGCCGCACCCTGCTTCAGCGCCTGCGGAAACCGCTCGCGCACGTGCGCCACCTTGCGGGCCGACACGTTGGTGATGTAGGGGTTATCGGGGTTCAGGCGATAGTAGCCCTGGTGGTAGTCTTCGGCATCCCAAAACTGGCTGAACGGCGCTACCTGGGTCACGATTTTGCTATCGTACTGCTTGGCGGCGTTGACTTTGGCAATGGTTTGCTCGATAATCCTTTTCTCCTCGGGCGTGCGGTAGAAAGCCACCGAGCGGTACTCGGGGCCGGTGTCGTTGCCCTGGCGGTTGAGTTGCGTGGGGTCGTGGCTGGCGGTGAAGAAGATGTCGGCCAGCGTCTGGTAGCTCACCACTTTGGGGTCGTAGTAGATGTTCACGGCCTCGGCGTGGCCGGTGCGCTGGCCGGCTACCTGCTCGTAGGTGGGGTGCGGCACGGTGCCGCCGGCGTAGCCGCTCACCACCTGCTTCACGCCCTTTATTTCTTCAAAGGCCTCTTCCTGCGCCCAGAAGCAGCCGCCCGCGAAGGTAGCCTGCGCCAGCCCGGTCAGGTTGGCCGGGGCAAAGCCAGTAGTGGCGCGCTGGGGCGCCTGGGGCGGGGTTTGGGCCTGGGCCGACTGCTGCGGGCCGCAGGCCGTGAAAGCCAGCACGCCAAGGCCCAACAGGGCCGAAAAAAGCTTGGTCATGGGGTGTTTAGCGGAAAGAAAGCGGGACACGGACATACGCGGCCGGCCGGGTAGCCGGATTTCTTTTAACACGCCGCGCTAGGCGGCAGTTCACGGTACTACGGCCGTAGTCAGCGATTTTGTGGAGGCCGGCGGCGCAGCTTTGGGCAGGCGCTTTGCGTATGCAGCTAGGCCGGTCGGCCTGGTTTAGAAACCAGGCGGGATAACCGCTTTCACGCGCTTTTTTGTCCATGAACTTCGCTTCTGCTCCCAGCCTACTCGCCGCCGCACTGCTCACGGCGGCCGCCGGCCCCGCCCGCGCCCAAAACCGGGTGGCCAACTACGGCTACGGCCAGCCCGGCACGGCCGACTACGAGCACTTCAGCTTCTGGACCAACAACGGCCGCCGCTCCGATATCCATTACGCCCACGGCAAAGACCGGGTAGACAACCCCCTGCGCTACGGCGGCGCAAGCCGGGTGCAGGGCCAGGCAGGCTTTAAAGTGCGCTTCGAAAACGGCCGCATCCTGTACGTAGTGCCCAGCGGCACCGGGCTGCTGGTCAGCCCTTCGCTCACGGCCGCCCCCAAAACCTTCGCCTGGGAATACGAAGGCCCGGTAAACGGCGTGGGCACCGTGTGCAGCGTGTGCGTGGCTGATGCCACGGCGGCGGCAGCGCTGCTACGGCGGCATTACGTGCAGTAATACAGCAGTAGCTATGAGTAGCTAGTCAAGTACTTGCCAAAGCTTCGCAATGCCCCTGCTTCTGTCCTCTCGCTAGGTGCCCAGCTTTGGTTGCTGCCAGTTCTGAAGAAAACACAAAAAACAAGGCATCAATTGCTGGCTGCAATCAATGCCTTGTCTTTTCTTATTTTCTTAAATGAACTTATGCTACTGCCTTAATGACAAGCGTAAGCATTCCAACCGGCTTTAGGACCGTGTGTTACATGCACACAGCCACCGTGCCCATGAGCCCAGTCAACAGCACAATGAACAAACTCTGAGTTGAATGTCGCACTGTGTCAGACCGCTTTCTTATCTGCTGGCGCTCCTTGCTGGGTGAGCAACGTAAAGATGTATCCCCCTTCAGCAACCGTGATTTGCAGGGTATTTTCTTCGTCTAGCGTCGAAGCTAGCTGCGTGAAGACATTTTCGTAATCCTCTTCAGAAGTAACTTCTTCGCCACGAGCAGCTGTTTTCCCCGCAGTGGCAGCTTTAGCTGATTGCTCTTCAGCCTTCTGAACAGTTGAATTCAACTCGTTCATTGATTTCTGCTTATCGCAGCTTGTCATCAGTAGCGCGCTGGCGGTGCCCATCACCACGAGCGCTGCACTTACGCTTTTCCACATGCTTTTCATAGGTAAAAATGAGTAGGGGTTTCAAAATACTTGGTGTGAAAAAAGTTGAATATCAGGCGTTGGCCATACCTGAAATCCATTTTTGTTCGCGAACAACACGAAGGTATAGCAACACATATATCTTATAGATATTAATATTTATTTTTTTACAATCAGCTGAACACCAGCGAATAAAATAATTCATTTTAATTTCACCAAGCACACAAGAAACTTACTACAAGCTACCTGAACGGATTATTTCATTTCTACACCAGCCCCTTCAGCTCCTGTAGCTTCAGCAGCGCCTCTATTGGGGTCAGCGTGTTGATGTCCAGTACTTGCAGCAGCTCGCGCAGCTGCTCCAGCTTGGGGTCGCCGGGCTCGAACATGCTGAGCTGCACCGTGGGCCGGGTGGTCATCGCGGTGGTGGCGCGGGGCTTAGGTTGCTGGTTTTTGGGCTCTGGTTTCTGATTATCGTCCAGGCCGGCCAGCACGTCGTCGAACTCGGTGGGGGCGCTGGGGTCCCCTTCGGTGAGGCCGGTTTGGGCGCGCTCCTGCTCCAGGTGGTGCATTATCTCGTTGGCGCGCAGCACTACGGCGGGCGGCATGCCGGCCATGCGCGCCACGTGAATGCCGAACGAGTGCTCGGAGCCGCCGGGGCGCAGCTTGCGCAAAAACAGCACCCGGCCATCGGCCTCCTGCACGGCCACGTGGTAGTTGCGCACGCGGGGGCAGTCGTCGGCCAGCTGGTTCAGCTCGTGGTAGTGGGTGGCAAAGAGCGTTTTAGCCCGCGCCTTGGGGTTGTTGTGCAAATACTCCACAATGGCCCACGCGATGCTGATGCCGTCGTAAGTACTCGTACCGCGCCCAATTTCATCCATCAAGACCAGGCTGCGGCTCGACAAATTGTTGAGAATGGAGGCCGTTTCGGTCATCTCCACCATGAAGGTGCTTTCGCCCTTACTCAGGTTGTCGGAAGCCCCCACGCGGGTGAAAATCTTGTCGATGATGCCGATAGTAGCCTCGCCAGCCGGCACAAACGAGCCAATCTGCGCCAGCAGCACGATGAGCGCCGTTTGGCGCAGCAGCGCCGACTTACCGGCCATATTTGGCCCCGTTATCACCACGATTTGCTGGTCGTCCTGGCTGAGGCAGATGTCGTTGGGAATGTAGCTTTCGCCCGGCGGCAGCCCGCGCTCAATGACGGGGTGGCGGCCGGCCTTGATATCGAGCACCGGCCCGTCGTTCACGGTGGGCTGCGCGTAATGGTACTGCCGCGCCGTGGCCGCAAACGAGCCCAGGCAGTCGAGCACCCCGATGGCGCGGGCGTTCTGCTGAATCTGACTCACGAAATCGAGCGCCGCCAGCGTAACCTCCTGATAGATGCGGCTTTCGATGACGAACAGTTGCTCCTCGGCATTGAGAATCTTCTCCTCATACGTCTTCAGCTCCTCGGTCACGTAACGCTCGGCGTTCACCAGCGTCTGCTTGCGAATCCACTCGGCGGGCACTTTGTTTTTGTGGGCGTTGCTGACTTCGAGGTAGTAGCCAAACACTTTGTTATAAGCCACTTTGAGCGACGTGATGCCGGTAGTCTGCTGCTCGCGCTGCTGCATTTTCAGCAAGAAGTCCTTGCCCGAAAAGGCCAGCGCCCGCAGCTCGTCCAGCTCGGCATCCACGCCATCCATTATCACGTGGCCCTGATTGGTGAGCAAGGGCGCATCGGGGCGGATTTTGGCCTGAATTTCCTGGCGCAGCGAAGCGCAGGCGTTGATTTGGTCGGCGAGCTTTTCGAGGGCCTTAATGCCCGAGGCGGCCAGCTTTTCGCGCAGCGGCGCGATACTTTCCAGCGCCCGCGCCAGCTGCAACAGCTCGCGCGGGTTCACGCGGCGCACGGCTACTTTCGAAATAAGGCGCTCTAAATCATTGATGGGGCGCAGGTGGCTCTGCACCTCTTCAAGCAGCTCGGGGTTGGCCACAAGGGCGGCCACGGTGTCGAGGCGGCGCTGAATCTGGCTTACTTCTTTCAATGGCAGCACCACCCACTTGCGCAGCAGGCGCGCGCCCATCGGGGTGATGGTTTGGTCGAGAATGTCAATCAGCGGCACGCCGCCGGGGTGCTGGGCTTGCACCAATTCGAGGTTGCGCACCGTGAAGCGGTCGAGCCACACGTACTTATCTTCTTCGAGCCGGCCCAGGCTGGCGATGTGCTGAATATCGGTGTGTTTGGTTTCAGCCAAGTAGTGCAGGATGCAGCCCGCCGCAATCACGCCCTCCCTTATGGTATCGACGCCGAAGCCCTTGAGCGAGGTAGTGCGGAAGTGCCGCGTAAGCGTATCGTGGGCGTAGTCGTGCCCAAAAACCCACTCGTCGAGCGCGTAGGTGCAGAAATCGGGGCCGAAATGCTCCTCAAAATTGCGCCGGCTCTGCTTGCAGAACAGCACTTCGGCGGGCCGGAAATTCTGCAACAGCTTGCCCAAATACTCTACCGTGCCCTGCGCCACCAGAAACTCGCCGGTGCTGATGTCCAGGAACGACACGCCGGCCTCGGTTTTGCCGAAGTGCACGGCGGCGAGGTAGTTATTTTGGCGGCGCTCCAGCGTATTGTCGTGCAGACTCACGCCGGGCGTCACGAGCTCGGTTATCCCCCTTTTTACCAAGCCTTTGGCTTGCTTAGGGTCTTCGAGCTGGTCGCAGATGGCCACGCGCTGGCCGGCGCGCACGAGCTTGGGCAGGTAGTTGTCGAGGGCATGGTGCGGAAAGCCCGCGAGCGCCACCTCGGAGGCCGTGCCGGCCCCGCGCTTGGTGAGCGTGATGTCGAGAATGCGCGCGGCCGTAACGGCGTCTTCGCCAAAGGTTTCGTAAAAATCGCCGACCCGAAATAAGAGCACCGCGCCGGGGTGCGCCTGCTTGAGCTGGTAGTACTGCCGCATCAGCGGCGTGTCGAAGGCCGGGCTGGGCGTGGTGTGCTCGGGCCCGAGCGACTTGATTTCGAATTTTTTGGCGGGAGCGGTGGCGGTGGGCATGGAGCTGTTAGCTTCTGGCTGCTAGCTACTAGCTTTTTATCGACAGCCATCATAGGAAAGAAACGCGGGCGGGATTTTAGGCCGGCATTTCTTTAAAACCCTAAATTACGCCGGATTGTGCCCGCCTTGCCCGCTGGCTTTCTACCTAAAAAAAGCTAACGGCTAAAGGCCAAAAGCTAACAGCCCCAAAAATGATGCGCAAACTCACTATGCAGGAGCTAAACCGCCTGCCCGTGGCCGATTTCAAAGCTACTGCCAAAAGCCCCGTGGTGCTGGTGCTCGACAACGTGCGCTCGCTGCACAATGTGGGGGCCGTTTTTCGGACAGCCGATGCCTTTGCGCTCGAAAAAATCTACCTTTGCGGCGTCACGGGCCGCCCGCCGCACCGCGAAATCACCAAAACCGCCTTGGGCAGTACCGAGTCGGTGGCGTGGGCGCACACAGCCACTACGTTGGAGGCCGCGCAAGACCTGAAAGCCGCTGGCTACCAGCTTATCGCGGTGGAACAAACTACGGATTCGGTGCTGCTGCCGCAATTCCAACCCGGGCCGGGGCAGCCGCTGGCGCTGGTGCTCGGCAATGAAGTATTCGGAGTCGATGACGAGGTACTGGCCCTGTGCGACGCGGCGGTAGAGATTCCGCAGCTCGGCACCAAGCACTCGCTGAACGTGAGCGTGGCGGCCGGCGTGGTGCTGTGGGACGTACTAAGCAAGCTCTTAGTATTTAATTAAGTTTTGATTAAGTAGACAACCTAATTAGCAATAACTTAACCAAAAAAATATTCATCCTGAATATGCTCGATAAGCTTGGATTTTTGCGGTGCTTTACGCGTAACTTTGGCGTAGCATAACTTCTGCTTTTCCCTAATTTTTTCATTTCTCTTATGACATTGTCCTTTACTCCGAGGGGCTACCGGGCGCTGACACTCGCCGCCGCACTGGCTTTGCCAGCGCTTGCGCAAGCGCAAAGCGTGGTGCCCGAAGCCGCTCTTTCGGCTTTTGCAAGCCGGGCTAAAGCCCAAGGGCTGAGCAGCGCCGACGTAGTGAACCCGGCCGTAACCGACTCGTATTTTGATGCCAGCACGGGCCTCACCCACACGTACTTGCAGCAGCGGGTAAACGGGCTGGCCATCTTCAACGCCACTGGGGCCGTGCATACCGACAAAGCAGGCAAGGTAGTAGCGGCTTCGCAGGACTTCGTGCGCGGCGCGGCGGCGCTGGCCCCCTCGGCTACGCCCGCCCTCACGGCCGAGCAAGCCATTACGGCCGCTGCGGTGCGCCTGGGGCTGCCGCGCCCCGTGGGCTTGCGCGTGGTAACGGAGGCCCGCCCGGCCGATGGCCTCGTGTTCAATAACGGCGGTATTTCGGAGCGCGACATTCCGGTGCGCCTCATGTATGCCCGCGTAGCCGACAAGCTGGTGCTGGTGTGGAACGTGACCATCGCGCAGCTCGACCAGGAGCACCAGTGGAATGCCCGCATAGATGCCCAGACCGGCCAGCTGGTAGAGAGAAACGACTACACGGTGAGCGAGCAGAGCACGTTCAACCAGTTTATGCACCGCCTGCAGCATCGCCAGCAGCAGGCAATGGCCTTCAACGCGGCCCAGGAGCTGGCCGCTCCCCTGAGCCCGGCCAGCACCACGGCCGCCAATGCCGTGACGAGCTTTGCCTTCCCGCTGGAATCGCCGACGCAGGGCGCGCGCACCAATGTGACGCTGCCCGCCGTGGGCAATCCCTACTCGCCCTATGGGTGGGTGGCTGGCCAGTCGCCCAATACGTTCCTCGATAGCTACTCGTTTCTTTCGACCGGCAAGTACCTGACGCGCGGCAACAACGTAGCGGCCTACGACGACAACTCGGCCACGGCCAACGGGGCCACGGCGGCCAACTTCAATTCGTCGACTACCTCGCCGGACGGGGGTTCGACGATGAACTTCGAGTATAACTTCAACCAGCCGCTGGGACCGCGGCCCAACCTGAACGCCGCTACTACCAACCTATTCTACGTGAACAACATGATGCACGACGTCATGCTGGCTCACGGGTTTACGGAGCCGGCCGGTAACTTCCAGTATAAGAACGCGACGGGCACCGGCGCGGGCAACGACCCCGTGCGGGCCGAATCGCAGGACGGCTTTGCGCGCAACAACGCCAACTTCTCGACGCCCCCCGACGGCGCGATGCCCACGATGCAGATGTATCTGTTCGACAACGCGAACCAGACAATAACCATCACCTCCCCCAGCTCTATTGCGGGCACGTATCCTTATATTCCAACCGGGGAGTTTGGCGGTAACCTTGCCCTGCTTGGCTCGGTGTGCGGCAACATCGTACCCGTCAACGACGGGACGGGTGTTGATGGCGGCGTTCACAGCTGCACTTCCAACTACGTCAACGCGAGCGCGGTAAGTGGAAACATTGCCCTGATTCAGCGGCGCGGCTGCTCGGGAACCGGCAACAACTTCTCTACCAAAGTGAAGAATGCGCAGCTCAATGGCGCTACGCTGGCTATCGTCTATGGCACCGTTGCCAATTCTGATACGCTCGTTACCATGAGCGGCTCTGACCCATCCATCACCATTCCGGCCATCTTCATTTCCGGCCGTAACGGGGCTAAAATCCGGGCGGCTCTCACGGGTAGCACGGTAGCCGTGGGCTGCGCCAGCGATATCACCAACGCCGACCTCGACGGCTCGCTTGACAACGGCGTGGTATCGCACGAATACGGCCACGGTATCAGCAACCGCCTCACCGGCGGCCCGTCCAATTCGAGCTGCCTCATCGGCAACCTTGGTACCGCCACGGCCCCCATCTACACCCAGCAAATGGGCGAAGGCTGGAGCGACTTCTTCGCCCTCTGGATGACCACCAAGCCCGGCGACATCGGCAGCGCCAACCGCGCCACGGGTGCCTACGTGATGGGCAATACGGCCGGCCTGCGCACCCGCCCCTACACGACCAACTTCAGCACGGCGGGTAACAACCTGACCTACGGCGCTGTTGTGAATGGTAACGGGGGGGTAGCTTACCAGGAATCGCATAACCTGGGCGAAATCTGGGCCGCTACGCTCTGGGATTTGAACTGGCAGTTCATCTATAAGTACGGCTATAACACGGACTTCTACGCAGCTACGGGCGGCAACAACGTTGCCTTGAAGCTGATACTGGAGGGCTGCAAGCTTCAGCGCTGTAACCCGAGCATGCTCGACGGCCGCGACGCCATCCTGCGCGCCGACACACTCAACAACGGGGCCGCCAACGCCTCGCTCATCTGGCGCGTGTTTGCACGCCGCGGTATGGGCTACAGTGCCAACGCCGGCGACCGCATCTCCGGTTACCCCCGCGTTACGGGCATCATTGAAGCTTTCGACGTGCCGCCAGGCGTCACCAACGCCCCGCTGGCTACTACTGCCGCCACCCTCGGCAAGGAGATGCTCGAAGCCTACCCCAACCCGGCCCAGAACCTGCTGACCGTGCGTACGCAGCTCGGTAGCGCCGCCCCCATCCAGGTAACGGTGCTCGACCTGCTCGGCAAAACAGTAGTAGCGCCCACCAGCGTGCCGGTAGCCAAGATGCAACAGAGTGGTATCGAGCTGAACACCAGTGCCCTGGCCTCGGGCCTGTACGTAGTGCGCGTCGTCACCACCGATGGCATCTATACCACCAAGGTCACTATTCAGCACTAAGCCCTCATTCGGTAACAGGCTGCTTGAAAAGCCCGGCTTCGGTCGGGCTTTTTTTGTGTGCGTATAGCCCAATCTATGCCCAACCCAATGCCCTTCACTCGCCCCAATGCGGCGCTGCTTGCTTTGCGCCCCGCCATCGCGGGCCAGCCGGCCGCCATCCCTACGCCCGCTACCGTGGCCGATTTTCAGCACCAGGTGCTGCGCCCGCTGCTCAAGCTCCAGCACCCACTGCTGCTGGCTACTGTGGCCGATTTTGCGCACGACTACCGCCTGCCCCTCGCCCGCCCCGACACTGAACTGGGCGCGGCCCTCACTGAGCTGTTGGCCCGCAATGCCCGCCTGCGGGCCACGCTCACAGGCTTAGTCACGGGTCATTTTACTCAGGAAGAACTCGCCTTCTACCGCCCCCACCGCAATGAGCTAAATCGCCGCCTGCTCGACCTGACCCAGCAGCGCGTGCTTGGCAGCCTGGCCGAGCTACGCGCGCGAGCTACCGAATAAGCCGGGAAGCAAAAGCGCCGCACGGAGTGGTGCGGCGCTTGCAAAGTGTTTAATAGCAGGCCAAGGCCCGGCCCGAAGCGCTAGTCATACTCTGATTCGCGCAGCTTTACCGGGCCGTGCTTCGATTTTTTGCGCAGGCGCATGTTCAGCAGCTCCACCGTCAGCGAAAAGGCCATTGCGAAGTAGAGGTAGCCCTTTTCAATTTCCTTGTGTGCGGCCTCCATCACCAGCATAAAGCCAATCATGATGAGAAACGACAAAGCCAGCATCTTGATAGTAGGATTCCGGTTCACGAAATTGGCTACTACTCCGCTGAAAGCTAACATAATACCCATCGCGCAGATAACAGCGGCTATCATTACCAGCACGTTGTCGACCAGGCCCACGGCCGTGAGGATGGAGTCGAAGCTAAAAATGATATCGATGAGGATGATTTGCAGGATAATCTGTGGTAACGTGGCCGTGCCCTTGCCCGCATTCAACTCGTCTTCTTCCTCGCCCTGTAGCTTGTTATGAATCTCAGTGGTGCTCTTATACATCAAAAACAGGCCGCCGCCCAGCAAAATCAGGTCGCGTCCGCTCACCGGAAACGGCTCGTCGAGCCACGGCAGCGGCAGCGTAAACAGGGCCGAGCGCAACCCCACTATCCACGAAATACTCAGTAGCAGGCCAACGCGGAATACCAGCGCCAGCAGCAGCCCAATAGTGCGGCCGCGCGCCTGCTGCTCGGCAGGCAAGCGATTGACGGTGATAGAAATAAAGATGATATTATCAATCCCCAATACCACTTCCATGATGGTGAGGGTAAGCAGACTAACCCACGCCGCCGCGTGAGTAAAAGCAGAAAAATCGTACATAGACCGTAGATTCAAACGGATTTTTAGGATTTAACGAATACGCCCGCTGCGCGGGCTGGCTAATTATTGGGTAGCCCTTCGTGCTAAATAGCGCAGCAGAAGAAGGTGTTACAAGATTGCAGCACAACGCATCCAAAATACTGTGCTACAATACATTATGTTATCAAACAAAATCCAAAAGCTAAAACAGCCAGCCCGCGCAGCGGGCGTATCCGTTAAATCCTAAAAATCCGTTTGAATCTGCGGTCAGCTTTTCATATTCACGAATTGCAGCGGCTGGCCATTGTCGGTGCGGCGCAATAGCGCAATGACGGCTTGCAAGTCGTCTATTTTCTTGGCGCTCACCCGAATCTGGTCGTCCTGCATTTGCGCTTCGACCTTTATTTTGCTGTCCTTGATGGTTTTGATGATTTTGCGGCCCGCCTCTTTATCTACGCCGGCGCGCACTTTTATCGTCTTCTTCACCAGGTTGCCGCTGGCTTGCTCCTCGGCCGTAAAGTCGAGAGCCGTACCATCGATACCCTGCTTCACGATGCGCGCCAGCAGGATATCCTCCAAGGCCTTAATCCGCATCGAGTTTTCAGAGCTGAGCAGCACGGTATTGGCCTTTTTATCGAGTTCCATACCGCCTTTGGTATCGCGCAGGTCGTAGCGCGTGGCCAGCTCCTTTTTGGCGGTATTAATGGCGTTTTCGAGGGTTTGGGGGTCTACTTTGCTAACGATGTCGAAGGAAGGCATGGCGGTAAACGGGTAATCAGCAGGCAGTTGCTAGGAGCAACTGCCTGAGTTTTTGGTAAAGGTACGGGCGATTGGCCGCGCCGGGCGCATCTTTGAGAGCCCGTGCTGGTGGGCCTTCTACGTCTTTTGCCTACCTAGTGTCCACTCCTCCCCTCTCCGACTGGCTGACCTTGGTGGCCGGCTACAACCGCATCAACGCCTACGGCCAGGCCAACGGTATGACCCTGAGTACCTCCGAGCCCGGCAAGGCCGAATACCGCATGGTCATTGAGCCCGCGCATTTGTCGTCGCCGGGCGTGGCCCACGGCGGCGTACTCGCCGGCCTCATGGACGCCGTGCTCGGCGCGGCGGCCCTCACGCTGGCCTTTACGGCCGGCGAGTTGGTATCCACAGTGGAGTTCAAAATCAACTACTTACACCCCGTGCGCCTCGGCGACGAGCTGCGCGCCGTGGCTCAGGTCGACAACGCCGGCAGGTCGCTGGTCGTGAGCAGCGGCGTCATCTACCGCCAGGCCGCCGGCGAAGTCGAAGCCACCGCCGTGGCCCAGGGTATGGGCACCTTCAACCGCTACCCGGCCAGCAAGCGGCTGGGCGACCTATTGCCGTAGCGCGGACGCTGCGAGCCCGCGAATGACTACCCGGCCAGACGCCATTCATCCTATTATCAACCTTAAGTTGAGTACATAAAAAAGCCCACTGCGAACGCAGCGGGCTTTTTTAATTAGTTATCTTCAGGCTACAAGGTAGCGCTAAGGGCTTGGTGCGTAGATGTAGCAGGCTCGTAATCGTCGTCGCCATCCAGGTTGGGGGCGGCTACTTTGCGCACGTTGCGGGCGCAGTCTTCGTCGCGGTGGTTGCGGCCTACCGTGAACTCCACCCAGTCGCCTTCGCGCAGGTCGTTGAAATCGCCTTCCGACAAGTCAGCGTAGCTGAAAAACAGATTGTTAGGTGGCATCACCACGAAGCCAAAACCGTTTTTAAGGTTCTTGATGGTACTGATGCCCACCGTGCCCACCGGGCCGGCCGCCGTGGGGCCGGTAGTGCGGATAACCTTGGGCGCAGCGGCAGTGCCTGAAACGGCAGCCGGGACGGCCGGGGCCGGAGTAGCGGGCGCGTTGCCGTAGCTGAAGCCGCTGGTCGAGGGCGCGAAAGCAGCCGGCTCGCTCTGCGTAACGAACATGTTCTCAACTACTTCATCCTGCTCCTGCAAGCCGCGGTCGATAACGGCGTGCATGGCTACGGGGTAGGTAGCCTGCTCCAGCAGGTGCTGCGAGGCGCGCGTCACGCGGGTTTCACCCTTGAAGTCTTCGTACTTGAAATCCCAGTTGAGCAGCATCACGCGGGTGCCCACAGTGTTGAGCTTGCGAATGAGCGGCACGTAGTCCGAGTCGCCGGCGATGAGCACTACCACGTCGAGGGTTTTGTGCAGCGCCATTTCGAGGGCTTCGAGGCTGAGCCACACGTCGATACCTTTTTCCTGAAGGCGGCCGTCGCGGGTTTTGAGGGGCATGTAGTGCGTGCACACGCCCAGGTTCATCAGAATGTCGTCGAGCAGGCGGTCGTGAAACAGGCGGTCCTTGTCGCGGGCCTCAGTAGCCGAGAGGCGGCCCCGGAAAAAGTGGGAAGTTGTTATCTGCGCCAGACGCACGTCAACATCTTCTTCCTCAGCTACTTGATGGCGAATAAACTCGTGCAGGCCTTCGAGGCTGATGCGGGCCTTGCGCTCGTGCTGAAAGTAGTAATAGTCGCTAATCTTAAGAAAATAATTGCCGTCGTAAAATACGCCGACCCGGATGAGGGGGCTGTTCATCTGGTTCATAATAGAATGGGGTATTGAGTGGGGGTAGAAATTGGGTATGGTAATGCAGGATAGAGGTATCGGCGGCTCCCAGCCAAGGCAGGTAACTAACTATAAATTAAATATAACGCACGGGAAACGTTCCCGGCCCGACTATACTATAAACTTCACGTTAGGATACGTTTGCCCCAGCTGGCCACCCATTGCCAACGCGAAACTAATAGGTTATTCGCACAACCGCAACCCCTTACGGAGCTAAAACCCTAAGTGTCCAATAACTAAGCCCAGCACCAGTAGGCCGTAGCCGAGGCAGATGGCCAGCTCCATCATGTTGCCCGCCTTGGTGCCCGTGCTCAGCAAGGGTATCTTGAAGCTGTAGTCGGTGAGCGGCAGCAGCCAGCGCACGCCCGACTTGGTCAGCGTATCGGCCAGCAAATGAGAGGCATAGCCCGCCCCTGCGAAGTGCGCCACGCCGTGCCAGCCCAGGCTTTTGTTGGCCAGATACCCGATATACGTCCAGAGCGCCGTGGCCCAGATGGTATGCGTCCAGGACCGATGCGAGGTAAAAGGCGCCAGCGCGATGAACGTGCCGAGCAGGCTAAGCCATAAAAATTGTGCGTAAAGTCCAATTAATACCGTTGCCAGGCCGGTGAACAAGAGCGCCAGCTTGCGGGCCGAGCCGCCCTGCAACGCCACGCCGATGAGCCCGAACGCCAGCGCGGCCGTGTAGGTGAAGCGCTGGTCGGGACCGGGCTTTAGCAAGAAGTAGGCGTAGCCGGCCAGCCCCAGCGCCACCGCGCCAAAGGCCCAGCGCACGTAGCCGTGCGCGAAGCCCAGGCGCTTACTAAGGCGGCTTTCGGGGTGGTCGAGGTCGGGAGCGAGCGCCGAGAAGCCAGCCAGCGCGATGCCGGCGGGCGAGAATTTGACACCCGTGACGAGGCCCGCAACGGCCACGCCCGTGATGAGGCCAATGGCCAGGTGAGCAGAACCGCGCAATTATTCTGGGTTTTCGAGCTTACCAAGCCGGCTTTCGTGGTTTTTGATTTGGTCGTCATGGTCGAGCAGCCGGTTCAAAAATGGCTCTAGTGACTTCATAACCGCACTACCAATCCTTTCGGGCATGGCTTGCATATCCTCGCGCAAGCCACGCAATTCTGAACGCACCTCATGCATTTCTATTATTAATTCGGCTACTACCTCGGGCAAGTCACGCGGATTCATAGGCTATAATTTTTGATTGGCTAAGTTACGGTAAAAGCGCTGGCGAAGGTAGCAAGCCCTCGAAAATTGCTAATATAACTAGCTAAAATCAGCTAACCGGAAACCTTCACCCCGCCGATACTGTATGAACCTAGCGCCTGGCCCGACCGGAATTTCTCCCGGCCGGGCTGGGTGCTTTTACGCCGACCACGAACCAACGCCCCGTGCAAGTAGCTGATTTTCTGCGCTTATACCGCCTCGACACCGAAGTACAAACCCTGGCCGCCCGCCTGCATGGCGCGGCCAAGCCCGCCGACCGCCACACCCCGGCCGACGACGCGGCGCGCGGCGGCGAGCTGCGCGTGCAACTGCGCGGCCTGGTAGGCTCGCAGGATGCCGTGGTGGCCGCCGCCGCCTCGCACCACGCGCATCCCAACGTGTTTGTGCTGCACGACAAAGACGAGGCGGCGCTATTTATGGCCGACCTGCGCCACCTGCTGCCCGACGGGCCGGAGGCGTTGCTGTTTCCGAGCTCTTACAAGCGACCGTATGAGTTTGACGAGACGGAAAACGCCAACGTACTGATGCGCGCCGAGGTGCTCAACCAGCTCAACGCCAGCCGCCAAGCCAGCGTGGCGACCAACCTGGCCGCGCCGCTCGTGGTGACCTACCCCGAGGCGCTGAGCGAGAAGGTTATCAACCGCCAGAGCCTGGTGCAAAATACGTTTTCGGCCAAGGTGGGCGACAAGCTCGACGTGAATTTCCTAGGTGAGTTGCTAGGGCAGTACGACTTTGAGAAGTCGGATTTTGTGTACGAGGCGGGGCAGTACGCGGTGCGCGGCGGCATCGTGGACGTGTTCAGCTACGCTAATGAGCTGCCGTACCGGCTGGAGCTGTTTGGCGACGAGATTGAGAGCATCCGCACCTTCAACCCCGAAACGCAGCTGTCGGTGGAGCCGCGCACGAGCGTGAGCATCATTCCGAACGTGCAAACCAAGCTGCTGCAAGAGCGGCGCGAGTCGTTTCTGGATTTTTTGCCGCGCACCAGCTGCCTATGGGTCAAGGATGTGCGGCAGGTGCTCGACGTGGTGACGACGCTGTTTGAGAAGGCTGAGGCCAACTTTCAGAAAGTACTGGAAGAGGCGGGCGGGATGCAGATTGTGTCGAAGCCCAGCGACTTGTTTGAGCAGGGAAAGAGCCTGAAAAAGTGCCTCGATGAGTTTGCCATCGTGGAATTTGGCAAGCGATTTCACTTTAAAAACGCGCAGGAATTTCAGTTTGCGGCCAAGCCGCAGCCGAGTTTCAACAAGGATTTTGAGCGGCTGCTGAAGAACATTCGCGAAAACAAAACCCGCGACTACACTACAATCATCGCCGCCGACTCGGTGCGGCAGGCCGACCGGCTGCGCACGATTTTCGATGAGTTGGACCCCAACGTACAGTTTCAACACTTGCTGATTGCCTTGCGCGAAGGCTACGTGGATGAGCAACTCGGACTAGCCGTGTACACTGACCACCAGCTGTTTGAACGCTACTACCGGGCGCAGGAAACGCGCAAGTTTTCGAAGAAAAAGGCGCTGACTTTGCGCGAGCTCAAGACCTTGCAGCCCGGCGACTACGTGACGCACCAAGACTACGGCATTGCGCGCTTCGCGGGCCTGACGCAGATTGAGATAGACGGGCACATTCAGGAGGCTATCCGGCTCATCTACCGCGACGACGACGTGCTGACGGTGAGCATCCATGCACTGCACAAGATTGCGAAGTACAGCG
Organism: uncultured Hymenobacter sp.; assembly: GCA_964277755.1. Taxonomy (GTDB): domain Bacteria; phylum Bacteroidota; class Bacteroidia; order Cytophagales; family Hymenobacteraceae; genus Hymenobacter. The sequence continues at coordinate 16,119 of CAXYJY010000047.1, forward strand.
GCGCGGAGGGCTCGCCGCCCACCATGAGCAAGCTGGGCTCGCCGGAGTGGGAGAACAAGAAAAAGTCGGTTAAGAAGAAGGTCAAGGACATCGCCGCCGACCTTATCCGGCTGTATGCCAAGCGGAAAACCGCGCCGGGCTTCGCCTTTCCGAAGGATGACTTTTTGCAGGCTGAGTTGGAGTCGAGCTTCATTTACGAAGACACGCCCGACCAGGCCAAGGCTACCGAAGACGTGAAGCACGACATGCAACAGCCCCACCCGATGGACCGGCTCGTGTGCGGCGATGTGGGCTTTGGCAAGACCGAAATTGCTATTCGAGCGGCCTTCAAGGCGGCGGCGGGCGGCAAGCAAGTAGCTGTATTAGTGCCTACTACCATCCTGGCGATGCAGCACTACAAGACCTTCCGCGACCGCCTCGCCAACCTGCCGGTGACGGTGGAGTACATCAACCGCTTCAAAACGGCCAAGCAGGTGAAGGAGACGATGGAGCGCGTGGCGGCCGGCAAAACGGACATTCTCATCGGCACGCACGCACTGACCAACAAGAAGCTGCAATTCAAAGACTTGGGCTTGCTGGTGATTGACGAAGAGCAGAAGTTTGGCGTCAAGACCAAAGACAAGCTCAAGGAAATCAAGGTGAACGTGGACACGCTTACGCTGTCGGCCACGCCGATACCGCGGACTTTGCATTTCTCGCTGATGGGCGCGCGCGACCTGAGCGTGATTGCCACGCCGCCGCCCAACCGCCAGCCGGTGCAAACCGAGCTGCACGTGTTCGACGAAACCATCATCCGCGACGCCATTGCGCGGGAGCTGAAGCGCGGCGGGCAGGCCTTTTTCGTGCACAACCGCATCACCGATATCGTGGAAATGGCGGCCACCATCGTGCGGCTCGTACCCAACGCCCGCGTGGCCGTGGCCCACGGCCAGATGGAAGGCGAAGAGCTCGAAAAGCGCATGATGAAGTTTATGGAAGGCGAGTACGACGTGCTGGTGGCTACCAACATCATCGAGAGCGGGCTGGACATTCCGAACGCTAATACCATCATTATCAACCGCGCCCACCTCACCGGCCTAAGTGACCTGCACCAGATGCGGGGCCGCGTGGGCCGCTCCAACCGCAAGGCGTATTGCTACCTGCTCACGCCGCCCGTGGCCAACCTGCCGGCCGACGCCCGCAAGCGTCTCAACACGCTGGAAGAGTTTTCGGACCTGGGCGCGGGCTTCAACGTGGCCATGCGCGACCTCGACATCCGGGGGGCCGGTAACCTGCTCGGCGGCGAGCAGTCGGGCTTCATCAACGACCTGGGCTACGAGGCCTACCACCAGGTGCTGGACGAGGCGGTGCAGGAATTGAAGGAAACCGAGTTTCGCGACCTGTTTTTGGGTGAAGGCGCGGGCGGCACCAGCCAGCAGCGCCTGCAAATGGCGGCCGGCGCGCTCAACAGCGGCCCCAAGGAAACGCAGATTGAAACCGACCTGCCGGTGCTCATCCCGAACACCTACGTGAACAACGTGTCGGAGCGCCTGCAACTCTACGCCAAGCTCGACCGGGCGCAGCGGCCCGAGGAGCTAAAGAAGCTGGTGGACAGCATTATCGACCGATTCGGACCGCTGCCCGAGCAGGTGCAGGTGCTGGTAGATGTGGTGAAGCTGCGCTGGCTGGCCAGCCAGCTGGGCTTCGAGAAAGTGACGCTGAAGCGCGACACCCTGCGCGCCTACCTGCCCGCCGGGCCGGGCACCGAGGCGTATTTCCAGGGCGAGCGGTTTGGGCGCATCCTCAACTTCGTGCAAACGCACCCGCGCACGGCCCGCATGAAGGAGCAGAAAGACAAGCTGCAAGTGAGCATCGACGGCATCCGGGGCGTGGGCATGGCCCAGCAATTACTAGTAGAATTGGGGGCCGGCGAGGCGGTAGCGGCCTAGGTTTTCGCGCTTATCTTGCTTCCTAGAAACTCACAAACACACGCACATGGACAACAAACAAAGGTTTGACCAACTCGAAAGCCTGCTGGTAGACCTAGCTCGCAAAGTAGACCAACAGGGCGAACAAATTGCGGAAATAATACAGGTACTCAACCGCCAGGGTGAGGCCATCCACCAGCAGAGCGAGGCTATAAACCGCCAGGCTGCAAGCATTACCCGCCTAGCAGAAATAATGGAGCAACGCTTCGGTGACGTTGGAGAGCAGATAGGTGATATCATCAATATTTTGAAACTATCGGAGGCGCGGCACACTGAAGCCGCTCAGCAGCAGGCCGAATCAATGGCTGAGATTCGCCGGCTCGGAGCCCGCACGGATGCTTCCGTAGAAGCTATCAAGCTGCTGCTCAACCGGCAGCAAGCTACCGATACGCGCCTAGACGGCGTGGTGCAGACGCAGTTGCAAATGCTCCAGCTCCAGCGACTGGATGCTGACAAGCTAGATGATTTGAGCCGCCGCCTACCCGCCGCCGAAGGGCAGGAGCCACGCATCAAGCGACTGGAAGACGAGGTATTCCGGGCGGCCAGCTAGGCTGCTATTCTGACCATAAAAATAAAAGCCCTTTGCACAAGCTCGTGCAAAGGGCTTTTTGCTTACTCCTTCCAGCTTAGCGTTTGGGAGCTACGTAGATGGTACTAGTGCCGCGGCCCGGCTCGCCAGTGAGGGTGAGGCCCTCGGCGGTGGCCTGGAAGTTGCCGCTGCCGTCGGCGGTGAAGAACGTGAACTCGGCCACGCCCTTCGAGTCGGTTTGCAGGCTGGGGTTCCAGTAGATGGTGAGGCGGCGCGGGTCGGCCTCGGGGGCGTTGAGCACGGGCGCGCCGTAGCGGGGGCGGTAAAACTCGCGGGCCTGGTAGTAGCTCGGCAGCTTCACCGTTACCAAGCTGGTGTTTTCGCGCGGGCCGCCGGGCAGCGGGCCCTTGTAGTTTTTGTTGCCGCGCTTGGTGTAGATGGCAATGACCCCACCGCTGGCCCCGAAGATGGCGGCCTCGTTGCCCTTGTATACCTCTACCGCTTCCACATCAACCGAGTTGATGGAGTTAATCATATCGGCATCAACCTTCTGGCCGTCCAGAATGATTTGTGGCGTACCCGAATTGCGAATTTGAATGCTCTGGTTGGGCGGATTGCCGCTGATGGCGAGGCCCGCCACCCGGCCTTGCAGCAGCGAGAAGATAGGAATGCCCGACTGCGCCTCCGGCATCTTGGTGAAATCGAGCACCGTACTGGCCGTCACGCCCGGAATGTAGCGGCGCGGGTCATTGGCCGGAATCACACTTTGCTCGCGCTGCCCGGTCACGGCCACGTCGGCCAACTGCACGTTGCGGATGTCGTCGGCAGGCATGTTCTGGCGCTCCGTAATGCGCTGCTGGCTGCTGCGGCGCACGTAGTCGGCCACGGCGGGCGGGGCGGCGGCCACGCCGGGCAGGCCCGGCAGCGGCAGCCCGCCCAGAGTAGGTGCGCCCAGGTCGGGGCGCACGGTCACGTTGGCCCCGCCGTTGGTGCGGCGGGCTTGCAGCGTCACCACGGTCGTGTCCTTGCCATCAAAGCCCACGAAGCTGAAGCGCCCCTGCGCATCGGTAGTAGCCGTGAGAAACTGCCGGATGGGCTTGGTTTGCACAAAGGTCAACTGACTGTTGGCAATAGGGTTATGCCCCATACCCGTGACTTGGCCCCGGATGGCCAGCTCCTGCTCGGGGCGGTACTGAGGCGCGGGCACGGGGCCGGCCAGCAGGTCTTTCCAGGTAAAGCGCCGCCAGCCCTGGGTCAGCAGCAGGTCGTCAAGGGCCTGGGATACCTCCAGGGTTTGGCTTTTAAAGTAGTAGCCCGGCTCCTCCACGTAGCCGGCCAGGTCGGAGGTCAGCAGCAGGTTGGAGGCGATGGTTTCGGCGTTGGCGTCGAGGGTAGCCGCACCCTGCTCGGCCACGGCCACCGAGAAGCGGGTGGTCACGGGCTGGCCGCTGGCGTCGGTTACCTGGGCCTTCATCAGCACGCGCTCGTGCGGGGCATAGGCGGCTTTGTCGGCGGTGAGGGTGATTTTGAGCGCCGCCGGGCCATTCTGCACGAAGGCCAGGCGCTCGGCCTGCGGCCGGCTTTGGGCATCGAACAAGGTGAAGTGCGCGATACCGTTCGGGTATTTGCTCTTGGCCACGGTCCAGGTCACGGGCTTGCCATCGGAGGTGAGCGGGCGTGGCGGCAGCCCCACGATGTAGCCGCGCACCTCGCTCACCAGCAGCGCTGGGCCGGGCGGCGTGGCCCCCACGTAGCGCGCCTCAATAGTGAAGTTTTCGCCGGTATCGGCCACGTGTAGCGCGTAGCCGCTGGCCTGGGCGGCGGGCAGCGGGTAGTCGGCGGTGCCGCCGCCGGGCAAGGTCACGCGGGCGTGGTACTGCTGCCCGGCCACCGGCGTGAAGCTGAAGCGCCCCATGCCCAGGTGCCGGCTTTTGAAAGCCGCGCCCACGGGCTTGTTCTGCGCATCAAGCACTTGCCCGCTGATGTCGAGGCCGCGCCCGGTGGCCGCCTGCGCCTTGAAGGCTACCGTGCCGGGCAGGCCCGCCACCAGCGTGCCGCCTTCGGGGAAGAACTGCACGTCGACCTTAGCCGGGGCGGTTTTTTGGGCCCCGGCGCGGGCGGGCGAGAGGGGCGCGGGCTTCTCCACGGGCTGGGTGGGGGCGGCGGGCCACACTTGCAGCTGGCGCTGGTAAAAGAAATCGGGCCCTTGGTTACGCATCCAGTTGGTATAGGCGCGCAGCACGTAGGTGCCGGCGCGCAGGCTGTCATCCAGCTCAATATCGCCGTGGGTCAGGCCAATGTCCTGCACGCGCAGAATGCGGCGCGCCACCAGCTGCCGCTGCGGCGAAAGCAGCTCCACGTACAGCACGCGGCTCAGCGAGTCGGGCCGGTGGCGCAGGGCATCGACCAGGTAGGCGTTGAACCAGATGGTTTCGCCGGTGCCGTACACGGGACGGTCGAGGTGCAGGTACACCTTTTCGGGCCGGGCGGCGGCGTAGAAGGCGGCCGCCTTTTCGGCCAGCGCGCGCACGGGGTTGTCGTCGGCGGGCAGCTGGAAGGCGGCCAGCCCCAGCAGCCCGGCCGCCGCCAGCGGCAGCGCCCAGCGCCGCCCAGCGCGGCGCGGCAGGTGGTTATCGTTAGTGAAAAAGCTCATAAACCAGCACGAAAGGAAGCAGCCTGTGGGAATCGCCGCGCTACTACGCGCAAGCTTATGCCGCACCCAATGGCGAAGCTATGAAGCAACGACGCAAAGAAGCCCGACGCAAGGTGCGCCGGGCCTCTGTAAAACGGAGTGGCACTCCGTTTCGCGCCAGGCGAGCTACCCGCCCGCGAAACGCAGTAGTGCTTGTTTAGCACCGGGGGCGCTTCCCGCCCGCGAAACGGAGTGCCACTCCGTTTTACAGCCGCCTTAGTCGCAGCCCTCAGGGCCGCAGGCGGGGCCGTCGGCTAGCATGGTGGGCTGCGGCTTGGTCGGGTGGCTTTCGTCCCACACCTTTTCCAGCACCTCGGCAAATACCTCGCTGGGCTGCGCGCCACTCACGGCGTATTTATCTTCGAACACGAAAAACGGCACGCCGCGCACCCCGATTTGCTGGGCCTCGTACTCGTCGCGGCGCACCTCGCCTGCGTAGGTGCCGGCTTCGAGCGCCTGGCGGGCAGCATCGGCGTCGAGGCCGATTTCGGCGGCCAAGTTGAGCAGCGTATCCAAGGCGTTGAGGTCGCGGCCTTCGAGGTAGTAGGCGGCGAAAAGGCGCTCCTTCATATCGCCCTGCCGGCCCTGGTGGGCGGCAAAGTGAATGAGCTGGTGCGCCAGAAAGGTATTGGCCGGAATTACGTTATCAAACTCATACTTCAGGCCTACCTCTTTGGCTACCTGGGTCATGTAGTCGTTCATGCGGCGGCCTTCGGCCTCCGATACGCCTTTTTTCTTGGCCAGCATGGCGTGGATGCTTTCGCCGGGCGTGGGCACGAAGTCGGGCGTGAGCTGGAAGCTTTTCCACTCGATTTGCACGTCGGCACGGTGGGCAAACTCGCCCAGCGCCTTCTCAAACTTGCGCTTGCCAACGTAGCAGAATGGGCACACTACATCGGACCAGATTTCAACTTTCATAGGGGTCGTATTCAGAAAAAACACGAAGCCGCAGCGGCTCCGAAATGTTTGCTTTTCACCTGCCTTAACACCGAGCCACGGCGCAGCGTTCGGGCGAGCGGCGACAAGCGCAGGCGCAACCTTCGGCCCGGCCATTAGTTAAACCTAGCTACCTTTTCCCTTTAAGAAACAACGTAAGTTATGGAATATCAGAAATTAGGCTCGTCCGACGTCACCGTGTCGCGCATCACCTTTGGCAGCTGGGCGGCCGGCGGCTGGATGTGGGGCGGCACCGAGCAAAACGACGCCGTGGGTGCCATTCACGCCGCCTACGACCTCGGCGTGACCAGCATCGACACGGCCCCCATCTACGGCATGGGGCTGAGCGAGCAGATTGTGGGCGAGGCCATCAAGAGCCTGCCGCGCGACAAGGTGCAGGTGCTCACGAAGTTTGGGATGCGTTGGGATTTGGCCCAGGGCGACTTCGCCATGAAAACCAAGAACAACGACGGCCAGGATGTGGACGTGTACAAGTACGCCAGCCGCGACAGCATCATTAAGGAGTGCGAGGACAGCCTCAAGCGCCTGGGCACCGACTACATCGACCTCTACCAGCAGCACTGGCCCGACACCACCACGCCGATAGCCGAAACGATGGAGGCCGTGCAGCGCCTCATCGAGCAGGGCAAGGTGCGGGCGGCGGGCGTCAGCAACTACTCGGTGGCCCAGATGGAAGAAGTCGAAAAGACCATTAAGCTGGCCAGCAACCAGGTGCCCTACAGCATGTTGCGCCGCGACATCGAGAAAGACGTGGTGCCCTACGCCCAGCAACACGACCTGGGCATATTGGTATACAGCCCCTTGCAGCTGGGCTTGCTGACCGGCAAAATAAAGCCGGGCCAGCATTTCGACGCCAGCGACCTGCGCAGCACAAACAGGCTGTTCAAGCCCGAGGCCGTGACGGCCGTCAACGCCTTCCTCAACAAAATCCGGCCATTGGCCGAAACCAAAAACGCCACCCTGGGCCAGCTCGTGCTGCGCTGGACGCTGGCGCAGCCCGGCATCACGGTGGCGCTGGTGGGTGCCCGCAACCCCGAGCAAGCCGCCCAAAACGCCAAGGCAATGGACGTGCAGCTGAGCTTCGAGGAGGTTGACTTTATCAACAAGCAGCTGGCGGGCTTGCAGCTGCCGGGGTAAAATTTAGCAGCAAATTCGGTCATGCTGAACGCAGTGAAGCATCTCTACCGCCTCGTTGAGCGGTGCGGTAGAGATGCTTCACTGCGTTCAGCATGACCGAATTTTAGCTATGCCCCTACTTTTGCCCCATGCCCCTACCCTACCGCCGCCTAGTCGTCAAAATCGGTTCCAACGTGCTCACCCAGGCCAACGGCCTGCCCGACGATGCGCGGCTGGCGCACCTGGTGGCGCAGTTGGTGGGCCTTAAGGCGCAGGGCCTCGAAATCATCGTAGTATCGTCGGGAGCGGTGGCGGCGGGGCGCAGCCTCATCACGCTGCCGCCCAAGGCCGATGCCGTGCGCAGCCGCCAGCTGCTGGCCGCCGTGGGCCAGGTGAAGCTGCTGAGCCGCTACGCCGCCCTGCTGGCCGAGCACGACCTGCTGGGCGCGCAGGTGCTGGTGACGAAGGAGGACTTCCGCGACCGCCAGCACTACCTCAACATGCGCGCCTGCTTCCAGGAATTGCTTCAGCAAAACGTGGTGCCCATTGTGAACGAGAACGATGTGGTATCGGTGACGGAGCTGATGTTTACCGACAACGACGAGCTGGCCGGGCTGGTGGCGAGTATGCTCGACGCCGACGCGCTCATCATTCTGAGCAACGTGGACGGTATTTTTGACGGTGACCCGGCGCGGCCGGGGGCGCAGGTTATCCAGCACATCGCGCCGGCCGACACGGGCTTCGCGGAGTTCGTCACGGCTACGCGCTCGCAGTTCGGGCGCGGCGGGATGCTCACGAAGTGCTCTATCGCGCACAAGGTGGCTGGGCTAGGCATCAGCGTCCACATTGCCAACGGCAAGACGCCCGATATCCTACCCAACCTGCTGGCTGAAAGGGCTATTAGCACCTGGTTTCAGCCCAGCAAGCGCGCCTCGGGCACCAAAAAATGGCTGGCCCACGCGCAGCTGACCCGCGCCACGGTGCAGGTAAATGCCGGCGCGCGGGCCGCCCTGCTTGCCCCCGGCCAGGCTACCAGCCTGCTGCCGGTGGGCGTGGTCGGCATCGAGGGCGAGTTTGAGAAAGGCGACCTAGTGCGCCTGACCGACGAAGGTGGGCACGCCCTCGGGCTGGGGCTGGCCGAGTATAGCTCGGACAAGGCGCTGGAGCGGCTGGGGCAGCAGGGGCAGCGCCCGCTGGTGCACTATGATTACTTGTTTCTGATGGCGGAATAGCATGACTCCGGCGCTGGATTGGTGGCGCGGCGGACCTACTTGAAATCTGTTGACTCAGCCAATCCTGGCTGTCCTTGCGAGCGCAGCGAAGCAATCGCACCTGTTGAGTACCGCCGTTCGGGGTCCGTCTGGGTGCGATTGCTTCGCTGCGCTCGCAAAGACGAACTACTGCTCAAACAGCTTTCTAAAAATTCCTTCAGCGGCTTACGGCTACGGTTGAGGCAGCTGGCACGACGGTTCAGCTTGCTTTTTTAGGCGCGGGTAGTGGGCGCGGCTAGGTTTGCACGACTTCTACCCAACGCCTCCTCATGCAACCCGCTACCCGCCGCCTGGCCTGCACGGCCATCCTGCTTTACATCGCCGCCTATCTGCTCACCATCGTGCTGCACGAGCTGGCCCACGCCACGATGGCCCTCGCCCTCGGCGACCACCCCGTTTTGTACAACACCTCCGTGCAAAACACCAACCCGCAGCTTTCCAATGCGGCGCACGTACTCATTGCGGCGGCCGGGCCGGTGTTTAGTTTAGTGCAGGGCCTGACTCTGCTGCCGCTGCTGCGCCGCAGCAGGGGCAGCGGGGCGGGCAGCCTGTTCTGGCTGTACATGTGCGTTTTTGGGCTCATCAATTTCTTTGGCTACCTGCTGATTGCGCCCTTGGTAGCAGGCGGCGACACTGGCCAGATTGTGGCCCGGCTGCACGTGCCGGCGGCGGCGCAGTGGGCCGTGGCGGCGGGTGGCTTGCTGGGGCTGAGCTTGCTCATTGGCAGCACGGCACCGCTGTTTTTGCGCCACCTATCCACTGCGGCGCAGGCCGCCCCGGCCGCCCGCACCAGCGGCATGCGCGCCCTGCTGCTGTGGCCCTGGCTGGTGGGCTCGGTAGTGCTGGTGCTGCTGGCGCTGCCCGCCCCCCAGCTAGTCATCGTGGCCAATATGTTTATGAGCCCGATGGTACTGAGCCGGGCCTACCGGCGGGCACTAGCCGGCCCGGCGGTGGCTACTACGGCCACCGAAGTGCAGCGCGCACCTTGGGGGCTGGCAGTAGTGGTGCTGGTGGCGGCCGTTGGGTTTCGGCTGCTGGGCCAGGGCATTGCCTGGTAAGCTGCCTGGGCCGCTGGCAGCAGGTAGGCCGCAGGGTTGCCACGGCAAGTCCGTTCTTTGCGTGGCCGTTGTGTTGCTTTATGACTGATTACTCCGCCTACTTTGCCGCCACCCGGCAGGCCAGCCGCGCCCTGGCCGCTGTGGCCCCCGCTACCATCGACGCGCTGCTGCGCGCCCTGGCCGACGCTACCGTGGCCCAGACCGACTTCATCCTGGCCGAAAACGCAAAAGACCTGGCCCGGATGCCCGATACCGACCCGCGCCACGACCGGCTGCGCCTCACGCCCGAGCGCCTGCACGCCATCGCCCAGGACTTGCGCAACGTAGCCAATTTAGCTTCGCCACTGGGCGTGGCACTCAGCGGCAAAACGCTACCCAACGGCCTGCATCTTAGCAAGGTGCGCGTCCCGCTCGGCGTGGTGGGCATCATCTACGAGGCGCGGCCCAACGTCACCTTCGACAGCCTGGCTTTGTGCCTGAAAACCGGCAACGCCTGCCTGCTCAAGGGCGGCTCCGACGCGGCGGCCTCCAACGCGGCGCTGCTGGCGGTGGCCGGGCCGGTGCTGGCCGCCCACGGCGTGCCCCCGGCGGCCGTGACGCTGCTGCCCGCCGAGCGCGCCGCCACCGAGGCGCTGCTCGGGGCCGTGGGCTACGTCGATGTGGTGATTCCGCGCGGCAGCCAGGGGCTGATTGATTACGTGCGCCAAACGGCGCGGGTGCCCGTTATCGAAACCGGGGCCGGCGTGGTGCATACTTATTTCGACGAAACCGGCGACCTAGGTAAGGGCCGCGCTATCGTGGCCAACGCCAAAACCCGCCGCGTAAGCGTGTGCAACGCACTGGACTGCTTGCTGATAAATAAGCACCGACTGAGCGACTTGGCCGCGCTGACCGCGCCGCTGGCCGAGGCGCAGGTGCAGCTGTTTGCCGACGGGCCGGCCCGCGCGGCACTGGCCGGCCACTACCCGGCCGCGCTGCTGCACCCGGCCACGGAAGAGCACTTTGGCACCGAGTTTCTGGATTATAAACTGGCCATCAAGACCGTGCCCGACCTGGCGGCGGCGCTCGACCACATTGCCCGCCACGGCTCGCGCCACAGCGAGGCTATTATTTCGGAAAACCCGGCGCATATCGATACCTTTCTGCGCCTGGTCGATGCGGCGGCCGTGTACGCCAACGCCTCCACGGCCTTCACCGATGGGGCGCAGTTTGGGCTGGGGGCCGAAATCGGCATCAGCACCCAAAAGCTGCACGCCCGTGGCCCGATGGGCCTGGAAGAGCTGACGAGCTACAAATGGCTGGTGCGCGGCCAGGGGCAGGTGCGGCAGGGATAGGCCGTTCATGCAACGGCCGGCACCCGCTTTCTATCTTACCGCTATGAAATTGCTGCTTTCCCTGAGCTTATCCTTGCTGTCACTACCGGCCCTGGCCCAAAGCCCGCTCAACTTGCGGCTGCGACGCGAGCTCGACAGCATTCGGGTGCAGGACTGGCGCTACCGCAAGATACTGTCGCGCCTGCGCGAGGGCAAAGAAGATTCGCTGGCGGCGGCGCTGCACCTTCCTATGGACCAGCTGGTTGGCTACGCGCGCACGCACATGCAGCGGGCCGACAGCAGCAATCTGCGGCGCGTGGAAGACATCATCTGGCGCTACGGCTACCCCGGCAAAACCCTGGTGGGCCGCCCCACCAACGAGGCCGCCTGGTACGTGCTCCAGCACTCCGACAAGATAGCGCAGTACCTGATTTGGGTGCAAAACGCGGCCGAAGCCGGCGAGCTGCCCTTCTACCGCTACGCCCAGATGCTGGACCGCAAGCTCATGGACGACGGCCAGGAGCAGCTGTACGGCACGCAGTGGGGCGGCTACACGGTGCTCGACCAAACTACCGGCAAGCCGCACACCATCGCCCTAGTCTGGCCCATCAGGGATGCCGACAAGGTCGATAAGCGCCGCCGCGAGGCCGGCTTTGCCACCACCCTAGCCCAGAGCGTCGCCAAAATCGGCATTCCCTACATCCCGGTCACGCTGGACTACGCGCTTTGGCTTCAGCAACAAGCCGCCGCCTTTGCCAGCGCGCAGGGGGCAAGGTGAGTGTGCTACGTAGTTGGTTACTATCCGTCATGCTGAGCGCAGCGCAGCGGAGTCGAAGCATCTCGATTGGTGAACTAACTTCTGACGCCAGCAAAGAAGCGCTAAAGATGCTTCGACTCCGCTGCGCTGCGCTCAGCATGACGGATAGTAATTAATCGCATAACATATTGGCACCTACCTCTCCCATTCCACTTACCAGCTTCCGGGCCGTGCTCGAAGCCGGGGGCCCCAGCTTTATGCCCACCCAGCTTCTCGTAGTGCCCGAGGCGGCGTGGCTCGCCGTGGGCGGCCGGGCCACCCGGCGCGTCGTCGCTACCCTCAACGGGCACGCCGAGCGCCTGGCGCTGCTACCGCAGGCGGGCGGCGGGCACTACCTGATGATTCGCAAAATCCTGTGTCAGCAGCTAGGCCTGGCCGTGGGCCAGGAAGTAGCCGTGGGCCTCGCCCCCGACCCCAACCCCGACCACGTAGACCTACCCGACGAGCTGGCCGAAGCCCTCGCCGCCTGGCCCGAGGCCGAAGCCGCCTTCCAGGCCCACACCGGGGCCATGCGCCGCGCTATGGCCCGCAAGGTGGCCGACGCCAAGCGCCCCGACACCCGCGCCCGCTATGCCGTGGAGCTGGCCGAGCGCCTGGCGCGGGGCGGGCACCCGTTTCGGGCTGGGTAGGCTGCGGCCGCTAGTATTTTACTACGCGCTGCACCTGGCAGCCCTGGCCGGGCGTACGCAGCTGCACGAGGTAAACGCCGGCCGGTAAGCTATTCAGCACCAAGGCTTGCTGCTGGCCGCTGGCTACTGTCTGGGTTAGCCGCACCTGTCCCACGGCGTCGAGCACGCGCACCTCGCAGGGGCCGGCCGGCGCGGCGCGCAGGTCGAGGGTGAGGGGGCCGGCGGTGGGGTTAGGGTAAAGGGTGGCGGGCGCGGTGCCGAGCTGGCTGCTGCGCACGGGCGAGTAGGTGCTGGTGCCGTCGAGGTCTACCTGGCGCAGGCGGTAGTAGCTCAGGCCGGGCAGCGGCTGGGCATCGAGGTAGCTGTAGGCCTGGCTTAGCGTGGTGGTGCCGTGGCCAGCTACCGCCTGCAAGGCCTCAAAATACTGGCCATCAGCGCTGCGCTCTACCACAAAGCGCTCGTTACTGCGCTCCGAGGCAGTGGTCCATTGCAGCAGCACCTGGCCCGGGCGCGGGTGCAGCGCAAAGCTGGTGAGCACTACCGGCAGCGGGCCGGGGCTGCCGGCGCAGTAGGTGACGGCGCTGCCGATGGTGCCGCCGCGCACGTCGAAGCCCTGGCTGGCGGGCGTGGGCGGCGTCGAGTCGCAGAAATCGAGGTTGCTGCCGTCGGCCCCGAAACTGCCGCTGTTGGTGGTCCAGCCGCTGGCCATGAAGCGGCCCCGCCGCAGGCCAGTTGCCCCCGTGATGGTGCCGCCGTTGGTGAAATTAGCCGACGATACCGTACCCTGGTTTTGGATGATGCCCTGGTTGGTGAGGTCGCCGGTGATGGCGAGCGTGCTGCCGGCCGCATTGGCCAGGCTGGAGCCATTGCCCAGGGCCGCCATGCCGCCGCCCAGGCTCATGCTGCCGCTGTTGGCGAGGGCTACCCGGCCCCCCAGGCCCAGGTAGCCCGCGAGCGACACCGAAGCCCCGGCCGCGTTGGTAAAGGCATTATTGCCGCCCGCAGGAAAATTAAACGCCACCGTCCAGGTACCGGTGTTGGTGATGCGCAGCGAGCCCGAGCCCTCGCCCACCCCGCCCGACCAGCCACTGCCGCTATGTATAATACTGATAGTAGGGCTATTACCAGCCTCCTGAATCTGGGAGCTCCAGGTGCCGCCGTTAGTCACGTCCAGCATGGCGCTGGTGGTGAGGTAGCCGCTCCAGGCCGCGCCCGCCACGTTGGTGATGGTGCCGCCCGGCAGCCGCTGTAGCTGCGCCTGCCAGGTGGCGTAGTTGGTGATGGTAGGGGCCGCGCCGAACGCATCGGACAGGCTGCCCTGCCAGGTGGCGCTGCGCGCCACGGTGGTGCCGTTGTCGTTGCTGCCATTGACGAGCGCCACCGGCGCGCGCAGCTGCATGGTCTGGGTATTCACCGTGCCCATGTTCTTGATAACCACGCCGGTCAGGCCCTTATCTACCTCCACTACCCCGTAGCCGTTGCCCGAGTAGTTGTCGCCAATGGTTCCTTGGTTGCAAATCGTCACGTCGTTGCCCGTCACGTGGATGGTCGCGTTTTGCACGCTCACCCCGGAGTTGATGCAGAGCGTGCCGCTGCTCACCGTCACTACCGCCTGGTAGGCGGGGGCGGTGGCCAGCGTTTGCGTGCAGTTGCACTGCGCCTGGCTGGGGCGCGGCAGCAGGCCGAGCAGCAGCCAGCCCGCCGCGCCCGAAACGCGGCTAACTACTTGTTTGGTAACTATCATTACTTGCGGAAAAAGAAGTGTGTATAAATTCGGTTTCCGAAGAAACCAGTAAGCATGGCACGCCCAGCAGGCTAGTGCCGGTTGGTTACCCATAAGCAGTAGTTGGCGCGTGGCACGCACCCGCCGCGTTGGCCAGCGGCGATGAAAAAGAAAGGTGCCGCGCCCGCTAGCGGCGGGGCTGGCGGCCGGCCCACGTGCCTTGGTTGGAGATGGTAGCCGGGCCGCAGGCATCAAGGCGGCTCAGCCAGCGGCCGGTATTTTGCACGCGCAGGCTGCCCGTGGAGGTGAGCGGGGCCTGCCAGGTACCCTCGTTGGTGATGACCAGCGGGGCCGCGCTGTCGTGGATGTAGCCTTGCCAGACGGCACCGGCCCGGTTGCGGATGCAGCCGCCGGGCAGGGTTACTATCTCGCTCGAAAAAAGCGCGAAGTTGTTGATAACCAGAGCTGCCCCGAAGGTATCGCCGATGTAGCCGGTCCAGCTGGCGGTGGATACGGCGGCGCTGCCGTTGTTGATGGTAGTAGGCGCGTTGAGGTAGATGGTTTCCGACGTCACGCAGCCCAGGTTGTTGAGCACCGTGCCCCGCACGCCGCTGCTCACCACGATGGTGCCGGCCAGCGTGCCGTAGTTGTCGATGGTTACGCTATCGCTCGTAATCGTGATGGTGCCCGCATACGTGGTGCCCGCCGCAATGCGCAGCCGGGTGCCGGCCGCCGGCGTGGCGTGCTCGGCCGCCGCCAGGCTGGTAGCGCCCGCCCGAGCCCAGCCCACCGGCCCGCCCAGCACGCTCGCCAGCACGCAGGCCCCCACCACTACGGGGCGGGCAACTGCGAGCTGGGAGCGTGTGGAGCGTTTCATAAAGTAGCGGAAGGGTAGTGTATTAATTGCCCGAAAGCGCTGCAAAACTACTCCCTCAATTAGCTAGTAAACAAGCAAAAACCTAAAACTACAAACGAGCTTAGCTGCGAAATTAACTACCCAGACCGGCCATAGTGCAATTGACCGGCGGCCTGCGTATTCATTTCCGGTTATTTTTTAGGATAAAACGCCCAAAAGCCGCGCGAACCATTGGTTCGGCGGCTTTCACAGTGAAATGCCCGGGGTTTTTACTTTTTATGGCTTTAATCCAACCCGGCTGCTCACCGACCCAGGCGCAGCCCGGCAACTGGCTTAAAAATCATTCCACTCGGTGATGCTAACTACCTGCCCCGGCCCGGCCACCGTGAACTTGCACTGCTGAAAGCTGGGGGCCGCCAGGCGCGGCTTCACGTTGTTGGAAAAGGCGAAGGGCTCGGTAGGAATGCCCAGCAGGTTTTTGTCGAGCTTGTCGTTGTTGTTGAGGTCTTGCGACACGGCCACGGCCCACTCGCCGGGAGCCAGGTCGACGGGTATCGTGAGGGTAGTCTTGCCATCGGGGCGCACCACCATGCGGATGGCCATCTGCCCGAATTTCAAGAACTTATCGGGGTGGTTGTAGAAATTGAGCTTCACCGCCGAGCTCGTTGAGGCCAGGGCCGACACCACCACCGTTACCTTCTCGGTGGCCGGCGCGGCGGCCTGGGGCGCGGTAGCGGCGGCTCCCAGCGCGAGGCTGCCCAGCAGCGAAACCAGTGGTAGGACGTTCATAATGGGCAAGATAAGTAGCGAGCAGGTTCTTCCTAACTGCTGGCCCGCCGCAATTCGTTCCGGAGCGCCGGCCGGCCCAAACGCAGACACGCCGCCTGCGGTAGCGCAGGCGGCGTGTGCTGGTTTTTAGCTTTTCTTTTCGGCCACCGGAAATTTATCCAGAATGTCCTTGGCATTTTTGCTGAACTCGCTGCCGAGGCGGGCGGGGTCATCGACCGGGTCGGCGAGCGAGCCGCGCCAAATCAGGTTGTTGGTGCGGCGGTCGATGAAGTCGATAATCAGCGTGCCTTCGTTGTATTGCACGGTGCGCGGCGCGCTGTAGTAAGAGGGCGTGTACCAGTAGCCGTAGTTGATGGGCAGGTAGGCCCCGCGGTAGCCCACCGAGTAGGGATACGCGTAGCCGGGGCCGCCGTAGGTGTCATACACGGTGCGCTCGGCTTTTTCCACGTAGGTGTGGGTGGTTACAAGCAGGTCGGGGTTGGCCTCTACCTGGCGCAGGCCGCGCTTGGCCAGCTCAGCGGCAATGGCCTGCTTGATGCGGTCTTGCGCGATGGGGCTGTTGAGCAGCGGGTTGCGGGTGCCGTCGGTTTTCACTTCAGTGTCGGCAAAGTCGAAGGTGCGGTAGCGGCTGTAGTTAACGTTGGCGCGCTGCTCCACGTTTACGGCCGGGGCGCAGGCCGACACGCCGCCCAGCAGTGCCAGGCCGGTGGCCAGGAGAATGGATTTCATAAGACAAGGCGATGAAAAAGTTGTACTGTTTTTACTCTGGTTGACGAAGTTGGGTTGCTAGCGTCCAGCAGTTTTCAGCTATAATTCATGTTCGGCCGGTTTTGCCGGATTGCCGTAAGCGGCTGGCAGCTAGCTACGCCAATACGGTTGGGCTTATACGCATTTCTATTAGGTTATGGAAGTACTTACTAAAATCGAAGACCTGGGGATGCCGCGCGTGGTGATAGTAGGCGGCGGCTTTGGCGGCCTGCAACTGGCCAAAACCCTGGCCGACGCGCCGGTGCAAGTGGTGCTCATCGACAAGCAGAACTACCACGGGTTCTGGCCGTTGCTGTACCAGGTGGGCACGGCGGGGCTGAACCCCGACAGCATCGTGTCGCCGTTTCGCAAGATTCTCAACGACCAGGCAAACTTTTTTTTCCGGCTGGCCGAGGTCAACTGCATCGACGCGGCAGCGCAGCTGGTCGAAACCAGCATCGGGCTCATTCGCTACGACTACCTAGTGCTGGCCACTGGCACGACGAGCAATTTTTTTGGCGACGAGCTGATGGCCAAGAATGCCATCACACTCAAGAACGTGCCCGATGCCATTGAGCTGCGCAATACGCTGCTCTCGCACTTCGAGCAGGCCCTGCAAATGGGCGACCAGGAGCAGCTCAACGCCATGCTCGACTTTGTGATAGTGGGCGGCGGCCCCACGGGCGTGGAAATGGCCGGCGCGCTGGCCGAGCTGCGGGCCCACGTTTTCCCGCGCGACTACCCCGAGCTCGACCTCAAGCAGATGGACATTTACGTGGTGCAGAGCGGGCCGGTGCTGCTCAAGGGCATGTCGGCCGAGGTATCGCAGAAGGCACTGGAATATTTGCAGGACCTGGGCGTAGAGGTGCTGCTCGACACGCGGGTGAAATCGTACGACGGCTACACCGTGACGCTAAACGATGGCCGCCAGCTTATTACGCGCACGCTCATTTGGGCGGCGGGCGTCACGGGCGCGCCCGTGCAGGGCCTCAACCCCGAGGTGCTGCTGAAATCGAACCGCTACAAAGTGACTGAGAGCAACCGCGTGGCGGGCTACGACAACGTATTCGCCATCGGCGACATCGCCCAGATGGCCACTGCGAAGTACCCCGACGGGCACCCGCAGGTGGCGCAGCCGGCCATTCAGCAGGGCCGGCACCTAGGCGAAAACATCAAGCGCGCGGTGGCCGGCCTGCCCATGCTGCCTTTCGAGTACTACGATAAAGGCACGATGGCCACCGTGGGCCGCCACCGCGCGCTGGCTGATATTCAGCTTTTTGGCCGGCAGTATCACCTCACCGGCTGGCTGGGCTGGCTAGCCTGGAGCTTCGTGCACGTGCTGGCGCTGGTGAGCTTTCGCAACCGCTTCGCCGTGTTCATCACCTGGGCCTGGAACTACTTCACCCAGGACAAAGGCATGCGCTACATCATCGGCAAGGTGAAGGCCCCGCTGAAAGAGCGCGAGGTTGATGAGAAGGCCATCGTGTAGGCCGCCCCTTGGGACGAGCTCGCGCCCTACTGGCAAGGCCAGCGCTTGGTCGGGTGAATTTTCAGCCGGAAGAGCATTTCTAGCGAGGAGCTTATTGAGAGAATGATAATCAGTCTCTTATTCTTTGAGCAGAACCACCCGACGATACTATTTTCTATTTTTTAGAAGCCAAGGGAACTTTTATAAAATCCAAGTTGCCAGCGAGCATCGTAGGTTTTATACCTACCCGAAGTTCATCTTCCGCTTCATTATGAATACTATCGCTACTTCCGCTCTTTATCACAGCAACGTTACCGTTTCGGGTGCTGGCAGCACCGCCCCGGCCATGGTCTTTTTGCACGGCCTGGGCTCCGACCAGACTAGCTGGCACCGGGTAGCCCCCGCCTTTGCCGACCGCTACCAACTGGTGCTGCTCGACCTGGTAGGCGCGGGCCAGTCGGACACGGAAGCTTACGAATACACCAAATACGCCTCGCTCGGCGCCCACGCCGATGACCTGCTGGCCGTGCTGCACGAGCTGGATTTGCACGAGGTCGTGTTCGTGGGCCACTCGGTGGCTTCGATGATTGGGGTGCTGGCCGCCATCAAGGAGCCCAAGCGCTTTGGGCGGCTGGTGCTGCTGGCGCCCTCGCCGCGCTTCGTCAACGATGCCGGTTACGTGGGCGGCTTCGAGCAAAAAGACATTCAGGAGCTACTCGCCGCCATGGAAGCCAACTACTACGGCTGGTCGGAGAGCATGGCCCCGGTGATGACCGACGCCAGTCGCCCCGAGATAGTATTGGAACTGACTAACAGCTTCTTCCACACCAACCCGGCCATCGCGCAGCACTTCGCCCGCGTCACGTTCCTTTCCGACCACCGCGCCGACCTGCCCTTCCTCACCACCCCGGCCCTGATACTACAGTGCGCCCACGACGTGATAGCGCCCGTGGCCGTGGGCACCTACTTGCTCGAAAACCTGGCCGATAGCCAGCTGGTCGTCATCGACACGCCCGGCCACAGCGCCCACCTCACCGCCCCCGGCGAGGTGATAAGCGAGATAGAGCATTTTTTGCAGGTAGCGCCGGTGTTTGCATAAGCTCAATGAGCAATTGACAATGAACAGGCTGTGCAATCGGCCTGCTCTTTGTTTTTAGAAGAAAGACGCAGCCGGCAGCGCTAAACAACTCCTCGCAAGGCAGCCAAACCTAGGCAGAAATACTGAAAGCTGGGCGAGGCATTACGAGCCGGGTCGAGTTGAGCGGCAATGGCTTCGGCGGTTTCGCGCTTGAGGTAACCAGCGGGATAGTAGCCACCTTTTTGCAGCACCCGGTGCAAGGTTTCCCAAGCATCGGGCAGAGCGTCTACTTCTTGTAGCAAGCCTTTGAAGTGGTGCG
Source organism: uncultured Hymenobacter sp. (assembly GCA_964277755.1). Taxonomy (GTDB): domain Bacteria; phylum Bacteroidota; class Bacteroidia; order Cytophagales; family Hymenobacteraceae; genus Hymenobacter. Next base: position 35,448 of record CAXYJY010000047.1, read on the forward strand.
AATGAACACGCGGGTAAGCCGCCTGAATGGCTGCGCGGTCGCCCAGAAACCAGGCCTCCAGCTCGGCAATGGCCAGCCGCGTGAGCACCCGGAAGGGCTGGCCAGCAGCAGTGGCTTTGGTCAGCAGTTGGGCCTCGGCCACTAGATGCTCCAGCTTTTGCTTGGCCCTTACACAGTCGGCGTCAGCATCCATGAGTAGTACCAGCCGCAAATCGGGCTCGTGGACAAAGCGGCGGGCGTAGTTTTTGAGCAGCGCGGGCAGGCGCAGCAGCAGGGCATCTTTGCCCCGGTGCGGAATGCAGCGCCAGGTATCGGCGGGCAGCAGGCGCGGCAGCAATTGGTTTAGCGCGGCCTCGGCCGAGGGCTCTTCCAGCAAAAAATCAACGTGCATCGGCCGGGGTGTTGCGCGGGCCCAGGGGATTGCCGACGGTGAAGAAATTGCTGCTCCAGAGGTAGCCCAGCGGCGAGCCATCTTCCACCAGTTCCTTCACGTTGGGGATGTCGGCGGCGCGGGTGGCGTGGGTGTAGCCATCGGGGCCGCGGTCCAGTATCCAGACCTGCTCGGGAGCCAGCGCATCGAGCAAGAAAGGCGAGTGGGTGGCTACCAGCAGTTGCCGGGTTTCGGTGGCTTTTATCAGCTCCTCGGCCAGCCGGCCCAGCAGCTGCGGGTGCAGCTCGTTTTCGGGCTCCTCGATGCCGAGCAGACCGGCGGCGTTGGGCTCGTAGAGCAGCGTGAGCAGGGCCGCCAGCCGCATGGTGCCGCCCGACATATACTGCGCCGGCAGCGGCTTCTCAAACGGCGCGTCCTTGAAGCGCAGCAGCAGCCGCTCGTCGGACGTTATTTCGGGGATGACGTCGGTCAGGCCCGGCACCCAGGCCCGCAGCTTGTCGGCCAGGCGCGCCAGCACCTCGGGGTGCCTGAGGTGCAGGTAGTAGAGCACGTTGGGCAGGTTGTCGCCGTTGGGCGAAAGCTTCTCGCGCGGGCCGGCGTCGGAGTATCCTTTGAGGTGGTCGTCGGTGAGGTGGAAGAGGCGGTAATGCTTTAATAGGTCTGCCAATATTTTATCCATCAGGCCAGCATATTCTGATGGAAATACACTGCCGTATCCTAGGTAAACATCTTCTTTCTCCTGCAAAGAACCCCATTCAGGATTAAAATCAGTTAGGTATTCAATAGGGGAATTATCTCTGTTGTAAGCCTTGCCTCTTCGATAAAATATTCTTTGGCCATTAGTTTCACTTATCAATTTTTCATCCTTAACCTCTACGCTATTCTCCTTTTCAATTATGGATATGCTATAGATAATAGTAGCATATGCCATACTACATTCTATCTGAAATTCAATACTCCCCTCCTCCCCTCGCGTTCGCATCCCCCGAAACCTATCCCGCTTTTCCCAAGCCGCTACCAGATTCCCCCGTACCGCCTCGGCCAGAAAATCCAGCGCATCCAGCACCGTCGATTTTCCGCTGCCATTGGGGCCGATGAGCACCGTGAGCGGCGTGAGGTCACGAAACTCCACGTCGCGCAGGGCGCGGTAGTTTTTAATGCGCAGATACGTGAGGCGGGGTACGGCCGTAGCCTGGGCGCTGGTAGGCATAGAAAATGGCTTTGCCACAAAGTACGCGGTTTTAGAGCCGGATGCTGAAGGCCAGCGGCTGCACCACCACCTGCTGCAAGTAGCTGCTATACGCTACCCGCACGCCGGCCTCGACGGGCGTGCGCAGGTGAAACACGTTGAACAAGGCCAGCAGGTCAATGCCGTAATTCTGCAAATCCTGGGTCACGCGGCGCTGGGTCGGCTGGTTATTTATCAGCACCGTTACCAGCGAATTGCCCTGGGCCAGGTCGGCGAAGGCGGTGGCGCGCAGGCGCTGCACGTAGAGCACACGCCCCACCTGCCAGTGCGTGAAAGCCAGCGGCAGGCTGTAGTCGACGCTACCCACCGTGAGGTTGTCGAAACTGAGGTAAGTAGTTTCGGCGCGCGGGTACGAGATGGCCGAGGTGAAGGTGTACTGGCTTTGCTGCTGGTGCTGGTAGCCGCCGCGCAGCCGCAGGGCGTGGTGCCGGGCCAGGCCGGGCAGGTAGCCGCCCGCCTGCACGCCCACCTGGCTGGCCTGCAAGGCCGTGCCGAAAGGCGTGGTGCGGTAGGTGGCCAGCAGCGTAGCCCCGCCGCGCGGGGCCACGTCGCGGGCGCTCTGGCGCAGCTGGCTGGCGTAGGCGAGGCTGGTTTGCACGGCGTGCAGCGGCGCATTGGGAGCTACTTCGCTGATGTTGCGCAGCGTGGCGGTGTAGTTGTACACGCGCTCGTGCAGGTAGTAGGCGCTGAGGGTCAGGCTTTGCAGATACTTGGAGCGGGTGAGCACCAGCGGCAGCCGGCCGCCCACCAGCAGGCGCGCCACCTGCCAGCGGGTGCGGCGCAGGCTGTCGAGCGGCCGGGCGCGGTCGAAGTAGCGGGCCGCGTTGCGCCCGCCGTAGCTGCCCTCCACGTCGAGCACCACCGGCAGGCCCTGGTAGCTGAGCGCGCCGGTGCCAGCCAGCGTGCGCTCGGTTTGGTCGTAGCTGAGGCCCGCAAACACCTGGGTGGTGCTCAGAAAATCCTGCGAGCGCACGCCCACGCTCACCGCGTTGCCGGCCGGGCTTTGCACCACCCCGTAGCCGAACACCCGGAAGGCGTGCGCCAGCGGCCGGTAGCGCCGCACCCCGTAGCGCGGCCCCGCCGAGTCGGGCGAGGCCAGCAGCGCCTTTATCTGCGGGGCGGCGGGCTCGCCGGCGGCCAGCCTGGCGGCGTAGGGGTCGGCGGGCGCGTCGAGGCGGGCGGGCGCGGGCAGGGCCGTCCAGGTGGCGGGGTCGAGGGGCATTTCGACCACGCGCGCGCCGGTGGCGCGGTAGTCGTGGAAGGCGAGGCTCCGGCCATCGGGGCTGATGGCGGCGTGGTAGGCACCGAAGGGGCGGTTGGTGAGCTGGTAGGTTTGGTTGGTTTTTACGCTTACCGCATACACGTTGTCCGCGCCCGCTTGCGGCGAATTATATAGCACATAGTCGCCCCAGGGCTGCGGGTTGGTTAGGTTTACATTTGCCACCGGCAGCAAATCAGTTTTTGCGCCTGTTGCCAGATTGATAGCCTGTAACGTCTTGCCGGCCGCGCTCAGCACCACGGCTACTACGCGGCCATCGGGCAGCCAGCGCGGCTGTTGGTAGAGGTCGTTGCGCGGGTTAGGCACGGTTTGCAGCACCGCGCCCGTTGTTGCATCCAGCACCACCAGCGCGTGATGGTAGCTGGCATCGGTCCGCACGGCCACCAGCCGAGTGCCATCGGGCGAGAGCGCGGCGGCCGCGTAGCGCGTGCCAGTAGCCAACCGACGCACCCGGCCGGTTTTCAAATCCAGCACTTTCAGCTCCGAAAACATCTTCTGCCCCCAGCGCGGGCTCTGCCGAAACTCGGGCCACACGGCCTTGCCGCCGCCCACCGACAGCATCTGCGGGATGTTTATCGGCCCCAGCGTGAACACGCGCTTTTCGCGGCCGTGGCGGCCCAGCAGCACCAGCTGCGGAATGTGGCCCAGGCCGCTTTTCAGGGCCAGTAGCGTGCTGTCATTCACGTACTGCGGGTATTGGTACTGCGTGAAAACCCGCGTGGCGGCCTGCCCGGCCAGCTCGCGCACCGGCGTGGGCGCGAGGCGGGCCGCCTGCTCGGCGCGCCAGGTCGAGTCCAACTCGCGCATGGTGCGCTGATAGAGGTCTTCGACCCGCAGGCCGGTAGTGCGGCGCAGGCCGTTGGAGAACGAGAACGGGTAGAACGGAAATCGGTAGTACTCGTTCAGCACCCGGCTCCACACGTCGGGGCCGTAGTGGGTCTTGGCGTAAGAGGTCATAAAATACCCCAGCACGTACCAGTCGGGCACCAGGTCGCGCAGCGAGCCGTTCACGGCTTTCTGGTACGAGTACTGCCGCCCGCTCAGCAAGTTGGCCCGCAGCCCCAGCCCAAAATACGGGATGCGCCCGCGCCCACTGCGCGTGAAAGCCGTTTCGGTGCCCACGGCGTCGCCCTCGAAAAACCACTGCGGCACGCCCACCGCGCTCACGCCCAGGCCGCCCTCGCCCAGCAGTGGCACCAGCACCCGCCCAAAGCCCTGCCGCGCCTTGTCGAACTGATTGACGTGCCGAAACTCGTGCACCACCAGTCCGTCGAGCCAGTCCACGGTGCCCAGCCCCTGCCCCTGCTCGGGAGTGGTGAAAAACTCGGCATGGCGCGGCAAAAACGTCACGAAGCCGTTGCTCACGGTCGTTTGGTTTTGCAGCACCACCGCAATGGGCTTGGCCTGCACGCCCAGGGTAGCGCCCTCGGGGCCATGCACGGCCTCCAGGCGCTGGGCCATGCGCTGGGCCGCCGTGTCGAGCCCCGCCGGGTACAGCACCCGGAAGTGCGGCGTGCGAACCTCCTGCCAGCGCAGGCCGGGCGGGTTTTGCGGAATAACGGGCAGGCTTTGGGCGGCGGCCTGGGTAGCCAGCAGCAAGAGGGCAGGTAGGAAGCGGCGCATGGCCCGAAAGTACGGTACCGCTTCAGCTTAGTCGGCAATTATTTATGGCGCGCCTGCAACGCTTAGCTGCTCCTTCTGCATCTGCAAATAGCTATTTTCCCTAACCTCCTTTTCATTTTACCGCTATGCGTCGGCTTCTACTCCTCGCTACGGGCCTCGTGCTCGGCTCTTTCACTGGCTGCAAAAAAGACGATGCGCCTCAAGTGGAATGCTACTCCGGCGTCGTAATCGGCGAAACCTGCATGGATGGCGTGCTCATCGAAGTAAACAGCGCCACGCCTATCGGCAAGCCCGTCAACTTCGCCGTTACGTCCACTACCAGCATCGTGGGTACCAACGTCATAGCCGCCGTCAACGACCTCGGCACCCAGGCCCAGACGGGCAAAACTATCTTCTTCACCTACCAGAACAGCCCCAACAACGCCGGGCCGATGCGTCCCTGCCCGCAGAACACCATCCCGCTCGCCATCCCGCGCCTGATACTCAGTAACGTATCGGCCACGGGCTGTGGCAAGTTCTGAGTTGTCTCACAGCTGGCAAGCGCTGCCCGTTTAGCAAACAAACTCAGCCACCTAGCCCACAAAAAAGCCCCGTGTTGCGGTCATCGCGGCACGGGGCTTTTCATTAAGCATGGCCTTCTACTGGCGGGCTGGCGGCCTTCGCATCATCCGGCGCAGCCGACAATTTCAGTCCGATTATCCCGACCAGAATGAAGCCAATGTACACCACATGTACCCAGCGAAAAGCTTCTTTCAGCACCAGCGTATCCACGATTTTGATGCCCACCAGCGCCAGGCCCATCCAGATGGCGAAGGCCGTGGAGGCGGGAATAACGTTGAGTGCTTTCGAGAAGAAAATGACGTTGCCCACGCCAAAACCCACGTAGCAAATCGCGGGCAGCAAGGCCATTATGCCCGCCGTACTCGTAAAGAACTGTGACCAATCAATGGCCTTAATGTCCGAGATTTTAGTGTATTTGAGGCTATAGTTCCAGCACACTTCCATCACGGAAGCCAGCAGCAGGTACAGCCAGGCGGGGTTGAAGGACAGGCTCAAGCGACGGGGGTAGCAACGGGGCGGGAAGAATCGGCAGTAGCGGTAGCAACGACGGGCGCGGGGTTGCCGCCGGGGCGCGGGGCGGGCACGGTCTCGGCGGGGCCCTGGTCTACCGGCCAGCCTTGCAGCACTTTGGCGGCGGGCAGGTGCTCGCCTACCCAGCTCAGCACACGCCAGCGCACGCCGTGGTAAGCGCGGAATACGGCCGACTTCTCGGCCAGCGCCGCTTCATCGAAGCGCACCACCGAAAAGGCGTGCTGCGCGAAGTAGTCTTTCGGGAAAGCGTAGGGCAGGCCCCAGCGCTCGGGCTTGCGGTTTTTGGGCAAGAAGGCGGTGCCGAACATCCAATCCCAGAAGGCGAATTTTGTCGAGAAGTTGGCATAGTACACCTCCTCGTGGTCGGCGTGATGCCAGAGGTGCATCTCGGGGCCGTTGATAACGTATTGCAGCTTACCCGATTTCACATCGATGTTGGCATGAATGTACATGCCCCACACGGCATCAATCAGCGCCTTGATGGGTACTACTATCGGATTGGCTCCCAGCAAAATAATGGGCGCAAACTCGATGGTTTGGTTGATAATAATCTCGACGATGTGCGAGCGCGAGCCGGCCAGCCAGTCCACGTGCTTGCCCGAGTGGTGCGCCTCGTGGGTGCGCCAGAAGAAAGCGCTGCTGTGCTGAAAGCGGTGAAACCAGTAGATGTAGAAGTCGTGCGTTATCACGAAAAACGCCACCTGCACCACCACCGGCCAGTTGCTCACCAAGTGAAAGCGCGCCCCGAAGTGCGCGGCCAGCGGCGCGATGATGAAGCCAAAAATCAGGATTTGCAGAAAGTAGCTCTGCACCAGCGTGTACCAGAATAGGTCCACGAACAGCCCTTCGCGGAAAAACGGCAGCCCCTTGCGGTACGGGAACTTGCGCTCGAGCACCAGCAATACCGCCACCGCCAGCAGCAGGATGGGCGTGGTTATCATCGTGGTGCGTCCTACCGCGTCGAGGCTCTGGTAAAATTTGCTTATCGGCTCCAGCATAGTGTATTCGATAATGTAGTAGCTGTGCCCCTAACTGCCCGCGCGGGGCGAATGTTCGCCTGGGGGCAAAAGGAACAGGATTATTACTGGTTAAAAATACGAATGTCATGCTGAGCGCAGCGAAGCATCTCGCGTGGCGCAGTAAATCCTAACGTTAGGGTTACTGCACCACGCGAGATGCTTCGCTGCGCTCAGCATGACATTCGCGGACTGAAAGTCCGCGCTACTAGGCGGCCGTTACCTCGCGGCGGAGGCGGCGCAGGGGCTCTTTCTCGCTCTCGTACACCACTTTCACGCCGTCGCCGAGGCCGGCCTCGGTGTCGCGGATGTCGCGCACGAGCTTGGCCATGCCACCGGGCTCTACGCTGGCGGCGTGGTCCGAGCCCCACATGGCGCGGTCGAGGGTGAAGTGGCGCTCCACGAACGTGGCGCCCAGGGCTACCGCCGTTACGGTGGTGCTGAGGCCGGTTTCGTGGCCCGAGTAGCCGATGGGCGTGCCGGGGAACTGCGCTTGCAGGGTTTGCACCATGCGCAGGTTCAGCTCCTGGGGCGGGCAGGGGTAGGCCGACGTGCTGTGCGCAATCATCAAGTTATCAAGGCCTACGTAGGCTACGGCGTCCGTGATTTCCTGCTGCGTGCTCATGCCGGTGCTCAGCATGAGCGGGCGGCCGGTGGCGCGCACGCGGTCGAGCAGGGGCTTGTCGGTGAGCGAGGCCGACGCCATTTTGTAGAGCACGGGCTGGAATTGCTCCATGAAGTCTACGGACGGCTCATCCCAGCACGAGGCAAACCAGTCGATGCCCTTGGCCTTGCAGTAGTCGTCGATAACGGTGTATTCGGCCTGGCCAAACTCCGTTTTGCGCTTATAATCGATGTAGCTCATGCGGCCCCAGGGGGTGTCGCGCATTTTTTCCCACTGGTCTTTGGGCACGCACAGCTCGGGGGTGCGCTTTTGGAATTTCACCGCGTCGCAGCCAGCGGTCACGGCTGCGTCGATGAGTTGCTTGGCAATGTCGAGCGAGCCGTTGTGGTTGATGCCGATTTCGGCAATGATGTAACACGGCTGGCCGGGGCCAATGGCGCGGTTTTTCTTGATTTGAACGACTGACATAAAAAAGGTGTGGGTAGGGAAAATTGAGCGCTACTACTAAACGGAAAAGCAACCTAACAGCGGCCTGGCTAGTTGGTTTAGCCCACCGATTTCCTGCTGACGCTAGTTAGCGATTTTTATTTTAAGAGACCGCTACTCCGAGCCGCGGTCGGGCACCGGCGCGCCGCCCTTGTGGCTGATAATGAGCTCGGCCAATTCGCGAAACGCGCCCTGCCCGCCAAAGGCCATGCACTGATAATCGGCCGCCTCGCGGGCAAAAACCGTGGCATCGCCGGGGCAGGCCGCCAGGCCCACGAGGCCCAGGATGGCCACGTCGTTGGTATCGTCGCCGATAAAGGCCACTTCCTCGGCCGTGAGGCTCAGGCGGGTCAGAATCTCGGCCAGCAGCGGCGCTTTATCCTTGATACCCAGATGCAGCTCCATGATTTTGAGCTTTTCGGCGCGCTTCACTACCGAGGGCGAGCGCTCGCCGGTGACGATGCCCGTCTCTACGCCCACGGCGCGCAGGCGCTCCACGCCCATGCCATCGCGGATATTGAAGCGCTTGAGCACCTCGCCGCTTTCGCCGTAGTACACGCCGCCATCGGTGAGGACGCCGTCGCAGTCGGTGAGCAGGAGCTTAATGCGGCGGGCTTTAGCAGCTAAGTCAGCGTGCTTCATAAAAGATTGGTGCGGGAAATAATAGACTAAATTACTACCCGGTGGGCAAGTACCGTGGACCCTGCGGGTCCGC
>CAXYJY010000048.1:0-200167 GCA_964277755.1 uncultured Hymenobacter sp.
CCCCCCGGCAGCTCGCCCCGGTAATGGAACAGGCGCTGCCGCCTAGTGCGAGTCGCTCAGGATAGTCTTGGCGTTGAGCACGTGGTCGATGGCGTTGTTGAGCGAGTTGAACACGTACTGCACGCGGCCCTCCTCGTCGAGTACGTAGGTGACGCGGCCGGGCAGCAGCCCCAGCACGGCGCGGGGCACGGCGTATTTCTTGCGGAGCTGGCCGCCCTCGTCGCTGAGCAGCGGGAAGGGCAGCGCGTGCTTGGAGGCGAAGGCGCGGTGCGACACCTCGCTGTCGGAGCTGATACCGATGACTTCCGCGCCCATCGCCTCAAACTCCTGGTACTGGTCGCGAAACGAGCAGGCCTCCTTGGTGCAGCCCGGCGAGCCGTCTTTGGGGTAGAAATACAGCACCACCGGGTGCCCCCGGTGCTCACTGAGCTTGAAGTTGCGGCCGTCGGCGGTGGGCAAATCAAAATCGGGGGCGAAGTCGCCGATGCGCAGCGCCCGGTCGAGGCCGGCGGCCAGGCTGGGGCGCAGGTTAATCGTGAGCGTGCCCCTGGGCGCGGCCAGGGGTATCGTGAGGTCTTCGCAGCCCACGTAGCCGACTACCAGCGTGCCGGGCGTGTGCAGGGGCAGGTCGAGGGTGAAGTTGCCGCCCGCGTCGGTGGTGGCCACCGTGCTGGTGCCCTTCAGCACCAGCGTGGCTCCCGGCTGGGCGCGGCCTGCGGGGCCGAATACGCGGCCCACCAAGCGGTAGGTCTGGGGCTGGGCCGGCCCCGCGCCGGCGGGCAGCTGCATGGTAAGCAGGCGGGCGGCGGAGGGGTGCGGGCGGGCGGCGGTACCCTGCGCGAGGGCCAGCGCGGGCAGGCCGAGCGTAAGAGTGAAAGCGGCGATAATAAGAGCGTTCATGCGGTAGGGAAGGGGGCCAAACCTACGCAGCCGTTCAGGCGGATGGTTTTGGTGAGGACGGTACCTTCGCCTAATACCACGCTTTTCTATCTGAAATACAGTAGTTGCTGTGCGAGAGAAATATTCTTATTCTAGGGACGAGCTTGTTTTAAAAAAGAAAAGCCGGCTACCTGCCTCGCCCAGGCGAGGCAGGTAGCCGGCGCGGCCCTGGCCGAAATCGGCCGGGCTACGCTTCTTCCAGCGCCTCAAACACGGCTTCGAGCTCCGTAAAGTCGCGCAGGCCGGGCTTTATCTCGTCGCCCCCGGCCAGGATGAGGCCGGCCGGATGCACCTGCTGGGCAGTGTCGGCAGCTTGCGTAGGGTCGGTGGGGGCGGCCAGCCACAGCGGGGCCTGCCGGGCCAGCCGGTGCCAGTAGGCGTAGTCAGCGGGGTAAGGCTGGGGGGCTTCGGTGAAGAACGCGAAGCCCGCCGGCAGCGCGGCCGTGAGGTCGGCGATGGCGGCGGCGTAGTGCGCCTGATTGATGATGACGGTAGAGGGCACCTCTACCAGCGCGGGCACGGCCAGTCCTTCGGGCCAGGCCTGGCGGGCGCGGTCGAGGCGCAGCAGCACGCCGGTGAGGCCGCATTCTTCGACCAGGCGGTTGATTTCGGCCCCGGCCACGTGGCCAAATTCGCCGATGATGTCGACGCCGGCCACCCAGCCGGCCAGCTCGCGGGCGGTGGCCGCGTCGATGGCCCCCGGCAGGTTGGTATCGAGCGTGAAAATGAGACCCTGGGCACCCATGCCCGCGCAGTAGCGGGCGTCGGAGAGGTTATTGATGCCGCGCACGAGCACGGGAAGAGCTAAGGACATTTAACAATTATCAGTTAACATTTAACAGCAGCCAGGCGCAGCAGATGGCAAGTTGGCGGGCTGATTGACGGTACAAAGTTGCGACGGCGGGTGCCATAAGCCGTTGCTTACTACGGCGGGCTGTTAAATGTTAATTGATAACTGTTAAATGAAGCCGTAACTTTGCCCCCGGCCCCAGCCGGAACGTTCACCTCCCTGGGTGGGTTAGCCAAGTTCATGGAAAATACGCCAACCAAAGGCCGCGTGCTCGTGGCCATGAGTGGCGGCATCGATTCGTCGGTGGCCGCCGTACTGCTGCACGAAGCCGGCTACGAAGTCGTCGGCATGACGATGAAAACCTGGGATTACGCTAGCGCCGGCGGCTCCAAAAAGGAAACCGGCTGCTGCTCGCTCGACAGCATCAACGATGCCCGCGACATTGCCGTGCGCCTGGGCTTCCCGCACTACATCATCGACATCCGCGACGAGTTCGGCGATTTTGTCATCGACAACTTCACCGAGGAATACCTCGCCGGCCGCACGCCCAACCCCTGCGTGCTCTGCAACACCCACATCAAGTGGGACGCCCTGCTGCGCCGGGCCGACATGCTGGGCTGCCAGTACATCGCCACCGGCCACTACGCCCAGATTCGGCAGGATGCGGACAGCGGGCGCTTTATCGTGAGCAAAGGGCTCGACGAGAATAAAGACCAGAGCTACGCCCTCTGGGGCGTGACGCAGCAAAGCCTGAGCCGCACGCTGTTCCCGCTGGGCGCGATGCGCAAAACCGAGATTTATGACGAGGCGCGCCGGCGCGGCTTCACGGCCTTGGTCAACAAGCCCGAGAGCTACGAAATCTGCTTTATCCCCGACAACGACTACCGGGGCTTTCTGCGCCGCCGCGTGGAAGGGCTGGAGGCGCGGGTGGCCGGCGGCCGGTTTGTCGATAAAAACGGCACCGACCTGGGCGAGCACGAGGGCTACCCGTTCTACACCATCGGGCAGCGCAAGGGGCTGGGCATCGCGCTGGGTTTTCCGGCCTACGTGGTGGCCATCCGGCCCGAAACGAATGAGGTCGTGCTCGGCAACTACGACGAGCTGGCCAGCTCGTTTACTACCGTGCATAAGCTCAACATGGGCAAGCTCGGCAGCCTCGCAGGCCGCGGCCTGGTGCCGGCCGTGGTGAAGGTGCGCTACCACCACCCCGGCTCGCCGGCCTTTCTGGAGCAGGTCGAGGATAAAATCAACATCTACTTCCCCGAGCCGGTGCATGCCATCACGCCCGGCCAGGCGGCCGTGTTCTACGACGGCGACGACGTGCTGGGCGGCGGCTGGATTACGCGCCACATTATCGGCGAAGCGCCGGAAGTAGCGGCGGCCGTACCTTCGGCCGCGCTGGTGTGAAGGTTTTTATATATGATAGACTTGGAAGTGAGCGTTAGCAGATTGCGGCGCTCACTTCCGGGTTTTAGCCGGTTTGTATTTTAAGCAGATAACTTACTATGATACTACTTTTTCGCTATTCTAAGTTAAATAAAGCCGTAGCGGCGCTCACCCTATTGGCTGGCGCTAGCCTGCTCAACGGCTGCCGCAACGAAACGGTGACGCCCAATCTGGCCGACGACTACTACCCGCTGACGGTGGGCACCTACCGCGCCTACGCCGTGAGCGATACCACCTGGAGCAAGGGCGTGGCCACGGCCAGCAGCTACCAGCTACGCGAGGCCATCACCCAGCAATACGCCGACGCGGCCGGCCAGCCGGCTTACCGTATCCTGCGCGCCCGCCGCGCCAACAGCACGGCCGCCTGGGTCGACGACAGCGTGTACGTGGTGCAGCCGCTGCCGCAGTCCATCACGCTGACGCGCGACAACGTGCGCAGCATCGAGTTGATTTACCCGATTGTGGCCGGCAAAACCTGGCGCAAGTATTCCTTCACGACCACCCGCGCCGACAGCGTACGGGCCTTCGACCCCAGCGTAGGCAAGTCCTTCATCACGCCCGGCACCGCGCCCAAAACCTACGACCGCACGGCCACCGTGCGCGACGTGCAGCCCGTGGCCCTCAACGATGGCCTGTACCGGCAGGCGGGCTACCTCCAGGTTTTTGCCCAGAACGCGGGCGCGGTGGCGCGCCGCCGCTACTACTACGAAACCTTCATTACCCTGCCCAACCAGGCGCAGCAGCTCACGCCGGGCGTTATTCAGCAGGGCCGCTCGCGGCTGGAGGTGCTCATCGACAGCGGCAAGCTGTAGGCAGGGCGAGCCCGGAAGACGGATTTTTGCTGAAGCGTCAGGTTGCAAGCAGGCAGCCTGGCGCTTTTTTGCTTGGTTGTAACTTGCCCGCCGGACTACCTCTTTTTTAACAGCTATTTTGATGCAGAAAACCTTTCAGCTCGCGGCCTTGCTGCTGGGCCTGCTGCCGGCCGTCGCCCAGGCCCAGGGCCCGGTGCGCCGCCACATTATTTATTTTCAGGATAAGAATAACTCGCCTTACTCACTGAGCCAGCCGCAGCAGTTTCTGTCGGCGCGGGCGCTGGCCCGGCGCGCCCGCCAGAATATCCCCGTCAAGCCCCGCGACCTGCCCGTGAGCCCCGCCTACGTAACCCAGGTGCGGGCCGTGGCCGGCGCGCCCGAGGTGCGCTACACCTCGCGCTGGCTCAATGCCGCCGTGGTGGCCTGCGACTCAACTACGCTGGCGCGCATATACCAGCTGCCCAGCGTGAAAGGCGGCCAGACGCTGAGTGCCGCCGCGCTCCAGCCGCTGCGGCCGGCCCCGGCCGTGGCGCCCGGCCCGGCCGCCAGGCCGGGCGCTACGCCCCGCGCCACCTACGGCCCGGCCTACGCCCAGGCCGAAACCATCGGGGCGGTGGCCATGCACGCGGCCGGCTACCGGGGCGAGGGGATGCAGATTGCCGTGTTCGACGCCGGCTTTCCGGGGGCCGACCAGCTGGGGCCGTTGCACCTGATGCAGCAGCAAAACCGGGTGGCCGGTACCCGCAACTTCGTGGACGGCGGGCGGCAGGTGTACCAGCGCAATAGCCACGGTACCAACTGCCTGGGCCTCATCGGGGGCGAGCTGCCGGGCAGCTACGTGGGCACCGCCCCGCGCGCCACCTTTCACCTCTGCATCACCGAAGACGTGGGCAGCGAAACCCCGCTGGAAGAAGCCAACTGGCTGGCCGCCGCCGAGTACGCCGACTCGGTGGGCGTTGATGTCATCAGCTCTTCTTTAGGCTACAACACCTTTGACAACCCCACTACCTCGCACACCTACGCCGACCTCACCGGCCGCACCGCCATCAGCAGCCGGGCCGCGCTAGGGGCCGCCCGCGTGGGCATGGTGGTGGTGAACTCGGCCGGCAACGATGGCACTAACAACTGGCACTACATCGGCGTGCCCGCCGATGCCGACAGCATCATCACGGTGGGGGCGGTGGACTCGCTGCGCCAGCACGCCAGCTTCAGCTCCTACGGCCCCACGGCCGACGGCCGCCTCAAGCCCACGCTCTCGGCCATGGGCGTGGCCTCGGCCGTGCTCTCGCCCGCCGGAGCCGTGGTGCGCGGCAACGGTACTTCCTACGCCTGCCCCGAGCTGGCCGGGCTGGTGGCGGGCTTCTGGCAGGCCAACCCGCGACTCACGGCCCAGGAGGTAATCGGGGCGCTGTGCCGCTCGGCCTCGCAGGCTACGAAACCTGATAACACGTTGGGTTTCGGCATTCCCAACTTTGTGGCGGCGTATAACCTGCTGCACCCCAATGCGCCGTTGGGCTCTGCGCCCGCCGGGCCTAAAGCCGCGCCGAAGCGCAAGCGCTGAGGCGCGGCCAGCCGCTGGCCGCTTTGCCGGCTAATTTAATTTGCCTTTATTGGCTAAAATTATTGGCTATTTGTGCCGTATTGCGTACCTTTAAGCCGTAGAAAAACCTGTTTTCGACATGCTCCAGATGATGACCACCAAGCGCATTGGGCGCCGCCAGTTCCACTTCACGGTGGAGGGCAAAAACTTCCACGAGGTAGTGGCCGAATACGAGCGCCTGAGCTTCCCCGACGTGGGGGCCTGCGGCCTCTGCGGCTCCGATAACCTCGACCTGAGCAGCCGCGTGGCCCAGGGCAAGTTCAAGTACACCTCCATTAAGTGCCGCGACTGCAAGGGCGACCTCACCTTCGGTAAGATGCAGGAAGACGAGAACACCTACTTCCTGCGCCGCAAGGACACCGGCGAGCTCGACTGGCGGCCGTTTGAGAAAAAAGCCGACTAAACAAGAAAACCGCCTGCTTTGCGTTGAGAAGCCGGCCGCCGGGGTAGCTACCGGCGGCCGGCTTCGTAATTTTGCGCCACCAATACACCCTTGTTTTGCCCTTCGGCTTTTTCCGCAAGTGACTACTCCTCCTACCGGCCGCCGCCATGAGCCTTTGCTGGCTCCTTCGCTGCTGGCCAGCGACTTAGCTAATATCCAGGCCACGGCCGAAACCCTGGCCACGGCCGAAGCCGACTGGCTGCACTTCGACGTGATGGACGGCCGCTTCGTACCCAATATCTCCTTCGGCCTGCCCATCCTGGAGGCCCTGCGGCCCCACGCCCGCCAGCCCATCGACGTGCACTTGATGATAGAGCACCCCGAAAACTACCTGGCCGCCTTCCGCGAGGCGGGCGCTACCCACATTACGGTGCATTACGAGGCCTGCGTGCACTTGCACCGGGTAGTCGAGCAGATTAAGAGCCTGGGCTGCACGGCCGGCGTGGCCCTGAACCCGGCCACGCCCATCAGCCTGCTCGAAGACATCGCCGCCGACCTTGACCTGGTGCTGGTGATGTCGGTAAACCCCGGCTTCGGTGGCCAAACGTTCATTCCCAACACCTTGCGCAAAGTGGCCGCCCTCAAGGAGCTACTACTCGACCAGGGCTCGGGCGCGCTCATCGAGGTCGATGGCGGCGTAAACCAGGAAAACGCCGGCCCGCTCGTGGAGGCCGGGGCCGACGTGCTGGTGGCCGGCAACTTCGTGTTTAAGTCGCCCGGCGGGCCGGTGCCCACGCTGGCCGGCCTGCGCAAAAAGCTGCGCCAGGTGGTGGGGAAGTAGGGGCTGGCGTGAGAGGGCGTGTGGAGGACAGGTAGCCTAAAAACGTCTGTCATGTTGAGCGCAGCGAAGCATCTGTGCCGCTTCGTCGGAAAGCTCAGCAGAGAAGCGGTAGAGATGCTTCGCTGCGCTCAGCATGACCCGTTTTTACAGGAACGTTTAATTAGAAGGTAGCTAATACACACTATTCAGTCGGACGGTTTGAAGCAGGGACTACTACTGATTTTTGGGGTGAGCGGGTTGCTGCTGGCTCAGCCAAGCCACGGCCAGCAAGCACCCGCCGCTGGCGCACCGCGCGCGCAGAGCCTGGTGCTCAACGGTACCGTGCGCGACGCGCAGGGCCAGCCGCTGGCGTTTGTAGTGGTGAGCGTGGAAGGCCAGCCCGGCGGGGCCACCACTGCGGCCGACGGCCGCTTTACCCTGCGCCTGACGCTGCCCGGCCGCCCCGAAGCGCCGCTGGTGCTGGTAGTGCGGCACATCAACTACCAGACGTTGCGCCAGCCCCTGCGCCTGCCCGCCGACGCCGGCCAGCCGCTGCAACTCACGTTGCAGCCCGAAGCCAAGGCCCTGCGCGACGTAACCGTGCGCGCCCGCGCCGCCGACGCCGACGGCCGCGAGCAGGTCAGTCTTATTCAGCTCGACCCGCGCACGGCCAAGGTGCTGCCCTCGCCCTTCGGCGATTTCAACGCCATCCTCAAAACCCTGCCGGGGGTAGTCAGCAACAACGAGCTGACGAGCACCTACAGCGTGCGCGGCGGCAACTACGAGGAAAACCTGCTCTACGTCAACGGCTTCGAGGTGTACCGGCCGTTTCTGGTGACGCAGGCGCAGCAGGAGGGGCTGAGCTTCGTCAACCCCGATTTGGTGCAGAAAGTCGATTTCAGCACTGGCGGCTGGCAGCCCAAGTACGGCGACAAGCTCTCGTCGGTGCTCGACATTCAGTATAAGGAGCCCGCCAGGTTCGCGGCCTCGGGCACGGCCAGCCTGGTGGGCGGGCAGGCCCACGTGGAAGCCAGCTCGCCGGGCGGCCGGGTGAGCTACCTGGCCGGCGTGCGCTACAAGAATGCGCAGTACGTCTTCAACGCCCTGCGCCAGCAGCAGGGGCAGTACAACCCCACGTTTTACGACGGGCAGGCCTACGTGAACATCGGGCTGGGCAAAAAGGACGACTTGCAGAAAACCAGCCTGGGCATCCTGGGCGTGGTGGCGCACAACGAGTACCGCTTCGCGCCGGTGAGCGGGCAGGTCACGTTCTCGACCAGCACCAACCAATTTACGCGCCTCAACATCTACTACGACGGCCGCGAGCGCATGCAGTACGACACGTACCAGGGCGGCCTCAATTTGCGGCACAATTTCCACCCTGGCCTGGCCATCGAGCTGCTGGGCTCGGCGCTGCTCACGCGCGAGCTGGAGGCGCGCGACGTGGAGGCGGCCTACACCTTCGCCGAAATCAACCGCGACCCCACCAGCCCCGACTACAACCAGACGGTGCGCCAGCGCGACATCGGCTCCTCGTTCAGCCACGCCCGCAACAACCTGCTGGCCCGCGTGTTCACGGCCGAGCTGCGCGGGCGCTGGAACCCCGGCGGCGACCCGCAGAGCGCGCACACCATCCGCTGGGGCGTGAAAACGGGCCGCGAAATCATCGGCGACCGCCTCGACGAGTACAGCTTTGCTGACTCGGCCGACTACGTGCCCGACGCCCGCCGCACCCGCCTCGCCGCCGACCTCAGCCTCGAAAGCCAGCGCAGCCAGGGCTACGTGCAGCACACCTGGCAGCTCGACTCGCTCAAGACGCTGACCTACGGCCTGCGCGGGCACTACTGGTCGGTAAACCAGCAGTTTGTGCTGAGCCCGCGCCTGCAATTCGCGGCCCGCAGCCGCCGCCACCCCGAGCGCAGCTGGAAGCTGGCGGCCGGCCTCTACGCCCAGCCGCCCTTCTACCGCGAGCTGCGCGACATGGCCGGCCAGCTCAACCCCGCGCTGCGGGCGCAGAAATCGCTGCACTTCGTGGTGGGCCGCCAGGTCGAGCTACAGCTCATGCGCCGGCCCTTCCGCCTCAGCACCGAGGCGTATTACAAGTACCTCACCGACGTCATTCCCTATGAGATTGACAACGTGCGCCTGCGCTACTCGGCCAAAAACAACGCCCGCGCCTACGCCGCCGGCCTCGAAGCCCGCCTCAGCGGCGAGTTTGTGAAGGGTGTGGAGTCGTGGCTGAGTCTGGGTTTGCTCACGACCAAGGAAGACATCGCGGGCGATACCATCACGACCTTCAACGACAAAAACCAGCGCACCGGCTACCAGCCGCTGGGCTACATCCGCCGCCCGCAGGACCAGCGCCTCACGGCCAGCATCTTCTTCCAAGACCACCTGCCCGACAACCCCTCGGTGCGCGGCTACGTGAACCTGGTGTTCGGCACCGGCCTGCCCTTCAGCCCGCCCGGCCTGCCGCAGTACCGGGGCGGCGCGGGCAGCACGCCCACCTACCAGCGCGTCGATATCGGCTTTTCCAAGGTGGTGAGCCTGCGCACTACCGCCAAGCCGCACCTGTACTCGCTCGAAAGCCTGTGGCTAGGTTTGGAGATTCTCAACATTCTGGGGGCCAACAACGTGGCCGGCTACAGCTACTTGCAGGACGTGAACGGCCGCACCTACGGCGTGCCCAGCTACTTGTCGCAGCGCGTAGTGAATGCGCGGGTTATCGCGCGGTTTTGAGGGCTATGAAATACTTGCTCCTACTAGTTCTGAGTTTAGGCGCGCGAATAGCGGGCGCTTGCGACTGCCTTGTTTTCTCCATGCAGCGGGCTTACCAGGTGGCCGATTATGTGGTGCAGGCCAAGGTAGTAGCGCTGCGAGATACAGTGCATTATGACTTGTATAGCCAACCTGTTCGGCCGCCTTTTCGCAGTGGGTACCTACCCGTTTTACAGATAAAGAAAGTGTTTAAAGGTCGCCTGGGTAGCCAGCAGATAATACTAGCAGACACAGATTCAGGCGCTGGTGGGTCGTGCAGCTTTTATTTCCAACGAGGGAGCGAATATGTCTTTTTTTTGAATAAAACCGGAAAGGAGGCCTATAGTGCTTCTCCTTGTCAAAAGCATTTTTTGCTAACGGATGCTGCGTCACTGAGAGAATTACGCCGCTTTGCTAAGTAGTTGTCAGGTAGATGATAAAGCGCCTGTTACTACTCCCCGGCTACCTCGAAGACGGTACCATCTTCGACACCCTGCGGCCGCTGCTGCCGCCGGCCGCCGAGGTGCTGGCCATCGAGCTGAAGCCCGAGCTGGCGCGGTGGCGGCCGGCGGGCGCGGCCAACGTTGTCACGTTTGCCCGCTACCTGGCGCAACGCTACCACATCGGGCCGCAGGACGTGCTCATCGGCCACTCGATGGGCGGCTGGATTGCGGCCCACCTCAAGGCCCAGACCGGGGCCACGGCCGTGCTGCTCAGCTCCTTCACCGACCCGCGCAAGGTAGTGGCGCGCGCCCGCAATCCGCTCTTGCTGGCGCTCTATGCCTGGTCGGGCCTGGGCCGCAGCCGCTGGCTGCGGGCGCGCGCCAAGCGCGACTACCGCTTCGACGAGTCGCGGGCGCTGTTTGGGCAGCTGGCCGATGGCATGGCCCGGCACTCGCGCCGCTACGTGCACCGGCAGCTGCAAGTGTTGTTTGCGCCCGTGCCGCCGCTGCTGGTGCAGCCCGAGTTGCGGGTACACGCGCTGGCCGACAACGTGGTGCGGCCGCCCGACGAGCCGTTTGTGGTGGTACCGGGCGACCACTTCGCGCACTATTACTACCCGGAGCTGGTGGCGGCGGCGATACGGGAATTATGAATTGAAAATTATGGATTATGAATGGCTGTTCGACCAGTTCATAATCCATAATTTTTAATTCATAATTCCCCCTTGATGCGCGGGTCAAATACAAAATCTTCCGTGCCCAGCAGCTGAATTAACCCAAAGTCGGGGTGGCTGGTGTTCAGCAGGTAGTTGGCCTCTGAGTTGATAATGGCCGACGGTACTTTCAGCACCGCGCTGCGGCGCAGCTGGTACCACGCGCCGCCGATTTCCTGGCACTGCGGGTAGCTTGTCACCTGCTGCCAGCCGGCGGGCAGCATCGCGGCGGGCACTTCCTCGATGAGTACCTGGTCGGGAATTTCGAGTCGCATCAGCTTAAACGGGGCTTGCAGGCCCTCGGCCCCCCGGTGCACCACGTTTTCGAGGCAGGCCAGCGAGGCCGAGGCGGCCGTGTACAGCACGTACTGCCCGGCCAGGTTCCAGCGGTTGGACACGCCCGAGGCCGTCAGGCTCTGCGCGTAGCGCGGGGCCGAGATGCGAAAAACTTCCATTGGCTACAAAAATAGCCTGGCGCTAAAATGGATTTGCTGGATGCTAAATTATCCTTATGCCAGGTCGCCGTAGGCGATGCGGGTGAGCTCGTCGGCCACCAAATCGATGCCGCCGCCGGTGTAAAACAAGTCAATCGGCAGCTTGCCAGCCAGGCCGTAGGCGGGTTTTTGCAGCCAGCGCGTGAAGGATTCGGCATCGCCAAATACCTCGCGGCCCAGCTCGGCTACCTGCGCCAGCTTCAGCACCTGCTCACTTTTGGGGGCGTCGAGCAGCTTGCCCTCCTGCCGGTAGTGGCGAAAGGTCTTGGGCGTAATACCCAGGATGTCGGCCATTTGCGTGGCGTCGAGCCCCAGGCTGGTGCTGACGGTCTGAACCTTGGCGGCGGGCAGGCCCTGCTGGGCCAGCAGCACCAGCCGCAGGGCATCGTGCGAGGCCTCGCGCGAGCCAAACAGCTCCAGGATAAAAGCCGGGGCGGACGCCGGCTTCTGGGTTTCGAAGGCAAAGGGCACTACCTGCATGGCGAAGGAATTTACGAGCGGAAAAACAAAATAAGGGAAGTTTTTCCTTTAAACCGAGAAAAACTACGTTAAGTTTTCGGCTGGTCGGGCAGGTAGGCCTGCTGGTAGTGGCTGCCAGACTGTCGAAGCAGTAGGAGTGACTGGTGGTAAAGAAGGCATTAGCCAGCCAGTAGCGCGCCCGCCGCCCGTTTGATTTCCCGGGTGCGGTGCTTGATAAAGACTTCGGGCAGGATGGAATAGATAGACCAGCTAGTGGTTTTTAGCTGGGGCAGAAAAATAAATGAGCGCCCGTCCGTAAAGCGTATTTGCAGGCTGTGTCTGCGGGCATTACTTGGCTGCAAGTCGATAAACTCCTGCGCCTTATACTGAACGGTAGGGCTTAGTAAGCGGGTTATCGTAATCGTATCGCCAGCGAGCGAAACCTGGTAGAAGGTAGCGTAATAAGTCTGTATGACGGTTAGTAAGAGCGTGCAGGCAAGATGGGGCCAGTTGTGAAAATTAGAAATCGTCAAGAATACAGTAACGCCGAGCAGCAGAAAGCATAGTACCAGCAAGACGCCGGAGCCAGTAGTGGAAGTGCTTGATAACCGTGTTTCTAGGCGTGAATGCGGTTTCATAAGAGCGAAGTTTTGCAGCTTGTTCAAAGGTAAGAAACTACGCCTTGCTGGCTGATACCCGCTGCAACATTGACCGCGCCGCCCTACCTTTGCCCCACGATGACTTTCCGCGCCCGCCTTTCTGCGTTTGCGTTTACCGCCTCCCCGGCCCCGCTTGCGGGCCAGGGCGCGGCCGTGCATCATCACCACCATCTGTAGGAGACCGGGCAACCGGGCTGGCCGCTACCCCGTAGCCGTGTTGCCAGCCGCTCGCGTCTCCACCTTCGCCGCGGCCGCTGGCCGGCAGTAGTTTTTTACAGTTTGGGTTTCTCGACGGGCGGGCCGCTACCGGCCGCCGTTTTTGTCTGGCGGGGCCGCTTTGGGCCGCCGCCCGCTTTCTATCTAATGCTTCGCTTAGCCATTCAAAAGTCCGGCCGCCTGTCGGACGACTCGCTGCAACTCATCCGGGAGTGCGGCATCAGCTTCGTTTCGTCTTCGTATAAACTGAAGGTCGAGGCCAGCAATTTTCCCTTGGAAATCCTTTACCTGCGCGACGACGACATTCCAGGCTACGTGCAGGACGGCGTGGCCGACCTCGGCATCGTGGGCCAGAACGTGCTGGTGGAAGCCGGCTGCGCCGCCCTCGAAGTCGAGCCCCTGGGCTTCAGCAAGTGCCGCCTGAGTCTGGCCGTGCCGCGTGGGGCTGAGTACAACTCGGTGGCTGACTTGCAGGGCAAGAACATCGCTACCTCGTACCCGCGGCTGCTCGGCGACTACCTCGCCGGCCAGGGTGTGCGGGCTAACCTGCACACCATCAGCGGCTCGGTCGAAATCGCGCCCAGCATCGGGCTGGCCGAGGCCATCTGCGACATCGTGAGCAGCGGCTCGACCTTGCTCGGCAACGGCCTGCGCGAGGTCGAAACCATTTTCCGCTCGGAGGCTGCGCTCATTGCCGCTCCCAACCTGAGCGCCGAAAAGCAGGAGTTGCTCGACCAGCTGCGCTTTCGGATGCAGGCCGTGCGCCGCGCCCAGCGCTCGAAGTACATCGTGCTCAACGCCCCCGCGTCGGCCCTGCCGGCGGTGAAGGCGTTGCTACCGGGCATCAAGTCGCCCACCGTGACGCCGCTCGCCGAGGAAGGCTGGGTGTCGATTCAGTCGGTAGTGGAGGAAGACAAGTTCTGGCACATCGCCGGCGAGCTGCAAGCCATCGGGGCCGAGGGTATTCTGGTCTTGCCGATTGAGAAGCGGGTGGGTTGATTTTTATCAAGCTGTTAGCTTATAGCTATTAGCCGTTAGCTTTTTTCTAACAAGAAAAAGCTGGTCGCTTCTGCTCATAAAAAAGCTAGCAGCCAGCAGCTAAAAGCTAGCAGCTCAAAATACATGCAGATTTTTCGTACTCCCGCCCCGGCCGAGTGGGCCGCGCTCCAGGCGCGTCCGCTGGCTGACAGCAACGCCCAGGTGCTCGCCCGCGCCGCCGAGATTTTTGACGACGTAGCCCGGCGCGGCGACGAGGCCCTGCGCCAGTACGCCGCCCAACTCGACGGCGCGCCCGACCTCGCCGACCTGCGCGTGAGCGCCGAAGAGCTGGCCGAGGGTGCGGCCCAGGTGCCCGCCGCGCTGCAGGCCGCCATCCGGCAGGCGCGCCAGAATATCGAGAAGTTCCACGCCGCCCAGCGCCCCGCCGCCGTGGAGGCCGAGGTCGAAACCATGCCCGGCGTGCGTTGCTGGCGCCGCAGCGTGGCTGTGCCGCGAGTGGGGCTTTACATTCCGGGCGGCTCGGCACCGCTGTTTTCTACCTTACTAATGCTGGGGGTGCCGGCCAAGCTGGCTGGTTGCCGCGAAATCGTGCTGTGCACCCCGCCCGGCCGAGGCGACGGGCGCATTGCGCCCGCCATCTTGTTCGCGGCGCAAGAGCTGGGGCTCACGACCATCATCAAGGCCGGGGGCGCGCAGGCCGTGGCCGCTCTCACGGTGGGCACGGCCTCGGTACCGGCCGTGGACAAGATTTTCGGCCCCGGCAACCGCTACGTGACCGCTGCCAAGCAGCTGGCCGCCCAGCGTGGGGTAGCCATCGACATGCCCGCCGGCCCGAGCGAGGTCTTGGTGATTGCCGACGGCAGCGCCAACCCAGCCTTCGTGGCGGCCGACTTGCTGTCGCAGGCCGAGCACGGCCCCGATTCGCAGGTGGTATTGCTGACTGATGCAGAAACCATCTTACAAGGAGTAGTAGCCGAGCTGGACCGCCAGCTGGCGCAACTGCCCCGCGCCGAAATAGCCCGCCAGGCCCTGGCCGAAAGCCGCGCCATTTTGCTGCCGGATACGGCAGCAATGCTGGAATTCAGCAACCAGTACGCGCCCGAGCACCTCATCCTGGCCGTGGCCGCGCCCGAAGCCCTGGCCGCCGACATCTACAACGCGGGCTCGGTCTTCATGGGCCACCTCACGCCCGAAGCCGTGGGCGACTACGCCTCGGGCACCAACCATACGCTGCCCACCAGCGGCTATGCGCGGGCTTACAGCGGCGTGTCGCTCGATTCGTTTTACAAGAAAATTACCTTCCAGCAACTCGCCCCGGAGGGCCTACTAGCGCTGGCCCCGGTAGTGGAGCCGATGGCCGAGGCCGAAGGCCTGCGCGCCCACGCCCAGGCCGTGGCGCTACGCCGCGAGTATCTGGCGGCTGGTTCGTCTAGTTAATAATGACTGTCATGCTGAGCATGACCAACGATTTTGACCTTGCTATGCCTTTCGACCTTAATTCCCTTATCCGCCCCAACGTGCGGACAATGAAGCCCTATTCTTCGGCCCGCGACGAGTTTCAGGGCGAGGCCCGCGTGATGCTCGACGCCAACGAGAACAGCCTGGGTAGCGCCGGCCCGGCCGAGTTCAACCGCTACCCTGACCCGCAGCAGCGCACCCTCAAAGCCGCGCTGGCTCCGCTGAAGGGCGTCGCGCCCGAGCAGGTATTCCTCAGCAACGGCTCCGACGAGGTGATTGACTTGCTGGTGCGCCTGGTGGCCCGCCCCGGCCAGGACAGTATCCTGAGCACGCCGCCCACCTTCGGCATGTACGAAGTAGCCGCTGCCCTCAACGATGTGGTGCTGGAGCGCGTGTCCCTCGATGTTGATTTTCAACTCAGCCCGGAGGCGATTGCGCAGATTCTGGCTTCTAAGGCTAAAATCGTGTTTTTGTGCTCGCCCAACAACCCGACCGGAAACCTGCTGCGGGCGGCCGATATCGAGCAGATTCTGCGGGGCTTTTCCGGCCTGGTGGTGGTCGATGAGGCCTACGCCGACTTTGCCGACCAGCCTAGCTGGCTGACGCGCCTGCCCGAATTTGCCAACCTAGTAGTGCTGCAAACCTTCTCCAAAGCCTGGGGCCTGGCGGGCATCCGCCTGGGTATGGCCTTCGGCTCGCCGGAGGTTATCGCCTACCTCAACCGCATCAAGATGCCCTACAACGTGTCGGAAAACACCCAGCGCATGGCCCTGGCCGCGCTCGCCGACACGGGCCGTTTTGAAGCCATGCGCCAAGAGCTGCTGCAAGGCCGCGCCACGCTGCAAGCCGCGCTGGCGGAGCTGCCCATCGTGGACCATATCTTCCCGTCCGACGCCAACTTCCTGCTCACCCGCTTCCGCCCCGACGTGGGCGCGGTGTACGAGCACCTGCTGAGCCAGGGCATCGTGGTGCGCCGCCCCAGCCAGGCCGCCTGCGCCGGCACCCTGCGCCTGACCGTGGGCACGGCCGCCGAAAATGACGCGCTGGTGGCCGCGCTGCGGGAGTTGTCTCTGGCCAGCTAACTCCGCCCAATCAATTCTAGTAGTCAGCGTGCGCCCGAGTAGCCAGCCCGTGCAGCGGGCGTATCCGTTAAATCCTAAAAATCCGTTTGAATCTGCGATGAAGGTATTATTTATCGACCGCGACGGCACCATCCTCATCGAGCCGCCGACCGACTACCAGATTGATGCCTGGCACAAGTTCGACTTCGTGCCGGGGGCCATCACGGCCCTGGCCCAGCTGGCCCGCGACGGCGAGTACGAGTTCGTCATGGTGACCAACCAGGACGGCCTCGGCACCGACAGCTACCCCGAAAGTACCTTCTGGCCCTACCAGCAAAAAATGCTGGATATTCTAAAAGGGGAGGGGGTCGAGTTCAGCGAAATCCTCATCGACCGCAGCTTCGCCCACGACCCGGCCCCGACGCGCAAGCCCGGTACGGCGCTGCTCACGCGCTACCTCGACCCGGCCAACGGCTACGACCTGGCGCACTCCTACGTAATCGGCGACCGCCGCACCGACGTGCAGCTGGCTGAGAACCTGGGCTGCCGCGCCATTCTGCTGCACGCCGAGGCCGACGAGCGCGCCGCGCTCAGCACCACGAGCTGGGCCGAAGTGTACGAGCACCTGCGCCGCCCGCCGCGCCGCGCCCACGTGATGCGCAATACCAACGAGACGCGCATCGAGATTATCCTCAACCTCGACGGCACCGGCCATACCGATTGCCAGACCGGCCTGGGTTTCTTCGACCACATGCTTGACCAATTGAGCAAGCACAGCGGCTGCGACCTCTACGTGCGGACGCACGGCGATTTGCACATCGACGAGCACCACACGGTAGAAGACACAGCTATTGCCATCGGGGCGGCCTACAACGAAGCGCTCGGCGACAAGCGCGGCGTGAATCGCTACGGCTTTCTGCTGCCCATGGACGACGCGCTGGCTCAGGCGGCCATCGATTTTTCGGGCCGGCCGTGGCTGGTGTGGGCCGCCGACTTCCGGCGCGAGCGGGTGGGCGACGTGCCGACCGAGCTGTTTTATCATTTCTTTAAAAGCTTCTCCGACGCGGCGCGCTGCAATCTCAACATCAAATGTGAAGGCGACAACGAGCACCACAAAATTGAGGCGATTTTTAAGGCCGTGGCGAAGGCCATAAAGATGGCCGTGCAGCGCGACCCCAGCGGCCAGCACGTGATTCCCAGCACGAAAGGCATTCTATAAATCAAGAACCAGTGTTTATTCATTTGTATAAAATCAGGTGACTTGTAAACACATAATTATATTTAATAAATGAATATAGCCGTCATCGACTACCAGGGAGGCAACGTGCAATCGGTGCTTTTCGCGCTGGAGCGGCTGGGCGTTGCCAACGCCGTGCTCACGTCGGACCCCGCCGTAATCCGGCAGGCCGACCGGGTGCTGTTTCCGGGCGAGGGCGAGGCCAACTCAGCCATGCGGGCGCTGCGGGCGGCCGGGCTGGATAAGGTGTTGCCCACGCTTACGCAGCCCTTTTTGGGCATCTGCCTGGGGATGCAATTGCTGGGCCGCCACAGCCAGGAAGGCCCGGCCGGCGGCACCGAACTGCTCGGGATGCTGCCCTTCGACGTGGTGCGCTTCGCGCCACCCGACGCCGCGCACAAGGTGCCGCACATGGGCTGGAACAACCTGCACGACCTGCAAACACCACTTTTCGCGGGTCTGGGCGGGCAGGTGTTACCGGGCGATAGGTTCGACCCCCAGTCGGACTCGAACCAACTCGTAGCAGCTCACCAGTCGGGTAGCGGTTTGCTCCGCCAGCCTGTCGCCGCCGACTATGTGTATTTTGTGCACAGCTACTACGCGCCGGTGG
This sequence comes from uncultured Hymenobacter sp., assembly GCA_964277755.1. Lineage (GTDB taxonomy): Bacteria > Bacteroidota > Bacteroidia > Cytophagales > Hymenobacteraceae > Hymenobacter. Next base: position 17,896 of record CAXYJY010000048.1, read on the forward strand.
GCGACTACACCATTGCCCAGGCCAGCTACCCGGCCGGTGCGCCGTTCAGCGCGGGCGTGCGCTACCGCAATTTCTACGGTGTGCAGTTTCATGTGGAGAAAAGCGGCCCGGTGGGCGAGCATATTCTGCGCAACTTTCTAACCGGCGACCTGAGCTAGCCTTATTTACTCAAATGTTTAAATTGGGTTTATTTATAATCATGCTACCTGTATTCAAATGCATATAATTCCCGCCATCGACCTTATCAACGGTTCGTGCGTGCGCCTAACCGGCGGCGACTTTGCCCGCCAGACTACTTACTCGGCCGACCCGCTGGCGCAGGCCCAGTATTTCGAGCAGCTTGGGGCTACCCAGCTGCACTTGGTGGACCTCGACGGGGCCCGCGCCCGCGAGCCGCGCCAGCTAGCCGTGCTCGAACGCCTGGCCACAAATACCAAGCTGCATATCGACTTCGGCGGCGGCATCCATACCACGCAGGCGGCCGAGCAGGCGTTTGCGGCGGGCGCGGCGCAGCTCACGGCTGGTAGCATCGCGGCCCGCGAGCCCGCGCTGGTGGGTGAGTGGCTAACCCGCTTCGGGGCCGACCGCATCATTATCGGGGCCGATTTCAAGGGCGAGCACATCGCCGTGAGCGCCTGGACCGAGCAGTCGGATAAGACCCTGACGGGCTTTATCGGGGCGTACTTGGCGGCTGGGGCTACTACCTTCATCTGCACCGACGTGAGCCGCGACGGCCAGCTGCAAGGCCCCGCCACCGACACGTACACGGCGCTGCGGCAGCAGTTTCCGGCGGCGCGGTTCGTGGCCAGCGGCGGCGTGACCACGGTGGCCGACGTAGCGGTGCTGCGGGTGTTGGGCATGAGCGGGGCCATCATTGGCAAGGCCATTTACGAGGGTACAATTACGGAAGCCGAGTTGCGGGCGGAGCTGGCGCGGTAGGAGAGATGCCATTCGGGCGGTAGGGTAAGTTTTACTCCTATCCCCGGAAGATGGCAGTATTTCAGTTACGTTTATGGTCTTAGCACTTGCCGATGAATGACTCTATTGCTAAAGCGCACGAAGTACTCGACCTTTTCTACGAGGCGGTGTGCGCCTGCGGCAGAAAGCCCCCCTTCAAGCCCGTGATTAAGCTGGCGACCACGCCCGGTCCCATTCGCTATGACCATGAGCAGCGAGCCGTCGTGCTCGTGTCCTATGAGTTGCTGGCCTCCACCTGGCCGCTGCCTGCATACCAGCCCAACTAATGGTGATTACGACCATTCTCTTCGACCTCGACGATACGCTGTTCGACCATATCGGGACGGCGCGGGCGACCCTGGCAGCCATGGCTGCCGGCCGCCCCGCCCTGCGCGGCGTGCCCGTCGAGGACCTGTACGCCCGCTACAGCGAGCTGCTGGAAGAGTTGCACCTGCAGGTGATGACCGGGCGCATCTCCTACCAGGAAGCGCGGCAGCAGCGGTTTGCGCGGCTGCTGGTGCCCTACGAGCCCACCGTGTCGGCCGAAGCGGCTTATGAATTTGCGCAGTACTACTACGGGCACTACCAGCAGCTGCGGCGGCCGGTGGCCGGGGCGCTGGCCTTGCTGCAAGCCCTGAAGCCCAAACATAAAATCGGCATCGTGACGAACAACCGCCTGGCCGAGCAGCAGGAGAAGCTGCGGTACCTGAGCATGAGCGAGCTGGTCGATGCCCTCATTACCTCGGAAGAGGTAGGCGTGCTCAAGCCCGACGCGCGCATCTATGAGGTGGCCCTGGCGCGCCTGGGGGCCAGCCCCGCCCAAACCGTGATGGTGGGCGACAACTGGCAGGCCGACGTGGTGGGCGCGCTGGCCGCGGGCATCCGCCCACTATGGCTGAACCGCACGGGGGCGGCGCGCCCGCTGCCGCACGTGGCGGAGGTTACCAGTTTGGAGCCGTTGGCTGAGGTGCTGCGACAACTACTTAGCTAGCAAGTCTGAATGGAATCGGTTAATAGTTTTTGCTGAATAGAATTCAATTGGTTCGCCATTGATGTAACCGGCGCTAGTGGTCTGTTTTCGACCGGTGTATGGGGGCCTATTCCAGAGGAGGTATTGCGGTACGCAGAACAGCATCAACAGCTTAGCAATCAGTTTCTTTGTATAATGCCGGTACGTTGGCTATTTGGGATGATTTTGCCCGGTACGGGTTGTATGTATTCGACTGGAAGCCTTATGAGGGGCCTTACCTGCGGGTAGCGCAGCCTTTGGCAGAGCTAGACAGCACCTTAAACAGACTGTTCTAACCTTACCTGATTTGCTTTTACTACCCGTTAGCTTTCGGGAAGTTGAACATATCATACTTAAAGATTTTAAGCTGCTGCACTAATTTATGCTAACTAAACGCCTCATTGCCTGCCTCGACGTGCAGAACGGCCGCACCGTAAAAGGCACCAACTTCGTGAACCTGCGCGACGCCGGCGACCCCGTGGCTTTGGCCGCGCGCTACGCCCAGGAGGGCATCGACGAGTTGGTGCTGCTCGACATTACGGCTACCGTGGAAAAGCGCCGCACCCTCATCGAGTTGGTGCGCAACGTGGCCCGCGAGGTCAACATACCCTTTACCGTGGGCGGGGGCATCGGGGCGGTGGCCGACGTGGAGGCCCTGCTGCTGAACGGGGCCGACAAGGTGAGCCTCAATTCCTCGGTGCTGCGCGAGCCCGGCCTGATTGACGAGCTGGCCCGGCGCTTCGGCTCGCAGGCCATCGTGGTGGCTGTGGATGCCCGCCAAACCAACGAAGCCGCTGCCAGCCCTTCTGACGAAGCCTGGGAGGTATTCACCCACGGCGGCCGCCACCCCGTGGGCCGCGAGGCCGTGGCCTGGTGCCGCGAAGCCGCCGAGCGCGGCGCGGGCGAAATCCTGCTCACCAGCATGAGCCACGACGGCACCCGCGACGGCTACGCCCTGGGGTTTACGCGGGCCGTAGCGGCGGCCGTGGGGGTGCCGGTCATTGCCTCGGGGGGGGCGGGGGCCGCGCCGCACTTCCGCGACGTGCTGCTGCCCGGCGGGGCCGATGCCGCGCTGGCGGCCAGCGTGTTTCATTTTGGCGATTTGTCGGTAGCGGGCCTCAAGAACTACCTGCTGGCCGAAGGCGTGGCCATGCGGCCGGTGGGGTAGTCGCCCGTCCGTCAGTTAGCTCACCGATAGAGCTGCTTCGACTCCGCTGCGCCGCGCTCAGCATGACAAACTATATAAAAGCTCTACCTGCTATGCCTCAACACCTTGCTCACGTCGCCCTGCTGGTGCGCGATTACGACGAAGCCATTGCCTTCTACACCCAAAAGCTGGGCTTTGAACTGCTGGCCGATACGCCCCTGGGCGCGGGCAAGCGCTGGGTGCTGGTGGCCCCTGCCGGCGCGGGCAGTGCCGGCCCCGCGCTGCTGCTGGCCCGGGCCGAGGGTGCTGCCCAGCTCAGCCGGGTAGGCGACCAAACCGGGGGCCGGGTTTTCCTTTTCTTATCTACCGACGATTTTTGGCGTGATTACCACCGGATGCAAACCCAGGGTATCACGTTCGTGGAAACGCCCCGGCAGGAAGCCTACGCGACGGTAGTCGTATTTGAGGACTTGTACGGCAACCGCTGGGATTTGCTGGAGCCCCGCTAGGGCTACCGGCCGGGGTTGTATCTTGGCCGGCATGGGCCGCCTTTTTGCGTATCGCGAGTACTACACGGCCGCGCCGCTCAGCGAGCTGGTGCGCAAGTTCTGGGTGCTCGACAACGCGCAAAATGCCGCCCCGGTCACCAACCAGCAGGTTTTGCCTAACAGTTGCTTTAACCTGGCCTACGTGCGGGGGCAGGGCCTGCACGTGCAAAACCGGCGCGGGCCGCACGTGCTGCCCGCCGCCAGCTACTTCTGCGGGCAGGCGCGGGGCAGCGTCGAGGTCGTCATTCAGCCCTTCACCCACGTCACGCTGGCGCAGATGCACCCTTGGGCGCTGGCCGCGCTCACTTCGCGCTCGCTGGCCGACACGGCCGATGCGCTGGTGCCGCTACCCGGGCTGCTGCCCGAGTTGGCGGCGCTGGAGCTCCCGGCGCATGTCCTGGCGGAAGACGAGGCCCCGGGCGGCGAAGCACTGGTGATGCGCCTGCTCGAAGCCCAACTGCCGGGGTTAATCCGGGTGGCCGAAGCCGAGGCGAGCGGCTGGCTGCGCCGGGCGTGCCAGCGCTTGCAGCAAGCCAACGGTTGCCTGCGCATCGCCGACCTGGCGCAGGAGCTGGGCTGCTCGACCCGGCAGGTCGAAAAGCAGTTTAAGCACGGCCTGGGCCTCACGCCCAAGGAGTTTGCGACTGTGCTGCGGGTGCGCGGGGTGGTGGACGCGCTTCAGGAGCCGGGGCCGCCCCAGCCGCTGGCCCAGGTGGCGCTCGCCTACGGCTTCTACGACCAGGCGCACTTCATTCGCACGTTTGGCCGCCTGGTGCAGCGCTCGCCGGGGCGCTTCAACAAAGAGGAGTTTCTGCTGCCCCTCACCGGCCGGGGCTACGGCGAGGCGGGGTAGGCTTGAGGTTGGGGAGCCTACAAGGCGGCGGTTCTATCTTCTTTTACAGCGGTTTCATAGTCAGTGTACGGTGCGGGCTGCCGGCTTTTCGCCGGCTGTCCGCAATACGCTTTATGCGGGGCGTTCGCATTTGTACAATCCTGGCGCTAGTCGGGTGGGGTAGGTTTGCGGGGCTTTCCGGCCAGCGTCTCACTTGCCGTTTTATCTTTCTTATGATGTCTCGTTCTCTGCTTTTGGTGGGGCTGGCGTTGGCGGGGCCGCTTGCGTTAGGTCAGTCGGCCCCGGCCGCGCGCCCCCGGCTGGTGCGCTCGGCTTCCCCGGCGGCCCGGCCCACTGCCCCGGTCGATAGCCTCACCCAGCTCATCGCCCGCCTCGATGCCCAGGCGTTTGCGGCCTACAATGCCCACGATGTAGACGGCCTGATGGCCTTGTTCGCGCCCGACGTCGAATTCTTCCACGACACGGGCGGCCTCTCCACCTTCAGCCAGACGCGCCAGGGCTTTGCCAGCGTTTTTGCCCACAACGCCGACATCCGCCGCGAGCTGGTGCCCGGCAGCCTGGAGGTGTACCCCATTAAAAACTACGGGGCCATTCAGGTGGGGGCGCACCGCTTTTGCCACACCGAAAACGGCCGGCCCGACTGCGGCACGTTCAAGTTCGTGATGGTGTGGCAGCGTCAGCCCGGTGGGTGGCGCATCACCCGCGTGGTTAGCTATGGCCATTAAAACCCGCTTTCCCCAAATGAAGAACTACCTTCCCGCTTTGTTGGCCGGGTGGCTGGGATTGGTGCCTGCGGCGGCGGCACAGTCGGGGCCGGCGTTTCGGCTGCCCAGCCCGGATAGCCTGCGCCGCTGGATGGCGCGCAGCCACGTGCCCACCGTGGGCTTGGCGCTCATCGAAGGCGGGCGGGTGCGCCGGGTGCGGGTGCTGGGCGAGCTGCAACCCAGCCGGCCGGCTTCGCGCCGCACGCTGTTTCCGGTGGCCTCGCTCACCAAGCCCCTGGTGACGCTCACCGTGCTGCAACTGGCGCAGCGCGGTAAGTGGCACCTCGACGAGCCCTTGGCGCACTACTGGACCGACCCCGACTTGGCCGCCGACCCGCGCCTGCCGCAGCTCACTACCCGGCTGGTGCTCAGCCACCAGACCGGCCTGCCCAACTGGCGCTGGCAAACGCCCACCCACCGGCTAACCTTTCTGCACGACCCCGGCACCACCTACGGCTACTCGGGCGAGGGCTTCGAATACCTGCGCCAAGCTCTGGAGCACAAGTTTAAGCGCACCCTGCCGCAGCTCTCCGACTCGCTGGTGCTGCACCCGCTGGGCCTGGCCGATACTCGCTACAGCTATGCCACCGACCCGGACCTGGACTCGGCGCGCCTGGCCGGTGGGCACGACGAGCGGGGCAACGTTCTGCGCACGCCCCGGCCCGCCGCTCCCAACGCGGCCGATGGGCTGGTTTCTACCGTTGGCGACTACGCCGCGTTCGGGGCCTGGGTGCTGGCCGGGGCGGGCTTATCCGACAGCCTGTTTCACCTGATGACCACGCCGCAGGTAGCCACCGGCCCGCCCGGCCAGGGTATGAGCCTGGGCTGGCAGGTGCTACCCATCCGCAACCGGCCCGCCGATGACTACCTGCTGTTGCACTCGGGCCGCGACGAGGGCTTGTTTACCCTGATAGTGTTGCTGCCCCGTTCCCGGCGCGGGGTAGTCCTCTTCACCAACGGCGACCGCGGGGCCGACGTAGCCGTATCCGTGCTGCGGTCGGTGCTGAACCTGCCGGAACTAACTCCCTGAAACGCTAGCGCCGGTTACGGCGTGCTGCGGCTCGCCCGAATAGGAGAGGAGGCCGGTTGAAGTCAGGTCTGGGGCTGACCTTTGTTGTACAACTTATATCAAATGGATTTGAATTTTGCCAAAATGCCCGACCAGCTTATTCCCGCCATCGTGCAGGATGCCGCTACCGGGCAAGTGCTCATGCTGGGCTATTTCGATGCTGAAGCCTGGGCGAAGACGCAGGCCGAGGGTCGCGTTACGTTTTTCTCCCGCTCCAAGCAGCGCCTCTGGACCAAGGGTGAAACCAGCGGCCACCACCTGCAAGTAGTGAGCCTGCACGTTGACTGCGACCAGGATACCGTGCTGGTGCGCGCCCGCCCGGCCGGCCCCACCTGCCACCGCGGTACCACCAGCTGCTTCGATACGGAGGTGCCCGTGGAAGCCGCCGCGCCCGTGGCACCGGGCACCGGGGTGGTAGTAGGAGCGGGGCTGCCGGCCCCGGCCGTGGGCTTGCTGGCCGAACTGGACCAGCTCATCGAGCGGCGGCGGCAGTTCCCGGCCGAGGAGCCGGGCTCGTACACGGTGCGCCTGTTTGAGAAAGGGCTGGCCCGCATTGCCCAAAAGGTGGGGGAGGAGGCCGTCGAAACCGTTATCGATGCAATGGCCGGTAACCGCCTGGGCCTGGCCGGTGAGGCTGCTGACTTGGTTTACCATCTTTTGGTATTGTTGCGGGCCAGCGGTTCGTCGCTCGAGGAGATGCTGGCAGTGTTGCGTCAGCGCCACCAGACAATAGCCGCTGGCCAGCGGCGCCCCTTGCCTGACTAGTAATAATCTAGTACGGTCTAGCAACTCGGCAGCAGGTGATGCCAGAGTTTAGCCGCTAGCTAACAACAGAAAGCCTCTCCGACCACGTAGTTGAGAGGGGCTTTCTGTTGTTAGTGGTATGCCGCAACGCATTTGGCTGAATAAGCTAATATTACTAAATTGCTTAACATAATTATGAGATAAGAAAGCAATAGGTTGACTACAAGGTAACTAGTTATTTGGTAAGCCGCCTTTCTATTTTATCGAGCAACGCCCTAACCAGGGACAGGTCATCTACATCGACTACGTCGAGCTGTGTATTAATACCCGGGCCCGTCAGCTGAATTCGGAATAGCAGCCCATCAGTAGGAGGTAATGGCGTCGCTAAAGCGAGTGGGGTATCACCAGAGGCCAGTACTTGGGGCTGGGTCGCGGCTGGCGCAGCAGCCTGATACTGGGCAGCCGGAGTGTTCGGAGTAGGTGTACTGACCGTAGCAACAGGCGTAGCGAGCGGTGATTGTGTGGCGGAGGAAACCGAAGCGGCTGACTGAAGACCGAATAGATGCGCGATGGCATCGGTAGTAGCTGCCGGTGCCGGGCGGGAGGCCGGTAAGGGCAAACGGGTTGCAGTCGCTGGCTTAGTAGCCGGGGAGGCGGCTGGCCGGCTGGTTTCGGGTGCTTCATCGGGGTCAGGTTCCTCCTCGTCGCTTTCCGGCCCTTTCGGCTCTTTGCTGCTGGTAGTGGCGGGGATAAGAGGAGCCGGAGACTGCCGGAAAATATTACTGGTGGGTGGCGGGCTTGCCAGCTCGCGGCGGGGTGGTTGCTGGGCGGCTAGCTGGTCGATGTCGGCTACGATGTTGTTTTCGTCAAGTACGCCCACCATTCTGGCCCCGTCGATAAATGCTTTGGCTACTCCCTGCGCATTTATCTCCTCTACGCCAAACTCCCGAATCAAGAGGACGTCCAGCATGGCCACCGGCAGCTCGCGAGAGCGAAACTTGCGGCAGAGCTGCGTAAAGAGCGGTGGTGTTAGGAAGGCTTCCCGATGAAATACTAGTTCCTCTTGCTTGTCATAAGCATGCTTGATGCGCCGGAAGAGGGTAGTGGTAGTCAGAATTTCCCGTTTGCTTGTCAGTAGCCCAAACTTAACTCCCGAGCCTACAATGGCTTTAAAAGACCCGCTGACCTTTCGGTTTAGTTTCCGGGCGCAGGTTTCCAGGGCGCACTTGCCGCCAGTGTCGTCTACTACTTCGGCAACCTCCCAGGCACCGGTATAGCTAGTCCTTGGGTAGTCTATAAGCTTAGGCATAAAAAAAGTAAGGGTGATGACTGGTTAACGGTATAAATTTACAATAGTTACAGTAATAAGTACTATAAAGTATAAAAAAGTCTAAAATAAACTTATTTTTATTACTTTTTTATACTTTATAGTACTTATTGTTTATGCGAGGCTAACCCGCCCTATTATATACCAGAGATAATATACAACAACGTATACTAGTGACCTAAGCTATAATCTCATCAGAAAGCTGACTCAACCCTCAACAATTATAGTGACTTCGGTGCCTGCGGCGCAGCAGCTATTCGCGTTGCTCATTTTCCACAGGCACCTCGGACATTAGGTTCCTTTTGTCTACTCAAGCTAACAACGATTGGCTTTTAGATAAAGACCTTGCAAATTGTCGGCCCAATTTTACTCATGCTACCTTTTTTTGGTTTTTATGTAATAGACGACTCCCTAATAACAAGCCTGAGTTACGGCCTGTGACCAGCTTGACGGAGAATACAGCAGCCACCACAGCAGGAAACTGTTTGAGTTATATGTCTTATAATTTATATTATGTTAAACTAGATTATAACTCGACTCCTATCCACCCTCCTCTCTTACTACCACAAATAAAAAAGCCAGGCCACGGATAGCGACCCGACTTTTTTATACTCGTATTGCTTAGTCTTATTTCAACGCCTGCAACTTGGCATTCATGCGCTCCGAATCAGCTGTACGACCCAGCCGGTAGTACACCTTTTGCAAAGCGCTTACCGTGCTACGGTCGTTGGGCTGAATCGCCAGAGCTTTCTCGAAGTACGGCAATGAAGCCTCGAAGTACTTTTTACCTTCAGCCTCTATTTTCTTCCCCTGAACCTGGTACGTCTTCAGGTCCATCTTGCTGGCTTTCGTGTACAGAGCCGCCGCGCGGTTGAAATTATTGATGCCCGCATTGAACTGCGCATCAAAATTGTTGGGGTCCAATGCTATGGTCTTTTTATAGTCTTCCAACGCTAAGTCCGACTTCTTCTGCTGGTCGTAGAGCGTACCACGCACGGCGTACAAGCTGGCATTATTAGGGTCGGCCTGGATAGCCTTACCGATTTTCTCGATGGCCGCGTCGCCACTGGCCCCACCCTGCATCGCCAGGTTCAGGTCTTCGAGCATAAACGTCTTGTTGTTGGGGTATGCGGCCAGGGCCTTTTGCAATACCTGCTTAGCTTCGGCATCATTTTTTTCCTGCCGGGCCAGTTGCAGTAGACGCGCGTACACGTTGACCGGCGCGGGCTTGACCTTGTAAGCATCCAGCGCCAGGGCTTGAGCATACGCAGCTTTCTCACCAGCTACATCCTGACGGGCTTGCTGGGTATACGCGCTATAGAGAGCGGCCGTAGTATCCTGGGGCTGAATCTTAGCCGCCAACTGAAAGTTGGCCAGCGCCTTGTCGTATTCCTTAGCCTGGTAGACTTTCACCCCTTCGTTGAAGGCTAACCCATACAGCGTTTGCAATTGACCGGGCACCTGCTTGCCGTACTCGCCAGTAGGGCCATCCAGCTCCAGGGCTTTGTTATACGACTCCACGGCTTTTTGCAGACCTTCACCGGGCTGCATATCCTTGGTGTACTTGGTATAAAGGGCGGCTGTAGCCGGGTTTATCAGCTGGGCGTAGATTTCGCCGCGCGTAAACCACGCCTTAGCTTTATCTTTTTCTTTGGTTTTATCGCTGGCCACGGCCTGGTTGATACTTTCCAGGGCCTTGTCCATCTGGCCAGCCTTCTGGCTTAGCTGCGCATTGGTGATGGCCGAGCTTTGGGCCAGGGCCGGCGTGGCAAAACCCAGCGCCAGCGTGAATGCAGCAGCGCCAGCCAGCGTCAGAACAGAGTTCTTCATGTCGGAAGAGAGAAATTGAAAGTGTGAAGGGGCAAAGCTACGCCCGCTCGGCAAACTACTACCGGGCCTCTGTACGGCGGATAGTCCAGCCGGTTCCCGCCTAAATCATGCTGATTACCTGAACGCCCCAAAAAAAAGGCGGCCCGCGCAGCGGGCCGCCTTTTTTTTGGGGCGGCGAGCCGGGGCCCGGAACCCGTCTTATTCTTCTTCCGGGCTGGCCTCCCCTGCCGTCGGCAAGTCGTCACTGGCGTCGGTACCAGCAAGCGCTACAGGGGGCCGAGTCAGTTCACCCGCCGTAGCCCCGTCGGGTAACGGTGCCAACTCTGGCTCTACCTCGGCGGCAGCTACCTTGGCTACCGAAGAAATCTCGTCATTAGCCGCCACCTTGAACAGGCGCACACCCTGGGTGGCCCGGCCAATGGTGCGCAGCTCGCTCATACTCAGACGGATGGTGAGGCCCGAGCGGTTGATTATCATCAAATCATCGGCATCGGTCACGGCCTGGATGCTCACCAACTGGCCGGTTTTATCGGTGACTTGCATGGCTTTCACGCCCTTGCCGCCGCGGTTGGTAATGCGGTACTCTTCCAGGGCCGAGCGCTTGCCGTAGCCGTGGTCGCTCACCACCAGCAGCTCCTCGCCGCTGCCTTCGGCCACGCACACCATACCTACTACCTTATCGGTAGCGTCTTCCTCGCTGAGCGTAATGCCGCGCACCCCGGCCGCCGTGCGGCCCATCGGGCGCACCTTGTCCTCGGGGAAGCGCACGGCCCGGCCCGAGCGCGAGGCCAGAATCACCTGCGAGTTACCGCTGAGCAGCTGCACGTCGAGCAGGCGGTCGCCCTCGTTGATGGTGATGGCGTTGATGCCCGCCGCCCGGGGGCGCGAGTAGGCTTCGAGCGGCGTCTTCTTCACCGTGCCCTGCTCGGTGCAGAACATAAGGAAGGTGTTCTCCAGGTAGTCGGCCGAGCGCAGGTTGCGCACGTTAAGCACCGAGCGTACGGCGTCTTCCTTGGGCTTGTCGATGAGGTTTTGCAGCGGCGTGCCCTTGCTGGTCTTGGCCGTTTCGGGTACTTCGTAGGCCCGCAGCCAGAACATGCGGCCCTGCTCGGTGAAGATGAGGAGGTACTCGTGGGTGGTGGCCACGAACAGGTGCTCGGTAAAGTCGTCCTGCTTGGAGCCGGCCCCGCGGGCTCCTACCCCACCCCGGCCCTGGGTACGGTACTCGTCGAGGCTGGTGCGCTTGATGTAGCCCTCGCGGCTGACGGTAATCACCATCGCCTCGTCGGCAATCATGTCTTCCATCGAGAAGTCGCCGCCGGCCTGGTTGATGCTCGTGCGGCGGGCGTCGCCGTAGCGGTCGCGCATTTCCAGCAGCTCGGTCTTGATGAGCAGGCGCTGCTCGGTTTCCGAGGCCAGGATGGTGTTGAGGCGGTCGATGAGGCGCATCAGCTCCTCGTACTCGGCCACGAGCTTGTCGCGCTCCAGGCCAGTGAGGCGCTGCAACCGCATGTCGAGGATGGCGCGGGCCTGCACCTCGCTCAAGGCGAAGCGCTCGATGAGGCTGGTGCGAGCCACCTCCGGGTCGCGCGAGTCGCGGATAAGCTTAATTACCTCGTCGAGGTGGTCGAGGGCGATGAGCAGACCTTCCAGGATGTGGGCGCGCTTCTGGGCCTCGGCCAGCTCGAACTTGGTCCGGCGCACGATGACCTCCTCGCGGTGCTCGACGAAGTACTTGATGAGGTCGCGCAAGCCCAGCGTCATGGGGCGGCCTTTTACCAGGGCCACGTTGTTGACGCCGAACGAGCTTTGCAGCTGGGTGTACTTGAACAGGTTGTTGAGCACCACCGTATTCAAGGCGTCGCGCTTGAGCTCGTACACGATGCGCATGCCGTCGCGGTCGCTCTCGTCGCGCAGGGCGGCGATGCCCTCGATTTTCTTGTCGTTGATGAGGGCGGCCGTTTTCTCAATCATCGAGGCCTTGTTTACCTGGTAGGGTATCTCGGTCACGATAATCTGCTCCTTGCCGCTGGGCAGGGTTTCGAAGTGGTGCTTGGCCCGCAGCACGATGCGGCCCCGACCGGTTTCGAAGGCCTGCTTCACGCCCTCGTAGCCGTAGATGATGCCGCCGGTGGGGAAGTCGGGCGCCGTGATGTGCTCCATCAATTCGCCCACCGTGATGTCCTCGTTGTCGAGGTAGGCCACGATGCCGTTCACCACTTCGGTCAGGTTGTGGGGGGCCATGTTGGTGGCCATGCCCACGGCAATGCCGCTGGTACCGTTGACGAGCAGGTTCGGAAACTTGGCCGGCAGCACGCTGGGCTCTTCGAGCGAGTCGTCGAAATTGGGCTGAAACTCCACCGTGTCCTTGTCGAGGTCGCCGAGCAGCTCGTCGGCCAGGCGCTTGAGGCGGGCCTCGGTGTAGCGCATGGCGGCCGGCGAGTCGCCGTCGATGGAGCCGAAGTTCCCCTGGCCGTCCACGAGCGGGTAGCGCAGGCTCCAGTCCTGGGCCATGCGCACCATGGTGTCGTACACGCTGCTGTCGCCGTGCGGGTGGTACTTACCCAGTACCTCACCCACGATACGGGCCGATTTCTTGTGGCTCTTGGTGTAGCTCACGCCGAGCTCGCTCATGCCGTAGAGCACGCGCCGGTGCACGGGCTTGAGACCATCGCGCACGTCGGGCAGCGCCCGCGAGATGATGACCGACATCGAGTAGTCGATGTAGGCCCCGCGCATCTCGTCTTCGATGTTAATCGGGATTATTTTTTCGCCTTCGGCCATTCTTGGTTTTAGCTGTTAGCTGGCAGCAACTGGCTGCTGGCTACTGTTCGAGAAAAGCATAAGAGTACCCCACGAACCGGCCGCCAGCCAGTGACCATAGCTGCCAACTACCAAAACCGCCCGCCCGGTGCACTACTCTTATGCCCGCGCAAGATACGGCAAAAAACCTACTTTTCCTAGCGTTTGCGCCACTTTGGCCACGCTCCCCTCCTCCCCCCGACGCCGGGCCACGCGGCGGCCCTGGCCCGGCCAAATGCCCGATTCGGTAAAAACGCGGTATTGCCCAGCTTTTTAGAGCGAGCGGCTGTGGTCAGCTTTCTGACGCTTGTTCGAGCCCTGCTTGTTAAGCTTGACGCGCTCGCCCACGGCCGGGTTTTGCAGCTTCCAAATAGGGCGGGCCCGGTACTTCACCCCGTTGTGCATGTGCACCTTGCGCACGTGGCACGAGTCGAGCGGGCAGGTGCGGCAGCCCGCCAGCACCAGGCCCGCGAGCAACACCAGAGAAAACGGCCAGCGGGCCGGCAGAATAGTAGCTACGCGCAGTTTCATCGCCCTAAAGGTACAAGCAGCCGGCCCGCTGACCGCACCCGCCCCTACCGGGCCAGCACTGCCGCGTCGGCACTCTCCCACTCGGCCAGGAACTGGGCCACGAACTCCTCCATGAACGCGTGCCGGCGCTGGGCCAGGTGGCGGGCGGCGGGCGTGTGCAGGCGGTCCTTGAGGTGGAGCAGCTTCTCGTAGAAGTGGTTGATGGTGGGCGCGGTACTTTGCTTGTACTGCTCGAAGTCGGCGTGCGAGACGGGCGGCGTGGCCGGGTCGTGCATGGGGCGGCCCTTGTGCTCGCCGTAGGCAAAGGCCCGCGCCACCCCGATGGCCCCGATGGCGTCGAGCCGGTCGGCGTCCTGCACCACGGCTGCCTCGGGGCTGCTCACGGGCGTATCCACGCCCAGGCCCTTGAAGCTGACTTCCCGAATCACCTGCTCGACGCGGGCCACGGTGGCCTCGGGCACGTGCTGGCTCAGCAGCCAGGCGCGGGCGGCGCGGGGGCCGGCCTCGTAGTCGCCGCCGTGGTATTTCCAGTCGGCGATGTCGTGCAGCAGGGCCGCCAGCTCGGCGACTTCCAGGTCGGTGCCGGGCGTGGCGGCGGCCAGGGCGCGGGCCACCTGCCACACCCGGCGGATGTGCGGCCAGTCGTGGCCCGAGCCCTCGGCTTGGAATTTTTCTTCGATAAAGGCGGCGGTGGCGGCAACGATGGGGGGCATAAGGTAAGGGTTGGTAGAGGAGAAAAGAGGGAGCCGGCAGCTTACCTGCCGGGCGGGCCCAGGCGGCTCAGACCGCAGGGAATCATTTCCCGAATAAAGAAAATACCGTCGTAAAGCTGGGGCCAATCGGCGAGCTCACCCACGTGGTGCGGCCCCGTCATCCAGAAAAAGCGGTTGCTGGCCGGGGCCGCCTGCCAGGGGCGGAAGTCCACGAAGGCGTAGGCATACGCCTCGTTTATCCAGCTCTCGAAGCTGCCGCGGGGGGCCGGGCTCAGGCGCGTGGGCTGCGCCGCCTGCACCCGGCGGGTAGCCCCGCGCTGCGAACTAAACCCCAGCACGTAGCTCTGGCGGGCATTGAGCGGGTTGGCCATGAAGCGGGCGCCCATGTAGGTAACCGGCCGGGGCTGGGCGCGGTAGGCCGTGGCCGGCCCTTTTGACACGTGGCTGCTGGCCGCCCACACCAGGATTTTTTCGGTTGGGTAGCGCACGTTGGCCAGCCAGTCGAGGTTGCGGGCCATCTGGGCGTCGCGCAGGTTATCGGTCGCCACGTCGTCTTCGGTGTAGACGGCGCTTTCCTGGGCCAGTACCCGCAGGTTTTCGAGCACCCGCCCTTCGTAGCTGGCGCGGGCGGCCGGCGAAAGCTGGGCTAGCAGCGTATCGGTCATCAACTCGAAGCGCCGCAGCTTGGCTTGTTTATGCGCAATGAGGTAAGTGGCGGGCTGAGTCGAAAAGCGCCAGGGCTGGCTCAGCGTATCGAGAAAGGGCACGAAAAACTCGTTGAACCGGCGCGTGGCCGCCAGCGGCACCGCCTGCTGCCCCAGCAACCCGCGTAGGTAGCCCGGCAGCGCGCGCCGGCTGTAGGCACCGTAAAGCTGGTTATCAAGCCCGGCCAGGTGCAGCGGCCGGGTCGTGGCGTAGGTGCCGGGCAAGTAGTCGTAGAGCAGCGCCTCGGCCTGCTGGCAGGCCGTCCAGTAGGGATAGATGTTGGCCCGCACAAACGCCCGCATGGCCGCCGGCTGCTTGGGCAGGCTGTCCCAGCCGTGGTTCAGGGCAAAAAAATCGCTTTCCCACACTAGTACGTTAAAGCCTTTTTGCTCGTGCAGATATTTTACCAGGCGGGTTTTGGCCTGAAACGTGGCCCCGTCGCCATGGTCCTGCTCGCCGAGCAGCACTACCCGCGCCTCGCCAATAGCCTGCCCCAAGGCCGCCAGGTCGGCGTCATCGCCAAAGGCGGGGTCGATGGAGGCGATGGGCTGCGCGTGCTGCTTTACGTAGGCCTGCATCGACCTGAATTCGGGCTGCGCCCACGCCGGGCCGGCCAGCAACAGCCAAAGCAGCAAGCCACCCCACTGGTAGCTTTTGGCTTTTTTGTTTTTCATACGGGAGGAAAGTAAACGCTGGAAGCGGCATCAGTAGACGATAGCTGAGCCGCGGGCGGGCCGTAAAGTTGCAGCCCGCCGCCCTAGCTTGCGGCCTGAATTCCCGCAGGCTCGCGCCTCACCGGCTACCGGCCGGCCGGACGGCAAGCTAAAGCTACCCCCTACAATGGAAAAAATCGCCATGCTCGGCGGCGGCTCCTGGGCCACCGCGCTGACCAAAATCCTCTCCGAAAACGGTGCCCGCGTCGATTGGTGGCTGCGCTCGAAAGACGACGTGCAGCACCTGCTGCGCACCGGCCACAACCCGCGCTACCTCTCCTCGGTGCTCTTCGACCGCAACCTGGTCTACCCCACCACCGACCTCACCGACGCCGTGGCCGAGGCCGACTGGCTGGTGCTGGCCGTGCCCGCCGCCTTCGTGCAGCCCGTGCTCGACAAGCTGGGCCGCGACGCGCTGCGCCACAAAACGGGCGTCATCTCGGCCATCAAGGGCATGCTGCCCGGCAAGAACGTGCTCGTGACCGACTACGTGCAGGAGCGCTTCCGCCTGCCCGCCGCCCGCCTGGGCGTCATTGCCGGCCCCTGCCACGCCGAGGAAGTAGCCCTCGAAAAGCAGAGCTACCTCACCATCGGCTCGCCCGACGTGAGCGGCCTGGCCAACGGCTTCTGCCAGTTGCTGCGCAACCGCTACGTGAGCGCCCACCCGGCCGCCGACCTCGACGGCATCGAGTACTGCGCCGTGATGAAGAATATCATCGCCCTGACCGGCGGCATCGCCCACGGCCTGGGCTACGGCGACAACTTCCTGGCCGTGCTGGTGAGCAACGCGGTGCAGGAAATCCGCCGCTTCTTGCAGGCCATCTCGCCCCAGCCCCGCGACCTCTCGGCCTCGGCCTACCTGGGCGACTTGCTGGTGACGGCCTACTCGCAGTTTTCGCGCAACCGCACCTTCGGCAACATGGTGGGCCGCGGCTACTCGGTGAAGTCGGCCCAGTTGGAAATGAACATGATTGCCGAGGGCTACTACGCCGTCAAGAGCATTCACGAGCTCAACCGCCAGCTCAAAGTGAACATGCCCATTACCACGGCCGCGTACAACGTGCTGTACGAGCGCATTGCCCCGGCCGTGGAACTGGAGATATTGAAAGAGAAGCTTAGGTAGCTTAACTCACAGATTAGCAAAGAGGTATTCATTATTTATGGGAGCCTGGGAACACGGTAATCTTGAGAACGACACTGCGGCTGACTTTCTAGCCAGCTTTCGGGAGGAGCCAACCGTGAATGTGCTGGTAGCACCGATACTGCTACTCAACAACAGGGCTGACGATGACAAGGAACTGGATGCTAGCGACTGCTACGAAGCCTTAGCCGCTGCTGAAATCATAGCCGCCTCCCGGAACAGGCCCCTACCAGGATTTCCTGCCGATATTCAGCAGCTAGCCATTGAGTTGCGATTACCCGAATGGGATAAATATCCCATCTTGATGCAGTTGACCCGCAGGGCAGTAGGCGTTACCGTGGAAGAATCTGAGCTACGAGAGCTGATGTCTGATACGCGGGAAGAGCTGATGGCATGGGAGCAGATTCAACAAGGGCTCCAGCAACGGCTTGCTTCTAATCTCAGCTACGACCGCCGCAAAGAAGGGTAGTTTCTCGCGTTGTCCTGTTTCACTTGGCAATGAAGAATTATGAATTCCGAGTTGGTAATGACACGTCTTTTTCAACTCAAAACTCATAATTTTTAACTCATAACTTCTATGAACTGGCTTCCCCTGGCCCTACTCACGGCGCTGTGCCTGGCGGGGTATAATCTCTTTATCAAGCTGGCGGCCGAGCACTTGCCACCCGCCGTGGGCGCGGTCGTCTTGCAATTAGTGGCGGCCGGGCTGGGCGCGGCGTGGCTCGTGCGCCTCAAGCTGCAAGGGCAGCCGCTGGCCCTCAGCGGCCGGGGGCTGGGGCTGGCGGCGCTGGCCGGGCTCAGCGTGGGGCTGGCCGAGATTCTGACGTTCGTGGTGTTTAAGCGCGGGGTGCCGGCCTCGGTGGGTACGCCCGTGATTGTGGGCGGCTCGGTGCTGCTGGCGGCGATGCTGGGGCTGGTGGTGCTGCGCGAGGCGCTCTCGCCGGCGCAGGCGGGCGGGCTGCTGCTCATTGTAGCGGGCATCGCGCTGCTGGCACGCGGGCACTAGGCGACTAGGCGGCCGGGTACGGGGCGGCGTTATCAAACGATGAACGGCCGAACCCCGGCGCGCCGGAACGGTTTACGTGCCGATGAAAGCATTTATTTTCGACCTCAACGGCACGATGGTCCACGACATGGACTACCATACCCAGGCCTGGCAGCATATTTTCAATAATGAGCTGGGCGGTAATTTCAGCTACGACGAGGTGAAGCCGCAGATGTACGGCAAAAACGAGGAGGTGCTGGCGCGCGTGTTCGGCCCCGGTCGCTTCACGCCCGCCGAAGCCGCGCAGCTCGCCCACGCCAAGGAAGCGCGCTACCAGGAAGCCTTCCGGCCGCACCTGCGGCTGCTGCCGGGGCTGGCCAATTTTCTGGCCGCCGCCCACGCGCGGGGCATCCAGCTGGCCATCGGCTCGGCGGCCATTCCGTTCAATATCGACTTCGTGGTGGATGGGCTAGACTTGCGTGCCTACTTCCCCACCATCGTGAGCGCCGACGATGTGACGCTGAGCAAGCCCCACCCCGAAACTTTTCTGCGGGCCGCCGAGCTGCTGGGCGTAGCCCCGGCCGACTGCCTCGTCTTCGAGGACGTGCCCAAGGGCGTGGAGGCCGCCGCCCGCGCTGGTATGGCCGCCGTGGTACTCACGACTACGCATCCGGAAAGCGACTTTGCCGGGCTCGCCAACGTGCGGCATTTCGCGCCCGATTTTACAGGAGCGTTTTTTCAAACCCTGCTGTAAGCTACCTCACCTCGCTTGCGAGTGGGCTACGGCCGGGGCTCCGTTGCCAGGGGCAGCAATACCAGATGCTCATCGGCATAGGCGGCCGGGCGGCCCGCCCGGCCGCCTAGCTGCAACTCGTATGCCGGGCCGGGCCGGGGCAGCCAGACGCGGGGCAACATTACGCCGCCCGCCAGCACCAGCGGCAAGGGCGGCTCCCCGGCATTCAGGGCGTAGTGGTTCCAGAACAGCGCGTAAGCCCGGGCCGACTCGGGCAGCCACACGCGCCGCGGGTGCCGGGCCCGCAGCCACTGGTAGGCCCGCCGCAGTTGCTGCTGCTGCCGGGCCTGCTGGCCGATAACCACCTGCTCCCGGTGCAGGCGGTAGCCCCCGTAGGCGGCCAGCACCACTACCAACGCCGCCAGCACGCGGCGCGGCGTGGGCCGGTGCCACGCGCGCGGCCAGGCCCGGCCCAGTCCCACCTGCGCCGTCAAGGCCGCCAGCACAAATAAGAACAACAGCACCGCCAGCAGCGTACGCGCCGGCGGGTACACCCGCTGGCCAAGCATCAGTGGCAGCCACAGCAGCAGCTGCGCGTAAGCCAGCCAGCCTAGCCGCCGGGTTGGCTCGGGCAGTTGCGCCCGCGTCAGCACCAACGGCGTGAGGACCGCTACCACCACGAAAAAGAGGGCGCTGACCAACCGCTGCCCCAGCAGCTCGCTGGCCGTGCCGAGCAGGTAATAAGGACCGACCTGGGGCCAGAACTCGGCCGGGCTCAGGCGCAGCACGTAGCGGTTGGCAACCAGGGCCGGCCAGCCCGACACGGCCACCACCGGCGCGTAGAGCACCGCCACTACCAGGCCCACACCCAGCGTCAGCACGGCCAGGTGCAGCCAGCGCAAGCGGCACCCCCGCCCGCCGCCAAAGCCCACCAGCAAAGCCAGCCCGAGCCCGAGCAGCCCGTAAAGATGCGTGGGCACGGCATACAGCCCCAGCACCGCGCTCAGGCCAAACACCGCCCAGGCCCGCTGCCGGCGGCGGCGGCCCGCGCCCCCGGGCTGCAACAGCACCAGGCTGGCCGCCAGGCCGGCCAGCAGCGCGGCCAGCGCCCAGCCGTAGCCGCGCCCAGCCACGGCGTAGAACGCCACCAATGGCGACAGGCTAAACAGCCCCCAGCTCAGCGTGGCCACACCAAACGGCAGGTAGCACCGCAACAGCTCGTAGCCCAGCCCCAGCACCGCCAGGCCCAGCAGCGTGGGCAGCAGCCGCAGCGCCAGCAGGGCATCGGCCCCCGGCAGCAGCCCGTGTACCGCCCCTACCAGCAGGTTGGGCAGCAGGTGGTTGTTAGGAAACGGGTAGTAGCTGGCCGTCACGGCCGCGCCGGGCAGCACCGCAAAGTCGTAGGAGGCCACCTCATCCAACGTCAGCGGGTAGCCGAAGGCATACCATAAATGCACGCCCGCCGCCGCCCCCAACACCGCGCCCGCCACCAGCCGCTCGCTGCAACTCAGGGCGGCCCAGTCGAACGGCCGCCACCGCCTCCCACGGCGCACGGGCCGCCTCCGGGTTGAGGGACGCCGGGTGGCGGCCCTCAACCCGGAGGCGGCTACCAAGGCGGTAGCCGCCAGGCCCAGGCGCAGGGCGGCGTAGCGCCCAGGCGTCAGGGGAAATTCCTGGCCGGGTACCAGCCCGTAGTTGGGCACCGTGATGCGGGCCGCGAAGGCCGGGTAGGGCGTTACCGCATACAGCAGCCCCAATGCCAGGCTGGCCAGCAGCAGCATGCTCAACACCAAACGTACTAAAAAGCGCATGAGCAAAAAAGGGGGGCGCCGGGTCAGCAGGGCCACCAAACTTAAAAGGAAACTACTTGCAACAAGCCGCAACTACCGCTCTGACAATTACTTGCACCGGGCGCTAGTACAGCACGAATACCGCCGCCAGGGCATTGCGAAAGGCTGGCTTCCCGCCCGGCGGCCCGGGAGCCCCGGGCGGGACTATCAGGTAGCGATAACGTACTCCCGGCCGCGCGGCATACGCAATCTGCCAGGCCCGGTGGCGCTGCCGGGTGTGGGCGTAAAAGCGCACCAGCTCGGGCTGCCGCTCTACCAGCACCGCCCCGGGCGGCTGCGCCGCCAGCCAGTCGACGAGCGGTGCGCCCAGCTGCCAGCCCCAGCTGCGCTGCCACAGCGCTTCCTGCCGCTGCAATTGCCACAGCTGGCTACCGGCCAGCAGCAGCGTGCCCACCAGCAGCGCGGCGCGCAGCGGCTGGCGCGCGCGCGGGCCCAGCCGCCACCCTGCCCACGCCGCCAGCAGGGCCGCCAGCAGCGTCAGGTATTGTGCCTTGTAAAACAGCGTGCGCTCGGGCAAGGGCAGCCGCAGGGCAGCCGCCAGGGCGTAGGGCAGCACAAAAAGCCACACGGCGGGGCCACCCAGCGCCGCCACCGGCCGCCGCAGCCCGATGGGCAGCCGGCCAGCCCGGCCCAGCTGCCACAAATAGCCAAACCCGCCGAGCACGGCCAGCACCAAAGGTGCCATCAGCAAGTGGTGCGTTTCGCGCAGGCCCTCGGGCACCAGGCGCCAGAACTCGGCCGCCGACAGCGCCCGCACGTAAGGATTGTGCAGCAACGCGGCCGGCCCCGACAGCAGCAGCAACGGCGCATACAGCACGGCGGCCCCCAGCAGCGTGAGGCCGCCCACGCCCCCAATGAGCACCAGCTGCCGCCCCTGGCCGGCCCGCACTGCCCGCAGCCCCAGCCAGCTATACCCCGAAGCCAGCAGCAGCGCGTGCGTCGGCACCGTGTACAAGCCTAGCACGCCGCTCAGCACCAGCGCCACCCAGGCGGCCCGGGCGCGGCGAGCGGCGGGCTGGGCTAGTTCCAGCAGCGCAAAAAAGCCTACCCCGCCCAGCCCCACCAGCAGCCAGTAACCACGCCCAGTGGCCGCGTAATGCAGGCTCTGGCTGAGCACACCAAACCACAGCACCGCCCACCCGGCCACCGCAAACCCACCGCGCCGCCGCAAGCCCAGAAACCAAAAGCCCGTGGCCAGCGTGCTGGTGAGCAGCACCGGCAGCCGCATCGCCCACCAAAACCCGGGGTGCACCTGGTAGAAAGCCCAGGATAGGGTATTGCTCAGCACGTGATTGTTGGGCAGCGCGTACACGGCGCTCACCGCCAGCAGCGGCTCGCGCACAAAAAGCTCATAAGACGTCGCATCGTCGTAGGGCTGCGCCACGGTGCTCCAGTAGAGGCGCAGGGCCGTCAGCCCCAGCAGCCCCGCGCCGGCCCAGCGGCGCGGGGCCGGCGCCAGCGTTCGCCAGCCGGCCCACAGCCCCCGCCCGGCCCCGGCTACTTCACGCCCCAAAGCGCACACGTCGGCCCGGCCCCGACGGGTGGCGGCCAGCCAGCCGCCGGCCACCGCCGCCCCGGCCGCCAGGCTGCGCAGCAGCCCACGCAGGTTTTCGTAGTCGGCCGCCGAGTAGGCGCGCGCCGCCCACGCGTAGGGGTAGCGCTGGCGCAGCGCCACGGCGGCCGGGCCGCTCGCCGTTTGCAGCACCAGCGCCGCGTAGCCGGCGCAGCCGGCCAGCAGCAGCAGGCCGAATAAGCCCAAAAACCGCGCCAATGGCGGGGCGGCCCCTGGGGGCGACAAAGGCCGGGGGCTCCTCAACCTCTCCACAAGCCTAGCGGGCGGTCAGCGCCGCGATGGCTGCCCACACACGGTGCGTGGGCAACCCCATCACGTTGAAATAAGAGCCTTCGAGCCGGTCGATGGCCGCCAGCCCCAGCCAGTCCTGCGCGCCGTAGGCCCCGGCTTTGTCGAAGGGCTGGTAGTTGGTTATGTAGAAGTCAATCTCGGCTTCGCTCAGCGGCCGGAAATGCACGGTAGTTTCGTCGGCAAAAACCACGGGCGCGCGGCCGTCGCCGGGCAGCAAACACACGCCGGTGTACACCTGGTGAGCACGGCCTTGCAGGCGGGCGAGCATCTGGCGGGCCTCGGCCGCATCGGCGGGCTTGTTGAGCACGTCGTCGTCGAGGCACACGATGGTGTCGGCGGTGAGTAGCAACTCGTTGGGGGCCAGGTCGGCGCGGTAGGCTTCGGCCTTGTGGCGCGCCAAGTACTCGGCGATTTCGGCCCGGCGCAGGTGCGCCGGAAAGCTTTCATCGACCTCGCGCAGGCGGATTTCATACGCCAGCCCGAGGTCGGTGAGCAGCTGGCGGCGGCGCGGCGAGCCGGAGGCAAGTATCAGATTCATCTGGAAATTTATTTTTCTTACAACCGCCCGTCATGCTGCGCGTAGCGAAGCATCTCTGTCGCGTCGTTGTTGACCATCCGTGCAATAATGCGGTAGAGATGCTTTGCTGCGCGCAGCATGACAAGCGTTTTGCATAACTATTTCTCTACTACCCCACTCTCCTGAAAATACCGCTCGAACGCCGACCCGTTCGCCCCGTCTTCCAGGCTGGTAAAAAGCAGGCCGGCCAGGGTTTTGGGGTAGAAAAAGGTGGACTTGGCCGGCATCACGGCCCCCGAGTGGCACACGGCCTCGACCTGGGCCATCGTGACCTCGTTGGTGAGGAAGGCGGCGCGGGCCTCGCCGCGGTCTACCTGCTGCAGGCACTCGGCCAGGCCGCGCACGTAGGCCACGCCCGGCCAGGCGCGCTGCGCGTCGGGGCCGACGATACCGAGCACTTTTTCGAGCACGAAGAAGTGCAGTACCGTCAGGTCCAGGTCTTTGACCTCGGGCGTTGTGTCCCAGCAGAGCTCGGCGTGCACCTCGGGGCGCAGGCGCAGCTTGTAGGCCGCCCCGCCGGGCAGGTAGAGGCCGAAGGCCCAGCGCCTGCCGGCCATCAGCTCGGGCAAGTCCTGGGCCTCGGCCTGGGGCCGCACCGTGAAGTAGGCTGAAAGCCGGGCTAGCAGCTCCTCGTCGGTGAGGTTGCCCGGCAGCTCGCGCAGCACCCGGTGGGTGGGCAGGATGCGTACATCGTCGCTGGCGGCGTTGGTGAGGTACATGAGGTGGTAGTTCCAGGGCTCGCGGCCGCTGTAGCCGCCGGGGCCGGCGGCCAGCTCGCGGGCCTGCCGGTAAGCCAGCGAGCCCTCGTAGCGGTGGTGCCCATCGGCTAGTATCACCTGCCGGCTCGCCAGCACCGCTTGGAAGCACCGAATGGCCGCGGCGTCCTGAATGACGGCCAGCACATCGCGCGCGCCCTGGTAGTCTTCCTCAGTCTGGCAGAGCGGGTCTTGGATGGCCTCGTCCATCAGCGCCTCCAGCTCGAAGGCTTCGTCGCGGTACAGGCCGTGGGTGGCGCTGGTTTGAAACTGCAACGCCGCCAGCAGCTCGGCGCGGTCGTTGACGGCGGCGGGCAGCGTATTCTCATGGCGCAGCACTATCTGCTCGCCCCAGTCATACGCCCGGATGTGAGCCATGAAGCCCTTGCGGCAGCGCTCGCGCGCCTCGCCCGGCAGCCGGAAGTACTGGTAGTACACGTAGATGCCGGGCAGCCCGTCCTGCCGCAGCACGCCCTCGGCCTGCCAGCGGGCCAGCCGCCGCACGGCGGCGGCGTGGGGCGCGGCCTCGGCCTCGGCGCGCGGCACCGAGAGGTGAATGCTGTTGAGCGGGTTCTGGTAGAGCGCCTCGCGCTGGCGCACGCTCACCACGTCGAAGAGCGGCGACACCACCGCGTCGATGTCGGCACTCAGCATAGGATTGTAGCGCCAGCCGCGCACGGGTTGAATCTCAGCCACGTTTTCATTTAACAGTTAACATTTATCATTTAACAGCTTATCAACGCACATCAACCTGAACCTGGGCAAATGACACCCGTTACTCAGCCTGTTAAATGTTAATTGATAACTGTTAAATAACTACGGTGCCAGGCGGCTGATTTTCCACGCCTGGGTGCCTGCCGGGCGCTCGTACACCAGGCGGTCGTGCAGGCGGCTGGGGCGGCCCTGCCAGAACTCGACGCGCGTGGGGCGCAGGATGTAGCCACCCCAGTGCGGCGGGCGCGGCAGCGGATTCTGGCCTTCGAAGCGGGCTTCTACGTCGTGCTCGCGGGCTTCGAGCTCCTCGCGGCTGGCGATGGGCTGGCTCTGGGGCGAAGCCCAGGCCCCTACCTGGCTGCCGCGCGGCCGACTCTGGAAGTACTCAGTGGAAAGGCTTTCGGAAGCCTTTTCGACCCGGCCTTCTACCCGCACCTGGCGCTCGAGGCCGGGCCAGAAAAAATTGAGTGCCGCCAGCGGCTGGGCCGCCAGCTCGCGGCCCTTCTGCGAGTCGTAGTTGGTGTAGAAGAGAAAGCCCGCGTCGTCGGGCAACCCCTTGAGCAGCACCACGCGCTGGCTGGGCTGGCCGGTGGCCACGTCCACGGTGGCCAGGGTGAGGGCGGCGGGCTCGGGCAACTGGGCGGCCACGGCCTCGTCGAGCCACTGCCGGAACTGGGCTACGGCATCGGGGCGCACGTCGGCTTCGAGCAGCGTGCGCTGGGCGTAGGTCTGGCGCAGGGCGGCGAGTTCAGAATCAGTCATACTTAATAAATAAACTACGGCAGCTTGGTTAAGAAAAGCGCCTCGGCGGGCGGCTTCCTGGAAAGAATACCAACCAACTCAAAACGCCTACCTCAAAAACTCTCCACTATTTTTTAGGTTGCCATTCGTAGAGCGAAACGGACCCTTCGCGGCGCAGGCGGCGCATGTGCTGCTCCTGGATGAAAGCGGGCACCCGGTTGAAGAGCGCCAGCGCCTCGGGCCGGTCCTTGAGCAAGTCGCGGTAGTAAGTATTGGCTCCCGAATAATACGCCGAGTCGAGGTACACCAGGATGGGCCGGCTATCGAGGCGCGCCAGCAGGCTGGGCTCGGGGCCTTCGGGGCGAAACATGGTGGAGAGCTCGCGGGCCTGGTAGGTGGGCGTGCGGGTGGCCTTGTGGGCCATCAGGGGCAGGCCCGTGACCATGCCCAACTGGTAGGTACGGTTGCAGAGCGGGTCGTCGGGGTCGACGGTGTAGGAAAGCCCCTGCTCGGTGTTTTCGCTGCCCACGTGGTAGTAGGGCAAGGTCAGCAGGGCCTGGTAGCGGCTATGGTCGAGCCAGCCCACCAGGGCGCTCACGTCGGCCAGGGCCGGCGGGGCCAGCAGGTTGGGGCGCTGAGTGATGGTTTTGTAATGGTGCGTCGCGTTGAGCATATCGACCACGGCCAGGCCCGCCAGCACTACCCACAGGCCTTGCAGCCAGCGCACCGGCCGGGCCTGCGCCACGCGCCAGGCCTGGCCCGCATACCAGGCAAAGCCCAGCACCACGGCCCACCAGAACGGCCAGATAAAGCGCCCCAGCGCCCGAAACTGCGTGATGCGCTCCGTGACCTTGTGCACCCACACAAAGGGATTGAGGTAGTTGTGCAGCACGTAGCCGCCGTTGTCGATGTCGATGTTTTCGCCCAGCGCGGCCAGCGCCAGCGGCACGGCCGAGAGCAGCAGCAGGCCCAGAAAATCGCGGTTGGCGTCGGCCGCCGCGCTGGGCAGCGCGGGCAGCCACTGCGGCGCGGCGCCCTGCCGGCGGCGCTGCCGCATGATGAAAGCCAGCACGCCCACTACTACCAACCCGTAGAGCACAAACGCGCCCAGGTAGGCCGTCGACTCGTAGGGCACGCCGGCGGTGCGCTCCAGAAAAAAGCGCAGCTTGTGAAAATCGTGCCCGCGAAAGAGCGTGCCGAACTGAAACCGCCACTCTATCCAGTCGTAGCCGCCGCTGCCCACCGGGCGCTCGGCGTGGCGCGCATCCAGCAGCTGCAGCAGGCCGTAGGTGCTGGCCAGCAGCCAGGCCAGCAGGGCTGCCGCGCGGCCGGCCAGCGCCCGCCAGGGCCGGTGCGCCAGCGCCTCGCGGCCCGCCCACAGCCCAAAGAAGAAAGCCAGCCAGCCGCCCACGATGCCCAGGTAGTAGAAGTGCAGCCAGGCCGCCGCCGTAGTGGCCAGCCCCAGGCTCAGCCACCAGCGCCCCGTGGGCCTATCCGCCCGCGCGGCCCGGAACAGCCCTTGCAGCAGCCACAGCGGCAGCAGCACGGCCGGCGTGTACGCCAGCGACATGTGACCCACGTTGAGCCGGAAGGTTTGCGGGCTCAGCCAGGGTAGCGCCACGGCCAGCACCAGGGCCAGCCACGCCGGCAAAGCCAGCCGCCGCAGCATGCTCAGCAGCAGCAGCGTGCTCAGCACCAGCCCCGCCAGCGTAAAGCCGTCGTAGAGGTACAGGCCGTAGGGCGCCAGCGCCGGCACCCACTGCACCAGCACGTGCAGCGGAATGCTGACCAGTGGCGAGGTATCGGTGTAGTACACGTACTCGCCGAAGGGGTAGTTGTGGCCGTGTATCAGCGCGCCCTGGCTCAGGGGCTGCCGCAAAAAGCTGGCGACCGAAAAGTAGCTCTTGATACCGTCGTAGTGGTCGATAATCAGGTACTGCCCCGGGTGCAGCAGCAGCCGGCCAAACGTGCGCCCCAGCACCAGCAGCTGCACCAGCCCCGCCACCAGCCCCAGCACCCAGCCGGCCGGGCGGCGGCCAGCCGAGGAAGAAACAATAAAAGCCATACGCTACAAAAACACCCGTTACTTAAATTGAAATAGCCCGCTGCCTTGGCAGTTGCGGCAAAGGTAAGGGGCGCTTTGGCGCGCGCACCCCAAAAAATACCCCCGCGCAAAAGGCTTTCGGCGGCACTATCGAGCCGTTTTCCGCGTACGTATCCTCCTATGAAGCCCGGAACCCTTCTCATTTCGCAGCCCTTTCTGGGTGACCCCAACTTCGAACGCAGCGTGGTGCTGCTGTGCCGCCATCACCCCGACGAAGGCGCGTTTGGGCTGGTGCTCACCCGCCCCACGCCCGCCGTACTGAGCCAGGTGCTGGAGCTGCCGCTCGGCGAAGCTGGCCCCAGCGCCTCGCTGCCGCTGTATGTGGGCGGCCCGGTGCAGCCCGAAACCCTGCATTTTTTGCACCAGCACGCCGCGCTGCCGGGTGCCCAGCCGCTAGGCCAGGGCGTATACTGGTCGGGCGATTTTGACGAACTTATGTCTTTGATAGACAGCGGTGCTATTCTCCCCGAAACGGTGCGCTTATTCGTGGGCTACTCGGGCTGGTCGGCGGGGCAGCTGGAGGAGGAAATTGAGCGCGGCTCCTGGATACGGCAGCCCGCTAGTGCCGGGAAAGTATTTACTTTGGCATCTGATGCGTTTTGGCAAGGCATCCTGCGCGAAAAAGGCGGCCGCTTCCGGGCGCTCTCCAACTACCCGCTCGACCCGCGCCTGAATTAAAAGTTTTTCGATTTCGCCCCTTCGCCCGGCTCCGGCCCCGTTTTTCCATTTTTTCCCGGCTTGGGCCGGGAGCCGGCTTTTTCGCTTTTGAGTATGCTTCCCGAAGAAAACCCCACCCCCGCCTCGTCCTCGCCCGCCGAAGAAAATCCTGCCGACCGCATGAGCATTCTCGAAGCGCGCCTAGCTGAAATCCGGGCCAAGCAGGGCGGCGACGCCGCCCCCGCCGCCACGCCCGCGCCGGCTACCCCGGCCGCCCCCGTCCTCAGCGACACACCGGCCGAGGCCGCCGTGCCCCCCGGCGGGGGGGCCACCCAAACCGAAGCCGACCCGCTGCTCTCGGAGCCCGGCCTGAGCGAAGCTCTCGACGTGCCCGCCCCGGCCCCCGTAAACGCGCCCGCCGACAGCGTAGCGCCTGAGCCAGCTACCACGCCCGCAGCTACCCAACCCGCAGTTGCTGAAGTAGCCGACGAGCCCGTATCGGCCCCGCAGGCCCGCGCCGTGGCCCACTACGGCGATAGCATGGCGCCGGCCGCCGAGGGCGCGTCGACTGCCGACGCTACCCCGGCTGCTGATGAGACCGCCCCGGTTATCGCTTTGGCCCACGCCGAAGACATCGATAATACACCCGACGTAGTGGCTACGCTGCCCACTTCGGCTACCGACTCGGCCGCCGAAGCTCACCAGGCCGAGGTTGCCCACATTTCGGCCGAAAGCAACGGCGCTGAGAACGCTGAAGCGACCAGCGAGGAAGGCGACGACTACGTGCCCGAAACGGCCGCGCCCGACTTCGCTACGCTCGACCTCGACAGCCAGGCCACCTACCTCATCGGCCTGCTGCGCCGCCCCGACGCGCGCCGCAACCGCCAGCAGATTTTTGAGCTCAGCCGCCAGTACGAGGCCAACGTGGCCAGCGCCCGCGCCGCCTCGCGCCAGAAGCTGGCCGACGACGCCAACGCCCCACAGGAGTTCAGCTTCCAGCCCCCGGCCAGCCAGGCCGAGCTAAATAAGGCCCTCCAGGAATTCCGCGAAGGCCGCGCCCGCGACGCCAAAGCCGAAGACCAGAGCCGCACCCAGAACCTGACCCGCAAGCAGGAGCTGCTAGCCCAGCTGCGTCAGCTGGTAGAAAGCGCCGAAACCAAGGACAGCTCGCAGAAGCTCAAGCAGCTGCAAGCCGACTGGAAGGCCACCGGCCCCGTGCCTCAGACCGACAGCCAGGAAACCTGGAACACCTACCACGGCCTGCTCGACCGCTACTACGCCAACCAGGGCCGCTTCTACGAGCTCAAAGAGCTGGACCGTCGCCGCAACCAGGAAGCCAAGGAAAACCTCATCGCCCGCGCCGAAGCCCTGATGGCCATTCCCGGCATCAACAAGGCGCTGGATGAGCTCAAAAAGCTGCACGACGAGTGGAAGCATATCGGCCCCGTGCCCGGCGAGCAGCGCGAGCCGCTGTGGCAGCGCTTTTTGGCCGCCTCCGAGGCCGTGCACCTGCGCCGCAAGGAGTTTGTGGACGTGCGCTCGGCCCAGGAAGGTGAAAACCTGAAAGTGAAGCAAGCGCTACTGGAGCGGGTGCTGCCCTTCGCCGAATTCTCGACCGAGCGCGTGAACGAGTGGCGCTCGCGCACCGACGAGCTCCAGGAAATCAAGAAGGAGTGGGAAGCCACCGGCCCGGTGCCCCGTGCCCAGGCCGACGCGCTCAATAAGCAGTATTGGAACGCTTACAAGGCCTTCTTCAACCGCAAAAACGACTTCTTCAAGAGCCTCGACTCGGAAAAGAACACCAACCTGCAAGCCAAGTACGCCCTCATCGAGCAGGCCGAAGCCGCCCAGCAAAACCCCAACTTCGACGAGGCCCGCGCCGTCATCATCCGGGTGCAGAAGGAGTGGAAGGACATCGGCCGGGTGCCCGAAAAGCAGGCCGACAAAATCTGGAAGCGCTTCCGCGCCGCCTGCGACGGCGTATTCGAGCGCCCCAAGCAGGAAACCCGCCAGCGCGAAGACCGCCAAACGGCCGCCAGCGCCGAGCAGGCTACGCATTTGGATAAACTTGCCCAGCAGGTAGCCGCCCTCTCGCCCGCCGAGCCCGGCACGCTCGAAGGCTTCCGCGCCTTGATAGCTGACTGGCAGACGCTTGACGTAGCCGAAGGCCAGCCGGGCACCGGCACCAACGACCGCGGTGAAGAGCAGTTTCTTGCTCTTATGGGTAAATACCTCGACAAAACCGGCGGCATCACGCCCGCCGAAAAAGAGGCCTTGCTTTTCCAATTGGAAATAGCCCGCCTCAAGGCGCGTCCCCAGGCCCAGCAGGCGTTCGCCCGCAAAGAAACCAACCTGCGCCGCGAAATCCAGGAGCTCGAAAATGATGTGGCGACCCTGCAAACCAACCTCGACTTCTTCGGCCGCTCGAAGAACGCCGACCAATTGCGCGCCGAGTACCAGGGCCGCATGAGCGAAAGCAACGAGCGCATCGCCAAGCTCAAAAAACAATTGAAGCAGCTGCGCAGCTAGTAGCTCAGTGTCAAGTTAAAAAAGCGGCTGCCTGTTAGGCAGCCGCTTTTTTTATGCGCTTTTACTTGGCTTGTGGGATTCGTCTGCTTACTTTTGCCCCACGATTAAGCCTCCATAGCTCAGTTGGTAGAGCTTCTGACTTGTAATCAGAGGGTCGTTGGTTCGAGTCCGACTGGGGGCTCCGCTTATCACTACCGGAACGCCCGGAAAACCGCTTCTCGCACCGCGAAGGCAGTTTTCCGGGTTTTTTGCGTCTAGGGGAATCGGTACTCCTGGGTGCGAATCTTTCACTTCACGGCGGGACATACGCCCCCCGTTACGCCCCCTACCCGGTTATGGTGACCCAATTCGTTCTTCGCACCGACAAACAAGATAAAGCGGGCCGGTGCCCCGTGTACCTCATCGTCTATTTCGATGGAGCTCGCCTCAAATGCTCCACCGGTGAGAAATGCAAGCCGGCCGATTGGAACGCCGACCGGCAACAGTTCCGTCGCTCTTATCCGCTAGCTGAAGAAGCTAATCAGCTACTAACCCGTAGAGCGGCTGATGTGCTGAGCTGGTGGCGGAGGGTCCGAGTTGCGGGTGATAACCCTACGGTGGCCGGGCTTCGGGCCGCACTCCGACCTACGGCAGTAGCTACACCTGCTACACCATCGGTTGTGGTGCCGCTGGCGGTGGTCGAGGAAATGCGGGCCTTTCACGATGTAATGCGAGCGCGAGGATTCATGTACATGACCCTGAAGCACTACATACAAACCTGGAACCGTCTGCGTGACTTTGAGGCTTGGGCAAAGGTGCGATTACTGGTAAACACCTACGACATTGCGCAGCACGACGCGCTACTGGCTTACCTGCGTGATGTGCGAAAACTGGCTCCCAACACCATCTACACTGTTGCCAAGGATGTACGGCGGTTGTTTGGCTACCTGCGTGATGAGCGGGGCCAGGAGCTAGCGGTAGAGCCGAAGAAATTACGAACAGCTTGGGTAGAAACCGAGAAGCTGTATTTGCGTGCTGAGGAGCTGGAACGGTTGCGGATGGTCATGCTGCCGGTGGCGCTGGCGCAGGTGCGGGACGTGTTTCTGTTCTGCTGCTATACCGGCCTGCGCTACTCGGATGTATTGCAGTTGCACGGCGGCAATGTGGAACTGCTACCGGATGGCTCGGGGAGGGTACTCCGCTTGCTTCAGACGAAAACTAGAACCTCGGTGAGCATCTTTCTTACTTCAGCAGCCGCTACTATTCTGGATAAATATTCTTGTGAGGAACGCTCTGGGCCGGGGGCGCGGTTGCTACCGGTGCTATCCAACCAACCGATGAACCGCTACCTGAAACAGATTGGGAAGCAAGCAAAGATTACTCGCTTGGTCGAAACGAGCGAGGTAGTGAATGGGCAGGTAGTGAAGTGGTCGATACCAGCTTGGGAAATGCTGACAATGCACGCTGCCCGGCACAGCTTCGCAGTACAGAGCCTGCTGCGCGGGGTGCCGGTGGCGGTGCTGCAGCGTGTGATGGGGCACGCTTCCATCACGACCACTATGATTTACGCGAAAGTGGTTGAGGACTTTCAGCACCAGGCGCTACGGGCGGCCTGGGACGGGCCGGCGGCTGCGCCTCTCCTGGTGCCCGGGGCCGTGTGTACGGCAGTACCAGGGGTAGCGTAGGCCTACCCCGTTGCGGCCGGCGGTGTCGTCGAGCACTACCGGCCGCAACGGGGTCAGGGTGGGATGAGCCTGGGGCGAAGGTGGGGTGAGGGTGGGGAGAAGGTAGGCTAAGCCGCTTGCAGGGCGGCGCTCACCTCCTGCTCGGGCAGGCCGGTGTACTGGCAGAACTCGCCTACCGACACGTAGGCCGTGGCCGGCTTACCCAGGCGGGCACGAATGCGCTGCAAAAGGCGCTTACCGCCTTCGTAGCTGTGGCCCATGATGCTAGCAGCTTCTTTCGGGTAGATGACGACCTGGGGCATAAAATCGGGCAGCTTGGGGTATAGTTGGGCAGACGAATATACAACCGCCCCAATGCTCAGGTAGGTTCGTGGCATGATGTCGCTTCGGACTGTCGGATTAATAGCGCGGGTCGGTCTGGCCCTCTCGGGTGTTGCGGTAGCTGGCTTTACAGCGGTGGGGCTGTCGCCGGTGAGCTGCACGCGGGGAGTTGGACAGGCTCTGGTGGCTGGGGGCGGCCGGCCCGCTCTATTCTCGGCGATGATGGCCAGCGCGCCGGTCTGGGAGATGGCGCGGGTTACGCGCATCATCGACGGCGACACTTACGAGGTGCTGGTGGGCGGCCAGCTCGTGCGGGTGCGGCTGCTAGGCGTGGACGCGCCGGAGAGCGGGCAGCCGTTCGGGCCCCAGGCCAGCGACTCGGCGCGGGTGGTGCTGCAGGGGCGCGTGGTGCGCCTGCGGCGGGTGAGCACCGACCTCTACGGCCGGGCGCTGGGCAACCTGGTACTACCGTCGGGAACGGCGCGGCCAGCTGTGGCGCTGGATTCGCTGCTCGTGGCGCGGGGCTGGGCCTGGGCCTTCGACCCCAACCACCAGCGGGCGCAGCGCGAAGCGCAGCAGCAGGCTGCGCAGGCGGCTCGACGCGGGCTGTGGAAATGCGGAACGGATGCGGCGGTGCCTCCCAAGCTGTGGCGGAGCTTCAACGCACAAAATAAACGGCGCTACATGGGTAGCTGTGCCTGGTAGCAAGGCCGTTAGCGAAAGTCAGCGAGAGTTTATTTCTCACTATTTATCTATTTCTCACAATGGGAAAATCTAACGGTGTGCTCGGTATCACCGGCACTATCGGCAACATTACCATCGATAAAAACGGTAGTGTTCGCCAAAAAGTAGGCTCTAACAAGGCCGCTTTTCAGGGCAAAGCCAGCATGGCCCGCGTGCGTGAAAACGCTTCGGAGTTCGGGGCAGCTGGCTCGGCGGGTAAGCTGATTCGGGAGGCGCTGCGCTCGCAAATCCAGAACGCCAAAGACAGCCAGGCTACCGCTCGTCTCACGCAGGTGCTGACGGGCGTAATCAAGCTGGACACGAACGGCGACCGTGGTATGCGTCAGGTTATCGCCGACAACTGCGCCGGGCTGCTCGGCTTCAGCTTCAACGCCGGTGCTGGCCTGGGGCAGTCGCTGTTCTCGCCGTTCTCGATTGCGGCAGCCGGCGCAGCCGTGACGCTGACCATCCCGAGCCTGGACCCGCTGCTCGACGTGGCCGCGCCGACTGGCGCGACCCACTTCGAGGTAGTGTTCGGCGCGGTGTCGGTGGACTTCGTGGCCAAAACCTACAAGGTTGCTACCGTAGCCTCGCCGCTGGGCGCGCTGGCGATGAACTCAGCTGCCAAGACGAACGTCAGCCAGGTGGCGACCCTGCCGGCCGCGCCTTCGGCTAATGAGCTGGTGCTCGGCGTGCTGGGCATGAACTACTACCAGCAGATTAACGGCAAGCTCTACCCGCTCAATAACAACGCCAGCAACCCGCTGGCGGTGATTTACACGAGCGCAACCGGCTCGAATGGTGGTGGTACGCCCGTTACCTACAACGTCACTATCACCGGCCCGAGCCAGACGACTTCTAACACGACCATTACCTCGGCCGGTGCGGAAAAGCTGGAATTTGACGAGCTCACGAGCGGCACCAGCGGCCCGTACAACATGGTCATCTCGGTGGGTGGCGTGCAAAAGGCCAGCATCGACACGTTCGACCGCTACGCGGGCAAGCCGTTCCGCTTCACGGAATCCAACGGCACTAAGCACACGGGCGTGTTCGCTGCTACGGTGAACTTCTAAGCTTGACGGCTTGGAGAAATTGGCCGGCCCTAGCAATTATGCCGGGGCCGGCCTTATTTTTTAATCGCTAATTTCTTGCAAATGAGCACTATTTCTAAGAAGCTTTCTGGCTTCATTTTTAACGGTCCATCACTGGCGCTGGGCACTGCTGCCTTTAAGAGCAGCCTCAATAGCGTTATCGGCTTTAATGCTGCTGGCACTGGCTATATTACCTACAACCCAGCAAACGCATTCAATTCGCTCACGCAGCTAGTGCAGGATGGGGTGTATATCGTTGATGCGAAAACTACCGGCTTTGATATTCCTGGTGCTACGCTGGTTGCTGCTAGTGGCGCTTCACCTGGTCCTTTGGCACTTGTAAATCCTGATTTCCGCTTTAGTAATACTGGCTCAACTTTAGAGTTTGGTATTACAAACTCTACCTATCCCTACACACGTTTTATTGCTGTATTTGATGATATTTTGGATGGTAGTTCTATCTCTGGCACTGCAAATGATGATGCAGTTCAGTTATTTCCTGGCGTCTTAGCTCCTGGTTCTGCACACCATTTAACAATTGTTGACTTTGAGCATAATGTGCTGCGATATGACTTTGTAGTCCCTGCTCGCTAGACATTTTGTTTTTTGTAAAAAGCCGGCTTTCAATACTGAGCCGGCTTTTTTGTGCCCTGATGCCTCGTCGCTGCCGGTGGTGCAGGTTTACATTTCGGGCAGCTGTACGTTGTAGGCGTAATCCTCCAGCGGCTCCGCGTCGATGAAGCTGCGTAGCACCACAGCTTGGCCGCGCCCATCATCTACCCCCAGCTCGACGAAGAAGCCGCGCCCGTCGCCGGCACAGTGGTACAGGTTCACGCCTCCCTCCTGCTCCCAACGGTTGGCCAGGAAGGTGCCGTGCTTGATTACCCAAACGAGCTGCACAACGGCAGAAAGCGACTGAAAGGCTTGGAGCGACATGGCGGCAAGATAGTAGCGCACGGGCTGCCCGCCCCATCTTTGCAGCCTACTTGCTACCGATGAAAAACCTGATACTCCGCCCGGCGGCCCTAGCCGCGCTCGTGCTGCTGGCCGTGGCCTGCTCGAAAACTGAGGACGCTGCGCCCGCTGTCGATACCAGCAATGACAACATGGGCATGGGCAACCCGAGCGGCGCCGTGACCAGCACCTCGTCGCCGACGAACTACCTGCTCGTGAAGCCGCAGTACGCCTTGGGTTATAATCGGGACCAGGGCAAGCCTATCTGGGTGTCGTGGCATCTGGGCGCGGCTGACATGGGCAGCACACCCCGGCAAGACGACTTCCGGGCTGATGCCAGCCTACCCGCTGGCTGGTATCAGGTGAAGAACACCGACTATTCGAGCTCAGGCTTTGACCGGGGCCACAACTGCCCCTCGGCCGACCGCACGGCTACGGTGGCCGACAACTCATCCACGTTCCTGATGAGCAACATGATGCCGCAGGCTCCGCAGAACAATCAGCAGACCTGGGGCAACCTCGAAGACTACTGCCGCAAGCTGGTGAGCCAGGGCAACGAGTTGTACATCATCTGTGGCTCCTACGGCCGGGGCGGCACGGGCAGCGCCGGCTACCAAATGACCATCGCCGGCGGCAAGGTTACGGTGCCCTCGAACTGCTGGAAGGTGGTCGTGGTGCTGCCGGTGGGTAACAACGACGTGGCCCGCGTGGGCACCAGCACCCGCATCATCGCCGTCAATACGCCCAACGACAACAGCCTAAGTTCTGCCTGGGGCGGCTACCGTACTACCGTCGATGCGATTGAGGCGGCAAGCGGCCTCGACCTCCTTTCGGCGCTGCCGCTGAGCGTGCAGAATGCCGTGGAGGCCCGCACCGACACCGGGCCGACGAACTAGCGGCGCACGAGCTGGCCGCGCGGGGCGGGCGGCTGCGCCCGCTGCCAGGCGCGGTAAGCGCGGTAGCTCAGGGCCAGCAGCAGCAGGATGGCCACGGCGAAGACAGCGCGGCGGTTCCAGCGGGTCAGGTAGCGGTGGCGGCGGTAGGTGAGCATGACGCAAAATAAAGAGCCTCGGCCGGTTGGTCGGGGCTTTCCTCTTTTACCTGGCTGCCTCGTCGGTGGCGGTGGTGCAGTACTTGCTCGTGGCGGCCTGGGCCCTGGCCCAGCCCCACCCGCGCTCGGCGGTGCTGGCCAACAGAAAGCCCCGGCGGGCCTGGTTGGCTCGTCGGGGCTGGTGGTGCTCGACGTACTGTGCGGGCGGTGGTGTCAGCTGCGAGGGCGATTGATGCGCAGTTGCACGGTGCGGGCTATCATCACCACGAGCAGCGCGGTGGCCAGCCAGGCGCTGGCGGTGGGTCGATGGCCCCAGCTGGTCGCCATCAGAGCACCGAGTAGCGTGTAGTAGAGGGTGCGTATCATGGCTGAATGCGCTTGAACTCCTCGACCCACAGCCAGGGGTTGGCCTCCCAGCTGCCGGGGCCGCTGGTGCCGTGGATGGTGGCCCACAAGGTGCGGAAGGACTCGGCGGCGTAGTTCAGGTTGGCACCCTCACCGTAGGCGCGGCCCTGATAGTTGCGGTACTTCTTGGCGGGTACGGTGCCTCTGGTGGGCACGAGCACTACATCAACACCTTCAGCCTGCGCGTCGGCCTCGGTAATACTTTGCAACTGCTCGACGCGCCCGGCTACCTTCTCCAGCAGCAGGCGGCTGGTCCACCGGGGCGCGTGGATGGGCGGGACGGTGGCCCCGCGCCGCTTGCCGTAGTGGTAGAGCTTCACCCAGGCCGTGAAGTTTTCGTCATCGTCGGCAATAGGCACAAAGTGGTTGTCGGCGAGGTAGCGGATACCGCTGCGACCGTCGCGCAGCTCCTCGGCCCGGCAGGTTTCGCGCACCCAGAGGCGGTCGCCGACAAGGCCGAAGGGACTTTGTACAGCAATCAGGCTGGCAGTGCGTGGGTCGTCACAATACACAAAGGTGCCCGGCTCTACATCGAAGAACTTGCGCGGGGCAGGATAGCCCCATTTGCCTGGCTTTAACTCTTGTGGCTGCACTTTCATGATGCGCCGGGTCTGGGTCTTAGTGCCGGCCAGCAGGGCCAGAATCATGGGGGCGCTGAAAAGTATTGGGTGCTCTTTCATGGTGCTGGTGGTTGGCGGCCGCCCCCGCCGCGCTTGCCGCTGCTGCAGCATCGTTTGGGCGGGGGCGGCCGTGGTGGTTAGGGATATGGCTGAAAGGCGGGCGTAGGCTTGTCGGGCTTACTCCAGTATTCCCAATAGCGCTTAAACTCGTACTCACTGCTGTAATCCATCTGCATATCAGGCGGGCTGGGGTGCTCTGTGCTGATGCGATGCACGCCATCGGGCCAGAAGTCCACACGCAGACGGTAAACATGGTCTTTCAGGAAGCCGCCATCACGTAGGCGTAGGCCGTTACGCATGAAGTGGGCCACATACATTTTATGCAGTTCGGCGGCCTGCTCGTCGGTTTTGAGGGAGCGGGGGTTTGGCATGACGGTTATTTATTGCTATGGTGCTGTTCAAGGTGCCGTTTCCATGCTTTTGAGTGCCAGTTATGGGCGGTATTCCACCCCTCTGCCCAAGCACGCCGACGCACGCCGCGCAGAATGAAGTACCAGACCGTGGCCTGCAAGGCGTTGATGAGAAGTAGCGTAATCATGCTGCCCGCTGTAGTTGCTGG
This sequence comes from uncultured Hymenobacter sp., assembly GCA_964277755.1. Classification (GTDB taxonomy): domain Bacteria; phylum Bacteroidota; class Bacteroidia; order Cytophagales; family Hymenobacteraceae; genus Hymenobacter. Next base: position 55,706 of record CAXYJY010000048.1, read on the forward strand.
TGAAGATGCTGCACGATGCCCACGGCCGACAGGCCGGCGCTGGCCCGCTGCTCGGCCGCGCACCTAAGCAACTTGCTGTACTTCTTGCGCCCAGCCGCCATCTGGTCAGGCGTCAGCTCGTGTACCCACACGGCCGGCTCCTGGCCCCTGGCTGGCTTCTTCTGCACGGCGATGAGCACCACGCGGTGCGCGCCCAGCGCGTCGGCGTACAGCGCGCCCTGGCGGTCGTAGTCGTACTGCTCGACGGTTTTGAGGAACTGCGCGAGGTCTTTGCAGCTGGTAGTCTTGAAGTCCACCAGCGTGCGGCGGCGGCCCTGGGGGCTGTTGATGAGCAAATCCGGCCGCACCTTCACCGTGAGGCCGGTAGCTTCATGGGTGGCCGTGTACGACTGCTCGGCCTGGCCCAAGTAGATAACGTGGCGCGTGTAGCGGTGGCGCTTGATGACGCGGGCCAGCTCGCCGGCGGCTGCCCACTGGCTGCGCTCGCGGCCGGCTAAGCCCTGGCCGATGGCCTGAAACTGCTCGGGCTCCAGGATGGCGCTGTGAAAGTGGCTGCCGAAGGTGAGCGCGGCTTCGGTGTAGGCGTTGGCGACGCGCAGGCGGCCCAGCAGCTGGTCGGCCAGGTTACTGAGGTCGGTATTGCTGACGAAAGGCAGCGCGCGGTGGGCGGCCTGGGTCAGTTCGGGGTGGTGCTGTAGGTTGGTGAACATGGTTCTGTGTCCGTTTAAGTGGACACGGTGACCGTTTGAGGTAGACACCGTGTCCGAATTGCTACTTTTTGATACTTGACTTTGATACCGTGAACTCGCGGCTGATTCTGGCCCACGCTGCCATACCTGCACCAAAGCCCCGCTCGTACTGCTCGGCTGCCTGCTTGTGCCCGACATTCCACCCCTCGGCGTAGCCGCGTATGCGTGCCCGGCGTATCAGCCAGTAGGATATTGCTGCGTTGGCCGCGATGGTTAGAAGTAGCTGTAGCATGATGCTGGCTGTAAAAAAGTGGCCCCCTCCCCTGCTGGTGGGTCGGGGGCCGGTGGGTTACTGATTGGGGTCTTCGGCGTCGTGCGGGTCGGGGGCGGTGGTGAGCTGCTTGGCGGCCCGCTGCTCGGGCAACTGGTAGCCCTCGGGGGTGCGGTAGCCCTCGGTGATGCGGCGCTCCTCGGTGCCCGTTAGCGTTTCCTCGCGGTAGAGGTCGTGGTCGGCGGCAAATTCTTGGCGGGCCTGCACCTCGGCCGGGTCGGCGGCCTTGTAGCTGAACTCGGCGATATAGTAGGTCGCGGGCTTACCGTCCTTCTCGGTTTGCTTCTTCTGCGGCGTTACTGTCAACTCTACCTCCGTCAGCTTGAGGTTGTCGTAGAACAACGCGGCGTTGAGCTTTTGCAAGTTCTCGACGCTGTAACCGTGGAACAGTACCGCGCACACGGCGTTGGTTTTGTCCACGAAAAACAGCTCAGCCCACAGCTTGCGACCCATGTTCAGGATGTTATCCGAGAAGATGCGCAGGCCCATCGGGATAAACGTCAGCGTCTTGCCCAGCGGCTCGGTGCCGTTGATGTTGAAGCTACCGGCTTTGAGGTCGGCGCGGATTTGCTTGGGGTGGCCAGTCAGGTACTTGAAGCGGCTCTGCTCGGTGACTTCGCCGGTTTCTTCGTCCACGTTGAGCACCTGCTTGTAGGCGCGGCTGGGAGTAGCCGTAGCGGCCGGAGCGGCTTCGGCGGTAGCGTTGTCGGGGTTGTTTTTGGGGGTTGCCATTGGGGCGGTTGTTGGGGAAAATGGTGGGGCCGCTTGGCGGCGCGGCCCCGTTGCCGTTGGTGGTGCGGTACTGCTAGGGGCGCTGCAATTCGTGGGCTGCGCGAATGGCCCAGTTCATGGCTTGGCTGCGCGTGCGTTGCAGCTCGTGGCGCTCGATGAAGGGCTTTTGAGCGAAGAGGCGCGTGGGCTGGCGGCACTCGGTATGCCAGCAGGGGCCGTACAGCGAGTGGTTGCTTTTGCGGACGTAGCCGCGCATGATGGGAGCTAGCTGCTTGCTCATAGGGTATTGGGGGGGGAATGCGGGGCCGGCTGGTGTGCCGGCCCCTGGGTGAGTTAGTCTGCTTGGCTGTAGAAGTCGCCGGCTAGCTCCTCCTCGTAGTCTCGGCCGCTGTCGTCCTCGTCGTGGCCCAGGCCGTAGGGGCCATCATCGTAGCCCTCGGGGTCATCGGGGCCAGTGTCGCGCATGGGCACCGGGGCGGCGCTAGTGCGGCCGGTGATGCTGGCTAGTCGTTGCATGGTGCGAGCGTTGTCGTGCTCGGTGCGGATGGTGCTAGTCCACTCGGTAGCCTCCGTAGCGGCTGCGGCGGCCTCGGCGGCGGCAAAGCGGGCGGGCACCGGCTGGCCCGCGCTGGCGGCCCACGCGGCTTTGTAGGCGGCGCGGGCGGCCGGCGTAGCCGCCAAGTCCTGGGCGGCCTGCTGCGCTTCGTAGTCGATGAGCACCTGGGCCACCGCGCCGAGGGCGGCGTAGGGGTCGGGACTGCTGCGCCGTATAAGGCAGCCGCACACGGTAGCGCAGGCACTCCACTGGCCGCGCTGGGTGGCGTAGATGTAAGCGCCGGCCCCGAGCAGGGCGGCGGCAAGCTGGTTGAGGGTGAAGCTAAGGGCTGGCATGGTGGGGGTAGTTGTGGCCCGCGCCGCTGGTGGGCGCGGGCCGGGTGGCTAATTCAGAGAGTGTATCAAAAAGGCATGGGGGCCATAGCAGCGCATAAAGTCCTTAGCGCTCACTAGCTGTCCATTCCGGCGACTAGGATTTGCGTAATGACGCACTGCCAACGTTCTGAACCGGACGATGCCGAAAGCACAATGCATCAGCTTGTTGCTGTCAGTGCGAATACACTTGGTATGCAACACAAGGTGGGCGTTATTGCGGGCCTGGGTGCAGGTGTACAGGCCGAGTTCACATAGGATATTCTTCACTGGGTGGGTATTTGTAGCCCGCGCCGCTGGGTAAGCTGGCGCGGGCCTAGTGGCTACTTGGTGGCGGCTGCGGTGATGATGAGGCGGCCCGCCTGCACCTCGATGGCGGCGACGGTGCCTGGGGCGAAGCCGGCAGCGGCAAGCCAGTCGCCGGAAAGGATGAGCTTGCTTGTGGTGCTGAGTTGCGGGCGCAGGCTGCGGAAATGGGTGGCAACCTTGATGCGGCGGGCGGGGTGTTGTGCCATAGCTGGGAGAAAGTGAAGGGGTTAGATGAAGCCTTGCCAGCGCGTGGGGTCGGTGCTGGGCTCGTACTGCTGCTGCTCGGGGCTGAGCGGCGGGGCTACTGCGTAGCCGCTGCGGCGCTGGGCGGCCTTGTCGCGGGCGTGGCCCTGGTCGACCAGAGCCAGCAGACGGGCGCGGGCGGCCGTGGGGGCCGCGCCCTGGGTGGGCGCGGCCTGCGAGGTGGCCTGGCTACTCACGGAAGTAGCGCGAAGCGGGCACGGGGACGTAGGAGCAGCCGCACTCGTTGAGCAGGTCGCGGCCCTGCCCGCAAGCGGCACAAGTGACCTGGGCGGGGCTGGCGGCTGGCCGTGCAGCTGCGCAGGCGGGCCAGTAGTAGAAAAAGCCAAACACACCGTGCTGCACCTGCTGGCGCGTGAGCGCTGCGATGCTGGCACCAGCGTAGCCGCCGTTCATGCGACGGGTGGCGGTGCGCTGCGGGAAGGTGCCCCAGGCGGCACGGCGGCGGGAGCGGCGGCGGCCGGCGGCGAGTGCGCGGGCAACGTGGGGGGAAGTGATAGTAAGCATGGCTGTAGGTGCTAGCCGATGGACTGCGCTGCGGTGCTGGCCGGGCCCAGCTGCACTACCCGCGCAAAGCGCCGGGGGCCTCTCCCCCTTTGCTACACAAATATACGCCAAAGTACACTAAATAGATACACTAAAGTAGAATAAAGAAGAAATAAACATGTAGGAAAATAGGAAAACAATGCGTAACTTGTATCATGGAAAATATACAAGAACAAGCAATAGCGGCCGCCCTGCGCGGCGGGCTGGTGGTGGCGGTGGTAGGCAGCCGCAGTGTGACGAGCTGCAAGGCGCTGACGCGCCGCCTGGACGCGCTACACGCGGTGGGCTGCGTGGCCGAGGTAGTGAGCGGCGGGGCCGCTGGCGTGGACACGCTGGCCGCCCAGTGGGCCATGCGCAACCTGGTGAAGCTGACCGAGCTGCTGCCCGACTACGCCCGCTATGGTGCTGGCGCGACCCACCAGCGCAACGCCGAGATAGTGCGCGCTGCCGACCTGGTGCTGGTGGTGTGGGACGGGGAGAGTAAGGGCACGCTGAGCAGCGCCCGCGCCGCTGCCCGGCTGGGCCGGCGCTGCGAGTGGCTGGCCGCGCCCGCGCCCAGCGCCGCCCCGGTGCCTGGCGGGCTGGGGCTGTAGGCCTGCCGCGCCGGGGCCGGCGGTGGTGGCCACGAGCGCCCACGCTGGCCCTGGCGGTGGCAGCTGAGCGCCGACCGCAATAGAAGCCCCAGGAGCGACGCAAAGGCGGCGGGAGCCGCTACGCCCTGCGAGGCGCGCTAGCGTGCAGCCAGAAGCACGCACGGCGGGCTGGCGGCCAGGTGGATGGCCCGGCCGACCGCCCCACTGACAGCCTTTCCAGTATCCGCGACCGGATGGGGAGCCCGAAGGGAGACCGGCGCAGTGAGGAGGAACGACGAACGGAGCCGGGCGGAATGAGGCGCGACCCGCAGGGAGCAAGTATCCGCAGCCTCTGAGAAACCAAATCGTTAGGGGGAATCCGTGGCGCAGCGACTAGCGGAGCTGTAACCGTGCGCAGCCAATCACTGGCAACCGAAGCTGGCGTTTGGTGGGCCGCAACTGCCGAAGCCGCTGCAAGCCGCCTGGGGCCGCTGCTGCCGCGCTGGCGGCCCGACGTCAGGGCGCGGTCGGTGGGTGGGCAAAGGCCAGGGGGCCGCGCATGGGAGGTGGCGTAGCGAAGCGGAGCCGGCGACCTTGCGCATTGGCAACCTGAGCCTGTGCGGGGGCCGGCGTCCGGGTGCGTGAGGTGGCTGGCTGAGGCTGGCCGACCATCGGGAGGCGGGCCGGGTGCGGGGCGTATGCGCCTGGGCCCGTCGCCGCCGCAGCCTGGCCGGGCGGCCGACCAACGGAAGGCGGCACGGCCTCCGAGTCAGAGAATCAGCAGCAGCGCGCTAGGGATGGGAAGGGCCGGGCGGGGCAGTGTCTGAAGTACCGCTGTGGCTGCTGGTGTCGTCGAGCCGCTGCCCCGGCCGGGTGCGCAGCACCGAAGCGGAGCGGAGCCCTGGACAGCCCGGGCCGAAGGCAGCGCCCGCACAGTAAAAAGTACAATTAATGTGAGTAAAACAGGCAACTAGCAATACTTCACTGTGTTCCTACTTTTGTCGTACAGATTTACACCAAAGTACACTTTTATGCAACCTACTGCCATGTTATTCAGCAGCAGCAAAACCGGGCACTACGCCCACATTCTCACCAGCGGCCTGCTCGGCGACGTGGTGGTGAACCAACTCACGCCCCCGGACCCTGCGGTAATCCAGCAGTGGGGGTCGATGATAATTCAGTTCCTGGTGGCGGCCGTGACCATCTGGGCCACGATTCGCAAGGCGCTGCAAAAGCCCGAGGCGGTGCTGAAGGTGCCCGCCGCCGCCGTGGCCGCCGTGGCCGCGCCGGCTACCATCTCCGTCACCTCCTCCCCTGCCCCCGATGCTACGGCTGAGTAAGGCCGTGGTGCTGCTCGTGGCCCTGGCCGGGTGCCGGGCCAAGCAGCCGCCCGTCGAGCGGGCCGCCGAGGCCGCCGCCCGCCGCGACAGCGCCCGCGCCGTGCGCTTGGACAGCGCCGCCCATCACCTGTACGCTGCCGCTCAGGCCGCCGAAGATTCTGCCACCTTTTACCACAATCAGAGCCATGCTCAAACTTATAACCCTAGCGATACTGCTGCCCTGCGCCGCTTTTTCGCAGACTATGCCCGCTAGCCCGCCGGCTGGCAGCTCTACCATCTGTATGCCCGTGGCCCAGGCCGCGAAGGTGCGCGACAGCCTGCGCGTGCTGCCGCTGGTGCGCCGCGAGGCGCGCGCGCTGCGCAAGGCGGCGGGCCAGTATCGGGCGGCGGCCGACACAGCCCAGGCGGCTTACTTCTGGCAGTCGCGCACGCTGGCCGGCGTGCAGGTGGCGCTGCGCGAGGAAAAGGGGCGCACGGTGCAGGAGCACGAGCGGGCCAACGCCTGGAAGGGTAAGGCGCGCCGCCGGGGCTTCCTGAACTGGCTCACGGTGGCGGTGGTCGTGGTGGTATCGGGCTTTGCGGTGCGTTGAGCTATGGCTACCACGATTACACAAGTGCAGCTCAGCCCGAAGCAAGCTGCAACCCAGGCGGCCCGGCTGGCGCAGGTGCGGCCGGAGCTGGCGGCGGCCTACTCGGTGGCGCTGGGGCGTTGGATGGGCGACCCAAAGCTGATGCTGTTGGGACTGCCAATAATCACCCAGGGTTACCGTAACCCTGCTGAGCAAGACGCGATTTATGCGCAGGGCCGGCAATCATTCGCGGAGGTAAACCGGCTGCGGAAGTTGGCCGGGCTGGCGCTGTTCGACGGTACGAAGCCGGCGGCCGTGGCCGAAGCGGGCCGCATCGCTACATACAAGCGTGGCGGGCAGAGCAACCACAACCGGCTACCCAGCTGGGCCTTGGACGTGGCGCACCTCCAGGCCGATGGCTCGGTGAAGTGGGATAACGCGGCGCTGCTGCTGTTCTCGCGGCTGATGCGGGCGGCCGACGCGCGCGTGACGTGGGGCGGCGACTGGGACCGGGACGGGCAGACGGCCGATGAGACTTTCCACGACTGGCCGCACTTTGAGCTGATGGGGTAGCTGCTGGTTATGTAAACCAAAAGCCCGGTTTCTTTACACTGTCACCTCGACGTGTACAGAAACCGGGCTTTTCTTTGTATATGCCTACCGAACCAAAGTTTATTCGTGATGCGCGCCGGGCCATCGAGCAAGAGGCCGAGGGCCGGCCCGATGCGGCTACCTACGTGGAGGCGGGCAACGCGGCGCTCAACATCGTACTGGGTCACTACCTCGCTACGCCGGTGCTCAATCCGGGGCTGGTGGCCGACGAGCGGGCGGCCCAGCTGCGCGAGCACTACGAGCGGCGGCTACAGCGGGCCGCTGACCTGCTGGCCCAGGAGCGCCAGGAATTGATTCGGCTCCGCGAGATTACCAGTGAAATTGACAGCGAAACCGGCCTGCCGCTGGCCGAGGCCCTGCGCCGCGCCCGCGACCAGGCCCGCACAGCACTGCACGATAAAGCGGTAGCCGAGGCCGCGCTACGGGCCGGGTCGCCGCCCATCGGCAAGCGGGCCGCCAACGCCCGCCACGAGCGAACGCGCGAGGAGAATCTACGACTGGCGGCGCGGGTACGGGAGTTAGAGGCACTTCTTGGCCCCCAATAGCTGATGCCCTCGCGAACTTCTACCTTTTCCGTTCTGCTGTGCTTGGCCGCTGCGTGGCCCTCGACCAGCGCCGCGCAACCTGCTGCTACCGCCCAGGCCGGCCCCCGGCGCGTGGATGCGGCGGCGGTCATCGAGCTACCTTTTGACCTAGTGGGCGGCCTCATCGTGCTGCGCAACCTGCCACTGAATGAGAGGCGCGGGGACTTCATTCTGGATACGGGCAGCGAGTTCGGGCTAGTCGTGGATAGCGCCCCCTTCGCGGGGCAGCTGCGCCCGTCGCGCTATGCCAGGGCCCGCGGCGCTACCGGCACCAACACTTTGCAGGAGTTGCCGGTGAGCACCTTCGGACTCGGGGCCGCCCGCTACACGGGCTTCGCCGCCCAGGCCGCCTCGCTGGGCCACCTGCGCCGCTACGTGGGGCCGAAGCTGCTCGGGTTTATCGGATACGAGCTGCTGCGCGACTACGAGGTGGTGGTCGACTACCCGCGCCGCCGGGCGACGTTCTACACGCTGCGCACCAGCAAACCCATTCGGCGGCCATACGTTCGGCAAGACTCGGTGACGTTTGAGCTGGTGAAGGGCACGCCCGTTGTAGCGTGCCGCATCGGCGCCACGCCTGTGCGGCTGCTGCTGGATACGGGGGCCGTCACCGACCAGCTTGACGCGGCTTTCTGCCAGACGCTGGCCCCCGCCAGCAGGCCCACGCTCCAGGGCACGGAACCCATCACCGGTGGCGACAGCCACCAGCAGCTCGCGCGCATCGGGCAACTACCCTCGCTGGTGGTGGGCACCACCGAGTGGCAGCAGTTTCCGGTACGGGTTTTCCCATTTGCGCAGCCAGCCAGCGGGCGCGGCCTGGCCTACCAAGGCGTACTGGGGCATCCCTTTCTGCTGCAACAGCAGGTATTCAGCTTCCACTACGGCCGCCGAAAACTCTATACTTTAGCCCCGTTGTCTGCTACTCAACCGTAGTATCCGGCTTTGTTTGCTAAGTCTGCACTTGGTAGCGCAGCAACGAAAACGGCCTTCCTAGTAGCAGGGAGGCCGTTTTTTTATGTAATGGTTGTGTGACGAAAGAAACGTTAAGCTACTCAGTACTAGCTTCGCAGCATGATACAATACAGTTCTATTTTAACTGCCATACTCATTGTTTCTCTCTGCTGCCTTCCTTTTGTGCATACCTCATTTGGAGTAGATGTAAGGCTCATAGTAGCCGCTGTCGCAATAATATCTGCATTACTCCTGCTAGTACGTATCGGGCAGCGTCTCATTGAGCAGAAGGCACGCATAAAAATAGCAGCCGAACTACACAATGAATATTCGGATTCCACTACCATACGGGTACCTCCTTCTGATGTCATGAACTCCATGAATATCTACAACAGCATGGCACTTCAGAACTACTGGTCTTACCGAGTTTTAGGCGTTATAAGCTTAGCTTCTTCATTATTTCTAGCGGTTTCTCTCGGCGAAAAAGACGAACTAATACCCGTTTGGGTAACTAAAATACTGGCATTTATTTCGCCTTTATCTACTGGTATTATTTTCTCTTTCAACTTGGTCGAGAAAGGAAACCGAGCACGCAAGGCGTTCCGTCACTTGCTTGATGCTGTAATGCAGTATAAACACCGCCACATGGAAATGCCAGAACTATTGAAGCGATATAAAGAAGCTGAGGAGATAATGGGAGACGACGAATTCAGAAATACTTCGTCAGGTGGAGCATCTTCTAGCGGTTCGAGGTGATAGAAAGGCTTGTGTAAAGCAGAAGCTCGTTTCTTATACACGTTCGCATAGACGTATATAGGAAACGAGCTTTTTTATTTATGAAACTGCTTAAGCTAAGCCCAATTTTCTCCTGCCAGCTTTGCAATATTTCTGATTACTTGTTGTGGAACAATGATTGACGGGTATTCAATAAGGGGGTTTATTTGGCGGGCCGATTTAACCCACTCAGCCACCGTTCGCTTGCAGTCGTAGTCTGCCCGCATGATATTCACCATGCCTATTTGTTCGTCTTGGTCGTGGTCAGCAAAAAGCTTCATGGTGATAATTGAATGGTTAGTAACACTTCTTACACGGCCGCCGACCCATGCCCTCGGCCTCGGTTACCGTAACGGCGCTTACGGTGTGGGTGCAGCGATTGAGTCCAGCGCACCCCTCCGAGCTGTGATAGGCGTAGGCGCTGCCGCCGCTGCACACATAGACGCGTGGGCTGGTCTGGGTCGCCGGGCGCGCGGCTGTGGTGCGATGGCGGGTGGTGTGGTGGCGCGGGTGTGCAGTCTGGGCGGTGCTGGCCAGCGAGGTGCAAGCGAGCATGACGGTGAGTAGCAAGTGTTTCATAGCACCGCAAGATATCACCTCGTTACAATTAACGGTGTCATCCGGAAGGTAGTGCTTCGGCCATTAGTGCTCAAGCGGCACTACCCATGTATCTGCTACTTAGGTTTTCATAGTGGGAAGTTGTGATACCATAATGAAAAAAGTGGCTTTTCTTGATATAAAGGCACTTTTCACCCTTAAAAGTTTATCGGCACGACCTGCTGGATTTCCATAATGAAAAAACGCGGATTACCACCCAAGGCAAACCGCTTTTTACTTGTGAAAATTTACAGAATGAATACTATCACCCGGCATCTATATATCACTTTTGTCAGCCTCCCAGCTCGTAGCTACTTGTCAAACATAACGATACAGCATGACAATGTGGCTGCACGCCATTCTTTCGCAAGTAGTGGGAACTATTTTTTTAGCTGAAAAGCGCCTTTTTGCAGCTTTCCTCCAACTCCTTCACAATATCTCCACAATTCTGGCACACTGTATGAGCTTGGCTAACTACACTGGCTAGTTAGGAAGTTGGCCAGTCTCTGCCCTACCGCTATATTAAGTGCACGTAATCTACTGGCAGGACGGGGAGAACAACAACCTGAGGACGAATTACTGATGCCTTCCGAAGTAAGTTACCCTAAATCTATTAGTCATGCCTCGTCTCCCAATTGGAACGACTGCTAGCACTGGCCAGAACTGCCCCGAAAGTGGCGTGTGGCGTGCTCGCGTTAACAGCACGACGGCACCGATTGCTAAGGGCAATCGTATGCCGCCGGCTGGTGGCGTAGCTACTACCTGGACCCTCATCCAGTATGCGTAGTAGCGTAGGGGCCTAGCCTCTGTGATGACGAGCCCTGCTACAAAATTAGCAGGGCTCGTTTTTATTTTCTCACCTAGAGATATTATTGACACTAAATGAGCAAGATTTTCAAGAAGAGTAAGGCTGGTAAAACTATCAAGAAACCAGCCGAAACCTCTGTGATAAAGGGAACTATAATTGGTCTACTAGTAGCAGCAGCTAGTAGCGTGGTAAATGGCTTTGTTCAATACTACTTCACTAGGCAACAACAGGAAACTCAGCAATTCATAGAAGAAAAGAAAGAATTTGTTTCAGCTTGCAACGACTACTTGACTCAATATAAAGTTTGGCATGACCTAATGCAGTATTATGCTGCAAAAGATTCTGTACCTACCAGATATCTATCATACACAAAATCATCTGCAAAAGTCGCATATTATAAATGGCATGACGATTTTGATGCTGCGTACGGCAAGCTTTATTTACTTTCAGATAATGAATTTGGCTCCAAAACATTACACATGAGCAATGGACTCTCAAAAGCTTTAACAGCATTTGCACTTACTGATACATTATCAGTAAGCGCACGATATAAAAATGCTTATGACCTTGATTTATTTTTCCAGCAACACTGGCTACAAGAAGCTAAACGACAAATTTTTCAGTACAATACTGGTACAAGAAAACAGCGCTCAGATGAGGATTATTACAAAGAACTAGGCGAGAAAGTAAAACACGATATTGAAACAGACCCTAACAGGGTGTGGTACGGCGATAGCACTGTGTTAGATGGAGACGAATTTAGCAAAGCAATTTTTCCAGAAAAATGACATCTGCCGGCAATTACTTTACTAATTCTTTCGGCGCATATTGCAAAATCTGCCCTATTATGTCATATGCACATTGTTTCTATAACCATCTAACTTGAAGCACATGGCTCCCGAACAAACACTTTCCCCAGAAGAATTATTGAAGCAGAAATATGGCACCTCCGAACCACATCACGACTTCACTATATTTCTACTGAATCAGCTAGATAGTGGCCTGGCCCAATCTGGTACCGTAGTCGGGATGGCCACGTCGACGGACCAACATTGGGAGATGCTGCGAGCAATTTATTCCTCGCGTAACGAGCGGTTTCTAAGCGACAACAGTAGGATTTGGACTATCAGCAGCATTTTCGTTCCTCTGTCTTTCGCTGGGCTAGCGGGGTTAAAAGATATGAGTTTTACAGGCACTTGCTTGCTCGGGACTGCCTCTTTTATACTAATGTTGTTCTGGGCTTTCACGGCCGAACATCACCGCGCTCATCAGCACAAGTCCCACACCATTATGCGGGCTATTGAGTTGCACGCTGGCTTCGATGCGGGTCATGATGCGCAGTTCGACCCGCACGGCTTTCTAAAAAAGCATCGTATTCCGACGGTGCGAACTTCCCGGTGGAGTTTGGTTGTGATTGTTTTTTTGATTTGGACAGCGGCGGCAATTTCTAAGACTGCTCACTTTTCGCCTGCACAAGCTGCTGAACCAGTTCATCGGGTGCAGTTGATAAAACCTGACTCAGTATTAGTTGCTGCTCGTGCGGGGGCATCTCTTGGAAGCGTTTTACCCAGCGGGCTGCCTTCCGTTTCACGTACTCCCGCTGCCGATAGTTCTCGCCACCAAAGCGTTCATCGTGCAGCACCACCGGAGAAGGGTAATTGAAGAACAGCCATTCGGTGGCCGGCCCCTTGCGCGTCTGGCTCTGGAACTCGGTGCGCTGCCAGTGGCTGAGCTCGTCGGCGTACAGTTGGTTGGGATAGGTGCTGATGAGGCAGTCCACGCGCAGCAGGCGCACGGCGGCCAGGAACTCCTCGTGGTCGCGGTTGGTCATCTCGAACTTGTACACCTCGCGCTGGCTCTTACGGCTGTCAAGCGGATACGGCGGGTCGCAGTAGATGACGATGCGGCCGAGGCCCGGCAGCTTGAGCACGGTGCTCAGGAAGTCCAGCGCGGGCAGATTGTAATTGTAGAGGTCAAGCTGCGGGCCCAAGTTGGCCGCCCGCCACTGGTCGATGATGAACGGGTCAAGGTCGTTGGCTATCACCTGGGCGGGCCAGCGCATCTTGCGGGTGATGGCGCAGTTGCCCAGGTACGGGATTATCAGCGTGTCGTGGGGCCGAATGTGGTTGATAATCTTCTGGTAGGTGCCGCTGCTGCCCTTGCCGCCGTAGTAGGTGCTGATGGTGGGAATTTTAATCATGGCGGCTGTAGGGGGCTTGGGGGTCGTCAGTGGTTGGTGGCTCCGGATGCATCGTCGGGTAAGGCGCGGCTGCAGGCTCGTCGGGAATGGCGGTAAGGCCTGGTAGCACTGCTGGGGCCGGCGTGTCTCGAGCAGCGCCGGGGCCGGCGGGGGCGGCCGACAACGGTGCCGCGGGCGGTGCTGCAGGTGCTGCTGGCCCGGTGCACGGCGGGCGCTCCAGGCTGTCGAACTTCTGGCCGGGCATTTGGTAGCGGGTTTCGTAGTCGCGGCCGTAGGCCCGCACGCAGCCGCACTTGGTGCAGGTGGTGGACTGGCCGCGCAGCAGCCGTTTGCTGGCCCAGCTGTGGCGCTCGGGGCCGGGCACCACGCGGCGGGGCGCGGCTTCGTTGAGGTGAAAGGTGCCGATGCTGGGGTGGTGGTAGATGCCCATTGGTAATTGCTAGTTGTTAATTGTTTGGAGCTATCCGCCTGCACCCGCCGCACGCTGGTACTGCCTCGGCGGGCGCGGCGGTGGTGGCCAAGTGCAGGCCGCGCCGCTCGAACGACTGCACAAAGCCAGCGAAGTCGAAGGCGACGAAGGGCAGCCCGCCGTGCTCCTTCAACTCGTCCAGGAAGTCAATCTGGAACTGGCTCAACCTATCCTTGCCAGCTTTCACCTCCACACCGATAAACCGGGCATCTGCCTTCCGGTATCCGATGATGTCGGGCACGCCCACGCGGTTGTTGGGGTGCGGGTACCACTTGCCGGTTTTGGGGTTGTAGCGGCCCCGGTTGTCCTGAGCCCAGCAGACGTAGCCTTTGGCGCGCAAGTAGCCGAGAATGTGAGCCGTAATCTCGTCGGCTTTGAGGTCGTAGAGTTCGAGCGGGGTTTGGTAGTTGGGCTTCATGGTGCAGGAACTTGAACAAATGAGCCGATACTGACCAAGCGGGCCACTTCGGCGGCGGTGGTTTCGTACTCGAGGCTGAACTCGGTGGCGTAGGTGCTGCGGCGGGCCTGCATGGTGCGGGCGGGCTGCTGTCGGGCGCTGGGCGTATGCGTGACGCGGTAGATGCTGCCGCACGTATCTCGGTAGTAGGTTGTGGTGCTCATCGGATTAGCGGGCGTATGCCTGATACCACCACCTCACCCTGTCGGCCCACCTCGTGGGCAAATCACCGTGGCCTTGTCTGGTGTAGTTCACGCGCTTCTGCGGATTGAAGCAGCGGGTTAGTTCGTGCCACCAGTCCATTAAGCCGCCGTCAAACAGGTAAATGGGCAAACCGAGCAACCACAGCAGCCAGAAAAATGGGAGCCACCACCGGGGCCGGAAGTGCCAGTAGATGGTGTAGCGGCTGGGGTTTGTGTAGAAGTGGCTGCTGCTGCGCCGGGTGGTGTAGCAGAGCCAGCGAAGGGCTGCAAGAGTGAACAGTAATGGCTTCATTGTGGGGCTAGGTTGGGCGGCTGTACTTGTCGGCAAGTCGGCGGTCCTCGGCGCGGTTGCTGCTGTCGATGCGGCGGGCGGCGGCCTCACTGGGCTTCCAGTCGCGCCGGGCCTTGCGCTGGTTAGCCTGCTGCACCTGCTGGCGCTGCTCGTCGGCCTGCTCGGGGGTGATGAGGCCGCGGCGCGCGCGGCCGTTGGTGATGGTGAGCTTGCGGCGCAAACTCTCGTGGTTGGGGTGGCCGGGGTCCAGGCGCTGGCCGATGCCGCTCACCGCCGCGCCGGCCGCTGCCAGCTGGGCCACGGCGTTTTGCTGAATGCTGGTGCTGCGGGCTAGCTCGTCCTGGTGCTGGGAGTGTAGCCAGCTGGCCTTGCGGTCGAAATACTCGGCAATCAGGCGGTAAATCGTGCTGGTGTCGAGCGACTGGTAGAACTTGGTGCCGTTGGTGCGGGTCTGTTTCAGGGCCAGCATGATGTCCTTCACGCTGTCGTGGCTGTAGGTCTGGGCCAGCGTGTCGGCCAGCTCTAGAATGTCGGCCGCGTCGGGCTTGTCGGGCACGCGCAGACTGTCGATGAAGGCGCGCAGAATCACTACCAGCAGCTTGATGAGCACCTGCTCACCGAGTTGGCGGCGAAGCTGGAACAACTTGGGCGCTGCGGCGGCCTGCACCACCGTCAGCCCCACCGATACTTCAGCCAGCAGGGCGCGGGCTTCGGGGTTGGGGGTGCTGGCCAGCTCACGCATCGTACTTTGAGCGGTAGCCAGAGCCAGCAGGCCGTGTTCCGGTGTCAGAACCGCCAGCGCCTGGCTCGTGGCGCTGGGTGCCTGGGGCAAGTTTGAGGCGGTTGTCGGCTGCATCGTTTAGCATGAATTTGGTGGCGGTGGCTTTCCAGTCGCGGCGTAGGGGTGGCTCTCCATCCTTGCGCCAGTTGCCCACTAGGGCGTGGTAGTAGCGCAGGTCGGCCAGGGCGTAGTCGGTGCCTTCGAAAGCGGCGGCAAAGGCTTCGGGCGTAGCTAGCTCAGACTCGGTAAAGGGCAGTTCGGGGCGCTGGGGCCGGCCGCCGCGCCGGCGTGGTTCGGCGCGGGCGGCGGTGGCAGTTGCACGAATGGTGGCGGCCTGCGGCCCCTGCCCTACCCCTTTCTTTTTTGGCGCAACTTTTTTCTTTGGGGCTGCGCCTGGGGTTGGTACTGGCTCATCAAAACTGGCGGTGTCGTCGAGCACCTGCACCTCTGAAAATCCTTCGCCCGAAAACACCTCCCCTATTTTTTTTTTGGTGCCGCTGCCGCCGTTTGTAGTACTGTTTAAATCCTTTGTTTTATATAATAAGGAGGGTTGGCCTGGATTCGGGCCAACCTCGGGGCTATGTTGGCCCACTTTCGGGCTAACCGGTTGGCCTGGATTCGGGCCAACCTCCCCCACTGAGGTTGGCCCACTTTCGGGCATACCTACCGGACTAGGTTGGCCCACTTTCGGGCTAACCTGCCCACCCATTTCGACCATCAGGATTCGGGTTCCCTTGGTGCTGTCGTGGTTGGGTCGGTAGTTGAGTAGTCCCCATGCGTCGAGGTCGCGCAGGGCGGCGGTGTAAGTGTCGCGGGAGCCGATGCGGGCGGCCTGCATTAGTTCGCGCCGGTCTATCTGGATGGCTTCAGGGAAGCGCTCCAAGTTCCACTGGCGGAACAGCGCGAGGTACAGGCTGAGGTGGTGCGGCTTGCTGGCCGTCTGGCTAAGTAGGTGCTCGTGGGCGGCCATGCTGTGCTTTATGTAGTTCACGCTGGGCCTGCACTACTTATCAGCTATCCGTTTTGCCTTGCGCTTCTTGGGGGCGGGCAGGTCTTTGGTTACCTCCCCGAACTCGGCAATTACTTCCTCCTTCAACTGCTCTTGGTCGGTGAACATGTTGAGCTGGCGGCCTACCTCGCTGCACTTGCCGCGCAGGGCCAGTTCTATTTCGGCGACGGTCTCCAGCACCTCCGTTTCGAGGCGGCCGGCATGCTTGTAGTGCCACACGTCGGCCTCGTCTTCCTCTTCGGGCACCGGCTCGAAACTGACGTACTGGCCGGTCATGTTCAGAACCTTGCCACTTTCCAGCGTGCGGAAGCCCATTAGGGTCACGCCGTTTTTCTTGCCCATGATGATGCCCGTCACGCCGTAGCCGTCGAAGTGCTCGGGCAGCTCGTCGCTGTCATCGTTGGGCCAGAAGTCGGCAACCTCGGTCATCTGCTCGGTGAGCAGGCAGAAGTGAGGCACGAGCCGCGAAAAGCAGCGTTCGAGGTCGGGATGCACCAGCTCAGGGCTTTGCATGGTGAACGGGCGGGGCTTGGCCTCCAGGGTCAGCTGCTCGGTAAATTCAGCGTAGAGCGCACCCTTTTTGATGGTGGCTTTCTGGATGGTGAGGCGGGAGTTTTGGGCGCTGGGGCCAACAATGGGGGCTACTTGGGTGGTCATTGGTTGAAACTGAGGGTGAAGAAATTAGAAGGCGCAATCACAAGGCGTCATCAGGTCGATGCGCGGCAACTTATAGCGTTTGAGGTACTTGGCGAACTTGGCTTCGGGGTAGTGCTCGGTGTCGGGGACGCCGTTACACTTCATGCGCCGGAACGTGGTGCGGAGCTGGGCCAACGGGTAAGGCTTGGCCTCGCCGCCGCTGCGGTCCCGGTTAATGGTGTAGCCCAGGGTGGCCTCGGCCGCCTCAGCTTCGGCGTACACGTCTGGGCGATGACAGAAAGTGACGTACCAGTGCTGGATTCCACCTTTTAGACAGCCGGCGCAGTTGCCGTGCTTGTAGGTGGCGTAGGTCAGGGGTGGCTCAATGCCTACCTCGCGGGTGCTCTCCAACGTGTCGGGCCACTCAGCCAGCGGGAAACAGGTATCGTAGCCCATCGCACCGAGTATGCCGCGCCGACGCTGGATGCGGTGCTGCTCGTCGTCATCGAAGCCGTAGTAAATCGTAGCCGTGCCGGGCGGGTGGTTTAGGGCTAGAAACTCGTGGAACGGCTTGGTTTTGAGTTCGTGGGTGCAAAACGCGGTGCCGGTGCCGGGTTGCTTGAACGCGCTCACCGCAATGCTCACCTCGAACTGGTTGGGTAGCAGCTGCTCGTCGGTGATACCGTGAATGTTGGCGTAGGTGATGGGCACGCCCAGGAAGGCGGCTACCTCGGCTTTGAACCGCTTGATGTCGGGGGCCTCCTTGCTGGGGTGAATGTTGTGGTTCAGCAGGATTACCGATTCGCGCCCGTAACGGCCGACAACGGCCATTGCGACGAGGGCACTGCTGTGGCCGCCGGAGAAGCAAACTATGTGTTGCATGGTGCTAGGCGGCTTGGGCCTGGGCGGCGCGGTGATAGCGGCGGGGGTACTTGTCGAGGACGGAGGGCCGGAAACCCCAATCCTTCTCGTTGAGGCGCACGCCGGTAATGCGACCGGCGCGGCGCGCGCGCAGCAGCGCGTCCACGGAGAGGCCGATGCGGGCGGCGGCCTGGGCAGTAGTCAGGGGCTCGTCGGGCGGGGGCGGCGGGGCCTTGCGGGCTTCCTCGGCGGCTTCGAGGGCGGCTAGGCGGGCTTGGAATGCATCCCACTCAGCCGCTGGCACGATGTAAGCGGGCTGCATGGGCTACGCTTGGGCTACGAGTTGGCGGGCGCGTTCATCGACCTCGCGGCGACGGGCAAACTCAGCTTCTGCTACTTCTAGGAAAGCCTCTACCACCTCCTTGCGGTGGCTACGACCAGCTACCGCCTGGTAGAGCGCGCTCTGGCTGATTTTCACCCCCTCAGCACGCAGTTTGGTCATAGTGTCTTGCACTACGGTGTTCTTTTTGCCCAGCTTTTGTAGTATAAGTTGGAAAGGTGTCGGTTCTTTTCCGTTTTGTTCCATACTATTTCCCGTTTGGGTTGTATATTGTGAGGGAAAGCAGCCGCTTTCTTACACAATAGTACACAAACCAAAGTACACTTGTTACACCAAAGTAGTAAAAAGTATGGAATCAGTTGGTAGTGAAGTAGAAAATATTATTCCTGTTGTCGCGCGGGTACGAGAGTTTTTTGAGTACTATGGCCTGAATGCCAGCAGCGCAGCTAAGGCACTGGGGTATAACACAACCAGCAAGCTGTACAAAATCCTACAGGGCTCAGAGCCATCGCTTCCTACTTTGGTTGACTTTCTCACCAAGTGGCCTGAGCTTTCGGTAGAATGGCTGGTGCTCGGCAACGGCCCGATGTTGCGCGGCGACTCGGGCGGTGCTGCAGCATCGCCACCGAAGGAGTCGGCGGCCAGCAAGCGGCTGCCGGCCGTGAACAGCGGGCGGGTGCTCACCGTCACAGTAGACCGGGAGAATAATGAGAACACTGAGCTGGTGCCCGTGCATGCCCAGGCCGGCTACTCGCTGCAACACAACGAAGCCACGTACCTGCAAGACTTACCCCGCTACCTCATCCCTGGCTTTGAGCATGGTACCTACCGGGCGTTTGAGGTAGCCGGCGACTCGATGGAGCCGACTCTGAACCACCGCGATGTTGTGGTGTGCTCCTACGTCGATAACTGGCGTCTGCTGGTGCCCGGCGAGGTCTACGTGGTGGTGACCGACGAGAGCGTGATGCTGAAACGCATCCATGAGCGGATAACCGACCGGGCCGGCGAAGTGATGCTACACTCGGACAATCCGCACCGAAAACCCTACCCGATGGATGCGGCTGACATCACGCAGCTCTGGCGTGTGCGGGGCTACATCTCAACCTACATTCCCAGCAAGCCCGATGTGACGGTGGAGCGGCTGTGGGAGGTCATCGACTTGCTGGGGGGCGACCGGGGCGAGGTGCGGCGGCACCTGGAGGAAAACGCCCCCGCTGACGCCCCCCGTTAGAATAGAGCAGCTGCCCGCATATTAATAAGTAGCTGATAATTGGCAGTTTACCGAGCGTTTCGAGGAGTAAGTTCGGCCCCGACTGGGGGCTCTTAATTGGTAAAAGGCACTTCTTGCGGGAAGTGCCTTTTTTGTTTTCTGGCCAACCCTGCTTTGGCTACAGTTATCTGGTCGTAAGAATTTGGGCGAAGGTGGGGCGAAGGTGGGGCGAAAAAAATAAGTAGGAAGATACTTGTATTATGAAAATATATCGCTTCCTTTGCCACTGTTATTAGTCAGCCGATACTCTCCTACCAAACTTAGCTATTACTTCTCTTTACCCCCTCATTGCCTTGCGACTACATCTTTATCTGGAGGCTAGCCAGTCGGTTCCCTTCGACTACCTGCCGACTCTGAAAAGCGCCTTCCACCTTTGGACGGGCCACAACCCGGCGCTGCACGACGGGCTCTCGCTCTACTCCTACTCCTGGCTGCACGGCGGCCGGGCCGGGCGCGGCGGCATCCGCTTCGGCGAGGGCGCGCACTGGTTTATCAGCGCCCCCGACCGCGAGGTGATTCACACCCTCATCAGCGGCGTGCTACGCGCCCCTGAAATTGGCCTGGGTTTGCGCGTGCAGGACGTGCGGATGCAGGACGCGCCCGAGTTCGCGGCTGGCGAGCAGCCGTTTCGGGTGGCCAGCCCGGTATTCATCAAGCACGAAACCGACCGCGACAAGCCCGCCGACCACCTGCTGCCCGGCCACCCGCTGGCCGACGAGCTACTCACCGCCACCCTGCGCCACAAGCTGCGCCAGGCCGGCCTAACTGATACCGGGGCCGCCGTGCGCTTCGACCCAGCGTACATCGCCACGGCCAAGAGCAAGCTTTTCCGCTACAAGCAGGTGCAGTGCCGCGGCAGCATCTGCCCGGTGCTGGTGTCTGGGTCGGCCGAGCAAATTGGGTTTGCCTGGGAGGTGGGCGTCGGGCACTCGACCGGAATAGGTTGCGGGGCGCTGGTGTAGGGGCGTGAAAAAAGCCGCGTTGGAGCGGCTTGTTCGGAATCACCTGTTGAAAGTCTACTGCTTTTTGGCTGCGGCTTCTTTTATGCGCTGTAATACTTCGTCTTTGCTGATGGGTTGCCGGGTTGCAATAAGCTGGTCCCAAGCTTCTTTGCGGGTGAGGCCGGGAATAACCGGGGACTCAGCCTGCGGCCCGGCCGCAGTAAAGTTCTTGGACTTGGGTTTCATCGGCAATAGCAACGTCGTGGATAGTGAACGTTTCGTCGTCGCTATACGACAAAGCTACCAATAAGAACCGAAGTTTATCGGTGTAGCCAATGAGAAAATAATGGTTTTCGCTCAGCGGAAAAGCGGCGCTGTTATACCAATAGTGACTATTGCTAACGGCAGACTGAATTTCCCCATCACTGATGAGCGCGATACCGGGGCCAGTTTGGCGCTGGCTCAAGGTAAGCAGACTGAAGTTGAAACGCCAGTTGGAGAAATTAGACATGAATAGCAGGTAGTATGACCCGAAACAGGCGAATGGCTCACGCCACCCGCCTGCACCAAACGGTCCAATTTAGCCAAGGGGGGCTCCCCTCTACGATTTTCTTATTTCAATTCCTTGGTTCGGCAAAGTTAATAGCTATGGTGAATTTGCCTTTCTTTGCAATAAGAATTTTTTTCTCCATATGATTGGTGGTCTACCCTCTATTATATTCTTGGGCGCAGCATTCAATTTTTTAATAAAATGCCTGATTTACAAATAGTTACTTACAACGGCCCCTTCGGCTACCTCAAGCCGTGGACAGCCGTGCGCGATGGCGAAACCTACTCCCAGCAGTTTCTCACGCCCTCCGTCATCGAGGGGATGCGGCAGAAGCTGGGCGTATCGGCTATTTCGCGCCATAAGCTCACCTACACCGGCCTGAGTATGCAGCAGGAGCAGACGCACCCGCGTGGCTGGATACACGAGAAAAAGAAGCAGCAATTGACGCGGCCCCGCGCCATTCTGGTGCGCGGGGTACTGCTGAGCCCCACGCTGCACCTGGCTTTTCCTTCCAAAGCCGATGCTACTATAGCTGCCACGCAGCACCTGTGCCTGTGCCGCAACGAGGATATTCTGCTGCCGAGCGAGCCGCAGGTGTTGAGCGAAGCAGCCTTTGACTTACTACCGGGCTTTGAGCTACGTTTTGCGGAGGGGCCGGCTGACGGGGCTTTTCTAGTGGGCTACAACCGCTTTGCGAAAGGCGCGCCGATGTATGGGCAACTGGAAATAACGGGCAACCCCACCGCTAAACCCGTGCTGGAACGATGAGCCCGCGCCGCCCTACCCTCGCCAAAAGCGCCCAGCGCGGCAGCCTACCGCTCACGCTGCTCGACCACACGCGGCAGGTGAAAGCCGCCGCCGAAGCCATCGCGGCGCACCTGGGCTACGATGTGCGGCTGGCTGGCCTGGGGGCCGCCCTGCACGACCTGGGCAAAGCCCACCCGCATTTTCAGGCCAAGATTTATGGGGAGGAAGTGCCCCTGCACGAGCAGTTTCCGCACCGGCACGAACTGTCGTCGCTGGGGTTTCTGCCGCTGTTCGACCGCGCCGACTGGCCGGCGCTGGTAGAGATGGTAGTGGCGCACCACAAATCTATCCGGCAGGATGCGCGCGAGCGGGGCATTCTGGACTTGCAGCGGCTGGGCGGGCCGTGGATAGCCAACCACTTACTGAATTGGGAAAGCTGGTCGGCCGATGCGCTGGCCGTGCTGGCGGCCTTGCACGTGCCGCTGGTGGCGGGCCAGGTAACGCGGGCCGAGGCCGAAGCTGCCCTGCGCTACGCCGTGGAGCACTGCCGGGCGCAGCTACGCAGCCCCGACTGGTCGGCCTGGCGCGGCGTGCTGATGGCGGCCGACCATTTTGCTTCGGCCTTGCAGCACGATACCGATAAGCAACTGGCGGGGCTGTTTGCTAAGCCGAACCTGAGCTTTTTTCAAAACCGGGCCGGCGACGCGCTCTACCCGCTGTCGCAAACAAGCGCCGCCGACGAGCGGCACCACACGCTGGTGGTGGCCCCCACGGGCGCGGGCAAAACCGACTACCTGTTTCGGCGCTGCCAGGGGCGGGTATTCTATACGCTGCCGTTTCAGGCGTCCATCAACGCCATGTTTGAGCGGGTGCGCAAGGCTGATACGGGCGGGCACGTGCGGCTGCGCCACGCCATGTCGAAGCTGGTGGAAGGCCGCACGGGGCGCGACGTAGCCGAGAAGCTGTTACAAGACAAAGTAGGCGCGTCGGTGAAGGTGCTGACGCCACACCAGTTGGCCGCCGTGGCGTTCGGGCTACCTGGCTACGAGGCCGTGCTACTTGACGTGCGGGGCTGCGACGTTATTCTGGATGAGATTCATACCTACTCTGACAAGGCGCAGGCAATGGTACTGGCCATTGTGGATGTGCTGGTGCAGGCCGGCTGCCGGCTGCACGTGGGCACCGCCACCATGCCCACGGCCCTCTACAACGAGGTGCGCCGCTGGCTGGGCGGCCCCGCCGCCGTGTACGAGGTGCGCCTGCCCGATGAGGTATTGGACAAGTTCAATCGCCACGAGGTACACAAAATAGCCCGCGACCCGGAGCACCCTGAAGCTCTGGCCGCCACGGTGGATGCCCTACTGCGCCAAGCTTTTGCGAACGGAGAGAAAGTATTGCTTATCTGCAATACCGTGGTGGGCGCGCAGGCCGAGTTTGAGCGGCTGCAACGAGCGTTTCCGGCCGTGAAAGCTATGCTGCTGCACAGCCGCTTCCGGCGTCTGGACCGGGCCAGGCTGGAGGAAGAATTAACCCAAAAGTTTGATGGCCAGCCTGGCCCCTGCTTCGTGGTATCAACGCAGGTAGTGGAGGTGAGCCTCGATATCAGCTTCGACCGGATGATAACCGACGCCGCGCCGCTCGATGCACTGGTGCAGCGGTTTGGACGAGTAAACCGGCGTCGCAGCCCGGAGACGATTGGCCGGCTCAAGCCCGTCCACGTCATCGAGCCAGCCCCCAAAACGCTACCCTACAACCGCGAGGTAGTAGTACGCAGCTACGCTCAACTGCCCGATGCCGCGCTGCTGCCCGAACGCGATTTACAGCGATGCCTCGATGCCGTGTACCCCGATTTGACGCTGGCCGACATCGACACGCACCTGATTTGGGACAACGGCGAGCTCATTGAAGGCGCGCTTACCCACCGCAGTCGCTCGGTGCTGGTGGAAGCCCTGGAAATTGAAACGGCGGCCTGCATTCTGGAAGCGGATTACCCGGAATACCTACGCGATACCACGCCGTGGGAGCGCCGCATTGAGCTGGAAATTCCCATTAGCTGGCGCACCATTCAGTTCAATAAAAACCGCTCGCACTACCTACGCGTGGATTTTGGCGCGGCCCCGTTTGTGGTGCCGCAGCCGCTGGCCGACTACCAGCGGCTGGGCCTGCAACTGCTGGAACCCGATTCCTTTCTCTAACCCCACCTGCTATGTACACCAGCTATATCGGCCGCCGCTTCCTGGCGCTGTGGAACGCCCGCACCGGCCGCGACTTGTCGGCCCGGCAGTTTTTTGATGAGCAGATGTTTCCACTGTTCTATGATGCTGCCAAATATTTACAATGGGTGCCTAGTTCACCTTTTGCTCAAGACCTTAATAAAGATGAAAAAGCTCGCGTAGTTCTCGGAGAAAGTCCTTACGCTATAAAACTCACTAAGCTCCACGAGAAAATCAATGGTAATCTGGGCCCAGATGCCAGCTTCGTAATTGGTTTTCCAGCTGCGGGTGTAGAAGGCACCACCTCGGGGCAGGTGTCGGGCGTCGGGCCACAAGTAGACGTAGACGATATCTATTGCTCCTGGATTGGCGGGGCGCTGGGCGTGGGCGTGAGCGGCGGCCTCACGCTGCTCATCGACCAGGATGAGGTACTGTGGACGCTTTACGAGGGCTGGGCCAGGTACCGCGCCCTGCTCGGCCAGCGCGACGGCCTGAAAGGCAACCAGCTTGATACTTGGAACGGCCGCTGGCTGACGCACGCCTTCGACCCCTATTTCAACCCGCGCCAGCCGCTGGCAGGCTTCGATTTTGACGCGGCCCTGGATACCAAAGACGGCAGCAGCGCCCTGCGCACGCAGGCCTGGGTGAAGGTGCTATTCGCGCTGGCCAGCGTGTATAAGCAGCGGATTACGGCCTACGTGTACAGCCTGGCCCAGACCAATCGCACCATTGGCTTCGTGCCGCTGGAGCTGGGCGCGGTGGAGGATATGCACCAGCTTTCGCAGCGGCTCTTTCAACTCTCACCCGACATCCGCGACTGGCAGAAGGTGACGAGCCTCTACGAAACGCACCTGGGCTTTGCGCGGGCCTGCCAGCTGGGCAGCATCGGCCTGGCGGCCATCGAGCCGGCCAAATTACAAGACTACCTACCCGGCAATGACAAGAAAATCAACCTCAAAACCGACGCCGACCGCCTCCAATTCGACATTTATCAACTCTGGATTCTCGCCATGCTCAACAACCAGGAACTCTACAATGCCGCCGACCAGCTGGCGGGCGCGCTGCAACAGTACAGCGGCACTGCCAAGCAGGGCAAAATGAACTTAGACCGCCAAGTGGAAAAAGTGTTCGTCAAGCACCGGCCCGCTTTTATTGAGCGGCTGACGGAAATTCTGGAAGAGGCGAAGAGCACTGCCTCCGACTATACTGCTCTTTTCGATGAGGCCGTGCGGCAGGTGATGCTGATGCCGGTCGACAATTTTCCGCTGTTCATCATTCTGGTGCGCTTTCGCTACATCGCCCGGCAGAGCGGCGCTGCTGCCTCCACTACTGTTACGCCTCAACCCACTCTTTTCAACGCCTAAGTATGAAATCTCCCTACATTTATCTGCGGGGCCTGCGCCACGCCGAGCACACCGTTTTCTCGGTTCAGGACGGCCAGAAATACTACCGCGACCCGCAGTTTGGCACCAACCAGGCGTATTCGAGTGGGCAGCAGGTGAAGCGCAGCATCATGGATGCGCTCACCACCGGCCTGAACGTGCCGCCCGCCCCCATTACCTTCAACTGGCAGGTGAAGAAAGGCAAGAAGGCCGAGGAGGTGCAGTTTGAGCAAAAGGAACCGTGGTCGCCCTGCGACCCCACGCACGTCGACCAGCTGCTGGGCGGCTACATGCGGGCCGAAACCGGCGAGTTTACCATCAAGCGCCGCTCGCCGCTCTCGATATCAGCCATGCGCCCGCTGCACCCGCTGCTGGGCGGCCTGGAGCAGCAGCGCGAAAACCTGACGTTTGACCGCACGTCGCATCCTGCCATCCACCCCGTGCGAGTACGCGACGAGAATGGTAAAGAACTGTCGAAAGAAGATGTTGATAAACTACTGCTAGACAATAAGCGCAACCTGCCCAACCGCATCTGGATACCCGACCACAGCCGCGCCTCGGGCCTGTTCGTGTACGACGTGGCCGTAGACTTGCGCACGCTGTTCTGCGTGTCCGTCAACACCCTGGAGCCCGAGCTGCACCCCAGCAAGGTAGCCGACCTGAAAGCCCAGGGCTGGACGGAAACCCGCAACGTATTCGGCCCCTGCCTGCTGGCCCCGCGCGACAAGCGTGAGCAGTACATGCCCGCCCTGGCCCACGCCTTGGTCAACTGGCGCATCACCAGCAACCAGGCCCGCACCTTCAGCCTGATGGAAACACTGGCCGTAGCCATCTCTGATAATGCCAACCACTTGGCTGGGGCCATCCGGGGGCAGCTGCGCGAAGACACCGAGCGCCCGGCCGCCAAGCCCGTGCTCGATGAAACTGCCGGGGCTAAGCTTTACACAGCACTTTCGGCCGGCGGCTACATCGCCGGGGCCTACGGCGCGGCCAACGCGCTCGACCAAGCCGAGCAGGATATTCTGGCCCGCTTGCGGGCATTTGACTACGAAAACCAGGCCGTGCCGGCCTAGCCGTGAAAACGGGCTGCCTCGTACCAAGGCAGCCCGTTTTGCTTAGGTACCCTTTTCCTATTCGCCATGCGCATCACCGGCAAGCACGTCAACTACTACCACATCTGCCACCGCAAGCTGTGGCTGTTTCACCACGGCATCAGCTTCCAGCAGACGCACGACCACGTGGCCGATGGCACGCTGCTGCACCAGACGGCCTACCCGCAGCGCGCTCAGCGCTACCGCGAAATTCAGATTGAGGGCATCAAAATCGACTTCTACGACCCGCAGGAGCGGGTAGTGCACGAAATCAAGCGCAGCAACAAGCTGGAGGAAGCCAGCGTGGCCCAGCTCCAGTTTTACCTGCTGACTTTGGAGCGCCACGGTGTAACGGAGCCCACCGGCCTGCTGGAATACCCCAAAATCCGCCGCGTCGAAAAGGTGGTCTTGACCAATGCCGACCGCCGGGCCATCGCCGAATGGGAAGTAGCCATTGAGCAGTTGGTAGCCCAGGAAACCTGCCCGCCAGTCATCAACAAGCCCTTCTGCAAGAATTGCAGCTACTACGATTTCTGCTACTCGGGCGAATAACCGCGCCGCTGCGCAGCACAAAGCGCAGGTTTTGCAGCAACTACGATTTCTGCTACTCGGGCGAATAAGCCCCACCCCCAAAAGCATAGCCAGCCCGCCGCCGCAGGCTGGCGGGCGTATCTGCGCAATCCGTTTAATCCGTTAACTCTGCGGTGAAGAAGACGTTTTACCTCTTTAATCCCGGCCGCCTCAGCCGCCAGGACAACACCCTCAAGTACACGGCCTACGACGAGGCCGGGGCCGAGGGCCAGACGCGCTTTCTGCCCATCGAAGACGTGGCCGACCTCTACGTGTTCGGCTCGCTCGATGCCAACTCGGCGCTGTACAATTTTCTGGGCAAGCACGGCGTGTCGGTGCATTTCTTCGACTACTACGAGCACTACACCGGCTCGTTTATGGCCAAGGAATACCTGCTGGCCGGGCGCCTGCAAGTAGCCCAGACGGGCCACTACACCAGCCTCAAGAAGCGCCTCGTGCTGGCCCGCAAGCTGGTGGAGGGCGCGGCCTTTAACCTACTCAAAAACCTGCGCTACTACCAAAGCCGGGGCCGGGTGGTGGGCGAGGAAATCGCGCAGATTGAGCTCTACGTAGCGGCCCTGCCCCACGCCACGAGCGTGGCCGAAATCATGGGCTACGAGGGCAACATCCGGCAGACGTACTACCGCTGCTTCGAGCAACTGGTGAACGTGCCAGGCTTCGCGTTTGGCACCCGCAGCACCCAGCCGCCGCAGAATGAGCTGAACGCGCTGCTGAGCTTTGGTAACATGCTCTGCTACGCGGCCTGCCTCTCGCAGATTTACCACACCCAGCTTAACCCGACCATCTCGTTTTTGCACGAGCCGGGCAGCCGACGCTTCTCGCTGGCCCTGGACATGGCCGAGATTTTCAAGCCCCTGCTCGTGGACCGCACCATCTTCCGGCTACTCAATAAGAAGGAAATCCAGCCCCGCGACTTCGTGCGCGAACTCGACGGCTGCCTGCTCAAGGAAGGCGGTCGCAAAACCTTCGTGCGCGTGTTTGAAGAACGGCTGAAGGAAACCATCCAGCACCGCCGCCTCAACCGCAGCGTAAGCTACCAGCACCTCATCAAGCTGGAGTGCTACAAGCTCACCAAGCACTTGCTGAACATGGAGGAATACCAACCCTTTAAAGCCTGGTGGTAATGTACGTTATCCTGGTTTATGACATGAAGCAGCAGCGCGTGAGCCGTATGCTGAAACTTTGCCGCCGCTACCTGCACTGGATTCAAAACTCGGTCTTCGAGGGCGAAATCAGCGAGGTAAAGCTCACTGAGATGCTGACCAAAGCCCGCACCCTCATGAACGAGGAAGAAGATAGCCTTATTCTCTTCAAAAGCCGCACACAACAATGGCTGGAAAAGCAGGTAGTGGGCCGGGAACGCAGTGCGCTCGATACGATTTTATAGCGGATGTTGGTCGTCGGTGCATTCTGCTACCTATCTAAAAGTGTCTGCCTATTCAGTTTAGATACGTAATACTCTGTTTAGCAAGGTCGTCTATCCCTGGGCTAAAATATATTATCAGTTACCGACGACTTTTTACTATTTATCCTGAAGAAAAAAGCGGGTTTACAGGTCCGCAGGGCCTATACTTGCGGTATAATTCATGGGCTTCAATCGGACCGGGTGGAATTGAAATGGATTTTGCCGCCGCCTACGCCAAGTCAGAGCCTATGCTTCAATCGGACCGGGTGGAATTGAAATTCGTCTATCTTCGATAATATCGAGAAGCTAGGCCAATGCTTCAATCGGACCGGGTGGAATTGAAATGTAACTACGTCCGTAGCTACTAGGGTGCAGGTAAGGGCTTCAATCGGACCGGGTGGAATTGAAATAACATAGGCGCGGCGTTGTTGCTCCGGCCTACTACTGCTTCAATCGGACCGGGTGGAATTGAAATGTCGTCAGGTGCGTCGTCAGGACCTGAACTAGTTGCGCTTCAATCGGACCGGGTGGACTTGAAATACTGCCAGCGATTGCCGCGCCCTATCGGCCGATAGCGCTTCAATCGGACCGGGTGGAATTGAAATTGTGCAATACAGATAAAATAGAAAGTCGGCCGTTTTGCTTCAATCGGACCGGGTGGAATTGAAATCCGGTGGTGAAGCTGTGCACCCGCACGCCCACGCCGCTTCAATCGGACCGGGTGGAATTGAAATGGTGGTGCCGGCCTCGCAGGTGGTGAACAGCTTCAGGCTTCAATCGGACCGGGTGGAATTGAAATGCACAAAAAGGGTGCCCCGGTGGTGCCGGCCTCGCAGCTTCAATCGGACCGGGTGGAATTGAAATGGCGAAAGAAGTTAAGGCCATAAAAGAAGCTGTACGGCTTCAATCGGACCGGGTGGAATTGAAATTACTGGCAAAGGACTGGAAAAAATTTGCCTACTACTGCTTCAATCGGACCGGGTGGAATTGAAATCACGTAGTCTTCGCGTTGGCGGTGGCTTGTACATTCGCTTCAATCGGACCGGGTGGAATTGAAATGACGACGTGCGGGTGGCAATTCAGCAGAAGCTTAGCGCTTCAATCGGACCGGGTGGAATTGAAATCCTACTGCCGTAGGCAATCTGTTCTCGCTTCTCTGTTGCTTCAATCGGACCGGGTGGAATTGAAATTCGATACTCGGCCCGTACTGGTCGAACACCTGCGGGGCTTCAATCGGACCGGGTGGAATTGAAATAGGCATCCGGCCCATCGGAGGCCAGCGGCACCGTCTGGCTTCAATCGGACCGGGTGGAATTGAAATAGGCGGGGAACGTTCGTATATTGTGGCGGGTTAGATGCTTCAATCGGACCGGGTGGAATTGAAATTCGCTACATTGGGAACCACGGCACTAAGCCATTCGTGCTTCAATCGGACCGGGTGGAATTGAAATTCAATGACCGGGGCGAACTACTCATAAGCGGGGCTGCTTCAATCGGACCGGGTGGAATTGAAATACCAAACAAAGAATTAAGCGCAGCAAACATACCTAGTGCTTCAATCGGACCGGGTGGAATTGAAATCACGGTGCCCGCAAATGACCAGCAAGGCGGCGTACCAGCTTCAATCGGACCGGGTGGAATTGAAATACTTGAGGGCATCTGGCCAGTGGGCTTGTAGTAGTTGCTTCAATCGGACCGGGTGGAATTGAAATAGCGGCAGCGCGGCAAATTCGTGCGTCGTGCCGAACGCTTCAATCGGACCGGGTGGAATTGAAATATCGGAGCGCTTTTGTACCTGTATCTGGTCGCCTGGGCTTCAATCGGACCGGGTGGAATTGAAATAGTGGTGGTGCGAACGACGAAAGCGACGACGAACTAGCTTCAATCGGACCGGGTGGAATTGAAATGCGTAGCTTGGCTATAGATGCGTCTGCCCGCTCCTCGCTTCAATCGGACCGGGTGGAATTGAAATGAAAACGAAGCATACGTGGTCGGGCTGGTGTCGGCTGCTTCAATCGGACCGGGTGGAATTGAAATGAAACTCGTCCACGTCGAGCAAGGGCATTCGGATAAAGCTTCAATCGGACCGGGTGGAATTGAAATATCCTTGCGCAGCACGGGCGTACTCGCGCCGGGGTTGCTTCAATCGGACCGGGTGGAATTGAAATACAGGTACAGCTGCACCTGCACGCCATCGTTGCGCCGCTTCAATCGGACCGGGTGGAATTGAAATTTCATCGGGGATTTCGGCGCGACCGATAGCAGCCTCGCTTCAATCGGACCGGGTGGAATTGAAATATCATGCTCACGCCCCCGGCGCTTGCCGCCCCGCCGGCTTCAATCGGACCGGGTGGAATTGAAATGACCATGCGGCAACTGATGCCGCCCGGCTTCCTGCCGGCTTCAATCGGACCGGGTGGAATTGAAATCGGCCTCGCGGATGCCTGCGTAGACATCACCGGCCGGCTTCAATCGGACCGGGTGGAATTGAAATAGCTGGCTGGTAGCGAATTGCGCCGCTGCGGCGCGAAGCTTCAATCGGACCGGGTGGAATTGAAATATCGTCGGAGCCGCGGCCTATCGTTTCAACTATCATTGCTTCAATCCGACCGGGTGGAATTGAAATACGAGCGGCGCAGTCTGGGCCAGGGCGGGCGCGGCGGGCTTCAATCGGACCGGGTGGAATTGAAATTACGGCGGTTGTGCGGTGTGCATGAGGGGAGGGGATGCTTCAATCGGACCGGGTGGAATTGAAATTGGGGTGCTGCGCTGGAAACGCTGTGGGCCGACCACGCTTCAATCGGACCGGGTGGAATTGAAATGGCGACAGCACCGACCCGGCCGACGTAGCGGCCAGCGGCTTCAATCGGACCGGGTGGAATTGAAATGCCTACGCTCATCGGTAGCAGCGCTACGCTCGGCTTGCTTCAATCGGACCGGGTGGAATTGAAATAGGACAGCTTCGACCACTTCGAGAAGAAGTCCATCTTGCTTCAATCGGACCGGGTGGAATTGAAATAGCCGACCGGCTGAAAGCCATTGACGCCAAGGCCGCGCTTCAATCGGACCGGGTGGAATTGAAATAGCTTAGCGCCAAGGGCAAGGTACTGGCGCAGGACGCTTCAATCGGACCGGGTGGAATTGAAATGCGCACCGACGCGCCCGCCGCCAGCTCGAAAATATCGCTTCAATCGGACCGGGTGGAATTGAAATGTGCGCAAAGGCTGGACCATCACACTGACGCAGATTGCTTCAATCGGACCGGGTGGAATTGAAATGGCGAAACCCCGCCGCGCCGCGCGCCCCGCCCCGGTCGCTTCAATCGGACCGGGTGGAATTGAAATTACTGCAACGGCCAGTGCGGCATCTGCTCGTGTATCGCTTCAATCGGACCGGGTGGAATTGAAATAGGAGCGCAAGCTCTTCGACGAGAAGTTTTTGCAGGGCTTCAATCGGACCGGGTGGAATTGAAATAGCCCACCGTTGGTGGCCGTTATTTCGTACAAGAAACGCTTCAATCGGACCGGGTGGAATTGAAATATTGAATCCCGCACCTTCATCGGCGACACTACCGGCGCTTCAATCGGACCGGGTGGAATTGAAATAGAAATGCAAGCCGCCTTGATAAATGAGCTTTGCTTGCTTCAATCGGACCGGGTGGAATTGAAATAGTTCCTACCGATGGCACTGGTGAGGGCATTGGCACGCTTCAATCGGACCGGGTGGAATTGAAATATTCGAGCATTTTGGTAAGCGTGGCTATTTGCTGGCGGCTTCAATCGGACCGGGTGGAATTGAAATAGCTTCACCGCCGCCGCCAGAATGCGGGCAGCGGTGGCTTCAATCGGACCGGGTGGAATTGAAATAGTACTCTTTAAACTCCCTGTCGCGGGGCGTTTCGTGCTTCAATCGGACCGGGTGGAATTGAAATTTAAAATAGAGCAATCTAACAGACAGGATGACGAGGGGCTTCAATCGGACCGGGTGGAATTGAAATATAAACTGCTTAAATTGGGCGGGCAGTAGGTTTTTAGCTTCAATCGGACCGGGTGGAATTGAAATAAAATCACATAGCCGTCACATAAAACTTACCCCAAAGCTTCAATCGGACCGGGTGGAATTGAAATACCATCAAGGCCGCCACCGCGAAACCTCTCACCGCGCTTCAATCGGACCGGGTGGAATTGAAATAATTCGCGGACTTCTTCACGCAGGTAGACTTGTGGGCTTCAATCGGACCGGGTGGAATTGAAATGATGTCGGTAGCCTGGCCTGGGGCTGCCTGGTGCTGCTTCAATCGGACCGGGTGGAATTGAAATAGCCACGAATTAGACAACCCCGCTTGGTGCGGTGAGGCTTCAATCGGACCGGGTGGAATTGAAATAGGCTGCCCTGGTATAGCAGTCCTTTGGTAAAGGTAGCTTCAATCGGACCGGGTGGAATTGAAATACGAAGCGACCCTGCTTGATGACCTTGTTGCGGTAGCTTCAATCGGACCGGGTGGAATTGAAATTCACCTTAGAGAATTTCCGCGATTACTGCCTGGCGACGCTTCAATCGGACCGGGTGGAATTGAAATGCGAAAGCGTAGGGCGTGGTAGCGCTCGCGCCGATGCTTCAATCGGACCGGGTGGAATTGAAATGACGCTAAAGCCGCGAGCGAAGCACCGGCCCCGGCCGCTTCAATCGGACCGGGTGGAATTGAAATATAGAAATAAGGGCCGAACCGAAGGTGGCAATTTGGGCTTCAATCGGACCGGGTGGAATTGAAATGACCTTAAAAGGCACCGCCATACTGGCTGCCATACTGCTTCAATCGGACCGGGTGGAATTGAAATGTGCCTTGAATTGTGGCCGGCGTCTTACCGGCGTAGGCTTCAATCGGACCGGGTGGAATTGAAATCGAAGCGCGCCCGCCGTTCGCCGGCTGAGGTGCAGGGCTTCAATCGGACCGGGTGGAATTGAAATCGCGTAAAGGTGTTTGTATCGGCCCAAGTATTCGGCGCTTCAATCGGACCGGGTGGAATTGAAATGGTTAGGCGTGCGGGGTGCTGTTAAAGGTTTCCGGCGCTTCAATCGGACCGGGTGGAATTGAAATCCTTGTGATGCCATAAGTAAAAAAGTTAAAAGGTTGCTTCAATCGGACCGGGTGGAATTGAAATTGCGCTGCTCGGGTGGGTGTTGATTTTTGTGTTGATGCTTCAATCGGACCGGGTGGAATTGAAATAATACCAGCACCTGAACCAGGCCCTGAGCGTGGCGCTTCAATCGGACCGGGTGGAATTGAAATTGGCTTTCGCTGTTTGCTGCGCCGGCCTCCAGGGTGGCTTCAATCGGACCGGGTGGAATTGAAATGTTGGTGGGCCGCGAAAACGTGTTTCAACACGTCCGGCTTCAATCGGACCGGATGGAATTGAAATATATAGGAGACGTACTGCGCGTGGGCGTTGATATTCGCCTCAATCGGACCGGCATTCCATGGTGCAGGGCAATTGGAAGCCACGTACGTCAGGCATGGCAGTCTAACCCGAAACGATTGCGGAAAACCTAGCCTAGGTTGTAAATGCGATAAATCATAAAATTTATCTCGACTCACTATAGCCACCCGCACTAATACATTCATAAATATCATATAATATCCTCTTTAAATAGTATAATTTTCTTCCGATTATGGCAAGCCCAAAAACAAAGTGGTCTGACTTCTATTTATTTGCTATGAGCACGGATTATCTACTTGCAAAGAAGCTATTACCGCTCGCTGAGTCTTCGCCACCAACTACCCGGTGTGGCAGAGCCAACGATTTCCCATTTGATAGTTGCTCGAAAAATCATATTTTATTTCACATAATTCACCTAACCTGCTTAGCTTTGCAATCTGGAAAGCTATTGCTACCTACCCGGCTTTTTTTCTATTCTTAATTTTACGCTTATCACCGTGTCACTAGAACTAACCTTAGCGACCAAGCTGGCGCCTGCCACCGCCCCGGTCACCTCCCGCCCTTCCTACGACCAGGTCGTGCTGCCCGGCGATTACCCCGACCCGACCGTCGTGAAAATCGGCGATACGTATTGGGCCAGCGCCACTTCGGCCGAGTGGGGCGCGGTGTTCCCGATTTTTTCTTCTAAGAACCTGCTCGACTGGGAGTTGGTGGGCCACGTCTTCCCCGACAAGCTGCCCGACTGGGCCGGCACCAACTTCTGGGCGCCCGAGTTTTACCAGGAAAACGGCCGCACCTACGTGTACTACACCGCCCGCAAAAAGGGCGGCATGCTGTGCGTGGCCGTGGCCAGCGCCGACCACCCCGCTGGCCCCTACCACGACCACGGACCACTGGTGGGCCAGGAGGCGGGCTCCATCGACGGCTTTGCCATTCCCGATGAGCACGGCGACTTGTATTTGATTTGGAAGGAGGACGGCAACTCGTGCTACCAGGAAACGCCCATTTGGGCGCAGCGCCTGAACGACGAGCGCACGGCCCTCATCGGCGAGGCTACCGAGCTCTTTACCAACGATGTGCGCTGGGAAGGTCCGCTGGTGGAAGGCTCGGCCCTGGTGCGGCACAACGGCTGGTTTTATATGTTTTACGCCGGCAACAGCTGCTGCGGCAAGGGCTGCCAGTACGCCACCGGCGTGGCCCGCTCGCGGGCGCTGCTGGGGCCCTGGGAGAAGTACGCCCAAAACCCCATCCTCGACAGCAACGACACCTGGAAGTGCCCCGGCCACGGCACCGTGGCCGAGCTCGACGGGCGCTGGTTTCTCTTGCACCACGCCTACTTCAAGCAGAGCCACGAGTTTGTGGGCCGGCAGGGCCTGCTGAGCGAGTTTACCTGGAACGCCGACGAGTGGCCCGAGTTTGTGCGCCGCAGCCCGCAGGCCCCGCCCCTCACCGACCTCAGCCGCCTGCACGTGGCCGACGAGTTTGGGGGCAGCACGCTCGGGCTGGGCTGGCAGTGGCCCATCGGGCAGCCGCCGGCGCGCACCGTGGCCGAGGGCAAGCTGCGCCTCGGGGCCGAGCCCTCGCGCCTGGGCGCGCTGGTGGCCCGCCGCACGCACACGGCTACCTACAAGGCCGCCACTACCCTCGATTTCAGTGCCCTGCCCATCGATACCTTCGCCGGCCTGGCCGCCGTGGGCGACCCCTACAACGCGTTGGCGCTCATGGCCGGCAACGGCCAGCTGCAAGTGTGGCACCTGAAAAGCGGCTTGCAGCAGTGCCTTACCTCGGTCTTCCTGGAGCCCTGCGACACCCTGAGCCTGCGCCTGGAGGTATGGGGCGGCCAGCGCTACCGCTTCGCCTACAGCACCGACGGGGCCACCTGGCAGCCCATGCCCACCGAAAGCTTCACCGTAAACGGCACCTACCTGCCGCCCTGGGACCGCGGCGTGCGCCTCGCCCTCGTGGCCCAAGGCGCGGAGGATACTTCGGCCACGTTCCACAATTTCATTTTGCGCAATCAGCGGTAAGGCAGTTTTTTGGCTGAGAAACGGTCGTCATGCTGAGCGCAGCGAAGCATCTCTAGCGCTCCGTTGAGCGGTGCGGATGAAGCGGCAGAGATGCTTCGCTGCGCTCAGCATGACGACCGTTTCTCAGCCAAAACCTCACTTCGCCTGCCAGCTCACCGTCACGCCGGGCGTGTTGCCGGGCAGCATGGTGGGCGTGAACTGCCACTTGCCGCGCGCGGGCGTAGCGGGCGCGTTTAGGCCGATGCCAGTGCGGGCGGCGGGGTGGCGGCCCCAGCGGTTGCGGTGCGTGAGGTAGGCCACGTGGGCCGATAGGATGCCGAAGCCGGCCCCGGCAAACACGTCGGCCTGCCAGTGCTTGTTGTTGAGCATTCGGAAAGCGCCCACGCCGGTGGCCAGCGTGTAGGCGCCCACGCCGTACCAGACGCTTTTTTCGCGCAGCTCGGTATGCACGATGCTGGCCGCCAGAAACGCCTGCGCCGTGTGGCCCGACGGAAACGAGCGGTTATCCGACCCGTCGGGGCGCTCGTGCCGGGTAGTCATTTTCACGATGTAGACCGACGAGAGCATAATGGCCTCCGACTTGGCCAGAATCAACGCCAGGTTGGTGCGGTCGTTACGGCCCTCTACCCCGAAGGCCAGCACCGCGCCTAGCTCCAGGTAGGGTGCCCACTGTAAATAGTCGTCGAGGTGGTTGCTGAAATTGGGGAAGTTGCGCTGAATGTCGCGCTTGGCATCATACGACGAGTAAAACCCGTGGTCATCCACCACGCTGATGCCGTAGCCAATGAGCACGGCCGGCACCGCCGTGGCGCGCACCAGCTTACTGTTGTACCAGGGCTGGCGCGGCGCGCCGGGCGGCGTCTGGTACTTGCGCAGGGTAGTGTCGGCGGGGGCCGGCGTAGCGGCGGGGTTCAGCGGCACCTGGGCCACGGCGGGTCGCGCCGCGCTGGCTAACAAACTGGCGCTCAGAGCCAGCGAGAGCAGCGGACGGCGGGCGGCACGGGCCGGCATCCGGCGGGCAGTAGGTAGAAACATCGTCATAGTCGCAGCAAAAAAAAGAAGCCGCCCCGCGCCAGTAGGCACAGGGCGGCCCAACCTATACCGGCTGGCGCGGCGCAAAGTTATTTGCCGGCCTCGTCGGTGCTGGCTTTGCTGAGGCTGGCGGCGTCTTTCACCAGCACGCGCTCGCCATCCTTGAGGGTCTTCGACACGGCCCGGAACGGGCCGCTCACTACCTCAGTGCCGGCCGCGAGGCCGCTCTTAATCTCGATGTTCTGGAAGTCGCTGATACCCGTTTTTACCGGCGTCAGCACGGCTTTGCCGTCCTTGATTACGAACACTACCTCCTCGATTTTAGCTTTCTGCACGGGGCCTTCCTCCTTGGTGGCGGTGCCGCGGTTGGGGCCAACCCGAATGCCGCTACCTGCTTCCTTGGCCACCTTAGCCGAGTCGGAGCGGGTAGTCACGGCGGCCAGCGGCACGCTCAGCACGCCAGCCTTGCGCTCGGCGATGATGTCGACCGAGGCTGTCATGCCCGGCCGGAACGGCACCGTTGTGCGCCCGCTGGGGCCGGTCTTGATGAGGTGGCGGTAGCTTTCGGGCAGCAACCGCACGCGCACCTCAAACTCGGTCACGGCCTCGGCCGTGAGGGCGTCCTTGGCCGTGTTGGCAATGGCCGTCACCACGCCCTTAAACTTCTCATTCTGCGTGGTGTAGGAGTCCACCTCCACGTCGGCCGAGTCGCCGAGCTGCACCCGGATGATGTCGTTCTCGTTCACGCTCACCCGCACCTCCATGTTGTTGAGGTTGGCGATGCGCATGATTTCGGTACCCGCCATCTGCACGGTGCCCAGCACGCGCTCGCCCTTCTTCACGTTGAGCTTCGATACGGTGCCGCTCACCGGCGAGTAAATGGTGGTTTTGTTGAGGTTTTTCTGCGCCTCGGTCAGGCCGGCCTGCGCGCTGCGCACGTTGCTTTGGGCGGCCGTTATCTGGGCCCGGATGGCCTTGAGCTGCTCCTGCGAGGCGTTGTAGGCGGCCTGGGCGGCCTCGTAGTCGGCCTGCGAAATCACCTTTTGCTTGAACAGCGAGGCCTGGCGGCGGTAGGTGAGCTCGGTCTGGCGGGCGTTGGCGGTTTGCTGCTCCAGCTGGGCCTGGGCCTGGCTCACGTTGGCGCGCTGGGTGCCCACCACGGCGGTTTGCTGGCTCACCATGGCCTCGTAGTTGTCGGGCCGGATGCGCAGCAGCAGCTGGCCTTTCTTCACCGAGTCGCCCTCGTGCACGTAGAGCTCGGTAATCTCACCCGATACGTCGGCCGAGATTTTCACCTCCGTTTCGGGCTGCACCTTGCCCGAGGCGCTGACTTTCTCCACGATGGTAGCCGGCCCGGCCTTGGCCGCCGTTACCTCGGTGCCGGTGGGCCCGCCCACCAGGCCCTTCTTCTTGGCCACCATAAAGCCCACCACCATCACTACGATGAGGCCCAGCAGAATAAAAAGGAGTCGGTTGTTCTTCATAAGTTAAGAGTTGAGAGTTAAGAGTTAAGAGTTGGCAAGGCGCTGATTAAGCAACTCTTAACTCCTAACTCTTAACTCTTAACTGAAATTAAAGCGCCAGTGGCTTGCCTTGGTAAAAATCCAGCACCTTGCGCCGGAAGATGAAGGTGTACTTGGCCTGGATGCGGTTGGAAACGGCGAAGTTGAGGTTGTTTTTGGAGATGTTGAACTCGGTACCGCTGAGCAGGCCGTTGTTGAAGCGGATTTCCGAATTGCGCTGCGTGAGCGTGAGGGCCTCAACCTGGCGGCTGGCGGCGGCGTACTGGCGCTGGGCGGCGCGGGCATCGGCGTAGGCCTGCTCGATGCTCTGGCGCAAGGTCAGGCGGGCCTGCTCGGCGCGCACGCCCTGGGCCTGCTCGTTGATGATGGCGCGCTGCACGGCCGTGCGCACCTGCAAGCCGTTGAGAATGGGAATGCTAAGCCCGAACTGAATCGACTTGCCGTAGTTGTTGCTCAGCTGGTCGAAAAAGCGCACCGGCAGCGCGTCGTAGGTAGGCTGGCCGGGCAGCTGCACGGTGAAGCCCGCGGTGCCCGGCACGGGGTTGCCGTTGGCATCCAAGACGCTGAGCGGAAAACTACTGCCCTGCGACGTGCCCGTGAGCACCCGCGACACGGCCGACGACGAGTAGCCCGTAAACAACGAGCCCGTGAGCGCAAAGCGCGGGTAGTAGCCGCCGCGCGCGATGTCGAGGCTGCGCCGGGCGCTGACCACGCGCAGCTCGGCGGCCTTGATTTCGGGCAGGCGGCCGGCCGCATCCTGGTACGTCTGGTTGAGGTCGATGACGTAGGGCGCTTCCTCGTCGGGGTCGGGCAGGTTGGGGACTTCCACCTCGAAGCCCTGGGCCGTGGCCGGGTCGATGTTCAGTAGTTGCAGCAGCGCCAGCCGGGCCAAATCGGCCTGGTTTTGGGCCGTTATCACGTTCAGCTCGTCGGTGGCGAGCTGGCTCTGGCTGTCGAGCAGCGTACTTTCG
This sequence comes from uncultured Hymenobacter sp., assembly GCA_964277755.1. Taxonomy (GTDB): domain Bacteria; phylum Bacteroidota; class Bacteroidia; order Cytophagales; family Hymenobacteraceae; genus Hymenobacter. The sequence continues at coordinate 94,737 of CAXYJY010000048.1, forward strand.
GGGATGCTGCCGGCCTTGAGCAGCAGCTTGGTGCGCGCTATCTGCTCCTGGTCGCTGGCCACGCGCGTTTGGTTGGCGCGCACCAACTCCTGGGCCAGCACCAATTGCAGGAATTGCCCGGCTACGTTGAGGCTCAGGTCGTTGCGGGCCTTTTCGATGTCGGCCACGCTGGCCTGGTAGTCAAGCTCGTTGCGCTTGATGGTATTGCGCAGCTGAAAGCCCTGAAACAGAATCACCTGCGAGGCAGCCGAGAAGTTATTGGCCCGCACCGTCTGGCTCTGGAACTCAAACGTGAGCGGGTTGACGCTGGTGCCGAACTGCCAGTTTTGGGAGGCATTGGCGTTGGCGGTGGGCAGCAGGGCGGCCTTGCTTTGGCGCAGCAGCTGGGCGTTGCTCTGGGCTTGCAGCTGGCTGAGGCGCACGTTCAGGTTGTGCTCCAGGGCGTAGTCGACGGCCCGCTGGAGGCTCCAGGGGCCGGTAGCGGCGGCGGCCGGCGTGCCCAGCGCCGCGCCGGGCGCGGTGGCCGGGCGGGCGGGCTGCGGGGCCGTTTGGGCCGCCAGCGGCCGGGTGGCCAGCAGCACGGCCAGCCCCAGGGCGGCGGGTAGGCAGGTAGTTTTTGCAGTCATGCGGAAAGAAAAGGTGGGCACAAAAATGAGAAGCAACGCGGATACCCCAACGCGCCCGGCTACCCAATATTTTCGGGGCGGGCGGCCCCGGCCGCGTGCATCGCGCGCCGGGGCCGGGCATTACACGCCGCCGGCGCGCTACTCCAGCGTCGGGATGTAGGTGAGGCGATGCACCCAGCGCAGCTGACGCAGGTAAGCCAACGTGATGTCGCTGATGGGGCTGTCCATCTCGATAAACTGCCGGGCGGCCTCGTTCTTCCCCTTGCGCGACACGAACATGGTGGCGATGTTGCAGTCGTCGTGGGCGATGACGGAGGCGATAAACGCGATGGAGCCCGGTACGTCGTCGGCATCAATGATGAGCGTGTGCAGGCTACCCGAAAAGTCGCAGCCAAAGCCATCGACCTCCACGATGCGAATGACGCCGCCGCCCCGGCTCTGGCCCACCACCTCCACGCGGTGCCCGTCGGGGCCGGTTAGGTTGAGCTTTATCGTGTTGGGGTGCAGGGTCGAGGCGTTGCCCACGCTCTGGAAGGTATAGCGAAACCCCGCTTCGGCAGCATGGTCGAAGGCCGTGCGAATCCGCTCATCGTCAGTGGCGTAGCCCAGCAGCCCGGCCACGATGGCGCGGTCCGAGCCGTGGCCCTCGTAGGTGCGGGCGAAGGAATTGTAGAACGTGATAATCGCCTCGGTGGGCAGCGCGCCCAGAATGCGAATGGCCGCCCGCGCAATGCGCACCACGCCGGCCGTGTGCGACGAGCTCGGCCCTATCATCACCGGCCCTATCATGTCAAAAATGCTGGATTTCTCGGCCACCTGGAGAGTTAAGAGTTTTGAGTTCTGAGTTTTGAGTTGAAATCATTTGGCCTTGAATCGCTTGCCGCAGACTCAAAAATCAGAACTCATCACTCAAAACTCATTCAAAAGTAGGGCGCGCCGCCCGCCCGGCGCGGGAGGGCGAGCCGAAGGGCCGATATTTGCGGCGGCCACCCTCCTACTGCTTATGTCTGATTCTACTACGCCGCCTCCTGTTTCCGAAGAGTTTTCGCCCGCCGTGCTAACCCAGCTGCGGCGCCTGCAGGCACGCTACGCCGCCGATGGCCAAGATTTGGCTGCCTACCTCGAAGGGCTTTACCACGCCGACTACATCAACTATTGGGACTACATCGAGCTGGACACGCTGCTGAGCCTGCAGCGCCCGCTCACTAAGTTTCCCGACGAGGAAATCTTTATCATCTATCACCAAATCACGGAGTTGTACTTCAAGCTCTGCCTGCGCGAGTACGAGCAGCTAGGCGAGCTGCAAGCGCCCACGCTGGCCGAGGTGCTGCTGCGCGTGGGCCGCGTAAACCGCTACTTTGAGGCGCTGATAACCTCGTTCGACGTGATGGTGGACGGCATGGACAAGCAGCAGTTTCTGCAATTTCGGATGAGTTTGATGCCCGCCTCGGGCTTCCAGAGCGTGCAGTACCGCTTTATCGAAATAGCCAGCACGGCCCTCGAAAACCTGGTACCCGAAGAAAAGCGCCGCCTGCTCGGTGACGCACCCACCCACGAGGAACTCATGGGCTGCATCTACTGGCAGGCCGGGGCCACGGTAGAGGAAACCGGCGCCAAAGCCTTGACGTTGACCGAATTTGAGCGCAAGTACACCGACCAGCTCGTGGCCCACGCCCGCCACTTCCAGCACCGCAACACCTGGGCCGTGGTGCAGCGCCTGCCCGAGGCCGAGCGCCAGCACCCGCGCCTGCTGCGCGCCCTCAAGCAGCTCGACGTGAACGTGAACGTGAACTGGCCGCTGATGCACTACAAGTCGGCCGTGCGCTACCTCCAGCGCGACCCCAGCGACGTGCCCGCCACCGGCGGCACCAACTGGCGCAAATACTTGCCGCCCAAGTTTCAGCGCCGCATCTTCTACCCCCAGCTGTGGAGCGCGCAGGAGCTAGAGGAATGGGGCAAAGGCTGGGTGGAAAAAATACTGGAGGAAGTAGGGTAAGCGGCCACTGGCGGCAGTCTTAGCCGCGCAGCGGCGCGACTGCCAGCCACTGCGACGAGTGCAGTCTCCAGACTGCCGGCTTGAAAACGCTTGTTCAGACGCACTATTCCGGCAGTCTGGAGACTGCGCCCGTATATCGGCCAGCAGTTACGCGCTGCGCGCTAAACTGCGGCCAGCGTCGGCTCGCGCTCGGCTTGCAGCAGTTGCTCTTCGGCCAGGTAGCGCAGCAGCGCGTTTTCAACGCTGGGCAGCAGCGCGCCGTGCGCGCTGCCGAGCACGCTGTAGCGCGGGCGCTCGGCGGCCCAGCCAAAGCTATCGGCCGAGCGCGCCACGGCCTGGGCTTCGTCGAGGCCGGCCAGGCGCAGAGCCAGGCGGGCCAGCTCGACCCAGGTATAGGCACCCTGGTTGGCAAGGTGCCAGAGGCCGTGCGCGCCGTCGAGCAGCAAATCGAGGCTGGCATTGACGAGGTCGGGCACGTAGGTAGGCGAGATAAAGAGGTCGTCGGCCGCTTCGAAAAGCTCGCCCTGACGGGCGGCCCGCAGGGCGTGATGCACGAAATTATGCTCGTCCCAGGCGCTGAAAAAGGCGCTGGTCCGCACCACCAGCGCGGTGGGCAGGTGGGTTAGCACGGCTTGCTCGGCCAGCACTTTGCTGCGGCCATACACGCCGAGCGGCGCGGCTACCGCGCTTTCCAGGTAAGGCGTGGCCTGGTAGCCGTCAAATACCAGGTCCGACGAAAAGGTGAGCAGCTGCACACCTCGGGCGGCGCAGGCCTCGGCCAGCAGCCCCGGGCCGGTGGTATTTTCGCGGTAGCAGTGCGCCGAGTCAGTTTCGGCGTCGTCGACGCGCACGTAGCCGGCCGCGTTCACCACGGCCCAGGGCTGGTACCGGGTCAGCACCGCCCCGATAGAGGCGGCCTCGGCAATATCGAGCCCGGCGCGGTCGAGCAGCACCGCGTGCAAGCCCCGAATGTGGCAAATGCGCGCGAACGCCTGGCCCAGCGTGCCGGTAGCGCCCGTGATAAGTAAAGGTTGAGTGGTGGGCATAGGGATAAAGGAGAAGGAATAGGTAGGCAGTTGATTACTGGTGCTGGTTAACTAATTGTCATGCTGAGCGGAGCGCAGCGGAGTCGAAGCATCTCTACCGCTTCTCTGTTAGCGTCAGGAGTTAGTTCTCCACTAGAGATGCTTCGGCTTCGCGGCGCTCCGCTCAGCATGACGGACGGGCACTACGCCGCCTCGGCGGGCCAGTAAAAGCGCAGCTCGCGCTGCCACCAGCCGGGGCCGGCCAGCACGGGGTGCGTGTAGTGCCCATCGTGGATGAGGCGGCGCACCATGTGGTGCAGGGCCGTGGGCCGGGGCTCGCCACCGCGCACGTCGAACACGCCGGGCTCGTAGTGGCCCGCGTCCTGCGTCAGCAGGCTGTCCCAGTCGTAGGCCCCGAGTAGCGACCACACCGTGAGGCCGCGCAGGTCTACCCCGCCGGCGCGCAGGCGGTTGGCCGCCGCCCAGGTTTGGTACAGCCAGCGCAACTGCTCCTCGCGGGTGCAGCCCAGGTGCGCCTCCGTGATGGCCAGCGGCGTGGCGTAGCGCGCCCAGGTTTCGCGCAGCAGGTTTTCGAGGCCATTGACTTCCACGCCGGTCACGCGCACGGCTTCGGTATCGATGTAGGCCTCGTGGCAGTGCCCGCTGATGGCCGGCAGGCCGGGGTATAGCTCCACGCGCTCGTCGAGGTAGCGCTCGCTGGTTACGTAGTTGTTGATGCCCAGCACGTTGGGTGGCAGCGGCTGGTCGATGAAGTCCTGCAGCTCGGCCTCGCCAATGCCGTTGCCCCGCAGGTAGCCCCAGAGCGGGTGGCTGGGCGTCAGGCGCCCACTTAGCAGGTCAAAAGTCAGCCAGCGGCGGTGGTTTTCAAACTCGACCTGCGCCGCCATGCCCGGCGAGCCGTGGGCCTGGCCCAGGTCTTCGGTTTGCACCAGCTGGGCGGCGGGGTTCACTTCCCGGATGGCCAGCATAGCCAGCTTGGTAGCCTGCAACTGATTGAGCAGCAACCGCACAAACGTGCGGTCGTCGCACCCGTGCGGATACCACAGGCCGTAGAGCCCGCTGAAGCGGGCCGTGGTCAGCGGCTCATTCACGGGGGTGTAGTACTTGACCCAGGGGTAGCGCTCGGCCACCATGCGGGCGTAGCGGGCCAGGCCGGGGGCAAAGGTGGGCTGGTCGAGGGCGGTGTAGCGCGGGCCGCTGCCGTGGTGTACCAGCCCCACGATGGGCTCGATTTCGAGCGCGCGCAGGCGGGCCAGGCGCTCGTCGGGCCAGGTCCAGTCGGGGTCATCGAGGCTGTGGGGGGCCACGTGCTCCCACAGCACGGGGTAGCGCAGGGTGCGCAGGCCCAGGTCGGCAAAGCGGTCGAGGTCGCGGAGGCGGGTGCGGTGGCCGTTGCGCGTGAGCTGGTCGGAGTAGGCGTTGCCCACGCGGCGGCAGGTGCATTCTACACCACCCCAGATTTCTACGTTCGTCGCGGGTTGGTTCATCGGGTCGGGCATTCGTGGCACATTCCGGCCCGGTCAGGGGCCAGCCGCCAGCCGGGCTTGCGCGGGCTGGCCTACCCCTATGTACTACCCTACTAAGCAAGAGGTTATTAGTAAGCCCGGCCGTGGCGCGGGCGGCGTGGCGCTAAGCCCTGCCGTTCTAGGCGCGTATCTAACCCACCCTCAGGCGGGCTACTGCCAGTGGCTCACCGTGCTAGTTATTTTAGAGTTTCTACGGCCGGCTGCCACTCTTGGGCCCCGCAGTGCGGGCAGGCGTGGGCGGGTCCTTGGGGTGCCGCGGCCACCCGCCCGCAGGCCACGCAGGCAAATTTGCCCGCCGCCACCGGCTGCAACGCCCGGAAAGCTTCGTCCGAGCCCGGAATAATCGACAGGCCGGGCCGGGGCTCCGCTTCCGCCACCAGGCTGAATGTGCCATTGGCCTCCATATAGAGGCGGCGCACCTGGCCCAGGTGTTCGAGGCTTTCGCCGCGCAGTTGGGCAAATACCTGCTCCTGCGACAGCACGGCGTGCTCCAGCGCCGCCAGTTGCAACACGCCATCGGCCACCACCGTGTGCACGGTGCCCACCAGCAGCTGCTCGACGCGGGCGCGGCGGGCCGCCCAGCGCGTGGCCAGCCGCTGCCCCACCACCACTACCGCCGCAATCACCACCGACCCCAGCAGCCCCCGCTCGGGCGAGAGGATGGGCAGGCCAATGGCCGCCGCCATCGACACCAGCGCGGCCAGCTCGGTGCGACTGAGCTGCCCGGCCATGCGCTTACCCATCAGGCGCAGCGCCGTGAGCATCAGCAAGTACAACAGCCCCAGCCGAATGGCCGCCTCCATCCCAAACCAGGCGGGTAGCTCGCCCAGCAGCAGGCGCTGGTAATCGGTAATTTCGGGCGGTGGAAAGGCGGGCACGGGCATGGAATTGACTAACGAAAACGGGCGGCGCTACGCCGCGCTGGCGGCCTGCCAGGCGGCCGGCTGCCAGTCGTTGGCCCCGCAGCGCAGGCAGTTCGCCTGAGCGTGGTCGGCCGGCACTTGGCCGCAGGTGGCGCAGGCCTTTCGGCCGTGGGCCGGGCCGGCGGCCGCCGCCGGCGGGGCATCGGCGCGGGGCAGCACGCTGAGGCCGGGCTGGGGCGCGGGCAGTTTGTAGATACTCAGCTCGCCGCTCACCTCAAAATACACCCGGCGCAGCTCGCCCAAGTGCCGGATGTTTTTATTGCGCAACAAGCCAAACAGCTGCTCCTGCGACAGCGCGTGCTGTTGCAGGGCGGCCAAGTCGAGCACCCCATCGCGCAGCAGCACGGCGGTGTGGCCTTGCTCCAGGGCTTCAACTGCGTGGTACTTGAAGGCCAGCCAGTTGGTGAAGCGGTGCATAAACAGCACCGCCCCCAGCACCAGCAGGCCCGGCAGCAGCCCCGACTTGGGCTGGTGCATGGTGCCCCCGATAATGGCCCCGAAGGTGAGCACCACGGCCAGCTCGGCAATGGAAATTTCGCCCTTCATGCGCCGGCCCATCAGACGCATCAGCACCACCACGGCCGCAAACATGACGACCGCCCGCAGCAGTACCTCGCCCATGAAGGCGGGCGGCGCATCGCCAAACAGCCAGCGCTGCCAGTCGCCGAAGCTAATATCTTCCTTCTCCATAATGCCTTATCTGCGGGCGCGGCTGGCCTTTGCGCGTCCGCAAAAAAGCCCCACCGCCCCGGGACTACCGGCCTACTGAACGACAACCGGCCGAGTGGGTTGTATGCGGTGTCCGCTTCAGGGCTGCTTTTCCGCCCAACGGACGGTCTTTATCGACCAGCCAACGCGCCCCGCCCGACTACCGGCCGCGCACGATGCGGTAGGGCACCCGCACCTTATAAGTAGTATCGCCCGACTGCGTGTAGGGACTGCGGGCACGGATGACTCCGGTCCAGTAGGCCACGACCTCCGAGCGGTTGCCCAGCAGACGCGGGTCGGCCACGAAGCGCACCCGGCCCACGCCGTCCGGCTGCACGGCAATGGGCTGGCCATTAGCGCTCATGCTCAAGCCGGCCGCGGTGAGCGTGGTGGTCAGAAGCAGGTCGGCCCGGTACTCGGTGCCGGCCACTACGGTGTTCGACTCGGCAATTGCCCAGGCCCCTACCCGGTCAAAGACAATGTTGCCCCCGCACGCCAGCATGATGCTTTGCGCTTGCAGGGCGGTTGTTTCGCTGGTCAGCACGGTAGCTTCGAGCTGCGCCAGGGCCGCCAGGGCTTCGGCAGCCTTAGCATCGCGGAAATAAAAATCGGCCAGCGCCGGGGGAGCCGTAGACGTTGGCAGCGCGGGTGGCACCAAGCGCGGCAGGGCTACGTGCGGGTCGAGCTTTCGCAGCCTGGCCCGGTACGCTACCAGTTGCCCCAGCAGTTGGGTGGCAGCGGCGCGCTGCACAGGGCGCAAGGGCTGATTGGGGAAGGCCAGGCGGAACTGTCGGCGGGTTTCGCACAGCCGCGCCCGCAGCCAGTCGGCCCCCGCCTGAATGGTATCGCAGCGCGCGGGTCGGCCTTCTCAGGCTGACAGGCGCTAAGTACCAGCAGTACGCTGAAGGGCAGCAGTATTCTGAACATCTTGAAAAGCAGCCTCAAACGTGGATGCGAGCTGCGCTCGCGCCCGGACTCGCAGCGTCCAGGCTACTACCTCAATTCCGCACCGCAATCAACAAGCCCAGTTCCTTGTAGCGCATGTTGAATTTCTTGGCGATGGCCGCATTCGTGAGCGAGCCCTTGTAGATGTACACGCCCGAGCGGAAGTGCTCGTTGGTGAAAAGCGCCTCGTTGATGCCGCCCTGCTGGCTGATTTCCTGCAAGATGGGCGTGAAGATGTTGCTCAGCGCGTTGGTGGCGGTGCGGGGCACCCGCGAGGCGATGTTAGGCACGCAGTAGTGTACCACGTCGTACTTGCGGAAGACGGGCTTGCTGTGGCTGGTGAGCTCGCTCGTTTCGAAGCAGCCGCCCTGGTCGATGCTGATGTCGATGATGATGGAGCCGGGGGCCATGCTGGCCACCATATTTTCGGGCACCATGAAGGGGATGCGCCCCTCCTCCACCGCCAGCGCCCCAATCACCACGTCGGCCCGCCGGATTTGCTGGCTCAGGGCGAAGGTGTCCAGGGTGCTGGTGTACAACTGCGTACCCAGGTTGTGCTTGAGGCGGCGCAGCTTATAGAGGTGATTATCAAATACCTTAACCTCGGCCCCCAGCCCGATGGCGGCGCGGGCGGCGTACTCGGCCACCGTGCCCGCGCCCAGAATAACGACCTGCGAGGGCGGCACGCCCGTGATGCCGCCCAGAATGATGCCCTTGCCCTCGTTGGAGCGGGCCAGGTACTCGGCGGCCACCAGCATCACGGTCGAGCCCGCGATTTCGCTCATGGCACGCACTACCGGGCGCGCGCCGCTGGGGTCTTTTATCAGCTCGAAGCCGATGGCGTTCACCTTTTTGCGGGCCAGGGCATTGATGAACTCGGGCGTCATGGTGCCCATTTGCAGGGCCGAAATCAGCGTTTGGCCGGGGCGCATGAGCTCGATTTCATCGAGCGTAGGCGGGGCTACTTTCAGGATAATGTCGGCCTTATACACCTCCTCAGTGGAGTAGGCGATGCTGGCGCCGGCCTCCGAGTAGTCATGGTCGGCGTACTTGCTGGGCTCGCCGGCCCCGCTTTCCAGCATCACCTCGTGGCCCTCGTTTACGAGGTGCAGCACGGCCTCGGGCGTGAGGCCCAGGCGGTTTTCCTGGAGCAGCGACTCCTTGGGCAGGCCGATAAAGAGCTTGCGCTTGCGCGTTTCCACGGCCAGCATCGACTCCTGAGTGAAGTAGGCGCGGCTGGTGGCCAGCGCACCGAAGCCGGGGGGTAGCTGTTCGGCCATATCTTTTAATGAGCAATTAACAATGCGCAATGAGCAGGCCGCGCGAGTACGCCAGTTGAACCTGCTCCTTATTCATTGCTTCTTGTTAATTTATAATTGACAACTCTCTGGTTTCCGGGCCGGTTACGGCCAGGCTGACTTGCAAATGGGCGGCGGGCAATAAGCCCGCCACGCGGGCCGGCCACTCTACCAAGCAAAGATACCCCGAATCGAAGTACTCGGCCGCGCCCAGCCGGGCGGCTTCTTCTTCGGAATCGACCCGGTAAAAGTCAAAATGGTACACCGGTTGCCCGCGCCCGTCGCGGTACTCATTCACCAGCGCGAAGGTGGGGCTACTCACGTCGTCGGCTACGCCCAGCACTTGGCCCAGGGCGCGGATAAGCGTGGTTTTGCCCGCGCCCATTTCGCCCTCGAAGGCCACTACCGAGTAGCCCGATTCGGCAATAGCGGTGGCGAGCGCGGCGGCGGCGGCGGGCAGCGCGGCCAGGTCAGGAATATCGATTTGCATTTGTTTTTTAGGCTTGCTCGTCATGCTGAGCGCAGCGCAGCGCAGCCGAAGCATCTCTTTAGCATAGTAATTCTTAACGCCAGCAACGAAGCGGTAGAGATGCTTCGGCTGCGCTGCGCTTCGCTCAGCATGACGAGCGAAACCGGAAATCGCTAGTGCATCCGGTCGTTGCGCACGGGCAGGCTCGTCACAATCTCGCCCTCGATTTTGAGTAATTCCTGCAAGCGGGCATCGACCTCGGCCGGGTCGCAGTACTCCTTGGCCAGGTCCACGTAGCTCACGAAGTGGCCGGCCTCGCTGGCCATCAGCTCGTAGTAAAACTGGCTGAGCTCGGGGTCGCGGTCCTGCAAGTGCCGCCACAGCAGCTTGAAGCGCTCGCACGAGCGCGCCTCGATGAGCGACGACACCAGCAGTTGGTCCATGAGCTGACGCTCGCGGGGGCCGCCCTTGCGCACGTGGGCCATGAGCTGCACCACGTACTCGTCGCGCCGGGGGCGGCCCAGCGGTAGCCCCCGCTTTCGCAGCTCCTTCACCACGCGGTCGAAGTGTTCCCACTCCTCGGCCACGAGGGCGGTGAGCTCATCTACCAGGCGTTCTTTCTCAGGGTAATGCACGATGAGCGAGATGCCGGTGCTGGCCGCCTTCTGCTCGCAGTAGGCGTGGTCAACCAGGATTTCTTCGAGGTTTTTGCTGGCCAAATCCGCCCAGCGCGGGTCGGAGTTGAGCTTGAGCTTGAGGATGGTCTTCACCGCAGATTCAAACAGATTTTTAGGATTTAACGGATACGCCCGCTGCGCGGGCTGGCTAGGCAACTGGGCTATTGCCGCTACGCGGCGGCGCGGGCCGGCTGTGAAGGTAGTTTATGTTTGGGAGTGGCTTTAGCTGAAGAAGCGCCAGCGCACGCCGAATTGCAGGCGGCGCGGGTAGCCAGTGTAGAAGGGCGTGGTGAAGTAGCCGCCGGGGTCGAGGCCTTGGTTGAGATAGGCTATTTTCACGAAGATGGTGGCGGCCTTGATGTCGGCCGTCAGGAAGGCGCTGGCCACCGCGTAGTCGCGGATGGTGAAGTAGTCCTGCACGAAAAACTGCTGGGTACTCGGGCTGTAGGCGTAGCCCTTGTAGCGCGTTTGGTAGTAGACCTCGGCCCCCACCTGGCCCAGCAGCGCCTTCTTAAACACGTAGGTTTGGTAGTACACCCGCGACTGCGCCACGAGCGCCGGAATGCGGATGGCCTCGTTGGTGCTGTCGGCCCCCACGGTGTAGGTAGCCTGGTTGTCAAAAAACACCTTACCCACCCGGAAGCGGTGCCGGGCAAAACCAATGAGCAGCTGCTTGGTGCCTGAGAGCTGCGCCGGCCCATCGAGCTTGTTCAGATAAGGCAAGTGGTTGTAGTAAACCAGGTTGGTGAGGTAGGCGGCCGTGGCACTAGCTTCCAGGGTGTGGTCGGCCAGGAAGGGCAGGCGCTGCTGCAAGCGCACCGCCAGCTGGTTGGCCAAGGTGTTGGCAAACTTATTTTGCGTGTAGTCCCATTGCTCGTGGTTGCCCACGAAATACTGCTGCGTGAGGTCGGGCGCTATCGACGAGGTAAGAACCTCGGCCGAGAGCGGCCCCGTGCGAATGCGCCCGCGCAGCCAGTACTCGCCCAGTAGGTTGTAGCCCAAGGGCTTGTACTCGCCGGCCACCTCCACCGCGTAGATGGTGCGGTAATTGAAGGCTGCGTTGCCCCCGAAAAACACCTGGTTGTAGTTTTCTTCCAGCGGGCCCAGCAGCTGGCTGGCCGGCGCGCCGGCCGTGCTGATGGGCGTGGGCGCCTCGCGCAGCGCGGCAATGCGGCTGCGGGCGTACAGGTTGTACTCGATGCGGTCGGTGCGCCCGAGCAAACCCACGGTATTTTCTACCTGCCGGTACGTCACGCGGTCGGCCGTGAGGGCGAGGTTGCGCAGCGTGGCCGGGTAAAAAGCCCGGTCGGGCACGCCGGCCGTATTGCTGCGGGCCAAGTCGTCGGTGTAGCCGTTGTACTGCCGCCGCGCGTCGAAAATATGGTAGGCCGTGACGCCACGCCCCAGCAGCCGGTACGAGTGAAACAGCCGCAGCTCGTCGCGGTCGTCGATGTTAACGGCGTAACTCAGGTTGACTTGCTCGCGGGCGTAGTTAAACAAGTCGCTGGCGTAGCGTTCGGTAGTCAGTGGCAGGATGCCGCCCTGCTCCACCGCCCGGTGGCGGGTGTTCACGAGGCTCACCAGCAGGTGGTAGCGCTCGTCGTCGGTTTGGTAGCGGGCAAAAAAGGTGGCCGCGTTGTGCTCAACCAGCCCCTCGCTGGTAGTAGTGCCCAGTATTTTATTGGACGCGATACGCTCGTAATCGGCCCCGATGCTGAAGTTTTTTTTGAGCGAGCGGCTGTAGCTGATTTCAAATACCTGCTCGCCCACCGAGCTCTGGATGTAGCGCACGAAGGAGTAGGGCGAGCGGCTGTCGTAGAACGGCACCCGGCTGCCCTCGCGGGCGTAGCGGTCGAACACGTTGCGCCCCAGGCGCGCGCCCAGCGCCAGGCTGGGGCGGTAAAGCAATGGCCGCGCGGCCGTGCCCACCGCGCCCAGGTCCTGGTGAAACGTGCTGTCGTGATACCAGAAGCGCGACTGCGACCAGCGCACCAGCGAGGTATCAATGACCGCGCCGCGCGTAGAATCGAGCTGCAAATCAGCCTCGTAGATGATGCGGGTGGTCTTGGGGCCGTAGAGCACCTTGGTCGAGTCGTCGACAATCTGGGCGCGGCTGAGGCGCGGCCCGGCCAGCATTCCCAACCCTAACAGAAACCAGCGGCCGGCGACCTTTTTCGTAACAAACATGCGGGGTAGCAACACTTCGATAGAAACCGCCGCCCGCCTGGGGCACCGGCCTGAACTCATAAAATTACCGGGCGGGCGGCACCCGGCCCCGGCAGCAGTTGGCGCAGCCGGGCCGCACCGGTGCCCAGCAACGCCACGCGCACCGGAATCGTGTACACGGGCAGGCCCGCCAGGGCGTCGGCCAGGGCCGGGGCCAGCAGGCGGGTAGCGTCCTTTTCGGTGGTAAAAATAGGCTGCCCGGCTTGCCAGCGCGCCCGCGCCGCCGCCACATCGGCCGGCGAGAAGGCGTGGTGGTCGGGGAAAACTACTTCCTCCGCCGGCGGAAAACCGGCCGCCAGCAGGTGCTCGCGCAGCGGCCCCGGCTGCGCGATACCCGTGAGCAGCAGCGCCGACTGGCCCGCCTGGGGCGGGCCGGCGGCCCGTGCGGCGGCCGTGAGCGGCCGGGGAGCGGCATAATCGTAGGCCGAAAATAAAACGGGCACGTCGGACCGGGCGTAGCGCCGCACCTGCGCCGTGACCCGAGCCTGTTCTTCGGGCGATATGTTGGGCGGGCACTTCGTAATGATAACGACATCGGCGCGGGCGGCCCCGGCGCGGGTTTCGCGCAGGCGGCCGGCGGGCAGCACGTGGTCGTGGTAGAAAGGCCGCGCCAGCTCGGTGAGCAGGATGTTGAGCGCGGGGCGCACGCGGCGGTGCTGGTAGGCATCGTCGAGCACTACCGTCGTCAGTTCGGGGTGGTGCTGGCGCAACAAATCAAGCCCAAGCTGGCGGTTTTCGGCCACGGCCACGGGCACGCCCTGCGCCTGAAACTGCCCGAAATACTGCCACGGCTCATCGCCCACGGTGGCGGCCGAGTCGGTGGGCGCGGCCAGGCGCGGGCCTCGGGTCTGGCGGCCGTAGCCGCGGCTCAGAATGGCCGGGCGCTGGCCCTGGCGCAGCAGCTCTTCGACCACCCAGGCCACGTGGGGCGTTTTGCCGGTGCCGCCCACCCGCAGGTTGCCCACCCCAATGAGCGGCACCCAGCCGGGCGCCGACGCCTTCCAGCCGTGGTCGTAGAGCCAGTTGCGCACGGCCAGCACGGCCGCGTAGAGCCAGGCGAGGGGTAGTAGCAAGATGGCGAGGTTTCTGGTTTCTGGTTTCTGGTTTCCGGTTGCGAGACGCATCGGCACAAAGGTCGAACTTTTTCACCTGACCATTTGCCGCTTAGCCAACCAACAACCCAGCCAGCCAGCCCGCGTAGCGGGCGCATCCGTTAAATCCTAAAAATCCGTTTTAATCTGCGGTCTATGCCCGATTTTGCCACCCGCCTGCTGCACCTGCTGCGCACCTTTCCCCTCCCCGATTCGCCACTACCCGGCAGCGTAGAAGTGCGCCGCTCGGCCGAAGACCCCGGCGTAGCCGACATCATTACGGCGTTTGCCCAGAAATACTACCGCGCTAACACCCAACGGGTCGGCATCTTCGGCATCAACCCCGGCCGCTTCGGCGGCGGGCGCACCGGCGTGGCGTTCACCGACCCGGTGGCGCTGACTGAAATTTGTGGCATCGGCCATAGCCTGCCCAAGCAGCGCCGCGAGCTATCGAGCGAGTTCGTGTACCAGTTCATTGAAGCGCTCGGCGGCCCGGTGCCATTCTACAAGCACTTTTTCCTGAGCTCGGTGTACCCGCTGGAGCTCACGCACGGCGGCAAAAACTACAACTACTACGACGCGCCCGCCCTTACCAAAGCCCTGTGGCCCGACATGCACCTGTCGCTCACCCAGCAGGCCGAGCAGCTGCATTTGCGCCGCGACGTGGCCGTGAGTTTGGGTCGCCGCAACGGCGAGTTTCTGCGCCGGCTCAATGACGAGCTAGGCCTCTTCGACCGCATCGAAGTCCTTGACCACCCGCGCTTTCTGATGCAGTACCGCCGCCGGTTTATGGACCAGAACGTGGCGCACTACGTGGAGGTGCTGGGCGGGCTGCTGCCGTGAGCTATACCATTGTACCTTTGCGTCATCTCGCGTTTGGTACGTCCCCCAGCCAACGGCTACTCTGAATAAAAAAGAGAAGCCCCAGCTGCTGGAACAGCCAGGGCTTCGAGAAGTGTGGGGGTTCTGAAGAAACCCCTTTACTTCATTCGGAACAATGGAAAGTAAAAAGGCGAAGCAGGAGTTTGACTTTAAAGTCCGGCTCCGAATGCCCCCTGAGCTGGTTAAGTGGCTCATCGGGGCTATCTTAATGGGCGGCGGCGCGCTTACTGCCGCTACTCATTGGGGTAACTAGGTTGCAAAGGCCGTGCCGCGAGGTGCGGCCTTTGTTTCTGAAGCAAATGTACGTAGTCTAATTATTTATGTACACCTTTTGCTTGCATAAATAATTCGCTACTACCCCACCATGCCCACCGTTCAAGACCTGGCGCGCCTGCTCGAAGCCGCCGCGCCCCTCGCCTACCAGGAAAGCTACGACAACGCCGGCCTGCAATGCGGCCTGCCCAGCGCCGACATCACGGGCGTGCTGCTGGCCCTCGATTGCACGCCCGCCGTGGTGGCCGAGGCCGCCCGGCGCGGCTGCAACGTGGTGCTGTGCCACCACCCGGTTATTTTTCGACCCCTCAAGCGCCTCACCGGCAAGGGCTTGGTCGAGCAAACCATTATGGCCGCCCTTAAGGCCGACGTGGCCATCTACGCCGCCCACACCAACCTCGACCACGTGCGCCGGGGCGTAAATGCCAAGCTGGCCGAGAAGCTGGGCTTGGTCAACCTGCGCATTCTGGCCCCCAAAACCGGCACCCTGGGCCGCCTCAGCACCTACGTGCCAAACCGGCCCGAAGACCAGGCAAATAACCTAGCCAACCGCGTATTGCACGCCTTATACTGTGCGGGTGCCGGCCAGATTGGCAACTACTCGGGTTGCAGTTTTCAAACGCCCGGCACCGGCAGCTTTACGGCGCTACCAGGAGCTCAGCCCGCTATTGGCGACGATTATAGCCCCCAGACCGTGGCTGAAATCAAGCTCGAAGTGCTGCTGCCCCTGCACCGCCAGGAGGCCGTGTTGCAGGCGCTGCGCCAGGCGCACCCCTACGAGGAAGTGGCCTACGAGCTCGTGAAGCTCGAAAACCAGCACCAGGACGTGGGCGCGGGCATGGTGGGCGAGCTGCCCGAGGCGCTAGGCCCGGCCGCCTTTCGCGCCCTGCTCAAGCAGGCGCTGGGCGTGCCGGTAGTGAAGTATACCGCGTTTGAAAAAGACATCAAAAAAGTGGCACTGTGCGGCGGCGCGGGCAGCTTTCTCACCGGCACGGCGGTGGGCAGCGGGGCCGATGCCTACGTGACGGGCGACGTGAAGTACCACGAGTTCTTCGCGCCCGAGGGCCGGCTCATGCTCTGCGACGTGGGGCATTTCGAAAGCGAGCAGTACACGGGCGAAATCTTCCGCGATTTGCTGCTGGCAAGGTTCGGTCGTACTTTTGCGGTCTTATTCGCTGAAACTCCCACGAATCCCGTTCAATATGACTGCTAACTCCGCCGCCGTGGTTAACCCGGCCGATGCGCCCGTTTCCGCCAAGCTCGAAGCGCTGCTCAACCTGCAACGCATTGATTCGCAGCTCGATGAGATTCGGCGCGTGCGCGGCGACCTGCCCGAGGAAGTCCGCGACCTGGAAGACGAGATTGCCGGCTACGAAGCCCGCGTAAAGCGCTTCGACGACGAAATCAGCGGCCTCAACGACCAGATTAAGCAGCGCAAAGCCGCTACCAAAGAAGCCGAAGGCCTCATCAAGCGCTACGAAGAGCAGCAAACCAACGTGCGCAACAACCGTGAGTACGAGGCCATTGCGAAAGAAGTAGAGCTCCAGCGCCTGGAAATTCAGATTTCCGACAAGAAAATCAAAGAGGCTCAGTACCAGATTGAGCAGAAAAACACCGAGGCCAACGTGACGCGCCAGCGCCTCGACGAGCGCCGCAAGGACCTCGACACCAAAAAGGCTGAGCTCGACACCATCGTGGCCGAAAACGAGGCCGAAGAGAAAACCCTCGTGGCCGAGCGCGAAACCGCCACCCAGCCCGTAGAGCCCCGCCTGCTGACGGCCTATGACCGCATCCGCGGCAACATGCGCAACCGCCTCGCCGTGGTGCTCGTGCGCCGCGACGCCTGCGGCGGCTGCTTCAACACGGTGCCCCCGCAGCGCCAGGCCGACATCATCTCGCACAAGAAAATCATCGTGTGCGAGCACTGCGGCCGCATCCTGGCCGACGTGGAAGGCAAGCAAGCCGCGTAATTTCTGGTTTTGGTTTTGAAAAAAGGAACGGCTTTGGTCGTTCCTTTTTTGTTTTCGCACATGCTTTTTACCGCAGAGAGACGCAGAAGAAATCGCAAGAGGTCGCAGAAGGTCACCTGGGCCTCTGCGTTCCTCTGCGTTCTCTTCTGCGCCCCTCCGCAGTCAAACGCGTATCAGAACTCGCCCCCAGCCAAACCAGAAATCAGCGACCAGAAAGTAGAAACTGATGACCGGAAAGCCGAAACCCTCTCCCCCAACGCCCGCCGCGCCTACGCCGAGCTGCTGAAGCTGAAGGTAAACGCCTGCCGCCAGCTGCTAGCCGCCGAGCCCGCCACCGCCCCCGGCACGCTGCTAGTAGCCGACTGCGCCGACTTTGTGGCGCTCATCATAAGCCAGGATGCCCGCCGCTACGACGCTACCCTGGCCGCCCACGACACCCGGCTGGCCGCGCTCGAAAAACAGCCCGCCGGTGCCCTGCGCGACTACGCCCAGGCCGAAATCAGCCTGCACCAAGCCCTGGCCCAAATCGGCTTTCACCACGAGGTGCGCGGCGCCTGGAACCTGCGCCGCACCGCCGGCCTGATGCAGGCCGTGGCGGCGCGCTACCCAGCGTTTATACCGGCGCGCAAGACATTGGGGTTGTGCCAGTTTGGTATCGGCTCACTGCCCGAGGGCTACCATTGGTTTTTGCGGCTGCTGGGGCTGCGTGGCAGCGTGGAGGAGGGCCTGCGCAATCTGGGGCTGGCCGCGACGCAGCCGAATGACTTTCAGACGGAAAGTCAGATTTTACTAGCGCTCATTCGGGAATCGTACTACAAACAGGGTTCCGAAAGCTTGGCGCTGGCCAGCCGCCTGGCCCGCGAGCAGCCAGATAATCTACTTTTCAACTACCTGGTCGTCAGCCTCAACAAACGCCAACACCACGGCGACGAGGCGCTAGCAGCCTACCGCGCCCGGCCCACCGGGCCGGCCTACTACCCGCTCGGTTTCGTACATCACTTGGCCGGCGACCTGCTGCTGTATAAGGGCGACTACGCTGCCTCACTGACCGAAAACGAGCAGTTTTTACGCGAGTACCGGGGCGATTACTACCGTAAGGACGCAGCCTTTAAGCTCTACCTGGCCGCCTGGCTGGGCGGCGCGCCGGCCGCCACCTGCGAGCGCTATCGCCAGCAAATCAACCTAGCCGGCCCGCTTACCATTGAAGAAGACATCTACGCCCAGCGCTTTTATCGCGACGCACAGCCACTCAACGCCATCCTTACCCGCGCCCGGCTGCAAACCGATGGCGGCTACTACGCGCAGGCCCTGAGCACGTTGCAGCAGTTTCGGCCCAGCGCCGCCACGCCCCCACGCGACCAGCTCGAAGCACCCTACCGCCGCGCCCGCGTGTGGCAGGGCCTCGGCCGCCTCGACTCGGCCCGCGCCGACTACCTGCGCACGCTGCGCCGCTCGGCCGCCCTGGGTGAGCCTGCCTATTACTTCGCGCCGCAGGCGGCCTTGCAGCTCGGCTACCTGGCCCAGGCAACCGGGCAGCGGGCGGCGGCCAAAGCGTATTTTGAGCAGGCCGTGGCGTATCCTAAACACGAGTACAAAAACAGCACTGACCAAAAAGCCAAGCTGGCCCTGCGCCAGCTGTAACCCGCAGCACGCGCGGACCCGCAGGGTCCACGGTACTTCCATGCTCCGCTTTCCGCTCTCCGACTTACCCCTCAATTTCCGCGCCCGCGCCTTACAGTGGGCAGCCAGCTTCCCATATTGTGCTTATTATGAGCACAATGATTTGCAGCAGGCGGCGGCTGGCACCTTCGAGCGGTTGCTGGCCGTGGCTCCGGCCGCCCCCGGCACTCCTACCACGCTAGCAGCGCTGCCTGACTACCTGGGCACCGCGACCGCCCAGGCGCGACCCTTCTTTGGGTTCATTACCTACGATGTCAAAAACGAGATTGAGGCCCTGAGCAGCCAGAACCCGTCGGGCCTGGCTTGGCCGGCGCTGCACTTTTTTCAGCCCGAAACCTGGCTGCGCTGGCAGCCCGACGCGTTGGAGCTGCACGGCCGCACGGCCGGCGTGCTGGCGGCCATTCTGGCGACGGCGGTGCCCCCCACTGCCGCGCCGGCCGCCGTGCCGCCGCTGCGCGCCCAGATGCCGCGCGCCGACTACCTGGCGGCCGTGGAGCAAGTGCGTGAGGACATTCTCAACGGCGAAGTGTACGAGTTGAATCTGTGCCAGGAGTTTTTCGCCGAAAACGTGCACCTCGACCCCGTGACCGCTTTTTGGCAGCTCAATGAGGCGTCGCCCGCGCCCTACGCGGGCTTTCTGCGCCACCACGACCACTACCTGCTGTGCGCCTCGCCCGAGTGCTTTCTCGCTAAACAGCAAGACGTTATTACCTCCCAGCCCATCAAGGGCACGCGGCGGCGCGGCGCTACCCCGGCCGAGGACGAAGCCCAGCGCCTGGCCTTGCTGCACGACGAAAAAGAGCGCGCAGAAAACCTGATGATAGTGGACCTCGTGCGCAACGACCTCGCCCGCGTGGCCCGGCCGGGCACCGTGCGCGTGCCCGAACTATTTGGTACTTACGACTTTCGGCACGTGTGGCAGCTGGTTTCGACCGTCGCGGCCGACCTGCGGCCCGGCACCAGCCTGGCCGATATATTGCGCGCTACCTTCCCGATGGGCTCGATGACCGGCGCGCCTAAAATCAGGGCCATGCAGCTCATCGAGCACTACGAGCGCAGCCGGCGCGGCCTCTACAGCGGCAGCTTCGGCTACGTGCTGCCCGGTGGCAATTTTGAGTTTAACGTTGTGATTCGTAGCCTCCAGTACCGCGCCGATACCGGCTACCTCAGCCTGCAAGTGGGCTCGGCCATCACCTACGACTCGGTGCCCGCGCACGAGTACCAGGAGTGTTTGTTGAAAGCGCAGGGCGTGCTCGAAGCGCTGCATACAATTATTAAGCAGGAATAAGGTTGTCCTTGCGAGCGCAGCGCAGCAATCGCACCCGAGCGGCGCGGCTCAACAGGTGCGATTGCTGCGCTGCGCTGGCAAGGACAAACAATTGCGTGGCGGCTCTGTCATTCTGTCATTTCCCAGCCTACTTTGTATCTTTGTTACCTGCCCGGCTTTCAGCTTTGGGCTATTTGCCTATTATGTCTCAACCGCTCATTACCTTAGATTTTCTCGATAAAGCGCCCGTGGCCGACGCCCTGCCAGCCGACGTGCGCGTGAGCGCCGCTACCCGCACCGGCCGCGCCCGCAAGCTGTATATCGAGAGCTACGGCTGCCAGATGAATTTCTCCGACTCCGAAATCGTGTCCAGCATTCTGGCCGACGAGGGGTTTGACACCACCGACGACCTTGCCGGGGCCGACCTCGTGCTGCTCAACACCTGCTCCATCCGCGAGAAGGCCGAGCAAACCGTGCGCATGCGCCTCAAGCAAATCAACTCGCACAAAAAGCGCAAGCCCGGCATGCTGGTGGGCGTACTCGGCTGCATGGCCGAGCGCCTGAAGAGCAAGTTCTTAGAAGAAGAAAAAATCGTGGACCTCGTGGTCGGCCCCGACGCCTACCGCGACTTGCCGCAGCTCATCAGCCAAGTCGATGGCGGGCAAAAGGCGGTGAACGTGCTGCTGAGCCGCGAGGAAACCTACGCCGACATCACACCGGTGCGCCTGAACTCGAACGGCATCACGGCCTTCATCAGCATCATGCGCGGCTGCGACAACATGTGCTCGTTTTGCGTGGTGCCCTTCACCCGCGGGCGCGAGCGCAGCCGCGATGCCTACAGCATCGTGCAGGAAGCTACCGACCTGGTAGCCGCTGGCTACAAAGAGGTTACGCTCTTAGGCCAGAACGTGGACTCCTACAAGTGGGCCAGCGAGGACGGCACCGAGCGCGTCAATTTCGCGCAGCTGCTGGAGCGCGTGGCGCTCATCAGCCCCGCGCTGCGGGTGCGCTTCTCGACCTCGCACCCCAAGGATATCACCGATGAAGTGCTGCACACCATGGCGCGGCACGAAAACATTTGTAAATACATTCATCTGCCTGCCCAGAGCGGCAACTCGCGGGTGCTGGAGCTGATGAACCGCACCTACGACCGCCCCTGGTACGAGGAGCGGGTGCAGGCCATCCGCCGCATCCTGGGCGAGGATTGCGCCATCTCAACCGACATGATTGCCGGCTTCTGCTCCGAAACCGAAGAAGAGCATCAGGATACGTTGAGCCTCATTGACTTCGCGCAGTACGACATGGGCTACAACTTCTTTTACTCGGAGCGCCCCGGCACGCTGGCCGCCCGCAAACTCGAAGATGATATTCCGCTGGAAACCAAGAAGCGCCGCTTGCAGGAAATCATCGACCGGCAGCAGTTGCACGCCCGCGCCCGCTACGCCCGCATGGTGGGCCGCGTGCATAAGGTGCTGGTCGAGAACTTCTCGAAGCGCTCGCAGGAGCACCTCAGTGGCCGCAACAGCCAAAACCAAGTCGTTATTTTCCCGAAAGGTACTTTCCAGAAGGGCGATTACGTTGAGGTGTTTGTAACGAGCACGACCGGCGGGGCGCTGCTGGGCGAGGCAGTATAGCTTGTTTTTGACTTGCAATGGGCAACACAATAAACGGCTTACTAGTCTGGCAAGCTGTCCAGCTGCTGCTTGGCAGCTTCATCGTCTTTCTGGTCGTTCGCCTGCTATGGCGCATGAACTATCCTAAGAAATAACCCCTACGGACTGAGCCGGTTAGGCTTAGTCTAGCCAATGACAAATCAAGAGATACAATCCATCAAGCAGCGCTTTGGCATCATCGGCAACGCGCCGGCGCTGAACTACGCCATTCAGGTAGCTGCGCAAGTCGCGCCGACTGATATGACGGTGCTCATTACCGGTGAAAGCGGGTCGGGCAAGGAGTCGTTTTCCAAGATTATCCACGCGCTCTCGCCGCGCAAGCACGGGCAGTTTATCGCCATCAACTGCGGCGCCATCCCGGAGGGCACGATTGACTCGGAGCTATTTGGGCACGAAAAGGGCGCATTTACGGGCGCTAATGAGGCGCGCAAAGGCTACTTTGAAGTGACGGACGGTGGTACCATTTTCCTGGACGAGATAGCCGAAATGCCGCTCGGCACGCAGGCCCGCCTGCTACGCGTGCTCGAGAATGGTGAGTTTATCCGGGTGGGTAGCAGCAAGGTGCAGAAAACCGACGTGCGCGTGGTAGCTGCCACAAATGTAAACCTCCTCGACCGCGTGCAGGCCGGCAAGTTTCGGGAGGATTTGTACTACCGCCTCAGCACGGTACCCATTACGGTGCCGCCGCTGCGCGACCGAGGCGACGACATCTACTTGCTGTTTCGCAAGTTCACGGCTGATTTTTCAGAAAAGCACCGTGTCAAGCCCATCACGCTCACGCCCGAAGCGGTGCGGCTGCTCAATCGGTTCCGCTTTCCCGGCAACATCCGCCAGCTCAAGAATCTGGCTGAGCAAATATCTGTGCTGGAGCTCGACCGCGAGGTTGATGCCCAGCGCCTGGCTACCTACCTGCCCGCCGCCCAAACCTCGCAGCTGCCAGCCCTGCTGCCCGGCCACGGCGCAGGTGACGCGGCCGGCGGCTTCGGCTCTTACTCCGAGCGCGACATTTTATACCGGCTGCTGTTTGACATGCGCCGCGATATGACTGACCTCAAAAAAGTAGTGCTGGAGCTGGCCAGCGGCACGGGTACCCGCCCCGCTGCTGACGCCCAGGAGCTGCTACGCCAAAATAGCCACTTATTTACAAACTTAAACGACGCTACCCCCTACGTAGGCACTGAGGCTACAAACGAAAATAACGGCTACCTACTGCCGGCGTCACCGCTACGCGTAGAAGTAGCCTCCCCAGCCGCGTACAGCGATGAAGAGGAAGACATGCATACTGAAGACATTTCGCACGAAACAGAGGAGGAAACCCTTTCTTTAGATGCTATCGAGAAAGAGATGATTCTGAAGGCCTTAAAGAAACATCACAACAAACGTAAATATGCCGCGCAGGACCTGGGCATTTCGGAGCGTACCCTTTACCGCAAGCTTAAGCAGTATGACCTGGAATCAGTCTAGCCCTGCCCCTATTTGTAAACAGCACATTAGTAAACGACGGTACACGCTGCGGCTGCTGGCCGCGCTGCCACTGGCTGCGCTACTAGGCGGCTGCGGCATCTATTCCTTCAATGGCACCAACATCGACCCGTCTGTTAAAACGATTTCCATTCAGACGTTTCCCAGCAGCGCCCCCAACGCCCCGGCCTCGCTAAGCCAGCGCTTTACGGAAGACCTCAAAGACTACTTTCAGCGCAATACCACATTGAAGCTGGTGCCCCGCGATGGCGACCTGCAGTTTGAGGGGAGTATCGTAGCTTACGACTACGCGCCGGCCGCCATTCAGCAGGTGGGGGCCGTGAGCCAGGCGGGGGCCAACCGCCTCACCATTCAGGTGCAATTGCGCTTTACCAACACCAAGGACTCGAAGCAGGATTTCGAGCAGACGTTTCAAAGCCAGGGCGATTTTGCGTCGACCCAGGACATCGCGGCCGTCAACAATGACCAAAGCGCGGTGCGCAACATCACGCGCAATATTATCAGCGACATGTTCAATAAGTCGGTAGCCAACTGGTAGTTGCTCACCGCAACCAGCCAGCATGCGGCTAACCTTGGCTGGGCGCAAGCTGGAAAATATTCGCCGATTTTGGCGGCGGCTACCGCTTACTTGCCGGTGCGGGCTGCACCTTTGCACCCCCCAAAGCTATTTTTTCAGGAATGACCCGCTCTACGCTACTCCAACTGCTGGCCCATCCGGCTGCCCTCACCGGGGCCGACGTGCGGGCGCTTGAGCAGTTGGCCCAGGCGTTTCCGTATTGCCAGACCGCGCACCTGCTGCTAGCCAAGGCCGCCCACGACCAGGGCTCGATGCTAGCCAGCCAGCGCCTGCGCCGCGCGGCCACCTACGCCGCCGACCGTGCCCTGCTGCGCCAGCTTATTGAGCTGACACCGGCCGCCGCGCGAGAAGTGCTGGTACAGGCCGAAATTGCTACCGCCGAAGCAGCTACTGCAAACGTGCCCGCGCCCGCCGCCGAACTCAGCGCGGCAGTGCCAACCACAGGTGAGCTAACCACCGCGCTGGTAGGGGCGCTGGCTGAACCAGCCAGTGCCACGCAGCCCGAGACAGCTGAGCTTATTGCCGAAGCGACGATGCAGGCGGCACCCATGCATGCCGACGCCCCGGCGGAAACCCAGGAACTGGCGGCTCCGGTTAATACACTAGACGAGGCCGCTGCCCCAGTAGCGGAGGCCGCGCCCGACGACGAACTGCCCGCGCAGGCACCGCCCATTCGCCCGCCCGCCAAGGCAGCGGCGGCCCGGCAGGAATTTGGCCTGGCCGATACTGAGCCGGCGACCATCATCGCCTACCAGCTACCCGAGCTTGAAGCAGATGCAAATGACCTGCTAGCTACCTCAGCCGGCGTGGTGGCCCCCACCGAATCAGCGCCCCCCTTTGCCGGGGTAGCCGATGTAGGCTACGTGCCCGGCGAAGGCAGCCGCCTGGGCTTTTGCCTGCAAAGCCCGCTGGCCGAAACATACAGCCTCTCAATGGGGCCGGCGGCGCTGCTACCTAGCACGCCGCTGCCGCCCGCCGGCGAGTTTTTTGCGCCCGATGCGCTGCTACTCACGCACCTCCAAGCCCAGCAGGCACCGGCCGCAATAGCTCCCACACCCGTAGCAAGCGACCTGATAAACAGCTTTTTACAGCGCGGCGCGCAGGCCGTGCCACGCCGCCGGGCCGCCCCGCCCCAGCCCGATGCCGACGACGAGGAGCTGCCCGACCTCTCGGGCCCCAGTACCCGCGCCGTGCCCGACCTAGCCTCCGAGAATCTGGCTAAAATCCTGACCCGCCAGGGTAAGCCCGACCGGGCCATTGCAATTTATGAGCGCCTGATGGTGAAACAGCCGGAAAAAATGGCGTACTTTGCAGCCCAAATTGAATCTTTGCGCCCACAGACGTAGCTTTTATTCTTCTCATGCTTGTTGCCTTAGTTGTTCTCATTCTGATTGTGTGTGTGTTGCTGGCCCTGGTAGTGCTGGCCCAAAATCCCAAAGGCGGCGGCATCAGCAGCCAGTTTGGCGCGGGCGGCGCGGCCAACCTCATGGGCGTGAAGCGCACCGGCGACCTGCTCGAAAAGCTCACCTGGGGCTTCGCCATCGCCCTGATTGTGCTCTCGCTGGGCACCCACATGATTAGCGGCGGCGAAGGCCCCGCCCGCAGCATCAACCAGCAGCGCGCCCAGCAGGTGAAAACCAACACCGTGCCGGCTCCCGCCCCGGCGGCCCCCGGCGCAACGGTACCTGCTCCGGCCCCGGCTACCAAGTAGTATTTCAGCTACCCCGACAGCTTCTTTAGAACAAGCTAGCGGCTGCCTCCTTCGCGGGGGCAGCCGCTGGCTTTTTTTGCTGGAATAGGCGGGGCGCAGGCGGCTAATTCGTAAGCCACAACGGCCGGTTTTGGCTGCATTACCCAAACATTTCTGCCAATCCGCCGCTTGTAGCCGCGCATTCTGTCAGGTTTGGGCGCTTGGCATGTTTCGTGTCAACTGCCGCCGCAGGATACTAAGTTTTCCGTTTCCCAAAACATCACCTACCCACCATTCAACCCATCATGGCACTAAGCATTAAACCGCTGGCCGACCGCGTAGTCGTGAAAGCCGCCGCCGCCGAAGCTACCACCAAGTCTGGCATCATCATCCCCGACACCGCCAAGGAAAAACCCCAGCGCGGCGAAGTAGTAGCAGTAGGCGCTGGCAAAACGGCCGACAACGGCACCACCATCAAGCCCGAGGTGGCAGTAGGCGACCAAGTGCTGTACGGCAAGTGGACCGGCACCGAAATCACCCTGGATGGCGAGGACTACCTCATCATGCAGGAGAAGGACATTCTGGCCGTTCTCTAAGCCACCTAGCCACCTTACGTAACATTCTATAAAACTCTCACTTAACCACCCAAATGGCTAAGAACATTCAATTTGACGTCGACGGCCGCTCGAAGCTGCAAGCCGGGGTCAACAAGCTGGCGAACGCCGTTAAGGTAACCCTGGGTCCGAAAGGCCGCAACGTTATCATCGACAAGAAGTTCGGCGCGCCGAGCATCACCAAAGACGGCGTGACCGTAGCTAAGGAAATCGAGCTGCGCGACCCCATCGAGAACATGGGTGCCCAGCTCGTGAAGGAAGTGGCTTCGAAAACGGCCGACCAGGCCGGCGACGGCACCACCACGGCTACCGTACTGGCCCAGGCCATCTACACGGCCGGCTCGAAAAACGTGGCCGCCGGTGCTAACCCAATGGACCTCAAGCGCGGCATCGACAAGGCCGTGCAGGCCGTAGTAGCTAACCTGAAATCGCAGTCGAAGAAAATCGAGAACAACTCGGAAATCGCCCAGGTGGGTACGATTTCGGCCAACAACGACGCGGAAATCGGCAAAATGATTGCCGATGCCATGGATAAGGTTGGTAAAGAGGGCGTTATCACGGTAGAAGAAGCTCGTGGCACCGAAACCGAAGTGAAGACGGTAGAAGGCATGCAGTTTGACCGTGGCTACCTCTCGCCCTACTTCGTGACCAACCCCGAGAAGATGGAGGTTGAGTTCGACAACCCCTACGTGCTCATCTACGACAAGAAAGTGAGCACCATGAAGGAGCTGCTGCCCGTGTTGGAGCAGGTTCTCCAGACTGGTAAGCCCCTGGTTATCATTTCGGAAGACGTTGACGGTGAAGCCCTGGCTACGCTGGTCGTAAACAAGCTGCGCGGCTCGCTGAAAATCGCGGCCGTGAAGGCTCCCGGCTTCGGCGACCGCCGCAAGGCCATGCTCGAAGACATTGCTACCCTCACGGGCGGTACCGTTATCAGCGAAGAGCAGGGCTACAAGCTCGAAAACGCGACCCTCGAATACCTGGGTCAGGCTGAGAAAGTCATCATCGACAAAGACAATTCGACCATCGTCAACGGCAAAGGCTCGAAAGACGCCATCACGGCCCGCGTAGGCCAGATTAAGGCCCAGATGGAAACCACCACCTCGGACTACGACAAGGAGAAGCTGCAAGAGCGCCTTGCCAAACTGTCGGGTGGCGTGGCCATTCTCTACATCGGCGCCAGCACCGAAGTAGAAATGAAGGAGAAGAAAGACCGCGTAGACGATGCCCTGCACGCTACCCGCGCCGCCGTTGAGGAAGGCGTGGTGCCCGGCGGTGGCGTGGCCCTCGTGCGCGCCCTCGACTCGCTCGAAGCCATCGAAACCCTGAACGGTGACGAGCGCACGGGCGTGAACATCATCCGCACGGCCCTGGAGGCTCCCCTGCGTACCATCGTGGCCAACGCCGGCGGCGAAGGCTCGGTAGTGGTGCAGAAAGTGCGCGACGGCAAAGGTGACTTCGGCTACAACGCCCGCGAGGACCGCTACGAAAACCTGGTGGCCGCCGGTATCATCGACCCCACCAAAGTAACCCGCCTGGCCCTCGAAAACGCTGCTTCTATCGCCGGCTTGCTGCTGACGACCGAAGCCGTGATTTCGGACGAGCCCGAGCCCAAGGAAGCTGGCCATAGCCACGGCGACGCTGGCATGGGCGGTATGGGTGGCATGGGCGGCATGATGTAGACCGCAGATTCAAACGGATTTTTAGGATTTAACGGATACGCCTGCTGCGCAGGCTGACTGTTGGCTCTGGTTCGTTTTGAGTTGTTTTTTTAGTGGGAAGCCCCGCTGCACTTGGTGCGGCGGGGCTTTTTGTTGGTTGTATTTGGTGGCTTGGCTTAGGCTTAGCCTGACGGTGCTACCTACCCCAGTACCTCAAGAAATCAACTGCTCCGCATTACAGCTGCGAGCAAACGGAAAGACTCGTCCGGCTCCCCCTCTCCTTTTCGGAGACTCTGCGCATTAAGCAGATGCGGCCGGGGGGTGAGGCACCACGTTAGAGCGGTACGCTTGCCTTCGGCTGAGCCCAGACCAATAAAAAAGCCCCGCCGTGCATTGCACGGCGGGGCTTTTTTATTGGTCTGGGCGACTAGCCTCGGCCGTGCATCATCGCGAATAGCTTGCGCGAGATGGCGATAAGCAGCAGGCCCGCCACGATAACGAAGGCTGCGATAAGGCCGAATACTTTGAGCGCACCCAGCGTTTCGACGTAGGCAGCGATGTAGCCGCCCGCAATTTGGGCCACAAACGGGGCCAGGAACCACACGCCCATGAGCATCGACGTGAGAGCCGGCGGCGACAGGCGCGACACCATCGACAACCCGATGGGCGACAGGCAAAGCTCGCCGATAGTGTGGAAGAAATAGGTCGCCAGCAGCCACAGAATGCTGGCCTTAATGGCTGGATTGGCTACGTCGCCGCCACGCTGGAGCACCGCGCCCACCATGAATAGAAAACCGATGCCGAGCAGTACCATCCCCAGGCCCATCTTGACGGGGATGCTGAGGTCTTTACCCCGGCTACCCAGCTTCAGCCACACGCCGGCCACCAGCGGGGCCATGAGCACAATAAAGGCCGGGTTAACCGACTGAAACCAGGAAGTAGGAATCAGGAAGCCAAATATCTCGCGGTCGATGAACGTCTTGGTATACAGCGTGAGCGACGAGCCCGCCTGCTCGAAGCCGGCCCAGAAAAACACCACAAACAGCGTAACGACGAAAATAACGGCCATCCGGTCGGTTTCTTCTTTCGTCAGCGGGGCTTTAGTAGCGGCGGCCGAGGCCGCGTCGCCCTTGCCTTCGGGGTGCAGACCTACCTCACCCAGCAGGCGGGGGCCCAGTAGATTGAAGGCCAGTTGCCCTAGCAGCATACCGATGCCCGCCGCCAGGAAACCGTAGCGAAACCCGTAGTGGTCGACTACCATGGTCTGCGTAGCCGCGTCGAGGTGGCGGGTAGCAAACAGGTTTTCGGCCAGGTAGCCGCACACGAGGGGCGCGAAGAAAGCCCCTACGTTGATACCCATGTAAAAAATAGTAAAGGCTGCATCGCGCAGCGGGTCGCCCTGCTTGTAGAGCTTGCCCACAATGGTGGAGATATTAGGCTTGAAAAAGCCATTGCCCAGGATAAGCAGTAGCAAGCCCAGCGCGGTGGGCCAGGGCATCCCAAACACAGCCGCTTCGCTGGAAAGCGCGGGCTGCATAAATAGAAAGAACTGCCCGACGGCCATCGTGAGGCCGCCAATGAGAATAGCCCGGCGCTGGCCGATGTATTTATCAGCCAGCCAGCCACCGATAATGGGCGTAAAATACACGAAGCCTGTGAAATAACCGTAGATGAGTACCCCCCGCGCTTCCGGAATGCCTAGGCCACCACCTAGCGCAGTGGTAGTCAGGTACAGCGTGAGCAGCCCCCGCATACCGTAGTAGCTGAAGCGCTCCCACATTTCCGTGAAAAAGAGCAGGTAGAGGCCGGGTGGGTGTTTGGCCGCGACTGCTTGCGGCGGTTGCTCGCGCAAGGCGGTAGCTGGTTGCATGAAGGGGAGAAGAAAGTGAAGTAATTAAAATAACCTCCGCCAGAGGCTGAGGCTTGGGTAAAGCTAAGGAAACTTTGGGAAATGCCACGCCTGCGGCCGCCCCGCCCAGCCGCCTCCAGCAAAACGCCCCGCTGGCACGGCGGCCAGCGGGGCGTTACAGGAAAGTCCTTTTCTACAGCGTTTACTTGGTCGGTATCACCCGCACGCCCAGCAGCCGAAATGTGTTACCAGTGTAGAAAACCGGCATTACCAAGTAGTTGGGCGCGTGGGGGCGCAGGCGGGCGCGGCCCATGAGGCTATCTTCGTGGTGGCCCAGCACCAGCAGGTCGCGCACCTGGCGCGAGCGGGCATCGTAGCTGGCCACCAGCGTGAGGCCGCCCGTGCGAAAGGCAGTAGCCGAGTCGACCACGGCCAGCCGCGACTCGGGCAGGGCCTCGGCCACGGCGGCGGGCACCGGCCGGGCCGCTCCCAGGCGCTGACGCAAACCATCAATGGACACGCCCAGCAACGCTGGCACGTCGGCCGTGGGGGCTACCCGCACCGGCTCGCTGCTGGCGCTGGCCACGTGGCGCGGCTCGTGCGCACCCGAGCAGGCGGCCAGCAGCCCCCCGGCCCCGAGCGCGGCCGCCCACCGGCGCGGCCCACCCGGCCGCCTGCCTGCCCCGCCCATTAGTCGGCGGCCGCCGTTTTGGCGGGCTTGCCGGCCATTTCGCTCAGGTAGTGGCGCACTACCAACGCGATAGAGGCATACGACTCTTCAAGGCGAGCCAACGCATCGTGCGGCGACATCCAGCGCACCTCCTCAATGTACTCCTCCGTCTGCGGGCGCATCACCGAGTCGTCGAGGCACTTCATCACGTACCAGCTCGTCTTCTTTAACATTTTATTACCCTTGTAGGCGTAGGAATGCCAGGTGCTGGGCAGCTCCTCGCCCAGTTCCACCTTGATGTTGCACTCCTCCTCTACCTCGCGGATGGCCCCGAGTGCCACGTCCTCATCACGGTTGAGCTTGCCCTTGGGTAAGTCCCATTTGCCTAAGCGATAAATCATTAGCACCTGGCCTTCCTTCACCACCAGGCCACCGGCGGCCTTGGCAATCTTGAACTGGTCTTTGAGGTGCAGGATGAGATTCTTCTTTTTTCGTACCAGCAGGGTGAGCGAGTCGAGCTTTTTCAGCTTTTTAACTTCCATCAGCCGCAGCAGGCGGTCGAGGAAGGCGGCTGAGGCATCGCGCACCAGTACATCACCCACCAGGTCTTTGCTGGTAAATTCGTCGGTAGCCTCCAGAATGAGGTCGTACTTATGCTTGTATATCTTCTCGCTGAGCTTTTTAATAATCAGCGGGACATCGTTGATGAAAACGTTCATCGGGAGAAAATCGAGATGGAAAAACGGAAACCGGCTGCAGCCTGGTCCGCGCCCCTGCCATACGGTGGGCGGCGCTGCAAGATACACGCCGCCCGGTTTTCGGCCTGCGCAAGGCGGCCGGGCTGCATCTTTGCGGCCTATGACGCGAATTGGCTTGCTTTCGGATACCCACGGCTACCTCGACGACCGCATTATCCACCACCTGCAAGGCCGCGATGAAATCTGGCACGCCGGCGATTTTGGCTCGGCCGAAGTAGTGATGGGGCTGGCTGGCCTCGCACCCGTGTTCCGGGGCGTGTACGGCAACATCGACGGCCCCGAAATTCGCAGCACCGAGCCGCTGGTGCAGGATTTTAAAGTAGAGGGCCTGCGGGTCGTGATGACGCACATCGGCGGCTACCCCGGCCGCTACACCCCTGAGGCCCGGCAGCTGCTGACGCAGACGCGCCCCGGCCTGTTCATCAGCGGGCACTCGCACATCCTGCGCGTAGCCCCCGACCCCAAGCTGCACCTGCTGCACCTCAACCCCGGCGCGGCCGGCCGCCACGGCTTTCATAAAGTACGCACGCTGCTGCGCTTCGGCATCGACAAAGGGCAGGTGGTAGACATGCAGGCCGTAGAGCTTGGCCCGCGCGCCCTGCTGCCCAGCGAGCGGTAGCGGTAGCGCGGACTTTCAGTCCGCGAGTAGCAGGGTAGCCGCGAAGCGGCGACACGTTGGTAGGTTAGTCAGAGCCGCTATAACAGAGCCGCAAAGCGGCGGCATCCTATCAACCTAGCGCCGCTTTGCGGCTCTTATCTACAAATGCAGGCCTGCGCTACCAACGTGTCGCCACTTTGCGGCTGTTTTATCTCTATTCGCAGGCTGCAAATACACGTTACCATAACTAAGAAGGCCGCTACTTCCAGTAGAAGCAGCGGCCTTTTTTGATTTGCTAGGCTTGACCCGTGGGCTGGCTTAGAGGTGAATTTCGGGCTTGGGATGCTCGCCTTCCTGGCCGTCTTCATTGACGGGCTTGGTCACGGCCTCGGCTTCGTCGAAGCCTTCGGTGCCGGTTTGGTTGACTTGGGCGGCGTTCTGGCTGGTGGGCGCAGTAGTTTCCGGGTGCAGCACGTGCTTGGCACCTTCCACGAGGTTGTGGGCGGCTTCCTGCACGGCGGCGGTGGCTTTTTCCACCACGCTGTTGTGCGCTACGGCATCAGCGGCGTCGGTGGCAACTTGCTTTACCTTGTCGGCAGCGGCCGAAGCCGCGTGCGCTACCTTATCGAGCAGTCCCTCTTCCGTTACGCTAGGCTTTTTTTTTTCGTCAGCCTCCGTAGGGGCCGACGTAGCAAAGCGTGATTTCAGCTCGTCCAGGTCCACGTTTTTCAGCACGGGCGTACGCAGCAAGTTTTTGATTTTGCGCGTTTCATTGTTGGCACGGGCAATGTTTTTGCGGTGCTTGCGCTTCAGACGGGTAACGGACATGATTTCCGGGAAATTAGGATTTCGGGGTAGTTCTGGCAAATGAGGTGCAAAAATACGGGGCTACCTTCGGTTTTCCAAACCTTTTGTTTAGTGCCTAGTGTCCGGTGCCTAGTGCTTGGTAGCCGAGCGCGCTCCCAAGCACTTCCTTCGCCTGGCCCTAAGCACTAGCAACCAAGCACTATGCACCAGCTTATCGACCTGCGCTCCGACACCGTGACGCGCCCCACGCCGGCCATGCTGGCTGCCATGCACGCCGCCGAAGTCGGCGACGACGTATACGACGAAGACCCCACCGTGCGCCGCCTCGAAACCGAGCTCGCCGCCCGCTTCGGCCTCGAAGCCGGCCTGTTCTGCCCCTCGGGCACCATGACTAACCAACTGGCCATCATGGCGCACTGCGCCCCGGTTTCGGAGCTTATTTGCGAAGCTACGGCCCACGTCTACCTCTGGGAAGTAGGCGGCATCATGCACCACGCCCGCGCCTCGGTAGCGCTGCTGCCCGGCGAGCGGGGCCGCCTCACGGCCGCGCAAATTGAGGCCGCCATTCGGCCCGTGGGCAACGTGCACTACCCCACTACCAGCCTGGTTTGCCTCGAAAATACCCACAACCGGGGCGGCGGCAGTTGCTACGCCTGGGCTGATTTAGAAGAAATAGCTGCCCTCACCAAAAAAAATAACCTGGCGCTGCACCTAGACGGGGCGCGTATTTTCAACGCGCTCGTGGCTACCGGGCAGCGCAGCCAGGACTACGGCCGGCTGTTCGATTCCATCTCGGTGTGCCTTTCCAAAGGCCTGGGCGCGCCGGTGGGCTCGGTGCTGCTGGGCTCGGCCGAGTTTATTCGGAAGTGTAAGCGGCTACGCAAGCTGTTTGGCGGCGGCTGGCGGCAGGCTGGCTATTTGGCAGCGGCCGGGCTTTTTGCGTTAGAACACAACGTAGCGCGCCTAGCCGACGACCACCGCCGCGCCGCCCGCTTGGCCGAGGCGCTGCGCCCCCTGCCCTACGTGGCCGAGATATTGGAGCCCGAAACCAACCTGCTGCTTTTCCGCCTCGATGAAGGCCGCCTGCCCGTGGCTGATTTCCTGGCGCGGCTCGAAGCGCAGGGCATCCGGGCCAGCGGCTTTGGCGGCAGCTGGGTGCGCTTCGTGACGCACCTCGACGTAGACGACGCCATGACGGAGCGCGTGGCGGAGGTAGTGGCCGGGCTGGCTGGTTAGATGGTTGGGTTGCTAATTACATCCGTCATGCTGAGCGCAGCGCAGCGGAGTCGAAGCATCTCTAGCGGTGAACTAACCTTCGGCGCTCAGCAATGAAGCGGCAGAGATGCTTCGACTCCGCTCCGCTGCGCTCAGCATGACGGATAAAACAACGAACATAAACTAAACAAAATGCCCTTATACAACGCTTTAGCACTACTCCTCGTTCTGGCCGCCGCCTTTGCCTACTTCAACCATCGCTTCCTGAAGATGCCGCCCGCCATCGGCCTGATGGTGCTGGGGCTGCTGACCTCGCTGGCGCTGGTGGGCCTGGCCCGGCTGGGCGTGGCCCCGGTGCTGGCGCTGGCCCGCGTGGTGGGCAGCATCGATTTCAGCACCCTCGTGATGCAGGTGATGCTGGGGTTTCTGCTGTTTGCCGGCTCCATCCACGTCGATACCCGGCGGCTGGGGCGGCTGCGCTGGTCGGTGGGCGCGCTGGCGCTGATGGGCACGCCGCTGAGTGCGCTGCTCGTGGGGCTGGCCATGTACCTGGTGCTGCCAGGGCTGGGCCTGCCCACCGATTTTGTGTACTGCCTGCTATTTGGCGCGCTCATCTCGCCCACCGACCCGGTAGCGGTGCTCAGCATTCTCACCAAAGCTAATATTCCGAAAGACCTGGAAATAAAGATTGTGGGCGAGTCGCTCTTCAACGACGGCGTGGGCGTGGTGCTGTTTGTGGTGCTACTGGAAATCGCGCAGCTCGGGCCGCAGGAAGTAACCGTGGGGCACGCGCTGGCCGTGTTTCTGCAAGAGGCCGTGGGCGGGGTGGCGCTGGGCACGGCCCTGGGCCTGGGCGCGGCCTGGCTGCTACGCACCGTCGACAACTACCAGGTGGAGGTGCTGCTGACGCTGGCCGTGGTGGCGGGCGGCACGGCCCTGGCCACGCGCCTGCACACCTCGGGGCCGCTGGCGATGGTGGTGGCGGGCCTGCTGCTGGGCCACTACAGCCGCACGGGCGAGGTTTTTTCCGACGAGTCGCGCGAGTACATCGACAAGTTCTGGGAGCTGGTAGATGAGGTGCTCAATGCGCTGCTGTTCGTGCTGGTGGGTTTGGAGATGCTGGTGCTCGACATTCCGGGGCGCACGCTTGCAGCGGGGCTGGCGGCGGTGGCGGTGGTGCTGTTGGCCCGGCTGGCGGCCGTAGCCGCGCCGCTGCAATTGCTCAAGCTGAGCACTACCTTTCTGCCCTCGCGGCATGGGGTGCCCATCCTGACCTGGGGCGGGCTGCGCGGCGGGCTGTCGGTAGCGATGGCGCTGAGCTTGCCGGCCGGCGCGCCGCGCGAGCTGCTGGTCGGTATTACTTACGTTATTGTCGTGTTTTCCATCATCGGGCAGGGGCTCACTATCGGGCCGCTGGTGCGCTGGCTGGGGGTAGCGGGGCCAACCGATAAGCCGTAGCTTGCCCCCTCATCCAGCCCTGAAACTGCATGGGATATAATGCCTTCGTGCCCTGCAGCTGCTACAGGCAGGGGCTTACCACCCCGCCCCCGTATCCGGAACTGGTGGCCATCGACGAGGACGGCAGCGTGTATATCGACTTCTCCGCCGGGCTCTGGGAGCAAAACCAAGCGCTTTACTTGCAGATGGACCAGGAGTTTGACGACTGGCGGGACCACGCCTGCACCCATCCAGGCATGGAGGCCGCCGACGAGCGCTTGGCCAATATGGCGGGTATGGCGGCTTTCCGGCGCACTGTGGCCGAGCGCGGGGCCGATGGCCGCTTTCCGGTGCTGGCCGGGAAGCTGCCGCAGGGAAACTTTGGCCACCTGCCCGCTACCGATGCCCCGGCCCTACTGCGCGAGCTGGCCGAGCTAGCGGCCGAGCCGGGCGAAACGCTTGTCAGGCTACGGGAGCAGGCTAGCGGTGAGCTTATCTATTCCGTGAATTTGGAGGAGCGGGCCGTTTTCCTGTTTGCTACCATCCGCTACTGCTACGGGCTCGACCAGGAGGGCTTCTTCATCGCGGAAAAAAGAAAATCCTGGTTTAAGCGCCGGGAAGAGCACCTGCTGCGGTTCCGCGCCCGCCATTTTCGGCAAGAGCAACTGGCCGATAAGCGGTACCGCTTTATCGATTTGGACAGCGGGCACCAGTACGAGTGCGTGGCTGGCCTGCGGGTAGCCGAGGCCGAGCCGGCCCCGCTGGCCACGTTTGGCGTAACGCAGGAAACCGCTCCGCTGGCTCGTGAGTACGAGTATATTCTGGCCCCGCTCCGGCGCCTGGCCGAAGCCGCCCTGCAAACCGGCAACCCCATTTGCTGGGCCTGAGTTATCCGAACTACCAGTCAGCCGCCATGAATTTCTTCGTCATCGCCGACATCCACGGCTGCCTGCACACGTTTCAGGAGCTGCTCAGCCACTGGCGGCCCGGCGAGCGGCTGGTGCAGCTCGGCGACCTAGTGGACCGCGGCAACTACTCGCCCGAAACCGTGGCGCTGTGCCAGGAGCTCAGCGAGGATTTTCCCGACCGCACCGTTTTCCTGCAAGGCAACCACGACTGGGGCATGGCCGCCCACCTCGGCCCCGATGGCCCCTATAAACCCTGGCTCGACTGGGGCGGCCGGGGCACGCTGGGGCAGTACCGGCAGCACCCCGAGTGGGTAGCCCCGCACGCCGCCTGGCTGGCGGCGCGGCCCTTGTTTTGGGAAAGCGAGCACGTGCTGTTTTCCCACGCCGGCTTTGCCGACGAGCGCACACCCTTCGACCCCCACAACCCCGACGGCGTGCTGTGGCGGCGCGGCCCGCTGCTCAATACCGGCCCGCTGCAAGTGGTGGGCCACACCCCCACCAAGGACGGCAAGCCCCACTTCGACCGGGTGGCCAACGCTATTTACCTCGATACGGGGGCCGTATTCGGGCGCTGCCTCACCGGCCTGCGCCTCAGTGAAACCGGCGAGGTACTCGAAGTTGTTGCAGTAGCTACCCATTCCGAAGACATCGACTAAACCCGCCTCATGCCCGCTTCTTTACCCGCCGAAACCGCGCCCCACTGGCACGCCGCCGGCCTCGTCCACCTCACCCAGGCCGACCCGATTCTGGCCCAGGCCATTGCCAAAATAACCGCCCCGGTACGCCCCGCCGCCCACGAAGACTTGTACCTGGCCTTGCTGCGCGCCATCGTGAGCCAGCAGATTTCCACCAAAGCGGCGGCCGCCATCTGGCGGCGCTTCACCGCCCTGTTTCGGCCCGATGGCTACCCCGAGCCCCGCGAGGTGCTGCGCCTCGAAGAAGATGAGCTGCGCGAGGCCGGCCTCTCGCGCCAGAAAATCGGCTACCTCAAGGCCATCGCCGACTACCAGGAGCGCGGCCTGCTCGACTACGAGCACCTGAGCCAGCTCGATGAGGAAGCCTTCACGGCCCACCTCACCGCCATCAAAGGCGTAGGCCGCTGGACCGCCCAGATGCTCCAGATGTTCGCCCTCGACCAGCCCGACGTATTCAGCGAGGGCGACCTGGGCATTCAGAATGCCATGCGCAAGCTTTATAACCTGGAGGAAACCGGCCGGACGCTGCACAAGCGGATGCTCGTTTTGGCCGAGCCGTGGCGGCCCTACCGCACGCTGGCTTGCAAGTACTTGTGGCGCTCGCTCGACCCCACGCCGCCCATCAACGCCGATTTGGGCTGGGATAGCTGAGCCTGTTGCGCGGGCTTTGCAGTCCACGTCCGTCCGGCTGCTCGCTTGCGGACGCGGACCGCAAAGTCCGTGCAACAACCGCCCTACGCCAAACCCCCGGCCTATATTTGGGCTTTAAGCCCCCGTTACTTACTCTCCCCGCCCTGCCCTTATGGCCGATTCCCACGCTGCCACGCCCACCCCCTCCAAAACCGAACTACTCGCCGCCAAAAACCAGGAAGCCCTGCTCGGCGGCGGCCAGGCCCGCATCGAGGCCCAGCACAAAAAGGGCAAGCTCACCGCCCGCGAACGCCTTGACCTGCTGCTCGATGAGGGCTCGTTTGAGGAAATCGGCAAGTTTGTGATGCACCGCTCCAAAGACTTTGGCCTCGACAAAGAGTATTACCTCGGCGACGGTGTGGTGACCGGCTACGGCACCGTGTACGGCCGGCTGGTGTACGTATTCTCGCAGGATTTCACGGTGTTCGGCGGCTCGCTGAGCGAGACGCACGCCGAGAAAATCGTCAAAATCATGGACCTGGCCATGAAGAACGGCGCGCCCGTTATCGGCCTCAACGACTCGGGCGGGGCCCGCATTCAGGAAGGCGTGGTGAGCCTCGGTGGCTACGCCGACATCTTTTATAAGAATACGCTGGCCTCGGGCGTGGTGCCGCAGCTCTCGGCCATTATGGGGCCGTGCGCGGGCGGCGCGGTGTACTCGCCGGCCATTACGGACTTTATTCTGATGGTCGAAAACACGAGCTATATGTTCGTGACCGGCCCCAACGTGGTGAAAACCGTGACCCACGAAAACGTGACCAGCGAGGAGCTCGGCGGGGCCAGCACCCACTCGGCCAAGAGCGGCGTCACGCACTTCACCGCCGCCAACGAGGTAGTGTGCATTCAGCAGCTCAAGCAGCTCCTGAGCTACATGCCCCAAAACTGCGAGGAAACCGCCCCCGCCCAGCCCTACCAGCCGCAGGGCGACGAAAGCCGCCCCGCGCTCGACACCATCGTGCCCGACAACGCCAACCAGCCCTACGACATTCGGGAGGTGATTGAAGGCATCATCGATGCCGATTCCTTCATGGAGGTGCACCAGAACTTCGCCGAGAACATCGTGGTGGGTTTTGCGCGGCTCGCGGGCCGCAGCATCGGCATTGTGGGCAACCAGCCGGCCGTGCTGGCGGGCGTGCTCGACATCAATGCCAGCACCAAGGCCGCCCGCTTCGTGCGGTTCTGCGACTCGTTCAACATCCCGCTGCTCGTGCTCGAAGACGTGCCCGGCTTCCTGCCCGGCACCGACCAGGAGTGGCGCGGCATCATCACCAACGGGGCCAAGCTACTCTACGCCTTCTGCGAAGCCACCGTGCCGCGCATCACCGTCATCACCCGCAAAGCCTACGGCGGCGCGTATGACGTGATGAACAGCAAGCACATCGGGGCCGACCTCAACTTTGCCTGGCCCACCGCCGAAATCGCGGTAATGGGCGCCAAGGGCGCGGCCGAAATCATCTTCAAGCGCGAAATCGCCGCCGCCGAAGACCCCGAAGCCAAGCTGCAAGAGAAGGTCGATGAGTACCAGCAGAAATTTGCCACGCCCTACCGCGCCGCCCACCGCGGCTTTGTCGATGAGGTCATCCTGCCCTCGCAGACGCGGCAAAAGCTGATTCGGGCATTTAAGATGCTCGAAAACAAGGTGGATACGCTGCCGCGTAAAAAGCACGGCAACATTCCGCTGTAGATTTTTTCGCACAGAGTCAAGGGAGTAGAAAGGAGTATCACAGAGCTTTTTATTCCTACTCGGCGAAACTCTTTTTACTCTTCTAACTCTGTGCGAAATATTCTTTTTCTATGCGTCCCGAGTCGTTTGCATTTCTCGAAAAATACCTTAATAATCCCTCGCCCACCGGCTTCGAAAAAGAAGGTCAAAAGCTGTGGCTGGAATACATTAAGCCGTACATCGACAGCTACTTCGTTGATACCTACGGCACCGTGGTAGGCGTCATCAACCCCGAGGCGAAGTACAAAGTCGTCATTGAGGCGCACGCCGACGAAATCTCGTATTTCGTAAATTACATCACCAAGGAAGGCTACCTGTATTTGCGCCGCAACGGCGGCTCCGACGCCCTGGTAGCGCCCAGCAAGCGGGTCAACATCTTTGGCGACAAGGGCATTGTGAAGGCCGTTTTCGGCTGGCCCGCCATCCACGTGCGCAAGGTGGAGCAGGACAAAGCGCCCACCATCGAAACCATTTTCCTGGACTGCGGCGCCTCCTCGGCCGACGAGGTGGCCGAAATGGGCGTGCACGTGGGCTCAGTCGTCACGTTTGAGGACGAGTTTACCGTCCTCAACGACAAGTACTACGTGGGCCGCGCCCTCGACAACCGCGTGGGCGGCTTCATGGTGGCCGAGGTGGCCCGCATGCTCAAGGAAAACAACCGCTCGCTGCCCTTCGGCCTCTACGTGGTGAACGCCGTGCAGGAGGAAATCGGCCTGCGCGGGGCCGAAATGATAGCGCACCGCCTCAACCCCGACGTGGCCATCATCACCGACGTGACCCACGACAGCCAGTCGCCGATGTACGAAAAGAAGACGGCCGGCGACATCAGCTGCGGCAAAGGCCCGGTTATCACCTACGGCCCGGCCGTGCAGAATAACCTGCGCGACCTCATCATCAACACGGCCCAGGAAGCGGACATTCCCTTTCAGCGCGCCGCCGCCACCCGCGCCACCGGCACCGACACCGACGCCTTTGCCTACTCGGGCGCGGGCGTGGCTTCGGCGCTCATCTCACTACCCCTCAAGTACATGCACACCACCGTGGAAACGGTGCACAAGGACGACGTGCAAAACGTGATTAATCTGATTTACGAAACGCTGCTGCGCATCGAAGACGGGCACGATTTCCGGTACTTTTCGTAATAGTTGATATTGCCTTAGAAAGCGGCTGCATACTATATGCAGCCGCTTTTTTAGTTACCAGTAATTCTGACATGGCTTACAATTCACACCAGAAACAGCTAGAGATTACCGACCAAATGGGCCGGCAGGTGCGGTTGTTTCACCCGCCGCTACGCATCGTTTCATTAGTGCCTTCGCAGACTGAATTATTGTTTGACCTTGGCCTAAGCAAACAGATAGTAGGCGTAACTAAATTCTGTATTCACCCTGAATATGCCCGCCATAAAGCCCAGGTGATTGGTGGAACTAAGAATTTTGATTTTGTAAAAATCAGGACGACTCAGCCCGATTTGATACTTGGTAATAAGGAGGAAAATTACGCGGAAGGCATTGCGGAATTAGCGGAGTCCTATCCGGTTTGGATGAGCAATATCACCGACCTGACTGAAGCACTCGACATGATACGCCGGGTGGGCGCGCTCACGGGCAAACAGCAGTTGGCCGACCCGCTAGCCGCTGAAATCGCTGCTTCCTTCGCCGCCTTGGCCGCCCCAGTTCCCCTCATTCCGGTCGCCTATTTCATCTGGCGCAAGCCATACATGGCGGCGGCGAGCGGTACTTTCATTGACGACATGCTTCGGCGGGCAGGCTTCCGCAACGTGTTCGCTCACCTCGGGCGCTACCCGGAAGTGACGCCCGAGCAACTGATGGCTGCCGCACCGGAACGCATATTTTTATCTTCTGAGCCTTATCCGTTTAAGGACAAGCACTTGGCGGAGTTTCGGGCGATTTGCCCGGCGGCGGCAATTCAGTTGGTTGATGGGGAGTTATTCAGTTGGTACGGGAGCCGTCTGCGATTATCGGCGGCGTATTTTCAGACCTTGCGCGGGTGAACCTCACCCCCCGGCCCCCTCTCCAAAAAAGAGGGGGAGCCGACCGATAGCGGACGGTAGTAGTCGTTAGAAAGTCGTCAGGCTCCCCCTCTTTTTTGGAGAGGGGGCCGGGGGGTGAGGTCCGCGCGGGTGAGCCGCCCTCTTCCACCCTACCTTGCGCCCCCAACCCCACCCCGCACTATGGACCAGCGCATTATCAACCTCTTCGACGAGTACACTCACCGCCCGCTCTCGCGCAAGGTTTTTTTGGACCGCCTGCTGAAATTGGCCGGCAGCGCCGCGCTGGCCACCACCGCCCTGAGCGTATTGGAGCCCGGCTACGCCCACGCAGCCACCGTGCAGCCCCTGGCCGAAAACCTGGTCGAAGAAACCGTGACCTGGCCCGGCGACGGGGCTACCATAAGCGGCTACCTGGTACACCCTAAAGGCAAGAAAAAGCGCGGCGCAGTGGTCGTCATCCACGAAAACCGGGGCCTCACGCCGCACATCAAGGACGTGACACGGCGGGTGGCGCAGGCCGGCTACCTCGCGCTGGGCGTGGATGCGCTGAGCGTGGCGGGCGGCACCCCGGCCGACGAAGACCAGGGCCGCACGCTCATCGGGCAGCTCGACCCGGCTAAGAATCTGCACAACTACCTCGCCGCCCTCGCCTACCTGCGCGCCCGGCCCGATTGCAACGGCCGCACCGGCTGCGTGGGCTTTTGCTGGGGCGGCGGCCTGGCCAACCAGCTCGCGGTACACGACCCCGCCCTCAACGCCGCCGTGGCCTACTACGGCCAGCAGCCCAAGGCCGAAGACGTGCCCCAAATCAAGGCCAACATCCTGCTACACTACGGCGGCCTCGACCAGCGCATCAACGCCGGCATCCCGGCTTACGAAGCAGCCCTAAAAGCCGCCCACACGCCCTACGAGCTATTTGTGTACGAAGGCGTTAACCACGCCTTCAACAACGACACCTCGCCCGCCCGCTACAACGCCGAGGCCGCCAAGCTGGCCTGGGAACGCACGCTGCGGCTGTTTAAGGAGAAGCTGGGGTAAGGCTATGAAAATTTGCTACTTATCTGTCAGCCTTATGCTGCTAGCGGCTAGCTGTTCAATGCTTGACCATGAGTCTGATTTTATAGATTCTCCGAAAGCAGACTATTCCATAAAGTCGAAGGTTAATCGCTCAGATTCTAACCGCAAGGACTATGCATTAGTGACGCTGTTTTTATTCGATAAAAACCATAAGCAACTAGACAGCTTAAATACTCATGCCAGCGATGTAATGGCTTGGGCTGTTGGCTGGGTTACTACTGATAATCTCGTAGTATACAGCCGTGATATCGGCACCCAGGCATGGACTGTGCGTGGCGGCAAATTTCACTTAATATCAGTTACCCAGCCTATGGAGGCACAAGCTGCAATTTTGTATAAACATAAATACAAGAAATAGGAGCTGAGATATTTTCAAATTTTATCACACCAAATACAGCAAAATATATCGCACTGCGCAACAATGTTTTACGCAAACACCGAAGCGAGCGAGATGCTTCACTGCGTTCAGCATGACAGGCGAATTACTCATAGCAATTTCTCCGGCGTAATCGGCAGCTCGCGCACGCGCTTGCCGGTGGCGTGGTACACGGCATTGGCAATGGCGGCGCAGAAGCCGACGATGCCGATTTCGCCCAGGCCTTTCGCGCCCATTGGGTCGAGGTAGAGGTCGGGCTTGTCGATGAACAGCACGTCGATGGCGGGTGGGATGTCGGCCTGCACCGGCACGTGATAGTTGGCCAGGTCGGCGTTGGTGATGCGGCCGTAGCGGTGGTCAAGCACGGCGTCTTCCATCAACGCCAGGCCGAGGCCCCAGGTGATGGCCCCGTACACCTGGCTCTGGGCGGTTTTGGGGTTTAGGATGCGGCCCGCGTCGATGGCCGATACCACGCGGGCTACGCGCACCTCGCCGGTGTGGGCGTGCACGCGCACCTCCACGAAGTGGGCGGCAAACGACTTGCTCGACTGCTCCCCCTTCTCGGGTATTTCGGGGGCTTCGCGCACCACCTCGGCGGGCGCGTTGGGGTTGTCGGCCAGCTGCTGGCGCAGGGCGGTGCAGGCCGCGTGCACCGCCGCGCCCACCGAGGCCACCGTGTGCGAGCCAAACTGGCCGGGCGCGGGCGGCAGGGCCGCGTCGCCGAGCTCGAAGCGCACTTTTTCGGGACCGATGCCAAAGGCGTCGGCGGCGATTTGGGTCATCACGGTGGCGGTGCCGGGGCCGACGTCGGCCGTCGCGCTTTGCACTACCAGGGTGCCATCGGGTAATAGGCGGGCGCGGGCGCTGGCCTTGGCCCGCACGGCTTTGTAGATGCCCATCGCCATGCCCTGGCCCACCAGCCAGTCGCCCTGGCGGGTGGCGGCGGGCGCGGGCTTGCGCTGGTTCCAGCCAAATTTCTCGGCCCCGCGCTCGTAGCACTCGCGCAGGTAGTTGGTGCTCCAGGGGCGGTCGCCGTTGGGGTCTACCTCGGCGAAGTTCTTGATTCGCAGCGCCAACGGGTCCATCTTCAGGGCGTAGGCCAGCTCGTCCATCGCTGATTCCAGGGCGAAGGAGCCGGTAGTTTCGCCGGGGCCGCGCGTCCAGCAGGGCGTGCTCAGGTCGAGGGGCACGAGCTGGTAGGTGAGCTCGGCATTGGGGCAGCGGTAGCCCGACTTGGTGGGGTGCAGCGTGCGCTCGGTAAACTCCTCATAGCGCGAGGTGGCCCCGAAAACCTGGTGCGACACGCCCACCAGCGTGCCATCGACCGCAGCGCCCAGCGCCACGCGCTGCACCCCGCGCGGCCGGTAGCCCACCATGTTAAACTCGTGTTCGCGCTCGTTGAGCACCTTCACCGGGCGGCCCACCACCCTGGCCCCCAGGATGGCCGCCATCTCGGGCGGCCAGATGCGCGAGGCACCCCCAAACGCCCCGCCCACGAACGGCGAATGCACCTGCACGGCCTCCTGGGGCAGGTTCCAGAGCTGCATCAAGTCCTGCTGAGCCAGCGTGGGGGCCTGGGTTTTATTCCAAACCGTCAACTGGTTGCCGTACCACTCCGCAATGGCGGCGTGCATCTCCATCGGGTTGTGCACCTGCACGGGCGTCTGGTACTCGTGGGCGACTTGCACGGGAGCCGTTTTGTACGCCTGGGGCTGGCCGCAGGAGTAGTCTTCGCTGCGCTTGGGGGTGTAGGCCTGGGCGGTGTTTTGGGTAATATCGGTCTGGTGCGCGGCGGGCGCGTACTGCACGCGCA
The DNA here is from genome assembly GCA_964277755.1 of uncultured Hymenobacter sp. Classification (GTDB taxonomy): domain Bacteria; phylum Bacteroidota; class Bacteroidia; order Cytophagales; family Hymenobacteraceae; genus Hymenobacter. The sequence continues at coordinate 138,667 of CAXYJY010000048.1, forward strand.
CCAGCGCGGCGGCGTGCCGGGCCTGCTCCAAGGTAGCCGCGATGGCCAGCGCCACGGGCTGGTTATTGTAGTGAATTTTATCGTCGAAAAACACGCGCAGTTGCTGACCCTCCACCCGCTTGTCGGGCTGGGGATTTTCGTAGCCGGGCACGCGGGGCGCATTCAGGTGCGACACGATGGCGAGCACGCCGGGCGCGCGGGCGGCGGCCTGGGTATCGAGGTGGGCGATGCGGCCGGCCGCGATGGTGCTGACTACCAGCACGCCGTGCACGCAGCCCGGCACGGCGTGCTCGGCGGCGTAGCGGGCCTGCCCGGTTACTTTGAGGCGGCCGTCGACGCGGCGCAGGGGTTGGCCGATGCTGGGAGTGGGCATAAGGGCGAAGTACAATTACGGGGAATGTACAGACGAGAATTTGCGTTGTCGCGTTATCGTCCCGTTTAGCTACCCATGCGCTACTCCGCTAGTTTATTTGGCGTGTCCTATTCGTATTATGCTCCCTTTTTCTGCCGCGCAGCTTGCGCTCAACCAGCTTCTCTACCAGCGCCTGCGGGAGGCGCGCTGCCACCACGGCCGCCTCGACGTGAGCACGCCGGGTAGCTACCTCAGTTTTTCGGGCGAAAAAACCGACGGCGGCACGCTTTTCTTCTGGGAGTTTGGCGAGCGCTTTCACCAGGTGGTGGCCGACTACCTGCGCGAAAGCCACACCGAGCACACGGCCCAGCTCACGGTGCAGGTCGATGTAGCGAACGCAGAATTTTCCTATTCTCACCTCACCCAGCAGCAGCAGGCCGCCCAGGAAGCGGCGGACAAGCAGCGGGCCAGCGAGCGGCGGGCGGGCGCTATTTACCCACCGCCGTACCGGCCGGGAATCAGCCCGCAGTAGGGCAGCGGGTGGTTTTCTGTGCCACGAGCAAGCTTATGGCCCTAACGTGGGTGCCTCCCGCCCGCTCCTACGTCCCACGCATCCCCTCACAGGTCCCACGCGCCCACTCCTACGCCCCCGGACGCACTCATACGTCCCGCGCGCCCGCTCATACGCCTCACGGACGCACTCATACGCCCCACGCGCCCGCTCATACGCTCCGCGCGCCCGCTCCTGCTTCCCACCTGCCGGCTCGGGGCCACCGCTTGCCGGCTCTTGCAAATCTTCGGGTCAAAAACCCCTTCCCTGGCCTTGCCAGGCGGCTTTACGCGCTAAAAGCTATATGCCGATAAGCTGGCTACCCGATACTTCGGCGGCAGCCGCCTACTTTTAAGGCACCTAATTCACCTTAAAAGCCTACGGCCGCTATGACCGCCCAGGAAACCTCTATTCTCGCCAGTGCCCAGCGCGTGGGCCTGGCCGTGGCCGCCTTCGCCAAAGAGCTCGCCGATTTTCCGCCGCTGCAAGCCGCCGAGGCCGACCGCGCCGACCTCGTGGCGGCCGTCGAAGCCCACGAAGCTACCCAGGATGCCGCCACCGCCGGCACCACCGCCGCCAAAGACGAGGCCCGCGAGCAGCTGGCCCGCGCCACCGAAACCCTCTCGGCCCGCGCCGTGGGCTACGCCCTGGCCACCCGGCAGCTGGGCCTCAAGCAGGCTTTCACCCTCTCCTACGCCGACGTGCGCTACGGCGAGGCCGCCGAAGACCTGCACCACGTGCGCGCCCTGGTGCAGGCCGTGCAGGCCCTGCCCGCCCAGGTGCGCCAGGACTACCGCCTCACCCCGGCCATCATCCAGGCCCCGGCCGAGGCGGCCGACCGCTTCGAGGCCGCCCACGACGCCCAGACCAGCGCCAAGGCCGCCCCGCGCCTCGCCACCCTGGCCCTGCCCGAGTTGCTGCGCCGCCTCAGCGCCGCCCTGCTGCTGATGAAAACCCTGCTCGCCGGCCAGCGCACCGATACCGACCCCGCCTTCCGGTGGGCCGACTTCTACGAGGCCTTCGCCGCCGCCAACAAGCGCCAGACCGTAGCTGCCAGCCGCCGCCTGCTGGCCCCCAGCGGCCCGCGCATCGTACGCACGCTGCCTTTCACGGCCCCCACCGGCCAGCCCCAGCGCCTGGCCAACACCAACTACGGCCCCGCCTACACCCTCACCGTCGAAAACCGCGCCGCCGTGCCCCTGCTGCTCTGGATGGCCCACAAAGACGGGGCCCCCACCACGCCCCAGGCCTGCCCCGCCGGCCAGGTTACGGTGCTCACCCGCGCCAACCTGGGCCCCGAAACCGCCCGCTACCTCACGGCCGCGTTTCAGGGGGCGCAGGGCGGCGAGGCTACGGTAGTGGTAAGAAGGGTGGTGTAGACAATGATTTTACTGTTGATAAAAGCCTACATAAGGCTTTTATCAACAGCATTTATATCGTCTAAATCGTGTAAGTCCTGTTCGGAAACGGGAAGACGATTAAACACTTCTCTGGCTGCTTTGGCATCCTTACGAGCTTCCGGTATATCGTTTCGCAAAGCCGCTCTTACTATATAAGCCCGTAATAGGTTAAAATCGTTACTGCCGTTTTTATATTTCTTGATTTCATCGCTAGCTACTTGAACTGTTGCTAATCGAGCATTATCACTCAATCTATCTTGCTTAGAATCAAATAGCGCCAAGAACCGATTATGATACCAATCGGCAACTCCGGGTTCTGCTGCAATACTACGATTATAGTATTCGATGGCCTCTTTGAATTTGTGTTGCGCGCTCAGTACTAGGCCGAATACATTCCAGAGAGCCGCGCCCTGCAAACCATTTTCTTCTGCCTTTTTTGCTGATGTAATGGACTTTGATAGTTGTTCAGTTCGCCAGTACACTTGGGCAAGTAGGCCATGTCCTTCTGCGCCCGTGGGCCTTAGTAATAAGGCTTGCAGTAAGTTCCTTTCGGCTGAAACGTAGTCTTTGTGATGATAAAAGTTGTTGGCGGATGAGACGAGTTGTTCGTATTCATCCTCCTCACGGTCTTTTTCCTGCGTCTGGCTGCGAAATAGTACTTCCATTGATGCTTCATGCATCAATGAAGTATCATTTGCTGGTGGCTGCTCAGTAAGTGATGCTGTAAGGCTCAATACTTCGCGAGCGGAATCAAGCAGACCGTCGTATTCCTGCCGAAAGCTCTTGATTAACTCGGGTTGACTGAAGACGACAATATTTTCGTGATTCTGCTGCGCGGTATAAGTCCAGTTGTAGGAGCCAGAAATAACTTTCCTACCATCAATTATACAAAATTTATGATGCAAATGAGGCGTATGATTTGAGAAATAAAGCGTTGCATTAGACATATCAACGAGCTTTTGCCAATCAATACCCGTCGCGTTAACATTTATCACATCGTTTCTGATTATTACTGTTATGCTGACGTCTTCAGCGGCCTTTTTCAAAAGCAAATCGTAGATTGACTGGTCGGTAAACCACGCGACTGCAACTTGAATAAAGTTTTGTGCATCCGATAATTCCTGCTGAAGCAGAGCGCGGATATTTTGAAAGTAAGCAACCGGCGATGTGAGCATAATGTAAAGGAATTTACACAAAGCTAATCTTACCTATATCAACTCAACAAAACGGCCCCGCCGAACAAAGCTCAACGGGGCCGTTTTAGCTAATAGCCGCTGCCGCTACTGCGGCTTCACCGCTGCGGGCAGGGGCTTGCGGGGCAGCTTCTGGTCGCGCATGGCGGCGTTGTAGACGAAGGAGGCCACTACCACCGAGGCCTGCTTGAGGTCGTCGGCCACGAGGCGGTCGTAGGTGTCCTGGTTGGAGTGGTGGGTGCGGGCGAAGTAGTCGAGCCCATCCTGAATGAACTGGAAGCCGGGCAGCCCCACCGCGTCGAAGGCCACGTGGTCGGTGCTGCCGGTGTTGCGCGAGGTGACGGTGGTAGCGCCCATCTCGGCAAAGGGCTGGAGCCAGGCGGTGAAAATGGGCTTCACGGCCTCGTTGCCCTGGGCGTAGATGCCGCGGATTTTGCCAGCCCCGTTGTCGAGGTTGAAGTAGGCGCTCAGCTTCTCGTGGTCGGGCTTGAGGAGCATGGTGGCGGGGTCGGCAAAGTGGTTTTTGACGTAGTTGCGCGAGCCGTGCAGGCCCTGCTCCTCCTCGCCCCACAGCGCGATGCGGATGGTGCGGCGCGGCTTCAGGCCGGCGGCTTTCAGAATGCGGACGGCCTCCATCATCACGGCTACGCCGGCGGCGTTATCGGTGGCCCCGGTAGCCGAGTGCCACGAGTTGAGGTGACCGCCGAGCATCACCACCTCGCTTTTCAGCTTCTTGTCGGTGCCCGGTATTTCGGCCACCACGTTGTAGCCTTTCAAATCCTGGGTTTGGAAACGGGTTTTGGTTTCCATCTCAATCTCCACCGGAATACCCGCCTCAGCTAGGCGGATGAGGCGCAGTTGGTCCTCAGCGCTCATTTCCAGCTCGGGCAATACCGGCTTGGCATCGGCGGCGTAGGGCGCGCCATTGGTGGTGAAGACCGTGCCATCGGTGCCCCGGCCGGGGCTGAGCACGGCCGCCGCGCCTTCGGCCAGCAGCAGGGCGCTCACCTTGGTGCGCAGCTCGCGCTGGGCGCGCAGGGTGGCCATGCGCTCGGCCATCGCCGGGTCGGCGGGGCGGTTGGCGGCCGGGGTAGCAGTAGCGGCAGGTGCGTCGGCCAGCTTCTGCAAGTCTTCGGCCGTGAGGCGCTTGGCGTCGGGCTCAAAGTTGGGCGTGGGCGGCGTGGCCACGGGCAGCAGCACGATTTTATCGCGCAGCTGGCCTTTGTATTTGTCGAGGTCGGCCTCGGTGGTAGCTTTTACTACCACTACCTGCTTGCGCAGCGCGCCGGGGGTGCTGGGCGTCCAGGCCTTGGGCACGCCTATCATGGCGTGGTAGTAGGGCGCGGTCATGGCCACGTAGCTTTTATCGATGTCCCAGCCGCGGCCGAAGTCGCCCCAGGCTTCCACGTTGGCATTGGCGAGGCCGTAGTCGGTGAGGCGCTTTTTGGTCCAGGCGTTGGCGCGGGCCAGTCCCTCGGAGCCGGCCAGGCGCGGGCCGCACACGTCGGTGAGGTAAAAGGCGGTTTCCATCACCTGCGAGCGGTTCAGGCCCTCGTCCTTTATTTTGGCCAGGGCGGCTTGGTCGAGCTTTTCGGGGGTTGGGGTTGCGTTTTGGGCCAGGGCCGGGGTGGCCAGCAGGCCGGCGGCAGCCAGGGCGAGGAAATGTTTTTGCATGAAAAGCCGGACAGGAGAAGGAAAAGAGGATTGCGTAACGCCATAGACACCGGCCGGCGCGGCCGGTTGCGCGGGCGGCTGATTTTTGCGGGCTTCTGCGGCTACTTGCCCGCCCTGCGCGCTACGCCCCACCTTATCCGCCGTCAGCAAGGGCTTTAAAATGAGCGCAGTCGCCAGCCTACCGAATTAAAACACCCATTGGAGTGCTAATTCGGCAGGCTGGCGACTGCGCTCATCGTGGTGGCTGGTAGCCAGCTATGGCTCTCTTACAGTTCCATAATGTCCTCGTTCCAGAGCGCCGGCTCGGCCGCGATAAACTCCTGCATCATCTGCACGCACTCTTCCGAGTCCAATATCACGACCTCCACGCCGTGGCTTTCCAAAAACTCGCGCGACTCGCCGAAGGTGCGGGCCTCGCCCACTACCACCTTTGGAATCTTGAACTGCACGATGGTGCCGGCGCACATATAGCAGGGCATCAGCGTAGTATAAAGTATTGTGTCTCGGTACGTACGCTGGCGGCCGGCGTTGCGCAGGGCGTCCATTTCGCCGTGGGCGATGGGGTCGAGCTCCTGCACGCGCTTGTTGTGCCCGCGCGACACGAGCTGGCCGGCGCGCACGAGCACCGAGCCGATGGGAATGCCGCCCTGCTGCCGGCCCAGGCGGGCTTCGGCGATGGCGGCTTGCATGAATTCGTCCATAGATAGTTGCTAGAGATTGTGATAAATCGTTAGTCATGCTGAGCGTAGCGAAGCATCTCGCGTGGGTAACTAACCAGCCACGATAGAAGTTACTGCCCCCCGCAAGATGCTTCGCTGCGCTCAGCATGACCAACGACTTACAGCTTACAGGCAAAGCTTAAAAGCTCAGCACCATATTCTTATACAGCGCATTTGGGCCCCAGTAGCCACTGGCAATCATGCGCCGGATGGTGAAGAGCGGGTCGGTTTGGTCGCGCTTTTCGGACAGCGAGAAGGCGGCCACGAAGCCACGCTTCCTGAGCTCGGGGAAGGCGGCGGGGTTCCAGAGGCCGTAGGGGTAGGCGAAGTACTTGATTTTCTTGCCGGTGAGCTCTTCCAGCGTTTTGGTCGATTTATCGACCTGCGTTACCCAGTCCTGCTCGGTGTACCTGGTCACGCGGTGGTGGTCCCAGGTGTGCGAGCCGATTTGGTTGCCTTCGGCCGAGAGCTGCCGGACCTGGTCTTTGCTCATGTAGTGCGGGCGGCCCAGGCTCACGGTCATCACGAAGTACACGCCCTTGAAGCCGTACTTCTCCAGCTCGGGGCGGGCGATGATAAACTGGTCAAGGTCGGTATCATCAAAGGTGAGTATCAGCGGCTTGCTCGGCAGCCTGGCCCCGGTGGTGAGGTAGGCGTAGAGCTGGTCGGGCAGGATGGTGTGGTAGCCCGAGTCGGCGAGCATCTTTATCTGGGCCCGAAAGGTGGCGATGGGCACGATGTCGTCTTTGGCGCTGCGCGAGTCGCGGGCGGTCCAGTCGCGAATCTGGTGGTAGCACAAAATGGGCACCTGCGGCCGGGCCAGGATGGCGGCCACGTCGCTGACCTTGGCGGCCGGAATGGTGCTGGGGTCGGGCGCGGGGGCGGCGTTGGCTTCCTCGGTGGCCACGGCGGCAGCGCCCGAAGTGGGTGCAGCTTCGGGGGTAGACAGAGCGGCGGCGGCTTCGGCCGAGGGGGCGGTGCGGGCTTCGTCGGTGGTGGCGGTTTTGGAGTCGCAGGCGGCGAGGCCGAGCGCGGCCAGCAGCGCGGCAGTTGGAAACAGGTTTTTCAAGGGGCTGGAAAGAGAGTTGACAAACGTGGTAAGCCAGGCAGCGCGTTTTTTTCGCAAAGAAACAGTGCTGGCTCCCGGTTTGGCCTTTGTGCCCTTGAGGCCTGCCCAGCGCGACCTGAAGGTCTCAAGGGCTCCTGCGCAGTGGCCGGTGGGCGGTGCGGCCGGGTGCGACTGCCCGAAACTAGCATTACTAACGCAGCCAAACCGCCCGGCTATGCTAATATGCTATAAGAAGATGCCAACAGGCGGGAGGAGCCGGGAGAGCACAACGCGAATCTTTGTAGCCCTCATCCCACTCGCCAGCCTTTCCTGATGGTTTTTCGTGCGCTTTTTGCTGCTTTCTGCCTGGGGCTACTACCCCGGCCGGGCGCGGCGCAAAACCTGAGCGTAAGCCGCTTGCGCTGCGAGTACCAGCCCCACCCGCTGGCCGTGCAAACGCCCACGCCCGCCCTGAGTTGGGAGCTGCAATCGGCCCGCCGCAACGTGCGCCAGACCGCCTACCGGGTACTGGTGGCCGACGACGCAAAGAAGCTCAGCCAAAACGTGGGCAACGTCTGGGATTCCGGCAAAGTCTCGGCAGCGGCGTCCATTCAGGTGCCCTACGCGGGCCAGGTTTTGCAGCCCGCCCACGCGTATTATTGGAAGGTAAAAACCTGGGACAACCAGGGTGCTGAATCGGCCTGGAGCACGCCGGCCGCGTGGCAAACCGGCCTGACGGCCCCGGCCGACTGGCACGGGGCCGCCTGGATAGCCTACGAGCAGCTGCCCGCCGACCGCGTGGCCACGCTGCCCGTAGACGGCAAAAAAGACGCCTACACCGGCCCCAACGTGCTACCGCTACTGCGCAAGCAGTTTGTGGCCACAAAACGGCTCACCCAGGCCACGCTGTTCATTTGCGGGCTGGGGCAGTTTGAGGCGGTGCTGAATGGGCAAAAAGTCGGCGACCATTTCCTCGACCCAGGCTGGACGAAATACGACCGACAGGCGCAGTACGTGGCGTTTGACGTGACGAAGCAGGTAAAAGCCGGGGCCAACGTGCTGGGCGTGCTGCTCGGCAACGGCTTCTACTACGTGCCGCCGGTGAAGGAGCGGTACCGTAAGCTCAAGGCGGCCTTCGGCTACCCGAAGCTCATCTGCCGGCTGGCCCTGACCTATGCCGACGGCACCCGGCAGGACATAGTGAGCGACGCGAGTTGGCAAACCACGGCCGGCCCCGTCACCTTCAGCAGCATCTACGGCGGCGAAGACTACGACGCCACGCGCGAGCAGCCCGGCTGGGCCACCGCCGGCTTCGACGCGCAGCCGTGGCGGCCCGTTGTGGCCGTGGACGGCCCAGCCGACTTAGTGGCCCAGCAGCAGGAGCCGCTGCGGGTTTTTGATGCTTTCAACGCCCCAAGCCCCAGCCAGCCGCACCCCGGCAAGTGGGTGTACGACTTCGGCCAGAACGCTTCGGGCATCGTCGAGCTGCAAGTGCAGGGCCGGCGCGGCGACACCGTGCGCCTGGCGCCAGCGGAGCTGCTCGGGGCCGATAAAACCATCACGCAGAAGCACGTGGGACGCGGTTTTTACTTTACTTACGTGTTGAAAGGCTGCGGCGTGGAAACCTGGCGGCCGCGCTTCACTTACTATGGTTTCCGCTACGCGCAGGTGGAGGGCGGCGTGCCGAAGGGGGAAAGCAACCCGCAGCACCGGCCCGAAATTGTGCGCCTCACGGCCCTGCACACGCGCAACGCGGCGACGCAGGTGGGCACGTTTACCTGCTCCAACGACCTGCTCAACCGCACGCATACGCTCATCGACTGGGCTGTGAAGAGCAACTTGGCCAGCGTGATGACCGACTGCCCGCACCGCGAAAAGCTGGGCTGGCTGGAACAAACCCACCTCATGGGCGCGTCGCTGCGCTACGGCTACGATATCGCTACCCTCGGCCGCAAAACCCTGGCCGACATGCGCGCCTCGCAAACGGCCGAAGGACTGGTGCCCGAAATCGCGCCCGAATACGTGAAGTTTAACTGGGGCGGCGACATCTTCCGCGACTCGCCGGAGTGGGGCAGCGCCAGCATCATCCTGCCCTGGTACCTCTACCAGTGGTACGGCGACCGGCAGGTGCTGGCCGAGAACTACGCCATGATGCGCCGCTACGTGGCCTACCTCGGCACGCAGGCTCACGGCCACATCCTCACGAAAGGTCTGGGCGACTGGTTCGACCTCGGCCCCAAGCCGCCGGGCACCTCGCAGCTCACGCCGATGGGCGTGACCGGCACGGCCACCTATTATTACGACCTCACCATCCTGGCCCAAATAGCCCGCCTGCTGGGCAAAGATGCCGATGCAGCCGCCTACCAGCAGCTGGGCGCGGCAGTGAAAACGGCCTTCAACCAGCAGTATTTCAACCCCGCCACCAAGCAGTACGCCACCGGCAGCCAAACCGCCAACGCCCTGGCCGTGTACATGGGCTTGGTGGCCCCGGCCGACCAGGCGGCAGTGATTGAGAACATCGTGCAGGACATCCGCGCCCGCGGCAACGCCCTGACGGCCGGCGACATCGGCTACCGCTACCTGCTGCGCGTGCTGGAAGACGCCGGCCGCTCCGACGTGATTTTTGCCATGAACAGCCGCGCCGACGTGCCCGGCTACGGCTACCAGCTCGCCCACGGCGCCACGGCCCTCACCGAGTCGTGGGCCGCGCTGCCCACCGTCTCGAACAACCACCTCATGCTGGGCCACCTCACCGAGTGGCTGTACAGCGGACTGGCCGGCATCCGGCCGGCGGCGGGGTCGGTGGCATTTGATAAGATTGATATTCGGCCTGAGCCGGTGGGCGACGTGCGCAGCGCCCGCGCCACGCACCGCTCGCCCTACGGACTAATTGTGAGCGACTGGCAGAAGAGCAGCAACGGCTTCGAGCTGACGACCACCATCCCGGCCAATGCCACAGCCACTATCTACCTGCCGGCCACCGCTTCGGCCCGCATCACCGAGGGCGGGCAGTTGCTGGCGAAACGCCCGGAGCTGCAGCTGCTGGGGGTTGCGGACGGGCAGGCGCGGGTGGCGGTGGGCTCGGGGACTTATCGTTTTAGGGTATCGCAATGAAACAAATCGTCGACTCTCTACGCCGCGCACCTCACGGGGCCGCAGTGCTCCTCGCTCTACTCCTCGCCAGCAGCCTCGCGCTACCCGCTTTCGCCCAAAAAACGTTGCCGAAAGAAGTACCCGCCGCCGAGATGCAGCGCGTGTACGAGGCAGTGAAAACGCCCCACAAGTACGGCTTGGTACTGGTGACGGACGACAACAAAAAGAAAATGGACTGCCCCAGCGTGTTCCGCAAAAACGGGCAGTGGTGGATGACCTACATCATCTTCGACGGGCGCGGGTACGAAACCTGGCTGGCCCAAAGCAAGGATTTATTGAAGTGGGAAACCAAAGGCAAAATCCTGGCCTTCACCGACTCGACCGACTGGGACACCAACCAAAAGGCGGGCTACGTGGCCCTGCAAGACCCCACCTGGGGCGGCAGCTACGCCTGGCAGCCCTACCAGGGCCGGTACTGGCTGTCGTATTTCGGCGGCAACTCGCGCGGCTATGAGAAGGGCCTGCTCTCCATCAGCCTGGCCTCGACCGAAAAAGACCCAACTTCCCTACCTACCTGGCAGCGGCTGGCGAAACCCGTGCTGCGGCCCGACGATAAGGACGTGCGCTGGTGGGAAAACCACACCATCTACAAAAGCTCGGTAACCTGGGACAAGGCCCGCCTCACCGGCCACCCCTTCGTGATGTACTACAACGCCAACGGCGACAGCCTCAACGCCAAACGGGGCGCGGAGCGCATTGGCATGGCCGTGAGCGACGACATGACGCACTGGACGCGATATCTGCGCAACCCGGTGCTCAACCACCACACCGGCATCACGGGCGACGCCTATTTGCAGAAGATGGACAGCGTGGAGAAGGGCCTGTGGGTGATGTTCTACTTCGGGGCCTTTTACCCCGGCGTGACGGGTGCCGTGAACCGCTTTGCCTGCTCCTATGACCTCACCCACTGGACCGACTGGACGGGGGCCAACCTGGTGGAGCCGTCCGAGCCCTACGACGAGCTATTTGCCCACAAGTCCTTTGTGCTGAAATACAAAGGCGTGGTGTACCACTACTACTGCGCCGTAAACAAGGCCGACCAGCGCGGCATCGCGGTGGCCACGTCGAAGGACCTGGGCAAGAGTGCGGTGGCGTTTATCGCGCCGCCGGTGAAGAAGCCGAAAACGAAGTAGCGCGGACTTTTAGTCCGCGAGTCAACCACAGCAAACCGAACCCCTCGCGGACTAAAAGTCCGCGCTACATCCCACCCCATGCCCCGCCTGCTCCTCTTGTTTCTGCTGCTGCTTAGCGCAACCAAAGCGTCGTTGGGCGCGCAGCCGCCGGCGCGGGTGACGGCGAACTTCAACAAAGGCTGGAAATTCTATCTCGGCGACGAGGCCGGCGCCAAATACCCGGCCTTTAATGATGCCGCATGGCGCCAACTCACGCTGCCGCACGACTGGAGCATTGAGGGCCAGTTTGACGAAAAAAACCCCGCCAAGCCCGAGGGCGGCGGCCTGCCCACCGGCATCGGCTGGTACCGCAAGACGTTTGTGCTGCCGACGACGGCTAAGCGCAACGTATTCATTGAGTTCGACGGCGTGTACAAGCGCAGCGAGGTGTGGCTCAACGGCCATTCGCTGGGCTACCGGCCCAACGGCTACATCTCCTTCCGCTACGAGCTGACGCCCTACCTGCGCCCCGCCGGCCAGCCCAACGTGCTGGCCGTGCGCGTCGACAACTCGGCCCAGCCGGACTCGCGCTGGTACACCGGCTCGGGCATCTACCGCGACGTGCGGCTGGTGACCACCCACCAAATGGCCGTGGACGAGTGGGGCACCTTCGTGACCACGCCCGCCGTGCGCGCCCAGGCCGCCACCGTGGCCGTGCAAACCCGGTTGCGCAACGCCACCGGCCGGCCGCAAACGGTGACGCTGCAAACGGTGCTGCTGGACAGCAACGGCCGGGAAGTGGCCCGGCAGCTAAGCAGCAGCGTGAAGCTGGGCGGTGCGGCGGCCACGGTAGCGCAAAAGCTCACCCTGAAAAACCCGCAGCTGTGGTCGGTGGCGCGGCCTTATTTGTACCGGGTGAAAACCACGGTACTGGCCGGCCCGGCCGTAGAGGACGAATACGAGACGCCGCTGGGCGTGCGTACCTGCGCGTTTACCCAAGCCGGCTTTGAGCTGAACGGGCAGTCGCTGCGCATTCAGGGCGTGAACCAGCACCACGACCTGGGGGCGCTGGGAGCGGCGTTTAACGTGCGGGCGGCCGAGCGGCAACTGGAGATTCTGAAAAGAATGGGCTGTAATGCCATTCGGCTGTCGCACAACCCGCCCGCGCCACAGCTGCTGGACTTGTGCGACCGCCTGGGCCTGCTGGTGCTGGACGAGGCGTTTGACATGTGGCAGAAAAAGAAGAATTCGCAGGATTACCACCTCGATTTCAAGCAGTGGCACCGGCGCGATTTGGAAGACCAGGTGCGGCGCGACCGCAACCACCCGAGCGTGTTTCTGTGGAGTATCGGCAACGAAATCCGGGAGCAGTTCGACAGCACCGGCACCCGCCTCGCCCGCGAGCTGACGGCCACCGTGAAGCGCCTCGACCCCACCCGGCCCGTCACCTCGGCCCTGACGGAACAGGACCCGGCCAAGAACTTCATCAGCCAGGCCGGCGTGCTCGACGTGCTGAGCTTTAACTACAAGCACGCCGACTACCCCAAGCTGCCCGCCAGCTTCCCCGGCCTGCCGTTTCTGGCCACCGAAATCGCGGCGGCCTACGAAACCCGCGGCTACTACGACCTGCCCTCCGACAGCCTGCGCATCTGGCCCAAAGACGGCAAGAGCAAGCTGACCGGCGGCAATACCGACTTCACGGCTTCGAGCTACGATAACGCCGCGCCCTACTGGGGCGCCACCCACGAGGCCGCCTGGCGGGGCGTGCGCGGCAGCCCGTTCATCAGCGGGGCTTTCGTGTGGAGCGGCTTCGACTACCTGGGCGAACCCCTGCCCTACCCCTGGCCGGCCCGCAGCTCTTACTTCGGCGTCATCGACCTGGCCGGCTTTCCCAAAGACGCCTACTACCTCTACCAAAGCGAGTGGGCCAGCCAGCCCGTGCTGCACCTGCTACCCCACTGGAACTGGCGCCCCGGCCAGCTCGTGGACGTGTGGGCCTACTACAGCCAGGCCGACGAAGTGGAGCTATTTTTGAACGGCAAGTCGCTGGGCAGTAGAAAGAAAGGCTCCGACGACCTGCACGTGCTATGGCGCGTGCCCTACGCCCCCGGCACGCTGCAAGCCGTATCGCGCCGCGCCGGCCAAACCGTGCTCACCCGCACCGTGAGCACGGCCGGCCCCGCCGCCCGAATCGAGCTCACCGCCGACCGCCACCACCTGCGCGCCGATGGCCAAGACCTGTCCTTCATCACCGTGCGGGTGCTGGATGCGGCCGGCCACCTGGTGCCCGACGCGGCCAATCTGGTAAAGTTTGCGGTGAGCGGGCCGGGCTTCGTGGCGGGGGTGGATAATGGGTACCAGGCCAGTTTGGAATCCTTCAAAGCGCCCGAGCGCAAGGCGTACAATGGCATGGCGCTGGCGATTGTGCAGACCACGGAGCAGGGCGGCACGATTACGGTGCGGGCCGAGGCCGACGGGCTGACGGGGGCGGCGGTGACGCTGACCAGCGCTGCCCAAACGGCCCAGACGGGGAACCTCACCCCCCGGCCCCCTCTCCAAAAAAGAGGGGGAGCTAAGCACTAGAAGGTGAAGAATTGACTTTAAAACAATGTACATAACTATCAAGCCTCTTTTTCAACGCATAACGAGTCCTCAGGCTCCCCCTCTTTTTTGGAGAGGGGGCCGGGGGGTGAGGTTTCCCGTTTGGGCGGCCCTGCTGTTTTTCACAATAGCTGCCCGCGCCCAAGAAGCCAGCGTTTACTTCTTCCCCAACGTCTCGCACGCCCCTACCATCTACCCCGGCCCCAAGGCCGACGGCTACCAGGTGCCGCAGCTCACCGAAATCAACCGCGACCGGGCGCGGGCTACGGCCTACTCATTCGCCTCGGAAAAAGACGCCCTAACCAGCGACCGCAGCAAAACCACGCGCCTGCTGTCGCTCAACGGCTTGTGGGATTTCAGCTTTGCCAGCAAACCAGCCGATGCACCCAAAGACTTCTACAAAAGCCGCGTGCGGGGCTGGAAGCAGCTGGCCGTGCCGTCGAACTGGGAGTTGAACGGCTACGACCTGCCCATTTACAAGAGCGCCAAGTACCCGTTCCGGCCCGTCGACCCGCCCTTCGTGCCGCAGGACTACAATGGGGTGGGCTCCTACCAGCGCAGCTTCACGGTGCCGGCCGGCTGGCAGAACCAGAACGTGACGCTGCACTTCGGGGGCGTCAGCTCGGCGTTTAAAGTGTGGGTGAACGGGAAGTTTCTGGGCTACGGCGAGGACAGCTGCCTGCCCTCGGAGTTCAACGTGACGCCCTACTTGCAGAGCGGCGAGAACGTAGTGTCGGTGCAGGTAATGCGCTGGTCGGACGGCTCCTACCTCGAAGACCAGGACCACTGGCGGCTGAGTGGTATCTTCCGCGAGGTGCTGCTGCTGGCCGAGCCCAAGCTGCGCATCGCCGACTTTCATTGGCAGGCCAAGCTGGACAAGGACTACAAGGACGCGGTACTCAGCATCCGCCCGCGCCTCGAAAACCTGACCGGCAACGACGACCTCAAAGGCTACGCGGTGGCGGCCCAGCTCTACGACGGCACCGGCCGGCCGGTGCTGAACAAGAGCCTGCAAATCACGGCCGACGGCATTCTCAACGAGAAGTACCCGCGCCTCGACAACGCCAAGTTCGGCCTGCTCGAAACCACCGTGCGCAACCCCGCCAAGTGGAGCGACGAGGCCCCGAACCTCTACACGCTGGTGCTGACGCTGACCGACCCCACCGGCGCGGTACTGGAAGCCAAGAGCTGCCGGGTGGGCTTCCGCAGCATCGAGTTTTCGAAAGAAAACGGCAAGCTGCTGATTAACGGCAAGCTGACCTACCTCTACGGCGTGAACCGCCACGACCACCACCCCACCAAGGGCATGGCCGTGAGCCGCGACGACATCCGCGACGACGTGCAGACGCTCAAGCAGTTCAATTTTAACTGCATCCGCACCAGCCACTACCCCAACGACCCGTACTTCTACGACCTCTGCGACGAATACGGCATTCTGGTCATCGACGAAGCCAACCTCGAAACCCACGGCCTGGGCTCCAAGCTCAGCAACGACCCGGCCTGGGCTGCCGCCTACCAGGAGCGCAGTATGCGGATGGCCTTGCGCGACAAAAACCACCCCAGCATCATTTTCTGGAGCCTGGGCAACGAGAGTGGCCGCGGCCCCAACCACGCCGCCATGGCCGCCTGGCTGCGCGACTTCGACATCACCCGGCCCATTCATTACGAGCCCGCGCAGGGCGACCCGCACCTGCCCGGCTACCTCGACCCCAGCGACCCCAACTACCCCAAAAACCACGCCTACCGCATCCAGGTGCCGCGCGACCAGCCCTACGTGGACATGGTGAGCCGCATGTACCCCGGCCTGTTCACGGGCGAGTTGCTGGCTAATCAGGATAACGGCGACACCCGACCCATCTTCTTCTGCGAGTACGCCCACTCGATGGGCAACGCCACCGGCAACATGAAGGAATTCTGGGACGGCTGGCGCGCCACCAAGCGCGTGATTGGCGGTTGCATCTGGGAGTTTAAGGACCAGGGCCTTTTAAAGCACGATTCCACCGGCACAGAATTTTACGCCTATGGCGGCGACTTCCAAGAGAAATACTACGACGACTTCACCATCAAGGGCATCGTGGCCTCGGATGGCCGGCCGCACGCAGCCCTCTACGAGTGCAAGCGCGTGTACCAGCCGCTGGAATGCACGTTGGTGGACGCCGCCAAAGGTTTGGTAAAGGTGGAAAACCGCGCCGCGCTACTCGACGCCGACACCTACGCCGCCACGCTGATTCTGCGCGAGAACGGCCACATGGTGAGCACCCGGCCGCTGCCCCGGCTGCGGCTGGCCGCCGGGCGCGATACGGTGATTTCGCTGGCGAAGTACCTGCCGAAGTTCAAGCCCGACGTGGAGTACCTGGCCAATGTTTCCTTCACCCTGCCCCAGGCCACGGCCTGGGCCGCAGCGGGCCACGAGGTCGCCACCAACCAGCTCGCCCTCACCGGCCTGGCCCAACCCAAAGCCGCTTCGGCCAGGCAGCCGGCCGTGGCCGTGCGCGACGAGGCAGCGGCCTACCAGCTGAGCGGCAAAGACTTCCAGGTGACCATAGCCAAAGCCAGCGGCGCGCTCACCTCCTACCGCTACCGGGGCACCGAGCAGCTGGCGGCCCCGCTGCTGCCGCACTTCACCCGCCCGCTCACCGACAACGACCGCCGCGGCTGGAAGGCCGACAAGAAGCTGAAGGAGTGGTTCGCGGCCGAGCCCCGGCTGCAAAGCCTGACGCTGGACCAGCGCAACGCCGGCCGCCCGCGCCTGGTGAGCACCTACTCGCTCATCGACGGCCAAACCACCGTGCGCGTGGCCTACACGCTGAACGGCGACGGCACCCTGAAGGTGGACTACGCCCTCACGCCCGCCGCCGGCCTGCCCAATATTCCGCGGGTGGGGATGCAAATGGGCGTGAAGCGGACTTATGACAACATTAACTTCTACGGGCGCGGGCCGCTGGAGAATTACCTCGACCGCCGCTACGGTTTCGACGCGGGCATTTACGCGCAGCCGCTCCGCACGTTTGCCGATTCCTACGTGGTGCCCATGGAGTACGCCAACCGCACCGACGTGCGCTGGATGCAGCTAGCCGATAAGCAAAATACCGGCCTGCTGGTGGTGGCCGACAGCCTGCTGAGCATGAGCGCCTGGCCCTACACCGAGCAAAACATCCGCCAGGCCCGCCACACCAACCGGCTGCAAGACGCCGGCTTCATCACCCTCAACATCGACCTGGCCCAGATGGGCGTGGGCGGCAACACCAGCTGGGATGCCCAGGCCGCGCCCATCGACAAATACCAGCTGCCCGCGAAGCCCTACCGCTACAGCTTCTACCTGCGGCCGGTGAGCGGCCCGGCGGATGCCAGCCAGCGGGCGCAACGCATTCGCTTCGACAATCAACCCGCCAACCGGCCGCCTAATTAGCCTTGCCCCGCGCCCTTGCTGACGCCGCCGGGCGCTAGCTTCGCTCCTTTTCGACCTTAATCCTCCCCACCCGATGGCCCTTCCCTCAAGCCCCCCGCCTACCCTCGCGCCAGCCGCTGGCACCGGCAGCAACCGCTACTTGTTTCCCTTCGCACTGATTACCTGCGTGTTCTTTTTGTGGGGCATGGCGCACAGCCTGGATTCCATCCTGATTCCGCACCTCAAGAAAGCCTGCCAGCTCGACAACCGCCAATCGACGCTGGTGGACACGGCCGTGTTTCTGGCGTATTTCCTGATGGCGCTGCCGGCCGGGCTGCTGCTCAAGCGGCTGGGGTATAAAAACACGATTATCCTGGGGCTGGCCACGTTTGCGGTAGGGGCGTTTTTGTTTGTGCCGGCGGCCGGCACCCGTTCCTACGGGCTGTTTCTGGGGGCGCTGTTCATCATCGGCTGCGGGCTTACTACCCTCGAAACGGCCGCCAACCCCTACGCCGCCGTGCTGGGCCCGCCCGAAGGCGCCACCAGCCGCCTCAACCTGGCCCAGGCCTTTAACGGCCTGGCCGTGATGATTGCGCCGATAGTGGGCACCTGGCTCATTTTGTCGGGCAAGGAATACAGCCCGGCGCAACTGGCCGCCATGCCCGACGCCACCCGCGTGGCCTACCTCGACGGCGAGGCCGCCGCCGTGAAGCTGCCCTACCTGGTGCTGGGCGGCGTGCTGCTGCTGGTAGCGGCGCTGTTTTACTTCGCCCGGCTGCCCGAGGTGCGGGCCGAGCAGGACGAGCCCACGGCGGCCGGCGGCTTCCTGGCCGTGCTGCGCCAGCACCGGCACTTGCGCTGGGCCGTGTTCACGCAGTTTTGCTACGTGGGGGCGCAGGTGTGCGTCACCAGCTTCTTCATCCGCATGGCCAAACAGGGCGGCGGGCTCGACGAGAAGACGGCTGGCTACTACCTGGGCGTGTACGGGCTGCTGTTCATGGTGGGGCGCTTCGTGGGCACGGCGCTGCTGCGGGTGGTGCCTTCGCAGCGGCTGCTGGCGGCCTACGCGCTGGCGGCCATCGGGCTGTGCGCCGTGGCGGTGTGGGCCGACGGGGCGGTGGTGATTTACGCCCTGGGCGGCCTGGGCTTTTTCATGTCCATCATGTTCCCCACGATTTTCGGGCTGGGCATTGCCGGCCTAGGCGACGACACCAAGCCCGGCTCGTCGTGGCTGGTGATGTCCATCGTGGGCGGGGCCGTGCTGCCCTACCTCATGGGCACGGTCATCGACCTGCGCGGCGACGCCATCCAGGCTGGCTACGTGGTACCGCTGGCCTGCTACGTGGTGGTGCTGCTGTTCGGGCTCTACGGCTACCGGGTGAAGGGGCGGCTGGTGTGAGGCTTCGATTGCTTAATCAAAACCGTCATGCTGAGCGCAGCGCAACGGAGTCGAAGCATCTCTACCGCTTCGTTGTAGGTATCAAAAATTACTACTGAGGTAGAGATGCTTCGGCTCCGCTCAGCATGACGGTCATGTCATTGAAAAACGCTCCCATGCTCCCTCGCTTGCTCCCCTCGTCGCTCCTGCTGCTCGCGCTGCCGGCCCTCGGCCTGCTGCCGGCCCCGGCGCGCGCCCAGCAGGCGTCCGACCTCGAAACCGCGTTTAAAAACCCACCCGAGGCGGCCCGGCCCTGGGTGTTCTGGTACTGGATGAACGGGGCGGTAACGGCCGAAGGCATCACCGCCGACCTCGCGGCCATGAAGGAAGCGGGTATTGGCGGGGCGTACCTAATGCCGATTAAGGACGTGGAAAACCCGCCGGCCATCTCGCCGCCGGCCCGGCAGCTATCGCCGCAGTGGTGGGCGATGGTGAAGCACGCCATGCGCGAGGCCGACCGGCTGGGCCTCAAGCTGGCCCTGCACGTGAGCGACGGCTTCGCCCTGGCCGGCGGGCCGTGGATTACGCCCGAGCTGTCGATGCAGCATGTGGTATCGGCCCAGACGCAGGTGATGGGAGGTAAAAAACTGGTTCTAACGCTGCCCCAGCCGCCCCGGACGCAGGGCTACTACCGCGACGTGGCCGTGTACGCCTACCCTACGCCCACCGGCAGCGGCGCGACTACGGCCACCACCAAGCCGCAGATAACCAGCAGCCTGACCGGCGAAAACCTGGCACTACTGGCCACGCCCGGCAACCGCAAGGGCTTCAAAACCAACGAGCCGGGCTGGATTCAGTACGCTTTTGAGCAGCCGTTTACCTGCCGCTCTATCCGCATTCGCTCCAACGGCTATAACTACCAGGCCAACCGCCTGCGGGTGGAAGTGAGCGACGACGGCCGCACCTTTCGCGAGGTGGCGCGGCTGCGCCCGCCCCGCAGCGGCTGGCAGGACAGCAGCGCCGTGACCCACGCGCTGCCCGCCACCACGGCCCGGTATTTCCGGTTTCAGTACGACCCCACCGGCTCGGAGCCGGGCGCCGAGGACCTTGACGCGGCCAAGTGGAAGCAGAGCCTGAAGGTATCGGAAATCCAGCTTTCCGGCGAGGCGCGCATTCACCAGTTTGAGGGCAAAAACGGCGACGTGTGGCGCGTGAGCGAGCGCACCACGCCCCAGCAGCTGCCCGACGCACAGTGTGTGTCGCTGGGCAAAATCATTAACCTGACCGATAAGCTCGATGCCGACGGCCGCCTGAGCTGGCAGGCCCCGCCCGGCCGCTGGACCATCCTGCGCATGGGCCATACCAGCACCGGGCAGGTGAACACCACCGGCGGCGGCGGGCGCGGGCTGGAGTGCGACAAGTTCAACCCCGCCGCCGTGCGCTTGCAGTTCGACAAGTGGTTTGGTGAGGCCGTGCGGCAGGGCGGGCCGGCGCTGGCGGCGCGGGTGCTCAAGGGCTTCCACGTGGACAGCTGGGAGTGCGGCTCGCAGAACTGGTCGGCCAACTTCCCGGCCGAGTTCAAGCAACGCCGCGGCTACGACCTGCTACCCTGGCTGCCGGTGATGGCCGGCGTGCCGCTGGGCAGCGCCGACCAGTCGGAGCGCGTGCTGTCCGACATGCGCCAGACCATTGCGGAGCTGGTGAACGACAAATTCTATGTAACGCTGCGCGACCTGGCGCACGCCAAAGGCTGCACGTTTTCGGCCGAGGCCATCGCGCCCACGATGGTGAGCGACGGCCTGCTGCACTACCAGCACGCCGACGTGCCGATGGGCGAGTTCTGGCTGCGCAGCCCCACCCACGACAAGCCCAACGACATGCTCGACGCCATTTCGGGCGCGCATATCTACGGCAAGAACATTGTGCAGGCCGAGGCTTTCACCGAGCTCAAGCTGGCCTGGGACGAGCACCCCGGGATGCTCAAAACCCTGCAAGACCGCAACTACGCGCTGGGCGTCAACCGGATGGTGTACCACGTGTTCGTGCACAACCCCTGGCTCGACCGTAAGCCGGGCATGACGCTGAGCGGCATCGGCCTGTTTTTCCAGCGCGACCAAACCTGGTGGCGGCCCGGCCGCGCCTGGGTCGACTACGCCCGCCGCTGCCAGGCCCTGCTGCAGCTCGGCCGCCCGGTGGTGGACGTGGCCGTGTTCACGGGCGAGGAAACGCCGCGCCGGGCCATTCTGCCCAACCGCCTAGTGCACGACCTGCCCGGCCTGTTCGGACCCCAGGCCGTGGCCGCCGAGCAAAAGCGCCTCGCCAACGCGGGCTTGCCCATGCGCGAGCTACCCGAGAAAGTATCGGCCTCGGCCAACCTGGAAGCCGCCGAGATGCTGGTAGACCCGCTGCACGGCTACCAGTACGATTCCTTCAACAAGGACGCGCTGCTGCGACTAGCGAAGGTGGAAAACAGCCGCATCGTGCTGCCGGGCGGGGCCAGCTACGGCCTGCTGGTGGTGCCGGGCGCGCTGAAAATGAGCCCGGACAGTACCAGTATGTCGCCGGAAGTGGCGCGCAAGCTAGATGAGCTGGCGCGGGCCGGGGCGACGGTTTTGCTGAATCGGCAGCCGGACCACTCGCCCGGGCTGCGGGATTTTCCGAACGCGGATAAGCAGGTGCAGCAATTAGCAACAGCGCTGAACCAGGCTGAAAAATCGTCGGCTCCGGTAACTACTTTAGCAACGGGCGAAACTGCTGTTTCAGCGTTCAAAGGCCGGATGCTTCGAGGGTCTTACCAAGCCGATTCGTTCGACGCGCTGGGTTTCACCCGAGACGTGGTGGCCAGCACCGCCAACGGCCAACGGACCCGGGGCATCGCCTGGACGCACCGCACCGCGCCGGAGTTTGATATCTATTTCATTTCCAACCAGCTTGATAGCACCCGTACTGTCAGTCTCAGTTTGCGCGTGGCCGGACGGCGGCCGGAACTGTGGGATGCCGTGACGGGCGAAACCCGCCCGGCTGCCGACTGGAAAATCGAAAATGGCCGCACGGTGCTGCCGCTACCCCTGGAACGCAACGGCTCTGTTTTCGTGGTTTTCCGGGAGTCCGCCGTGCCGCCCAACACGCCCGCTGGCCCAAACGCGCTGGCGCTTCTGCCCTTGCAAACCCTCAACGGCCCCTGGCAGGTGCAGTTTGAAGAAAAAATGCGCGGCCCGGCCAAGCCCGTGGCCTTCGCCCAGCTCACGGACTGGAGCCAGCATTCGGACGCGGCCGTCCGCCACTATTCCGGCACGGCTACCTACACCCAAACCTTCCGCTGGCAACCCAGGCAACTGAAGCAGCCCAAAGGCAAGCCCGCCCCGCAGGTTTTCCTCGACCTCGGCGCGGTGGCCAACCTGGCCGAAGTGCGGGTGAACGGCCAGCCCTGCGGCATCGCCTGGACCCCGCCCTACCGCCTCGACATCACCCCGGCGCTGAAAAAGGGCGCCAACCAACTCGAAATCAGCGTCACCAACACCTGGGCCAACCGCCTGATTGGCGACCAAAGCTTGCCCGCCGACCAGCGGCCGACCTGGACGCCCGCGCCGTCGCCGGCCGCCGGCAAGCCACTGCTGCCGGCGGGGCTGCTGGGGCCGGTGAGTCTTTCTGTTACTTCTGATAAATAGTTTGTTATGAAGAATTGGTTTAGTCTCCTGTCGTTCACCTCACCCCCCGGCCCCCTCTCCAAAAAAGAGGGGGAGCCTGACATCTATCAACGTCATTCTGCGTTAGGCTCCCCCCTCTTTTTTGGAGAGGGGGGCCGGGGGGGTGAGGTGAACGCCGGCCGGGGCCGCCTGCTGGCCCTGCTCCTCCTCGCCGCCACCCCCGCCCTGGCCCAGCAAAAGGCCCTGACCAACACCGCCGCCAGCACCCACGCCAGGCTCCGCAGCCTGGACATGGGCAGCGCGCAGTGGACCAGCGGCTTCTGGGCCGAGCGCTTCGCCGTGTGCCAGAAGTCCATGATTCCGACCATGTGGGCGCTCTATCATTCCGACCGCAACCACGCCTATAAGAACTTCGAGATTGCGGCCGGGCTGGAAAAGGGTGCGCACAAGGGCCCGCCCTTCCACGACGGCGACTTCTTCAAGCTGCTGGAAGCACTGTCGGCCTCTTACGCCGTAACCCACGACCCCAAGCTGGATAAGCAGCTCGACGAAGCCATTGCGCTGGTGGTGAAGGTGCAGCGGCCCGACGGCTACCTCAGTACTCAAAGCACCATTGCGGAGCGGAACAACCCGGGGCAACAGGCCGCCTTCAAAAACCGGCTGAATTTCGAAACCTATAACCTGGGCCACCTGATGACGGCCGGCTGCGTGCACTACCGCGCCACGGGCAAAACCACGCTACTGAACGCAGCGAAGAAGGCCACCGATTACCTGTATAATTTCTACAAAAAAGCCTCGCCCGAGCTGGCGCGCAATGCCATTTGCCCGGCCCACTACATGGGCGTGGTGGAAATGTACCGCACCACCCGCGACCCGCGCTACCTGGAGCTGGCCGAGAGCCTCATCAACATTCGCGGGCTGGCCGCCGACATCGGCACCGACGACAACCAGGACCGCCTGCCCTTCCGGCAGATGCAGCAGGCCGGCGGCCACGCCGTGCGCGCCAACTACCTCTTCGCCGGCGCGGCCGACGTGTACGCCGAAACCGGCGACAAGACGCTGCTCACCACGCTGGACCGGATGTGGGACGACGTGACCCAGCACAAAATGTACGTAACCGGGGCCTGCGGCGCGCTCTACGACGGCGTATCGCCCGACGGCACGGCCTACAAGCCCGACACGGTGCAGAAAATCCACCAGGCGTACGGGCGCGACTACCAGTTGCCCAACCACACGGCCCACGGCGAAACCTGCGCTAACATCGGCAACGTGCTCTGGAACTGGCGGATGCTGCAAATCACGGGCGACGCCAAGTACGCCGACGTACTGGAAACCGCCCTCTACAACAGCGTGCTCTCGGGCATCAGCCTCGACGGGCAGCGTTTCCTGTACACCAACCCGCTGGCGTATTCGGCCGCGTTGCCGTTTTCGCAGCGCTGGTCGAAGGAGCGGGTCGATTACATCAGCCTCTCCAATTGCTGCCCGCCCAACGTGGTGCGCACCATCGCGGAGGTGAACAACTACCTCTACAACGTGTCGGACCGGGGCTTGTGGCTGAATCTGTACGGCGGCAACAAGCTGAACACCAAGCTCCAGGACGGTTCACCGCTCAAGCTGACGCAGGAAACCAACTACCCTTGGGACGGCAGCGTGAAGGTGACCCTGCAAACCGCTCCCAAAAAGCCGTTCTCGCTGTTTTTCCGGGTGCCGGGCTGGAGCGAGGGCGCCACGCTGCTCGTAAACGGGCAACCCGTGGCCGCCATCCTTACGCCGGGTAAGTATGCCGAAATCAACCGCCGCTGGCAGGCCGGCGACCGGGTGGAGCTGCAACTTCCGATGCCCGCGCAGCTCCTGGAAGCGAACAGCCTGGTGGAGGAAACCCGCAACCAGGTGGCCGTGCGGCGCGGCCCGGTGGTGTACTGCCTCGAAGCTACCGACCTGCCCGCCGGCAAGCCCCTCAGCGGCCTGATTGTGAACGCCAACACCGTCCTGACGCCCCGCCACACCACCATCGCCGGCTCGGACGTGGTGTGGCTGGAAGGCCAGACCGAATTCGCCGACAACTCGGCCTGGCAGGGCCAGCTCTACCATCCTCTTTCCAAGGAAAAGCCCGCTACCGTGCCCTTTAAGCTGGTGCCGTACTACGCCTGGGGCAACCGCGGCCTGCACGACATGGAAGTGTGGCTGCCGGTGAGTAGGTAGAGCTAATCTGCCCATCATGCAGCGCGCAGCGAAGCATCTCGCAAGGGGTAGTAAATTCTAACAAATGAATTACTTGAGCACGCGAGATGCTTCGCTGCGCGCTGCATGACGGATAGAAATTTTCGCCTGTTCCTCAACATGAATATCAGAATCCTTTTCCTGCTCTGCCTCGCCCTGTTGCTCCCGCAACTGAGCCACGCCCAGCTGCGCCTCGCCTCGCTCTTCACCGACAACATGGTGCTGCAACAGCAGGCCGAGTGCGCGGTGTGGGGCTGGGCCAGGGCCGGCAGCGCCATCACCGTGAGCCCGAGTTGGGGCAAGCAGAAATACATTGCCCAGGCCGACGCCGCTGGCAAGTGGAAGCTGAAGGTGAACACGCCGGCCGCCAGCTACACGCCCTACACCTTGCGCATCAGCGGCGACGGGCCGGCCGTGCAGCTCCGCAACGTGCTGGTGGGCGAGGTGTGGCTCTGCGGCGGGCAGTCGAACATGGAAATGCCCATGAAGGGCTTCAAGGGCCAGCCGGTGCTGGGCTCGAACGAGGCCATCCTGCACTCCAAGAACGAGCAGCTGCGGCTCTACACCGTACCCCGCGCGTCCGTGACGGAGCCGCAAGAGAACAGCAAGCCCTCGCCCTGGCGGGTGGCCGAGCCCGAGGCGGTGAGCAACTTCAGCGCCACGGCCTACTACTTCGGGCGGCTGGTGCAGGAGCAGTTGGGGGTGCCGGTGGGGCTACTGCATTGCAGCTACAGCGGCTCGTTCATCGAGGCGTGGATGGATGCCGAAACGGTGCGGCAGTTTACGGGCGTGAAGGTGCCCGCCAAGGGCGACACCATCAAGCTGGTGAGCCGCACGGCCACGACGCTGTATAATGGCATGCTACATCCCATTGAGGGCTACGGCCTGAAGGGCGCCATCTGGTACCAGGGCGAATCGAACTACGACAACCCCGATGCGTACGCCAACCGGCTGGCCACGCTGGTGAAACTCTGGCGCACCAAGTGGGGCCTAGGCGAGTTTCCGTTTTACTACGCCCAGATTGCGCCCTTCGACTACACCCGCACCTCTAAGAATAAGGGCGGCAAGTACAACTCGGCCTTCCTGCGCGACGCCCAGCGCAAGGCCCAGGACCAGATTCCGAACTCGGCTATGGCCGTGTTGCTCGATGTGGGCGAGGAAGCCAGCATCCACCCCATGCGCAAGGAGCCGGGCGGCCAGCGCCTGGCCCTGCTGTCCCTGGCCCAGACCTACGGCCGCAAGGGCTTCGGCGCCCTTAGCCCCGCCTACGAGTCGATGACCGTGAAAGACAACACGGTGGCCGTGCGCTTCCGGAACTCGCCAATGGGCATGACCAGCTTCGGGCAGGAGCTAACGGGTTTTGAAGTGGCCGGGGCCGACCAGCAGTGGCACCCGGCCAAAGCCGTAATTGCGGGCAGCGTCGTCAACGTGTCGGCCGAGGCGGTGAAGGCGCCGGTGGCAGTGCGCTACGCGTTTCAGGACTTCACCAGGGCCACGCTGTTCAGCACCGATGGGCTGCCGGTAGCGTCGTTTCGCACGGATGACTGGGCGCAATGAAGCTTTTTCCTGTCGTTATTGCCCGCCGAGGTGCGCTGCGCGCTTTCAGAACATCCTCGGCGCACCTCCGCAAAACCCTCCGCGCACCTCTGCGGAAACCCTACCTCTGGGCCAGCTTGCTGCTAGCGGGCTTCCAAACCTACGCCCAAAGCCCCGCCCTCGCTACTAACAACATCACCTGGACCACCCAAAGCCAAAACGCCAGCGAATCGATGCCCTGCGGTGGCGGCGACATCGGCCTGAACGTGTGGGCCGAGAACGGCGACGTATTGTGCTACATCGCCCGCAGCGGCACTTTTGATGAAAACAATTCGCTGCTGAAGCTGGGCCGGGTGCGCCTGCGCCTCTCGCCCAATCCATTCGATAAGGGTACTTTCAAGCAGGAGCTCGCGCTGCAAACCGGCGACGTGACGCTGACTGGCACCGTGGGCAAAACCACGACGCAAGTACATGTGTGGGTGGATGTTTTCAAGCCCGTTATTCACCTTGAAGTATCTAGCAGCGCGAAGCTGACGGCCGAGGCTACTTACGAAAGCTGGCGCTTTGCCGACCACCGCACCAGGGGCAAGGAAAACAACCAGAACTCCTACAAATGGGCCCCACAGGGCGAGGTAAAAACCCGGCGCGACAGCGTTGCTTTCCGGGGCCAGGCCGTGGAGTTTTTCCATCAGAACCGCCCGCAGACGGTGTTCGACGTGGCGGTGCGGCAACAGGGCCTGGACAACGTTAAGGCGCAGCTCTACAACCCCTTGGGCGGGCTGGTTTTTGGCGGCACGCTGCAAGGCCCGAACCTGGAGCCGGCAGGCACTACCACCGGCCAGTACCTCCACACGCCCTACACCGGCTGGAAGCTGAGAAGCCGCGTGCCCACCCGCGCGCATTTGTTCACCATCACGCTACACACGGCCACAACTACCGATGCCCGGCAATGGCAACGAGGGCTGCGACAAACCCAGTCTGCCGCCCGGCAACACCCCGGTGCCGCCCGCCAGCGCACCCTGGCCTGGTGGCGCGCATATTGGCAGCGCAGCTTCGTCCACATCCAGCCCGATAAGGCTGCCACCAACGCGCCCGAGTGGCAGGCCGGCCGCAACTACCAGCTCATGCGCTATATGCTAGGCTGCAACGCCTTCGGGCAGTGGCCCACCAAGTTCAACGGCGGCCTCTTCACCTACGACCCGGTGCTGACGGACTCCACGCTCCGGTTTACGCCCGACTTTCGCAACTGGGGCGGCGGCACCCACACCGCCCAGAACCAGCGCCTCGTGTACTGGCCGATGCTCAAAAGCGGCGATTTCGACTTGCTCAAGCCGCAGTTCGATTTCTACCTGCGCCTGCTCGGCAACGCCGAGCTGCGCACCCGCACCTACTGGCAGCACGGCGGTGCCTGCTTCAGCGAGCAGCTCGAAAACTTCGGCCTGCCCAACCCCGCCGAGTACAACTGGAAGCGTCCCGCTGACTTCGATAAGGGCCTGGAATACAATGCCTGGCTGGAATACGAGTGGGACACGGTGCTGGAATTTTGCCTGATGATGCTGGAAACTGAGCGCTACGCCGGCCGCGACGTAGCCGCGTATTTGCCCTTTGTGGAAAGCTGCCTCACCTTCTTCGACGAGCATTATCAGTACCTGGCCCGGCAGCGCGGGGCCAAGGCGCTCGACGGCGCGGGCCACCTCGTGCTCTACCCCGGCTCGGGGGCCGAGACGTATAAGATGGCCTACAATTCGACCGCCACCATCGCCGGGCTGCGAACCGTGCTCACGCGGCTGCTGGCGCTGCCGCCGCGCTACGGCACGCCCGCGCAGCGCCAGCAATGGGCCGCTATGCAGGGCCGCCTGCCAGCCCTGAGCTTCCGCAGCAGCCAGGGCCACCCCACCATCGCGCCCGCCCAAAGCTGGGAGCGCGTCAACAACACCGAAAGCCCGCAACTGTACTCGGTGTTTCCTTGGGGCCTGTACGGCGTAGGCCAGGCCGGCCTCGACACGGCCCGCAATACCTACTTGTACGATACTGACGTGCAAAGATTTCGCTCCCACGTGGGCTGGAAGCAGCACAACATCTTCGCCGCCCGCCTCGGCCTCACCGAAGAGGCCGCTACCCTGACGGTGCAGAAACTCCAGGACTCCGGCCGCCGCTTCCCTGCCTTCTGGGGGCCGGGCTACGACTGGGCACCCGACCACAACTGGGGCGGCGCGGGCATGCTGGGCTTGCAGGAAATGCTGCTGCAAGCCGATGGCCGCAAGATTTACCTCTTGCCCGCCTGGCCCAAGCACTGGGACGTGCATTTCAAGCTGCACGCCCCGTACCAGACCACGGTGGAATGCGAGATAAGAAACGGCAAGGTACTGACGCTGAAGGTATGGCCCGAGGCGCGGCGCGGCGATGTGGTGGTGATGTAGCCCCCGCCCGGTGGGAAGTGGGGTTACAGCGCCCGATACACCACCACGTACTCCCGCCCTTTTTCCAGCGTCAATTCGTACTGTCCATTGCCTTTCGCGAGGATTTTGCCGCCCTTGCAGCTGGGCTTCGCCTTGCTGCGGAAGCGCAGCGTGCCCGTGCCGCTGGCCCCGCGCACCTTCAGTTGCCGGGGGCTGGCGGCCACCATGATGTCACCCTGGGGCGTGGGTACGGTGCCTTCCATCCACTGCAAGCCACCGAGGTTGGGCACGATTTCGTAGGTAGCGTAGCCGGGCATGAGGGGCTTCACGCCGAGGTAGTACTTGCCCAGCAGGTAGATGGGGCTGGCCCCCCAGGCGTGGCACAGGCTCTTGCCGAAGGGCCGGCCATACATGGCCAGGTGCTCGGCCCCCTTCTTGGTGGGGTCGTATTCTTCCCAAAACGAGGTAGCGCCTTCGCGTAGCATCCCGCCCCAGTACGATTTCATTTCCTGGAGCACGTAGGGCTGCTCGCCGAGCGCGCACAGAGCTTCCAGCTCGTAAAAGCGCATGTAGGGCGTTGTGATTTTGGGCACTTGCGGGTTGAGCAGCACCGACTGCTTCACCTGCTGCGCCTGCGCGGGGCTGAAGTAGTCGAAGAAAATGGCGAACATGTTGGCATAGCGCGTTACGTGGTCGGTGGGCTGGCCGGCCACGCGGCTGTGGACGAGCGCGCCCTTGCCGGCGCTCCAGTAGGTGGCGAAGATTTTGGCGTTGAGTTCTGTAGCCAATTGCTGATATTTCTGCGCGCCGGCCTGGTCGTCCACCAGCTTGGCGCAAAGGGCCATGCTTTCGAGGCTGCGGCAGAGCAGCAGTTGCTCGAAGCTCACCTC
Source organism: uncultured Hymenobacter sp. (assembly GCA_964277755.1). GTDB lineage: Bacteria > Bacteroidota > Bacteroidia > Cytophagales > Hymenobacteraceae > Hymenobacter. Next base: position 167,927 of record CAXYJY010000048.1, read on the forward strand.
GCCCTGCTTGCTGAGGCCATCGGCCCAGTCGATAAATACCCAGTCGCCGGCCAGCCCTTCCATCAGGCCGTCTTTATTGCGGCGGCTTAGGCAGTAGTCCATCAGGCTTTGCATACGGGGGTAGAGCTGTTGTACCGGCGCTTTATCGCCCGTGTACTGGTAGGCATCGTACACGCTGATGAACCAGTAGAAGCTGTAGTCCATGATGGTGTTGAGGTGGCTCGTCACCGGGTCTTTACCGCGCAAAGCCCACTGGGTGCGGTTCACGGTGGGCGTGTCGAAGTAGAGGTAGTAGTTCATCAAATAGCTCTGGTAGGCATCGCCCGACCACACCCAGCGGTCGCGCTTGATGCCATCGATGAAAAACTCCCGCGTGTTCAGGTGCATGGTATAGGCCGCCACGTCCCAGATTTTGTTCAGCTCCGCGTCGGAGCAACGAAACTTGCCCCGCTCGGCCACCGGCGCAAACTCGTACAGCATCGACGCCGAATCCAGACTTACGCCCGCCTCGGGCTGGATGTTGACGTAGCGAAACGCCTTCGACAGCGTGGTGGTCAGGTCGCCCTTCTGCGGCTGGTTTACGGGCAGGTATTCCAGCGTTTCGCAGGTTTCGGTGGCCTGGGCTTCTTCCTTCGACTCGCCAAAATAAACCGCTACCTGGCCTTGCCCTTTCACCCCGTGCAGCTTGATGTAGCCAAAGGTTTCGCGGCCGAAATCAACCAGCATGTTCTGCCCATTGCGCTCTACGCGCGTTGCCCGACGCACCTCCGTGGGCAGTTTGAAGGCCGAGGGCCGGGCCTCAGGCGCGTCAAAATTCCAGGCCCCGGCTTGCAGCCAGGTCGTGCCCGACTGGTCGGAAGTTTTGCCCGAGGCGTCAATCCACTCTTTGTCCTCGTAGGTCACCAGCCAAGACGCGTCGGAGGCAATGGTTTTGCCGCGCACGAACACGGCCGGCGGGGTAGCCTGGTTATAGACTTTGATGTTAAGGCGGTGCTTGCCGGCCGGCACCATAAGGCGGGTGGGCGCGCCGATGAGCGGCTTGCCGTCGAGCTTCACATTGTACTGGCCCTCGGCGCGCAGCTCCACTTCCTCGGGCTGCGCGAGGTCAAAATCCTTATGGAAGTCGATGAGGACGTAGTGGCTGTCCATGCGCCAGAACACCGGGAAGAAGGTGCCGCGCTCGGTGCGGCGGTTCTGCATCTGGTTGCCAAGCCAGATTTCGTAGTCGCCGGGGTACCAAATCCAGGTGGCTTTTGGGGCGGTTTGGGCGTGAGCAGAAGCTGTCAGCAGAAGCAAAAGCAGTAGTACGGCAGCCTGTTTCAGATAAGGTTTTAGCATCGGGTGAGTTGATGTTGTTACTATTCGTTCGTCATGCAGAGCGTAGCGAAGCATCTCGCTCACAGCAGTAATCAACGCCGTGTCGTTGCAACGAAGTGAGCGAGATGCTACGCTACGCTCTGCATGACGTGCCAGATTATTTACTTTCGGGTTGAAGCTTTCCGCAAATCCTGATACCCTGCCTCCAGCCCCGCCGCCTGCTTGATGGCCTCGCTCACTGCGGGGCCGTTGTTTTGCCACACGTTGCCGGGCCCGTTGGCATTGGCCAGAAATTTTTCGGCCGGGCACCAGTTGTCCTGCACGGTGATGCCCGCCGAGCCCTCGTCGAGGTACAGGTAAAACCAGTGGTCGGGGTCGTGCACGTAGGGCGCGCGGCCAATTTCCTCGACCCGGTTTTCGCTGATGACCGTGCCCGGCTGGGCCGAGAGCGTGTACACGCCGGCCACATCGTAAGTGTGCTGGGCGTAGTGATGCACGTAGTTGGCCGTCACGCGGTTGTCGCGCATGGCGTTGGCAGTTTTGGTCCAGCCCCAGCCCAGGCTGATGCCGGTGTAGGGCACCTGCGCCACCTCGTTGTGCCGGATGGTGGTGCCGCGCACGAAGCCCGCCGCGATGCCCACTGCACCCCAGTCTTCGTTGCCGCAGTCGGTGACGAGGTTATTTTCTATCGTCTCGTTGGTGCAGATTTCGCGCTCATCCTTAGGATTATAAGGCAGGTGCGTTTCAACACTCTCATCGGAAAACTTACCCAGTTGCAGGCCGTTCACGGCCACGTCGCGGAACGTGCAGCCGGTAACCACGTCTTCGTGGGTGCCGCTTTGGTAGTCGAGCCCCGTGGCGCCCATGTGCAGGAACTGGCAGCGTTCGAAGCGGGTGTGGTGCGCGCTCTGTACCTGCACCCCGGCCGGTGGCCGGCCTATCCAGGCTTGGTTTTCGAGTCCGGCTTTATCAGGCGTGCCGGGCTTGGCCAGCGAATAGCCATCGAGCAGATACATGCCGGCTTGCAACGGCACGTGGCCTTGCTGTGAGGGCCGCAGCCAAGTGGTGTGGGCAAAGGTCAGACCCTTAAATTGCACGTAGCTCACGGGCTGGTCGAGGGTGCCCTGCACGCGCAGTAGCGTTTCCAGGGCCGGCGCCACCACCTGGGCGGTGGTCAGGTTTTCGCCGGGGCGGGGCCAGTAGAGCACCTGCCCGCGCGGCGCGTCGTAAAACCACTCACCGGGCTGGTCGAGTAGCTCCACCGCATTGGCAAGGAAGAAGGCGGAGCTGCCGTTTTTGCCATCGATGATTGGCCGTGGCCAGGGGTGCTCAAACTGCACGCGGCTTTCGGGCTCCTGAAAGGTGAGGCGGGCCCTGTCGCCCCGCACGGCCAGGGTTTTTACGCGCAGCACGTTCACGGCCCACATTTGATGCAGCACCATTTCCAATTGGGCGGGCTGCCGCACGCCACCCAGCGCGGCGGCGGGCACGGTGGTTTCGCGCTTGTCAGTATCCCAGGTCAGCAGGCGGGGCAGGTCGTCGTGGTTGGGCGTGCGGGCGCGAATGGCCTTGCGGCCATTCACCCACAACTGGCGGAAATCCAGCGCCCGGCTGCCAACCTGCGGCGCCGCAGCTACCCACACCTGGCCCTGCGCGGCGGCAGGCAAGCCCGGCACTTTAGCCGTCGGCCGGTGCCAGCCCGTCACTGCCACCCCACCGCTGAGCACCGGCCACGCGCCGGGCGCGGCCTCGATGGTGGTGGGGCTGGCGGCCGTACCGGCATCCTCGGGCCGCAGGAATACGGGCTCGTCCAGCCGGTACTCGCCCCCGCGCAGCCAGATGTGCGCACCTTTTTCTACGGCGGGGTCGTGCAGGCGGCGCAGGTCGCGCACCTGGCGCAAGGCGGCGGCCACGGTAGCCAGCGGCTGGGCGGCGGTGCCGGGGTTGCGGTCGGAGCCGGTGGGCGCCACCCAGATATCGGCGGCGCGGGCGGGCGCGGCGGCGAGCAGGGCGAGAGCAAAAAAGAAATTGATAGTAACTACTCGTGTCATGCTGAGCGCAGCGGAGTCGAAGCATCGCTACCGCATCGTTGAAATAACCGGGATTAATACTGAGGTGGAGATGCTTCGACTACGCTCCGCATCACGACCTTTTCTACACTTACCTCGCCGCCGTCGCCTTCGCAAACGCTGCCCGCAACGCCTCGAAGCCGTGCAGCGCATCAGCCGGCAGCCCCTCTCCTTTCGGGCCGAAAACGCGCTGGGCCTCCTCCGTTTCCACGGTCACGCGCGACTCGTCCAGCTTGCCGGTGTTGTCCTCGGCGGCGGCCAGGTTCAGGCCCAGGTTTTTGGCCATAAACTCGTACATGGCCTGGCGTTTCGAGGGGCCGTAGTCGTGGCCTTCCTTGGGCAGGTGCGCGTTTTGCACGAGGTCGGCTTTGCCGTAGTAGCCGTAGATTTTTTGCAGGTAGGGATAAGCTACTTCGGGCGTCTGGGCGGTCCAGTCGCCGCCGTCGGTGATGGCGAGCTGGGGGCGCGGGGCGGCCATGGCGGCCAGCTCGGCGTTGTTGGTGCCGTTGCCGCAGAGGTGCACGGGCTGGCCGCTTTCGCAGGGGCAGCCACCGCTGTGATAGGTCGAGAGCATCACCACGGGCACGCTCACCTTGATGCGGTCGTCGAGGGCCGTGAGCAGCATGGTCTGGCTGCCCCCGCCCGAGCCGCCCGTGATGGCCACACGGGTTTTGTCGACCTCTTTTAGCGACAACAGATAATCCAACGCCCGCTCGCCGTTCAACGCCTGCACCGTCATGGCAAGGCTGCGGCGGTGGTCTTCGGGCTTGAATTGCAGCAGCGACTCACCCCAGGCGAAAAGGTCGTAGCTGTACACCATCGCCCCCATGCGGGCCAGCGTAGCGCAGCGCTTCTGCGCGTCGGCCCGGTAGCGCCCGTCGCCGAAGTGCCCGTCGGGACTGATGATAACCGGCACTTTTCCTTTCGCTTTCAGCGGCTTATACACGGAGCCCGTCAGGTAGTAGCCGGGCAGCGTTTCGAGGGCCACGTTCTCCACGGTGTAGCCGTCGAACTGCCGCTTGTTGGTAACAATGGGTTTGCTGGCCGGCTTGGCGGGCATAGGCGACAGCCGCAGCGCCTGCCACATGCAGGCGCGCAGCTCGGCCTTGCGGGCCTCCCAGGTAGCCGCGTCGTGGTAGCGGCTGGCCAGTTGGGCCAGCTGAGCCGCGCCTTCGTCGGGCGTTTTGAGGTGGTACTGGAAGGGCTTGAGCTTATAAGCCTTATCGCCCGTTTTCGCCGCTTGGTAATCGAACGGCGACAGTACGTTGCGCAACGTTTCGTCCACATCGGGCCGGAAGCGCCATTCGGCGTAGGTTACGTACTTGTCCTTCACCATCGCAGCATCGGGCCGAATTTTCACCCCGTAGCGCTGCTGGATTTCGTCCAGCACCTGCTGCAAGGATTCGCGGTACTGCTCGTCGGAGTTCGACAGCGGGGCCGGCGTTTGGGCCTGGGCAGCGGCGGTAATGAAAAGGCTGGCGGCTAATAGACAGATTTCCTTGAACATGGCTCCCGTGCTTAATCCTTGGTAATCTCCGCCGTGCCTTCCGGCGCTTTGTAGCCTTTCATGGCCGGCCACGCGCCATTTTCAATCTTCACTAGCTTCATCTTCTTGGGGTCGAGCACGGCGTGCTTGATGCGCTGCCGCCGCCAGGTGTACACGAAATGCACCAGCCCGTCCTTGGTCTGAATAACCGACGGGTACGAGTACTGGCTGATGGGCGAGTCTTCCAGAATGGCCACCGCGTACCAGGTTTTCCCGTCTTTTGATACCGCTACATTCAGCGGCGTGCGCGGGCCTTTGGCTTTGTCGCCGGGCGGCAGCACGTGGTTGTACACCAGCAGCTGGCGGCCGTCTTGCAGCGTCACGGCGTCGGTACCAGAGTTGTTGTTGGGCAAGGTAGTTTTAGCCAGCGGCGACCAGGTTTGCCCCTGGTCCGTGGACCAGGTTTCGAGAATGGCGCGGTCGCGGCTGCGGCACAGGGCTTGCAGGCGGCCATCCTTGTAAGTAAGAATGCTAGGCTGAATCGCGCCCTGGGTCGCGCCGTTGGGCACGGGCACGGTTTTGGTCCAGGTCTTGCCAAAATCCGACGTAGCCTCGAAATGCACCAGCCAGCCGCCGCTACCCTCGGTGCTGGTGGGCGACAGCAGCGTACCGTTCTTGAGCATCACCGGCTTATTTTTCACCGGCCCGATGTAGCCTTCCGGCAATGCCTGGGCCGCCGACCATGTCAGGCCGTTGTCTTTGGAAGTACGCAACCAGCCTTTCCAGTCCGAGGGTTTCGGGCCGATTTTGTAGAACAGCAGCAGCTCGCCGCCCGGCGCCTGGTAGAGCACCGGATTCCAGGTAGGGTAGCGCAGGGTTTCGCTTTGCACGCCGTTGGCCACCTCCACCGGGGCCGTCCACCTGCCGCCCTCCTGCCGGCTCACCCAGATGCCCACGTCGGGGTTGCGCTCCTTGGTGCCGCCGAACCACGCGGCCACGAGGCCCTTTGGCGTCTCGGCGATAGTGGCGGCGTGGCTTTCGGGGAAGGAGGCTTTTTCAAAGATGAATTCGTCGGTGACGATGCCCTGTTTCCACGGCGCCGTTTGGGCCGAAGCCACATGCCCGAGCAGGCCCAGGGATAGTAGCAGGAAAGTATTTTTCATGGCTATTCGTAGCCGGCCAGAGCCGCTATTTATTAAGTTCGAGGCTGGCCAGGATGAATGGCCCTACTCCCTTCAAATCGTTGATTTTGATGCGTTCGCCCACGTAGTATTCGTAGGAGCCGTTGCGCTCGGTGCCGGGGCCCAGGCCCGCCACTTCGCACACTTGCAGCAGGTTGAGTTCGCCATCGGGCTTCACTTCGATGAGCTTGGACGTGATGCCGTCGAAGCCCTTTTTGGCCACTGGGCGGTACTTCTTGTTGAGGTAGCCCTTGTTCACGCCTTTGGCCAGGGTGTACACGAACATGCCCGAGGCCGACGCCTCCAGGTAGTTGCCGGGTTGGCCGCCCTTGTCCACCACCTGGTACCAGAGGCCGCTGGCGGGGTCCTGATATTGCTGGATGGCCGCGGCCAGCTGGTCGAGCACCCGCACCAGTTTGGGCCGGTCGGGGTGCTTGGCGGGGAGGTAGTCGAGCATATCCACCAGCGCCATGCCGTACCAGCCGATGGCGCGGCCCCAGAAGTTGGGCGACTGCCCGGTTTGGGGATTGGCCCAGGCTTGCACGTGCTTCTCGTCCCAGCCGTGGTAGAGCAGGCCAGTCTTGGGGTCACGCAGGTGCTTTTCCAGCAAGAGCAGCTGCCTGGCCGCCTCATCAAACCCGGCCGGCTCCTTGAAAAACGCCGCGTACTGCGCCACGAACGGGCTGGCCATGTAGGCGCCATCGAGCCACATCTGGCTGGGGTACTTCTGCTTATGCCAGTAGCCGCCGTCGGTGGTTTTGGGCTGTTGTTCAAGCTCCGCGTGCAGTTTTTGCAACGCCAGTTTATACTTCTCCTGCTTGGTATCGGTGTAGAGCTGAAACAGGAGCTTGCCCGAGTTGATGTTGTCGAGGCTGTGGTCCAGCGGCTTGTAGTCTTTGTTGTGAATCTCGCCCTGGGCATCCACCATCTTGTCGCCGTACTGTTGCAAGGCGGTGCGCAGGCGCGGGTCATGGTTCTGGTGCTCCAGGGCTTCCAGCGCGTGCATCAGCAGCCCCTGGGTGTAGCCCCAGGAATCGGGCAGTGTAGGGTTTTGGAGCCAAAGACTTCTTTTTAAAACGGACAGGGCCATGCGTTCCGACCACTTGGCGGTGGTGGGGATTTGCGTGGGGGCGGGCGCGGGCGTTTGGGCTTGGGCAACTGGGGCAGCTAGTAGCAGCGCGGAGGCTAGTGCTAGGGCTCGGCCAGTTGCTTTCAGCTTAGTTATAGCGAAGGATACAGTCATTAAGAGGAAGTAGGAATAATAGAATGTGTGCAGCGTAAGCTCGCCTGACGTAGCGCCTCACCCCCTAGCCCCCTCTCCGAAAAGGAGAGGGGGAACTAGCTCTAGTTTTTAGTTTTAGCCCTAGCATAGAAGTCGTCAGGTTCCCCCTCTCCTTTTCGGAGAGGGGGCCGGGGGGTGAGGCGCACCGTTGAACGGAGCGGTGGAGATGCTTCGCTGCGCTCAGCATGACAGTTACTTGAATAATTCATCCCCTACATTTTCACCACAAACGCATACTCCCCCGACCCCACCTCGAACACCGCCCTATCCCCCTCCATCCGCACGAACTTTACGCCCTCCGCATTGGCCACTTTCCGGCCGCCCTCTTCCACGTCTTTGGCCGACTTGGCCGGCACGTACACCAGCGCCTTGGTGTTGCCGGGCACGGTGATGTTCCAGGTGAAGTGCCTGGCGTCTTTCTGCCAGCTACTGCGGATGAGGCCGCGCACCGAGCGGTAGCTGGCCTGCACCGACGTCAGCCCGTCAATCAGGGCGGGCTTCATTTCGATGGTTTGGAAGCCCGGCGCGTCGGGGGCCGACTTGATGCCGGCCAGGTTTTCGTAGTACCAGATGAGCAGGTCGCCGAGCAGCATCACGTGGTTTTGGGAGTTCATGGCGGGGTCGGCGGTGTTGCCGTTCCAGAGCTCCCAGATGGTGGTGGCCCCGTTGGCGGCCATGTAGCCCCAGCTCGGGTAGTCGCGGTTGGTGGCCAGCCGGTAGGCAATGTCGGGCCGGCCTTCGGCGGTGAGGCCGCGCATCAGCCACTGCGTGCCGATAACGCCGGTGCTGATGTGGCCCTTGTTCTCGACCAGTATTTTATCGGCAATGTTCTGGAACACCTTGCCCCGCTCGGCGTCCGGCGTCAGGCCGTAGGCCAGGGGTAGCAGGTTGGCCGTCACGGTGTTGTTGGCGTACTGCTGCTGGGCGTTCAGGAATTTCTGGTTGAAGGCGTCCTTGATTTTGGCCCCCAGGGCGGCGTATTCCTGCGCATCGGTGGGCCGGCCGGCCAGGGCGGCGAAGCGCTGCATAAGCGTCAGCAGGTGGTAGTAGGTGGCGCTGGCAATGAGCACGCCGTCGGTGTTGCGGGCGGGGTCCTGCGCGTGAATCAGCTTCTCCGATTCGGGCGGCACGCACCAGTCGCCGTATTTATCCTTGGTGATGAGGCCGTTGCTGGTGTAGTTCTCTCGCATGTACGTCAGCCAGCGGCGCATCGAGTCGTAGTGCTTCACGATGGGCGCGGCGTCGCCGTACTGCCCATACAGCATGTCGGCGATGGTGAGGTAGGTGCCGGGCCAGGTCACGTTGTCGCCGTAGTAGCGCCAGAACGCGGGAGCCACGTCGGGGATGCTGCCGTCGGCTTTTTGGGCCTGCGCAATGTCGTCGAGCCACTTCGCATACAGCCGCGAGTTGTCAAACACGAAGCTCTCGCCGTAGGCCCCGGTAGTGCGGTCGCCGAGCCAGGGCTGCCGCTCGTTGCGCTGCGGGCAGTCGATGGGCATGCCCTTGTAGTTGCTCCGAATGCCCCAGTAGGCGTTCTTATAAATCTGGTTGATGGTGGCGTTCGAGGTCGTAAACTCGCCCGTCGTCGCCATCTCATCATACACCACGCGCCCGTCGAAATCGGCCAGCGTGGGCGTGCCGGGGTAGCCGCTGATTTCGACGTAGCGGAAGCCGTGGTACACAAACGTGGGCTCCCAGGTTTCGCGGGCGCCACCGCGCAGCGTGTACACGTCGGTCACGCGGGCGTCGCGCAGGTTGGCCACGTACAGCTCGCCGGTTTTTTGCAGCGTTTCGGCAAAGCGCAGCGTGATTTTGTCGCCCCGCCGGCCGGTGGCGCGCAGCCGCAGCCAGCCCGCCAGGTTCTGGCCCATGTCGAGCACGTAGGCGCCCGATTTCAGCCGGCTGATGGCCACCGGTTTCAGGGTTTCCATCACCTTCATATTCTCGTTCATCTGGGCCTCGTAGGCGCCGCCGGGCTCCTGCACCAGCTCGGTTTTCAGCCAGCTTTTGGCGTCGAAGCCGGCCGTGCTCCAGCCTGGCATTTCCTTGGTGGCGTCGTATTCCTCGCCGTCGTACTCGTTGTTGGTTCGGATGGGGCCGTCGGCGGTGGCCTGCCAGGTTTCGTCGGTTTTGATGACCTCGCGCGTGCCGTCGGCGTAGGTCACGTCCAGCTGCATCAGCAGCTTGGGGTAGCCGAAGGTCTTGATTTTGTAGGGCTTGTAGTGTTGCCGCATGGCGTAGAAGCGGCCGTTGCCCAGAACTGCGCCCACGGCATTGGCGCCGGACCGCAGCAGTGCCGTCACGTCGTAGGTGTTGTACTTCACGCCCTGGGTGTAGTCGGTGGGGCCGGGCGCCAGCACCTGCTCGCCCACGCGCTGGCCGTTGAGGTACAGCTCGTACAGCCCCAGCCCGATGATGGACGCCGTGGCCTGCTGCACCGGCTTGTCGGCCTTGAACTCCTTGCGGAAATAGCGGGCCGACAGCCGGGCATGCGACTCCTCCTGGTCCCAGGCAAAGGCGTGGTCGAGCCCAATCCAGCGGCCTTTCCAGTCGAGGTAGTTGAGCAGGCCCATGCTCCAGCGGGCGGGCGCGCTCCAGGCGGTTTCGCCCTGGCTGGTCCAGGTTTTCACCTTCCAGTAGCAGCGGGTGCGGGTTTTGAGCGGCGCGCCGGCGTAGGCCACGTGCACCGATTGGGCCGAGCCCACCTTGCCCGAGTTCCACAAGTCGCCCTCGTCGGCCGCCAGCTTTTCGGGCGTGGAGGCCACCAGCACCTGGTAGGCCGTTTGGGTGAGGCCGCGCGCGGCACTGCCCAGCTCCCAGCTCAGGCGCGGGGCGGTGGCGTCGATGCCTTCGGGGTTGGTCAGCAGCTCGCAACGCAGCCGCTGAAGCTGCACGGCAGCCGGCGGCGCGGCCCGCAACGCCGTGAGCGACAAACAAGTAAACAGAAGCAGCAGCAGTCTCGCAGTCATAGTCAGAGCCTCCCCCTACGCCCGCCCCCACGTGGAGCAAGCGCCTCGGCCACCGGGCCGGCCGGGGGGTGCGCGGGGCGCAGTTCGGCACCCACATAGTTCGGACTTTTTTGCTTCCCCTTATTCTAGGATGTTAGCACGAATCTGGTCGATTTGTGCATGGTGGCGGGAGGATGGTGGAATGGGGGTGTGTCAGTCTATTGTTTGTAACGATTATCAAACCGTTTCATTTGCGTTTTTCTGAATGGATAATTCTCTCGAAGCAGTTTTTCTATTTCTGCATCGTAAGACCACTCACTATCTATGAATTGCCAGAACATTTCAAAATACTCCATGTTGCTCTTATCCCTGAACACAACAACTCCTATACAGCGCTTAGCTTTATTTTCGTATTTGTGCATCATCGTATAACCTAATAATTCCTCTCTCCAATGCTCTGCATTATTAGAATGGAGAGGAATAAAAACAAATCCGCAATCAGTTCTTGGCAAGTACATTCTGTATGGAATGACGTTTTCCTGACTTTCTGATTTTTCAATAGATAGAAGGAGGCGTTTTTTAAATTCAGCAAGTTCAGAACGATTTAACTTAGCAAACTCCTGAATAATCGCATAATAATCAGTTTCATTTTTTAACAATTTGATATTTTTACTAAAATTATCAATAATTCCAGAAATATCAAAATCCTCTAATTTAGCTTTGTAGCTCGTGAGGTTATTAACGTAACTCTCGTCAAAATGGTCAGCGTCTGGAGTTTCCAGGAAATGCCCTAGAAAATACTGCTCAGGCAGAGAATCACTATAATTTTTGTCAAACAAGAATAATTTTTCTCTAAAATCCAAGTATTCGTTGACTTCCGATGGAGTAACTAAATATTCACAAATCCAGTAATAATCTTCGTAATGGAATAAATGAATTAGACCCGCTTCTGAACTTTCATAGAATTTTTTATAGCGCAAGTCTTCGGAAAATGTCTTATCAACAGCATAAATAATTATCTTTTTTACATTCGCACTGTTTTTTGCTTTCACAATATCCAATTTGTGGCCTCTTTCATTTTCAATGTTAATTTCAGGATATGTATTTATATATTTTAAAGTTGATTTTATTTGTTGAACAGCTTTCTTAAGGACTTTATTTTGAAACCACTTATTATCGTCAACCGCACCTTTCTCGCGTTCCTTTATCTGAAAAATAAAAAATAGGTCATCCAGCCAAATAACGTTATCAGCAAATTCCAGCTCTTGATTACTATCAAGTGCTTTAAAATCGTTTTTGCTATATGTAAACTCTTTAAAAAAAGTACTAGAGTTTATTTTTGAGATTATATTCTCTGAGTTCGTTGTCGGCATGAGATGGTTGTCTATTTTTACTTTGCTACAACTACGTTCTACAATTACACCTTATTGTTATCGGCCAACACCTTCTTCCTCAACCACTCCCGCACCGGCTCATCGTAGAACTTCAAGCAAACATAAGCCAGCATCACCGCCGCCAGATAGACCAGCGCCGCCACGGGCAAGCCCTCGCGCAAGGACACTTTATGGGTCGCGACCCAGGCCGTGTAGGTGTAGATGAGCGGGTAGTGCGTGATGTAAATCGGATACGAAATATCGCCCAGGAAGCGGCACAGCCGCTGGGCCGCGCCCGAGCGCACCGCCCCGCTGGCCCCGAAGAAGATGATGGCGGGGAAGACGAAAATGATGCAGAGCGCATCGTAGAGCCCATTTTGCCACAGCTGCGCGGTGCTGCCGATGCGGGGCATGGCCAGCACCGCCACCACCGCCAGGCTGCACCACCCAAAGGCCCCCGGCACCGGCCGCAGCCGCGCCAGCCGAAACAGCAGCAGCCCCGCAAAAAACGGGTACATCATGCGGACGAAGCCGATGTGCAGTTGCGCGGGCTCCAGCGACCAGCCCCCAATGATATCGCCCTGCGGACTACTGAGGCCCAGGTGCAGCAGCGCCCCCGCCGCCAGCACCACCAGGAGGCCCAGCGCCCCGTTGGAGAAGCGGCGCACCACCGTCGCGTACAGCACGTTGGCCACGTACTCGAAAAACAGCGACCAACCCGGCCCGTTGAGCGGGTAGGTTTCGTGCCAGCCGCGCAGGTCGAGGGCCGGCGGCACCGGCACCATCAGGCAGCCCAGGAGCATTACGAGCAGCAGCTTCCACACCGGCGTCTGGCCGATGAGGGGAAACAGCGCCGACGCCTGGAAGTAGTACATCGCCGCCCCGAGTAGCATGCCCAGCACCACCAGGGGTTGCAGCCGCACCAGCCGCCGCCGGAAGAAGCCGCCCACCGTGAGGCGGCCCCACCGGTCGTCGTAGGCGTAGCCAATCACGAAGCCCGACAGCAGAAAGAAGAAATCCACCGCCAGGTAGCCGTGGTTTATCACCTGGTCGAGGTGGCTGGTGGCGTGGGCCTCGCACAGGTGAAAGGCCACCACCAGGAGCGCCGCTACGCCCCGCAGGCCGTCGAGGATGGGGTAATGGGGTTTGGTGGGGAGCGGGGCTGGTGACATGGGCGGCAATATAACTCACCTGGTCATGCTTATCTGTCGTCCGCGCAGCCGACGCATCGCTACCGCTTCGTTGCGTCAATTAGCAGCTATATATTTACCCTGTTTACTGCCGCCGCAGCCGCCTTGACTTTTCCACTCCTCCTCACCGCCCCCACCGGCCCGCCCAACGAGCCGCACCTGCTCGCCGAGCTGCTAGCGCGGGGCGTACCTCGCCTGCATCTGCGCAAGCCCGGCTGGCCCGCCGCCCGGCTCGAAGCGCTCATCCAAGCGCTGCCGCCGCAGTTTCGCGAGCGGCTGGTGCTGCACGGCCACCCCGAGCTGGTGCGGCGCTACCGGCTGGGCGGCTTGCACCTCACCACGGCCGGGCGGCACGCTGCCACGCGCCGCCCGGCGCTGCTACCCGGCCAAACGCTCTCTACCTCGTTTCACTCGCTGGCCGAAATCAGCCGGCACCGGCGGCGCTACGACTACGTGTTTCTGAGCCCGATTTTCGACAGCATCAGCAAAGAAGGCTACGCGAGCATCTTCGACTTAGCCGAGGTTCAAGGCCTTTTGCAAAGGCTGGCCAAGCGGCCCGGCTACCAGCCAGCAGTCCTGGCGCTGGGCGGCATTGACAGCGGGAACGTGGCCGCCGTGCAACGAGCCGGCTTCGCGGGCGCGGCGGTGCTGGGCAGCGTGTGGAGCAGCGCCGACCCGGTGGCGGCATGGCAAGCGCTTTACCCCAGCCCCTCCCCTCCGGGAGAGGGGAGCCTGACGCACAATGAACAATTGACAATGAGCAATGAGTAGCCTGTCAATTGCTCATTGTTCATTACTAACTGACGACTGGCTCCCCTCTCCCGGAGGGGAGGGGCTGGGGGTGGGGTGAAGCGCCTGGCGAACCTACGCCAGCGCGGCGTCCCAGTCTTTCCAAACCGGCTCGTAACCCTGGCGGCGCAGCATGGCCGCGATGTCGGCCGGGCTGCGCTCGTCCGAGATTTCAAACTGCTCCAGCGACTCGGGCGCCACGGCGTAGCCACCCGGGTTAGTCTTCGAGCCCGCGCTGAGGCTGGTGATACCCAGCCGGATAGCCTGGTCGCGGAAGGCCGGCGTTTCGCGGGTCGAAAGCGACAGTTCCACTTCTTCATTCAGCAGGCGGTAAGCGCAAATGAGCTGCACCAGCTCGCGATTACTCATCTCCACCTTGGGCTGGAGCAGGCCCTCGGCCGGCCGCAGGCGCGGGAAGGAGAGGCTGTACTTCGTTTGCCAGTACGTTTTTTCGAGGTAGTCGAGGTGCAGGGCGGTGTAGAAGCAGTCGGTGCGCCAGTCTTCGAGGCCGATGAGCACGCCCAGCCCCATCTTGTGAATGCCGGCCTGGCCGAGGCGGTCGGGTGTGTCGAGGCGGTAGTGAAAATTCGACTTTTTGCCTTTGGGGTGGTGCTTTTTGTAATCGTCCTGGTGGTAGGTTTCCTGGTACACCAGCACCGTGTTCAGCCCTTCGGGGATGAGGCGCTCGTAGTCGGCCTGGTCGAGCGGCTGCACCTCCATCGAGAGGTGCGCAAAGTGCGGACGCAACGTGCGCAAGGCCTTTTCGAGGTAGTCCACGCCCACGGTTTGGTTGGCCTCGCCAGTCACGAGCAGCACGTGGCCGTAGCCCCACTGCTTGAGCACGGCCGCTTCGGCCAGCATTTCCACGCTGCTTAGCGTGCGGCGTTTCAGCTTATTATCGAGGCTGAAGCCGCAGTAGGTGCAAATATTCTGGCACTCGTTGCTGAGGTAGAGCGGCGCGTAGAGCTGCATAGTGTTGCCGAAGCGCCGCCGCGTGAGGCGGTGGCTGAGCTGCGCCATTTCTTCCAGGTAGGGCGCGGCGGCGGGCGATATGAGGGCCTTAAAATCCTCAAGCGCGCGGCGCGGGGCAGCCAGGGCGCGCGCCACGTCGGCCGCCGTTTTGGCGTAGATGCTGGCTTTTACGGCCTCCCACGGGTGGGCCTCGAAAAGGGGGCGAAAGCTCATTGCGTATAGATAGGTTTTTCAGTAAATGGCCGTCATGCTGAACGCAGTGAAGCATCTCGCTCGCATCGTTGCTTGCGCAGGGTTTTACTGCGCCATGCGAGATGCCTCGCTACGCTCAGCATGACAGCCCTTTCTAGGTGCTTTACATATCCAAAAACGCCGTGAGCGGCGAGCTCGCCACCGCTTCAGCGTGCGCCACGGGCGCGGCGAGCCGCGCCTCGTAGGCCAGCCGCCCGGCCTCCACGGCCATTTTAAAAGCATGGGCCATGGCCACCGGCTGCCCGGCCACGGCGATGGCCGTGTTCACGAGCACCGCATCAGCGCCCATTTCCAGCGCGGCGGCGGCGTGCGAGGGCGCGCCCAGGCCTGCGTCCACTACTACCGGCACCTTGCTCTGGCCGATTATTATTTCCAAAAACTCCCTGGTCAGCAAGCCTTTATTGGAGCCGATGGGCGCGCCCAGCGGCATCACGGCGGCCACGCCCACTTCCTCCAGGCGCTTGCAGAGCACCGGGTCGGCGTGGATGTAGGGCAGCACCACGAAGCCCAGCTTCACCAGCTCCTCAGCGGCACGCAGCGTTTCGATGGGGTCGGGCAGCAGATATTTGGGGTCGGGGTGAATTTCGAGCTTGAGCCAGTTGGTTTCGAGCGCCTCGCGGGCCAGCTGCGCGGCAAACACGGCCTCCCGCGCCGTGCGGACGCCCGAGGTATTGGGCAGCAAACTGAACTGCGAGTGGCCGAGGTGACGCAAAATATCATCGTCGGCATCGGTCACGTCCACGCGCTTCAGCGCCACCGTCACCAGCTCCGAGCCGGAGGCGAGCAGCGCCTCTTCCATCAAGGCCGACGAGCTGAACTTACCCGTGCCCGTAAACAGGCGCGAGGTGAACGTGCGCCCGGCAATCACTAAAGGCTGTGTTTTCATAAGCTAACTACTGCCTGATTTTCAGTTAATTCATCCACAAAAAGCCGCGCTGCCGCCGTGGGCTCGGCCGCCCCGCCGATGGCTCCCGCCACGGCTACGCCGTGCAGGCCGGCGGCGCGCAGCGCCGCCACGTCGGCCAGCCCGATGCCACCGATTCCAATGACGGGCGTCGTAAAACCGGCCGTCCGGCATTGGCTTAAAATCTCCCCGTAGCCGACCAGCCCCAGAATCGGGCTCAGCTTTTCCTTGGTGGTAGTGAAGCGAAACGGCCCCAGCCCGATGTAATCGACGCCGGCCGCCACCAGCTTTTCGATGTCAGCAAAGGTGTTGGCCGTGCCGCCGATGATGAAACCTGGCCCCAGCAGCGCCCGCGCCTCGGCGGGCGGCATATCCTGCTGCCCCAGGTGTACACCGCTGGCCCCGATGGCCAGGGCCAGCGCGGGGTTGTCGTTGACGATGAGCGTAGCGCCGTGGTGGCGGCACACGGCCTGCACGTCGCGGGCACGCTGCTGCCACGCGGCGGCGGGCAGGTTTTTCACTCGCAGCTGTACCCAGCGCACGCCGCCCCGGCAGGCCAACTCGGCCGCCTGGGCGTTGGTCGTAATGTAGTGTAGTTTATTGATTAGCATAAGATTGATTTCCGTAGTGGTAGCCCAGCAGCGTATCGTTGCTAGCCAGAAAAGTGGCCGTGTAAGCCTTGCCGGCGCGGCAGGCTTCGGTCAGCGCCGCGCCCAAGGCCAGCTGCGCCAGCACCGCCGCCGAGAGCACGCAGCCGCTGCCGTGCTTCTCGCCGTGCGGCAGGCGCGGCCTGCGGAGCGCGTGCCGCTCGCCGCCCAGCAGTAGCAGGTCGGTGGCTTCGGGGCCAGCGGCGTGGCCGCCTTTCAGCAGCACCGGGCACCAGGCGGCCAGCGCTTTGGCGGCGGCGGCGGGGCTGGCGGCGGGTAGCAGGCGCAGGGCCTCGGGCTGGTTGGGGGTGATGAGCGCCAGCTCGCGGCAGATAACTTGCAGCAGGTTGGCGTCGGGCCGGGCGTGGAATTCGTAGCCGGCCGTGGCCCGCAGCACCGGGTCCCAGATGAGTTGCACGGCTGGATTCTGGGCTTTCAGCCAGCTGACTAGCTCCCGCAAAACGGATAGGCTTTCAATTAAGCCTATCTTGATAAAATCGACCCGAAACCGCGCCAGCAACAGCCGCACTTGGTCTTGAATGTCGGCCAGCGGCACCCAGTTCACGCGCTCGAAGGCTACGTCGTTTTGCACCGTGAGGGCGGTGCAGGCGGCCAGGCCGTACACGCCGCTGGCTTCCAGGGTTTTCACGTCGGCCAGCACGCCGGCCCCGGCGCTGGGGTCGAAGCCGGCAATGGTGAGGGCGTAGGGGCGCATAGCGGTGGGGCAGTTGTTTAGCGGTTGCCCTCCGCGGCTGTCATGCTTCGCAAGCTCAGCATGACAGCCGCGGAGAAGGCACGTCTTTTACAAATAAATCTCGCTGCCCTTTTCGGCAAACTCGCGCGACTTCTCGCGCAAGCCTTCGGCCAGTACCTGCGCCGCCGTTTTCTCCTGCGTAGCCGCGTAGTCGCGCACTTCCTGGGTTATTTTCATGGAGCAGAAGTGCGGTCCGCACATCGAGCAGAAGTGCGCCACCTTGGCCCCATCAGCGGGGAGGGTTTCGTCGTGGTATTCGCGGGCGGTGTCGGGGTCGAGCGAGAGGTTGAACTGGTCTTCCCACCGAAACTCGAAGCGGGCCTTGCTCAGGGCGTTGTCGCGGTGCTGCGCGCCGGGGTGACCCTTGGCGAGGTCGGCGGCGTGGGCCGCGATTTTGTAGGCAATTACGCCGTCTTTCACGTTCTGCTTGTTGGGCAGGCCGAGGTGTTCCTTGGGCGTCACGTAGCAGAGCATGGCGGTGCCGAACCAGCCTATCATGGCCGCCCCGATGGCCGACGTGATGTGGTCGTAGCCGGGGGCGATGTCCGTCGTGAGCGGCCCGAGCGTGTAGAAGGGCGCCTCGTGGCACTCGCGCAACTGCTTGTCCATGTTGGCCTTGATGAGGTGCATGGGTACGTGGCCGGGGCCTTCTATCATCACCTGCACGTCGTGGGCCCAGGCGATTTTGGTGAGCTCGCCCAGCGTTTCCAGCTCGGCAAATTGTGCCTCGTCGTTGGCATCGGCGATGGAGCCGGGGCGCAGGCCGTCGCCCAGCGAGAAGGCCACGTCGTAGGCCTTCATGATTTCGCAAATCTCCTCGAAGTGCGCGTAGAGGAAGTTTTCCTGGTGGTGGGCCAGGCACCACTTGGCCATAATGGAGCCCCCGCGCGACACGATGCCCGTTACGCGCTTGGCCGTCATCGGCACGTAGTGCAGCCGCACCCCGGCGTGAATGGTGAAGTAGTCCACGCCCTGCTCGGCCTGCTCGATGAGCGTATCGCGAAACAGCTCCCAAGTCAGGTCTTCGGCCTTGCCGTTGACCTTTTCCAAGGCCTGGTAAATGGGGACGGTACCCACCGGCACCGGGCAGTTGCGGATAATCCACTCGCGGGTTTCGTGGATGTTCTTGCCGGTACTGAGGTCCATCAGCGTGTCGCCGCCCCAGCGGCAGCTCCACACGGCCTTATCTACTTCTTCCTCAATGCTCGACGTCACGGCCGAGTTGCCGATATTGGTGTTGATTTTCACCAGGAAATTGCGCCCGATAATCATCGGCTCACTTTCCGGGTGGTTGATATTGCACGGAATAACGGCCCGCCCGGCCGCCACTTCCTGCCGCACAAACTCGGCCGTGATGTGGCCCTCGGGCGTGTTGGCCCCGAAGCTGTGGCCCCGGTGCTGGGTGCGCAGCGGGTCGCCTTCGGGCAGTTCGTCGAAGCGCTGGTTTTCGCGGATGGCGATGTACTCCATCTCGGGCGTGATAATGCCCTGCTTGGCGTAGTGCAGCTGGCTCACGTTGGCCCCGGCCTTAGCCCGCAACGGTGCCGCGATGTGCTCGAAGCGCAGATGGTCCAGGCTATTATCAGCGGCGCGCTGCTGGCCGTAGTGCGAGGAAGTGCCCGCCAGCTGCTCCACGTCGCCGCGCTCCCGAATCCAGCTTTCGCGCAGGCGCGGCAGGCCTTTCTTGAGGTCGATAGACACGGCCGGGTCGGTGTACGGCCCGCTGGTATCGTACACCGTCACGGGCGCGTTCTGCTCGGAGGGAAAGCCAAAATCGAACTTGCGCTCGGTGTCGGCCAGCGCGATTTCGCGCATCGCCACCCGGATGTTGGGGTAGAGCGTGCCGGGCACGTAAATCTTGCGCGAGCCCGTCAGGGGCTGGCGCTCCACCAGCGTCTGCTGGGGGGCTTGGTCACGTTTTTTCATGTGTTAAGCTGTTCGCTACTGGCTGTTAGCCGTTAGCTTTTTGACTGAAAGGAAAGCTTAATGGGGAGGCGCAGCTTGTCTGCTACTAGTAGCCAACGGGCTAATAACCAGTAGCTATCAGCCAATAGCCAGCGAAAACCTTACCCTCCCTGGGTAGCGCGAATGAGCAGGATGCGGTCGTGGGGCTGCACGGCGTGGCTGGCCCACTCGGCGCGGGGCACTACCTGGTCGTTGACGGCCACGGCGAGGCCGCGCGTCTGGGCCTGGCCCAGGGCGGCGAGCAGCTCGGCCAGGGGCTGATTTTCGGTGGCCTCGTGGGTAGTATTGTTTACGTAGCAGACCATGCAACTAGCAGTAGTTGGGACAGGAGAAAGCCGTAAGCAATAGGCGGTGCCGGCCACGGCGTGCCCCACAAGGCAGCCGCAGAGCGGACCAGTACTTTTCCCTTCGCCAGCATTACCTGGTTCAGGTTCGGAGGGTATCGTCTCAGCCTTGCCGTAGCAAAGCACCCCTAAAGTTTACGGGGCGAAGGTAGGCTAAAATTTGGGTTGTGCAACTAGCTACGCGGTGAATTATCGCAATGAATTACTCCTAATAAAAACGGGCAGGCGGCTAAAAGCCACCTGCCCGCCCACGTGCCGCGCACCGCCCATAGGCTGCGCTAACCGCTTTGCCGTTACTTCTTTCCGACTGCTTTCGGCGTAGCCGCGCCATCGCCCGAAAAGTCGAAATACAGCGTAATTTCCTTCGCATACGATGGGTCTTTGCCGTAGTCGTAGTACATGTTGGTTTTGCCCATCGGGCCCATGTTTTCAGCTTTTTGCGACTTGGTGCCGATGGGCGTAATGCCGTGCATAAACGAGAGGTTGCCGCTGGGGAAGGCCGGGGCCGTGTTGTAGGGCTTGGCGGCGAAGCGGGGCGTGAAAAGGCGCAGGTACACGTCTTCCTGGTCGCAGATAATAGTGAGAGGCTGGCCGGTGGTTTGAAGCGTAAGCCAGTAGAAATTGGAGTAGTAACCCTTGAACTCGGGGTAGAGCGGGCTCTTGGTGCCGTCGGGCTCGCCGGTGCTGGTGTTGTTGTAGGCCTTGGTCCACACGCCCAGGTTGGTACCTTTCAGGCGGTCTTTCCAGACGCGGTAGGGACCGTCGCCGCGCCACTGGATGCCTTTTACTTCCTTTTCGGGGTAGTTGAAGCTGAGGCCAGCCAGGGCAAAATCGTAGTCTTTGGGGAAGTACTTGGCCGTCATGCGCACCCAGCCGGAGGGGTACACCGTCCATTGCAGCGACTGGTAGCGGCTGGCCTTGCCGAAGGTGGCGTCGATGACGACGTTGTCCCCATCTTGGTGCTGCTTGAGGCCCTCGAAGGCAGTTTCGCCCTCGGCCAGCACGGGCCCGTGGGTGAGCGGAATGAGGCCCTTGGCATTGCGCACCTCACGCAGCAGGCCGGTGCGGCGGCTGAAGGTGAGCGTGACGCCGTGGGCGCGGGCGGTGTAGAGCGAGTCGGTTTCGGTGAGGCTGACCGCGCCGGAGCCGTCGGTGAGGACCAGCTGCTGGGCTACTTGCGCGGGGCGGGCAATGGGCCAGCTCCAGGTGTAAATTTCACGGCCGCTGGGGTCGGTAGCGGTAACGTAGAGTACGTCGGCCTGCTGCCAGTCGGTGGGTAGGCTCAGCTTGAGCGGGCCGTATTCGGTGGGCGCGATGCTGGGTGCGGCAATGGGGCCGGTGCGCGTGCCCAGCGCGGCGCTGCTACCGGGCATAGGCAGCATCGCCAGCTTCCAGGTGAATTTGCACTGGTTCAAGTTGGTGTAGAGGTAGCGGTTCTGGATGCGGAAGGTGCCGTCGAAGGCGGGCGTGATTTCGCGGCGCTCGAAGAAGACGGGGCTCCATACTTCCTTGATGGTGAAGTAGCTGCCCTCCTTTTCGCGGTAGGGGCCGAGGATACCGTCGGGGCCGTGGTCGCCGTCGGCGTCGAGGATACCGCCCTTGTCGGTACGCACCACGGCGGCGTCGGAGAAGTCCCAGAGGAAGCCGCCGGCCGAGAGCGGCTCGCGCCACATCTGCTCCCAGTAGTCTTCGAGGCCCGCGCCGTGGCCGCCGTCGTAGAGGCCGTGCAGAAACTCGGTGGGGAACACCACGTTGTGGCCGTGCAGGTGGGTGCCGTTGCCGTAGTCGTAGTTGATGTAGTGCTGGGTATCGGTGCCGCGGAATACCTGCCAGGCGTGTACCACGGGGCGCTTTTGCAGGTCGAGGCGGTCGAGCACGGGGTCGAGGTCGAAGTTGTGGCCGCCCTCGTTGCCGTTTATCCAGCCAATGATGCTGGGGTGAGTTTCGTCTTTGGTCACCATTTCCTCGGTGAGTTTGGTGCCGGTGGGCGTGTCGTAGGCGGCGTGCCAGCCGGCTATCTCATCAAACACGAAGAGGCCGAGCGAGTCGCAGGCGGCCAGAAAATGCTCGTCGGGCGGGTAGTGCGACATCCGCACGGCGTTCATGTTCATGTCCTTCATCAGGTTCACGTCCATAATACTCAACGCCGGGCTGGTGGCCCGCCCCGAGCTGGGCCAGAACGAGTGCCGGTTCACGCCCTTGAACTTGACCTTCACGCCGTTCACGTAGTAGCCCTCACGCTCGCGCAGCTCCACGGTGCGGAAGCCGATGGTCTTGCTGATAGTATGCACTACCTGTCCGCCCCGCCGCAGCGTGAACGTGGCGCGGTAGCGATTGGGCGTTTCGGGCGTCCAGAGCTGGGGGCTGGGCACGGTGGTTTGCAGCAGCGCGGGGCCGCCCGCCGCCACGGCTGCCCGGAACTCCCCTCCTACCTTCTGCCCGGCTAGGGTGTAGAGCTGGCCCACTACCTCATCGGCCGCGCCGCTGGTCGTCACGCTGGCTTTGAAAGAGCCATCGGCCCGCGCATCCACGGCCGCCCGGCTGATGTGGGCCACCGGCAGCGCCTCCAGAAACACCGGTCGGAAGATGCCGCCGAACAGCCAGAAGTCGCCGCGCCGCTCGGCATCGTTCACCGATTCGTTGGCCGAGTGCTTGGCCACGGCAGCTTCGAGCAGGTTGGTTTTGCCGTATTTCAGCAGCTTCGAGATGTCGTATTTGAAGCGGTAGTACGAGCCTTGGTGAATGGGGCCGGCCGACTGGCCGTTGATTTTCACCTCGGTATCCGTCATCGCGCCATCGAAGACGATGTTCACGACCTTGCCCTGCCAGCCGGCCGGCACCTTGAACTGGTACTTATACAGCCCCTTTTCCTTGCCGCGCGCGGTGTCTTTGGCGTGCCCGTAATTATACTTGCCGAAGCCTTGCAGCTCCCAGTTGCTGGGCACCGCGATGGTGGTCCACTTGCCCGCGTTGCGGCCGGCGGTGCAGTAGAACTGCCACTTCACGGTGTGGTCTTTGTCGGGGCCGGAGAGCAGTTGGGTTTCGGTGCGCTGGGCGTGGGCGCGGAAGGTGAGCAACAAAAGCAGCGCGGCGAGCTTAGCGCCAGCAGCCGTTAGGGGTAGTCGAACAGACATAGAAGAAATCAATAATCGGCTCTCATGCTGAGCTTGCGAAGCATCCTATCACACTGAAAAAAGTATTCTAGCTTGACAGGATGCTTCGCAAGCTCAGCAGGACAGTCGCAGCTTATTTTTCAATTGGAACCCAACGCCTTCGTGGCCGCGGCCGGCACCGACGTTCGTAGCGACTTCAGATAGAACACCGCTTCCGGCTCCGACGCGCCCGCGCGGGGCAAGTCATACGCCTGGTCGGCCGGCGTGTCGGGGGTAGGGAAATGGCGGGCCGGGCCGGTGCGCAGCATCACGCGCTCGAAGGCCGCTACCGGGGCAAAGAAGATGAAGGTGCTCGTCTTACCATTGGCTGCGATGGTACAGGTGCGATTAGGAGCATCCAGTGTCACTTTAAAATCCAGCGGCTGGCCGGCCTGGTACTTGGTCACGCCCTTGAAGCGCGCCCCGGCCTTGTAGCTGAGCGTACCGGTCGAGTCGAAGCTGAGCTGCACGGCGGGCGAACCTTTGGCGTCCTGAAACTCGATTTGCAAGAGGCCGTGGTCGTTCTGGCCAGGCACTACTGAGAGTTCGGCTACCAGCTGCTTGCTCTCGGGAATGATGCGCTCGACCTTGGCGTAGTCGAACTTGTCGGAGTCTTTCAATACCAGCGCCTTGCTCCCATCGGGCAGCTTGCCGATTTCAACTGGCGCTTGCACGAGGCTGTAGGTGTTCCACTGGTCTAGCTCTTGGCCGGCGGGTAGTTGGGTGAAAACCTCATTAGCGTGGCTGGTGGCAGTGGCGCGCACGGGCACGGGCACCGAGGCCACCCACAGGTCTTCCTTATTCACACTGTAGCTCACCCACAGCTTGTTATCGGGCGGCAGGCCGTCGCCTTCCTGAATGCCGCGCACGTACTGCGGGCCATAGCTTTTATAATTGCCGCCGTAGCGCATGGGCGTGATTTCGCCGTGCACCAGCCAGAGGTCGGTGTAGTCGAGGCCGTCCTGGCTGGTGGAAATGGCCAGCGGCCAGCGGAATTCCGAAGGGTTGTACACCGTGGCGTAGCGGCCATCGGAAGTGCGCTGGCCCCAGATTTTGGCGTTGCTGTTCACGAAGTGCGGCGCCCGAATGACTGGGCTAGGCCAGGTTTTGCCGCCATCGGGGCTGATGCTGGTGAGGGCGTGCTTCCAGAGGCCCACCACGCGCTGCCCATCGGGCAAGTGGTAGTAGCTGAAGGCTTTGTAATCCTTGTGAATGGGAATGAGCGGGTCGTCCTTATCCTGCTCTTCCACCATCTGCTGCATCAGCAGCGGGTTGGCCAGAATTTCCTCGCAGGCGGCCACGAAGCCCTTGTCCTTGCTGGCGGTATAGAAGGGGTAGGCCGACTTCGACTTATCCCAGGCCTTATTATTCCGCAGAAAATAAATCGGGCCAAACTTGCCGCCCGGCAGCACCTCGCGCACCACCCGCCCGATGCCCTGCCCGTCGTTGGGGTCGTCTTTGGCATCGAGGGCCACGCCGTAGTAGCCCAGCGTCAGCAGGCGGTTTTTCCTGGAGGTATAGAAACCGATGCGCTGGTGCATCACGGCCATTAGGTTCTTGGCCACTTTGCCGGGCTGGTCGGGCTTGGTGAAACCGTCGGGCACTTTGTAGGGCGGAAAGATGACGGTAGGGTTGCTCCAGGTGTAGCCGTCGCGGCTGGTCAGCAACAGAGTGCGGCCGGGCGGCACGTGCTCGCCCACGGGGTTGCTGAGGTACTGGTAGTAGAACTGCCCTTGCCAATAAGCCAGCATGGGCGCGTGGTTGTAGGTCCAGCCCTCGCCATTGGCGGCGCTGGGCTGCTCGCGGTTGGCGCGCAGCACCTGCCGGGCGTGGGTGCCGATGGCCGGCCGCAACTGCCCGTGGTGGTAGTCCACGTTGCTGAGCGTAGTGCCGGAGTAGTGGACGGTTTCGGCGGGCGTTTGGGCGTGCGCGGACAGCGTTGCGAGCGCCAGCGCGGCCGTGAACCTCACCCCCCGGCCCCCTCTCCCGCGGAGAGGGGGAGCCTGACGCCAACAGACGTCTGCTTGCGGTCGGCTCCCCCTCTCCGCGGGAGAGGGAGCCGGGAGGTGAGGTATACCAGCTGGATGCAAATAATCACTCATGTTTTCCCTTACTTAAAATTACCCGCCGTATCCGCCGCCGCTACTCGCAGCTTCCGCAGCACCCGGCGCGGCACCGAAATAATAGTGCCGTGCTTGTGCCCCATCGGCACGCTCACTTGCGCCGACACGTCAGTGAAGGTCTTAAAATCGCTGGTTTTCGCAGCCCCGTACTTGTGCTCCTTGTAGGCGTCGTAGTACACCAGCCACTCGCCGCGCGGCAGCCGGGCCACGCTCGGACCTTCGGTGAAGTTGGCCGTGAAGGGCTTCGACACCTGCGGAAACGGCCCCAGCGCCGTGGGGCCAAAGGCTACCTTGATGTCGCGCTCGGGGCGCGTATTGTCCTTCACTAGCAGCACGTAGTCGCCCGCGCCGCGCCGAATTACCTCCGAGTCGATGGCGCTGAAGCCGGGGTCGAGGTAGAGCCGGGCGGGGGTGAACGTCTGGAAATCGGTGGTCGTGGTGTAGTAGAGCCGGTGGTTGTTGTCCTCGGCCTCCTCACCTTTCGGAAAGCGCAGCGGGATGGTGCTGGCCCACACGATGAGAAATTGCCGGGTGCCTTTATCGTAGAAAATCTCGGGGGCCCACACGTTCACGGTAGTCGGCTCGTGGCTCATCACGTCGATAAAGCGCTGCTCGCTCCAATGCACCAGGTCTTTCGAGCTGGCGTAGCCGAAGCCCTTGTCGCCCTTCCACCCGCACGTCCAAACAAGGTGGTACATGCCATCCGGCCCCTGCGTGAGGCTGGGGTCGCGTAGGAGCTTAGCCGGACCGACTTGCGGAGTTAAGAACGTGTGCCCCAGGTCCTGCCACTGGTAGCCGTCATAGCTGTAGAGCAGACGCAGTCCCGCTGTAGCCGGCTCGCGAAAGGACGTGAACAGGAAGGCGTCCTTCGCGCAGGAACTCAGCAGCGCGGCGCTGAGTAGGGGCAGCAGGCATCGTTTTAAGAAAGACATTAAGAAAGAACGGTCATGCTGAGCGCAGCGAAGCATCTCTATCGCTTCGTTGACGAGCGTAGCAGAGAAGCGGCAGAGATGCTTCGCTGCGCTCAGCATGACACTCGTTTTCATCCGTGTTAAACCCCGTCCAATACTAACACCCAGTCGTTGCCGTCCTTCGGCTCGCCGGGCGGGTTAAACTCTCGCGTGCCTTTGTTGGCAAACGTGCCGATGGCCGTGGTTTTGCCATCGCGCGGGCTGTACCAGGCGGCTTTCACCTGCGCGCCGCCGATTTTGCCCAGCTGCACTAGAATATTCCGCCCGTTGTAGGTGTAGATGAAGGCGTATTTCTTGCCCCGCGTGGCCAGCAAGCGGTTATACTTCTCCCCCACCGCGCCGACAATCAGCGACTGGTCGGGCACCCGCTCGAAGTAGGGCCGCGAGAGCATCAACTGCTTCAGATACTGCATCTGGGCCGCGCCCGGCGCGTTTATCGCCGACGACCACAGTTCGCTAGAGCCATACGCGCTACCCTTGTCAAATGCGCTATGCATCTGCATCACCGAGTTCTGCCCGTAGGTGTAGCCGAAGGCCCCCGCGAACACCGACCAGTAGCCGTAGCGGCGCACGTCGGCCGCCGTCCAGCGGGGCTGGGTGATGTCGTGCAAACCCTGCGGAATGCCTTCGTAAGACGGCTCCCCGTCGAGGCTGGGCTTGGCGGGTTTCAGGGCGTAGTCGGCCTGCTGGTACTTCCAGTTATCTTCGCCATAGTGCTTTTTCTCGTTGCGCGAGGTGTCCTGCGCGTAGCGCCGGTGGCCCGACTGGTACATGTTGAAATCCAGCCAGCTGGCGTTATGAAACCAGTCCGACGACTGCGTGCGCCCGCGCGGGTGGTAGGTTTCGAGGTGGCCGGGGTCCACGGCCTTCAGCGTCGCCCCGATGGTATTCCACACCCGCAGCGAGTCGGAGCCCGCGATGTCGCCGCCATTGAGCCAGATGATATTCGGGCGGTTTTTATACCGCTCGGCCAGAAAGGTAGCGTAGGTTTTCGCTTGCGCGGCGCTCACCTTACCACCCTTCACGTTGGTGCCCCATACCGGCACCAGGCCCATGTAGAGGCCCTTTTTGGCCGCCAAATCGACTACGTAGTCCACGTGGTCCCAGAAGTCGTACTGCGCGGCGTCGATGGGCGACGCGCCGGGCGTGGTCAGCGGCCGGGCCACGTTGGCGTGCGTCAGAGCCGAGTCGCCGTAGGCGTTCACGCTGGGCACCTGGTGCAGCACCATCACCTGTATCACGTTGAAGCCTTTTTGGCGGCGGTCTTCGAGGTAGGTTTCGGCTTCTTCGCGCTTCAACTTGTTGAACAGCAGCCAGCCCGTGTCGCCCAGCCAGAAAAACGGCTGGCCGCCGCCCGTCATCAGGTAGCGGCCGCCGGGGGCCACTTTGAGCGGGCCGGTGGGAGCCTGCGGGGCGCTTGCGGCCAGCCCCAGCAGCAAGGAGAAGAGTGAGGTGCGTTTAATCATGGCTACTAATACCCGGGGTTTTGCTGAAAATCAGCCTTGTTCGTCACCGCGTCCAGGTCGCTCTGCGGAATGGGCCGCCGGTCGTGGAAAGTCTGGATGTAGGGGGCCGCGTCGGGGTTGTTGGCCTTCACGCGGGGCACGAGCTGGCCGGTGCGCTTGAGGTCAAACCAGCGCACCTGCTCGCCGGCCAGCTCGCGAGCGCGCTCATCCAAAATGAAGTCGAGCGTCACCTGGCTACTGGTGATTTGCATGGCGGCGGTGCGGCCGGGCAGCGCGGCGCGGCTGCGCACGCGGTTGATGTAGAGCGCGGCCGAATCAAGCTTGTTGAGGCGGAACTGCGCCTCGGCCGCAATTAAATAGATGTCGCCCAGGCGCAGCAAATTGGCGTCGCGGGCGCTTTCGGTCACGGTGGCCGTGGCCCGCGTGGGGTCGTCGAACTTGCGCAGCGAGGGGTAGTGAAAGCGGTCGATGGGCACGCCGGCGCTATTGTAAATGTCGCCGAGGTCATACACGCGGTAGCGGTAGCGGCGGGTATACAGCTTATTAAAAGTCGGAATAACCTGCTTGGCCGTCAGCACCGCCGTATCGCCCAGCGTAAACTTGGGCTGATTCAGCAAGCCCGCCAGCCCGGTCGGGTTTTGGGCGATTTCGGCAGCGCTCCAGCGCGGAATGGTGGCCGCGTTATTAGCCAGCCAGGCTTGCTTGAACGAGCCGGCGTAGCGGGCGTCGTTTTGCTCGTTATACAAATTCAGCAAGAAGCGCGTGGGCATGTAGCGCACGTTGGCAAAGCCGTTGGCGATGTCGCGCTGCATACCGGGCAGCGTGCCGTAGTCCATCAAGAACAGCGTGTGGCCCAGATTACTACCGGCATTAAAGGTGAGCGTAGGCGAGTAGTTCACAGCCCACAGCACCTCCGAGTTGCGCTGCTTGCTGATGTCCCAGAGGTCGGCGTAGTTGGTCACCAGCGCCACGCCGTTGCCGGCGTACTGCGTGGTCACGCGCCGGGCCAGGTTGGCGGCGCGCTGGTACTGCCCGCGCGTGAGGTAGGCCTTAGCGGCGAAGGCCTCGGCGGCGGGCCGCGTGATGCGGCCGTAGTCGGTGGTAGTGGTCGGCAGGTTGGCCAGGGCGAAGGTCAAATCCTGAAAAATCTGGTCGTAGACCTGGGCCACGGGGGCGCGGGTGGCGGTCGTCACCACGCCCTCGGTGGGCTCCAGGCGCAGGGGCACGTCGCCGAAGCTTTCGGCCAGGTGGTAGTAGTACCAGGCGCGCATAAAGCGCAGCTCGGCCTCCACCACCGGGCGGCGGGCCGGCGTGAGGCCGGCCGTATTCACGTATTTCAGGGCTTGGTTGGCGAGGTTGATGGCCGCGTAGCAGGGCTGCCAGAGCTGCGCCTTCACCCAGATGTTGTCCGAAATAAGGCCCTGGTAATTGGTGAGCGCGGGCTGCGGGGCCGCGCCGCTCACCACCGTGCTGCCGTTGTTGGCGGCGGCGGTCCAGATGTCGGTACCCAGCTCGAGCAGGGCGTAGCCGGCCTCCTTGCCGTAGAGGTTGCGGTTGTAGGTATACAGGCCCGTTACGGCCGTTTCGATGCCCTCGGGCGTCGTAAATACGGCCTCGGCGGTGGCCCCGCTGGGGTTGTATTCTTCGAGCTGGTCTTTGCAGGCGGCGGCCGAGAGGGCCAGCAGGCCCAGGGCCAGGGGGCGGAAAAGGAAGGACGATTTCATATAGCTAAAAGCGTTTGTCATGCAGAGCGCAGCGAAGCATCTCGCGTGGCGCACTAACTACAAGGTCATTGTCATGCAGAGCGCAGCGAAGCATCTCGCGTGGCGCACTAACTAATAACGCAGGATTTTACTGCACCCCGCGAGATGCTTCGCTGCGCTCTGCATGACAGTTAGTTTATTAAAACCCAACATTCACCCCTACCACGAACACCCGGTTCAGCGGCCGGTCGATGACGCCTTCGCCCTCGGGGTCGAAGTCCTTCAGATTGCTCAGCGTGTAGAGGTTTTTGCCCGACACGTAGAGGCGGGCGTTGTCGAGGCCGACTTTGCCGGTCAGGGTCTTGGGCAGGGTGTAGCCCAGGGTGATGTTGCGAATTTTGGCCCACGAGGCCTGGCGCTCGGTGAGAGTGGTCACGTAGTTGAGCGTGCGGGTGGCGTTGGGGCGCGGGTAGTCGTTGGTGGGGTTTTCGGGCGTCCAGTAGTCCACGATGGCACTGTTGCTGCTGCCGCTGCGCACAAATTTGGCGTAGTAGTCCGAGCTTATCCACTGGCCCACACGGGCCACCAGCAGCACGTTGAGGTCGAAGCCTTTGTAGCGGAAATCGTTGCTGAAGCCGCCCGTCCACCTGGGCACCCGCGAGCCGATGATGGTGCGGTCGGCGGGCGTGATTTTGCCGTCGGGCGTGCCGTCGGGGCCCGAAATATCGGCCACCTTGATGTCGCCCGGAATGGCCCCAAACTTGGCGGCTTCGGTTTCCTCGCCCAGCTGCCAGATGCCGATTTTCTGGTAGTCGTAGTAAATCTGGGCCGGCTGCCCCTGGATGAGCGAGTTGCGGTAGTCGTCGGCAATCACGTTGCCATTAGGCAGCTCCACGATGGTTTCGCGGTTGGTGGCGAAGGTCACGGTGCTCGACCACGTAAAGGCGTGGCCGCGCAGGTTTTGGGTAGTCAGGGCCACTTCGAGGCCGCGGTTGCGGGTGCGGCCGATGTTGCGGTTTACGGTCGTCACGCCCGTGAGCAGCGGCAGGGTGTAGGGGAAAATCAGGTCGCGGGTGCGGGCGTCGTAGTAGTCAATCGAGCCCGTGATGCGGTTGTCCAAGAACCCAAAATCCAGGCCCAGGTCGAAGGTGTTGGTCAGCTCCCAGCTTAGGTTTTGGTTGCCGATGGTGGGCGACACGGTGTAGGCCGGCGCGGCCGCGCTTTCGTTGTAGGAGAACTGCACGAGCGTCAGCGAGTTCTGGGTGGCGTAGGCGTTGATGACGTCGTTGCCCGAGATGCCGTAGCTGCCGCGCAGCTTGAGCTCGGTCACGGCCTTTACGTTCTTCATAAAGTCCTCGTCGATGATGCGCCAGCCCAGGCCGGTGGAGGGGAAAAACGCCCACTTGTTGCCCGGCGCGAGCTTCGACGAGCCATCGGTGCGGCCGGTCACGGTGAGCAGGTACTTGCCCTTCCAGCTGTAGTTGATGCGCCCCGTGAAGGAAATCAGCTTGTTTTCGGCAAAGCCGCTGCCCTGAAATGGGTTCTGGTTGGCGGCCGTGAGGTTGTAAAACGACTGCGAGGGCAGTACCTGGTTGGCCCCGCCGGCGTAGCTGCTGGTGTTGTTGAACGACAAGTAGCTGGCCACGCCCGTGGCCGTAAATGACTGCTCACCAATGTCCTTCCTATACGTCAGCACGTTTTCCCAACTCAGGTTGCGGTACTGGTTGTTGGTGATGCTGGCCTGCGAGTTGGCCCCGCGCCCGTCGATGGTATTGCGGCCGTAGAAGCTGCCCGCCTCCGACGTGCCGAAGTTGGCCCCGAAGGTCGAGCGCAGGCTAAGGCCCGCGAGCGGCGTGATTTCGACGTAGCCCGCCGCCGTCAGGCGGTTCGACTTCGTGTTGCGCTGGTAGGCGCCGGGCTGCTCGTCAGCCAGCGGGTTCACGATGGTGCCGCCCAGCGGAAACAGCACCAGGTTGCCGTCGGCATCGTAGGGCGAGCCCAGCGGGATGGACTGCGAGGCCAGGTTGAGCGGGTCGCGCCGGATGTCGTTGTTGACGTAGGCCAGCTGCGCGTTCGCGCCTACTTTCAGCCATTTTTTCACTACCTGGTCGATGTTCAGGCGCGTGGTGTAGCGCCGGAAGCGGTCGAGGTTCAGCAGGCCTTTTTCATCGAAGTAGCCGGCCGAAAAATAGATTTTAGTATTGTCGCCCCCGCCCGAAATCCCAACCTGGTGGTTTTGCTGGAAACCCGTGTGCAGCAGCTGGTCGGGCCAATTGATGTATTGCTCATTATTAATAGCATCGAGCTGCGCGGCGGTAAACACCTTGCTGTCGTCGGCCGGGCTATTCCAGGTGCCCACCGCCCGGAAGGCCTCGCGCCGAAACGCCACGTACTGCGGCCCGCTCATAAACTGCCCGTAGCCCGCCACCTTCGTGATGCCGGCGTAGGAGTTGAGCGTGAGCCGGGCCTTGCCGTTGCTGCCGCGCTTGGTGGTGATGATAATTACGCCGTTGGCCCCGCGCGAGCCGTAGATGGACGTAGATGAGGCATCTTTCAGCACCTCAATGCTTTCCACGTCGTTGGGGTCGATATCGGAAGCATTCACGCCCTGCACGCCATCCACGATGTAGAGCACATTGTTGGAGCTGCCGGGGTTAGCAATCGAGCGATTGCCCCGGATGCGGATGGACGCCCCCTGCCCCGCATAGCCGTTGGCCCGCGAAATGTCGGCCCCCGGTATCTTGCCCTGGAGCGACTCCACGACCGTTGTCACGGGCAGCTTGGTGGTCTCCTCGCCCTTCACCGAAGTCACGGCCCCGGTCAGGTCGCGCTTGCGCACCGTGCCGTAGCCAATGACGACCACGTCGTTGAGCTCGGCCGCTTCGGGCGAGAGCTTCACCTCGATGATGGTTTGGTCGGGCTTCACTACCACCTCCTGGGCCTTGTAGCCCAGAAACGACAGCACCAAGGTCACGTCTTGCTTGTCGCGCACTTGCAGCTTAAACTGGCCCTCGGCGTCGGTGGCGGTGCCGTTGGTAGTGCCTTTGATGAGCACCGTCGCGCCGGGTATGGCCTCCGACTTATCGGCGCTCACCACCCGACCGGTGATGTCGCGCGTCTGGGCCTGGACTACGCTCACGCACAGGGCACTCGCTGCCAGCAGCGGGAGAAATGGCTTCATAGAGTGAGGATTATAGAAACGGAAAAGGAAAAGAAGGAAGAGTGTAGTGTGTTATCCAGACGCGGGAACCTCACCCCCCGGCCCCCTCTCCAAAAAAGAGGGGGCGCCTGACGCCTTTGCTAACGTAGCCTTACGCCCGTTTGCTGTCGGCTCCAGATCGGAAGAGCACACA
>CAXYJY010000049.1:0-99030 GCA_964277755.1 uncultured Hymenobacter sp.
GTGCTGGCGGCCGACAGCATCGGCAGCCCCGGCGCGGGCATGGCCTACCAGTGGCAGGTCGATGGCGTGAGCGTGGGCGGCGCTACCAGCCCCACCTTCAGCCCCAGCACCCTGCGCGATGGCCAGGTGGTGACGCTGGTTGTCACGACGCCCTCGGCCTGCGGGCCGCTGACTTCTACTTCCAACCCGCTGGCCGTGAGCATCATTCAAAATATAGAGCTGAGCGCCGGCCCCGACAAAACCATCATGGAAGGCGAGTCGGTATTGCTGGCAGGCACCGCCAATGGCAACTACCCCGTGCTGTGGTCGCCGCTGCCGACGCTAACCTTCCCGGCCAACGACCCGCTGCGGCCGATGGCCGCGCCTACCGTCACGACTACCTACACGCTGGCGGGCAAGGCGGGCTACTGCACGGGCCAAAGCCAGGTCACGATTACTGTGACGCCGCGCGTGCGCATCCCCAACGCCTTCTCGCCCAACGGCGACGGCCTAGACGACACCTGGGAAATTGACCGCATCGCGGAGTATCCTGGTTCGCGCGTCACGGTGTTCAACCGTTGGGGTATGAAGCTCTTCGAAACCACCGGCTACAGCCGCGCCAACCAGTGGAACGGCACCATCAACGGCCAGCCCGCCCCCGTGGGCACCTACTACTACCTCATCACGCTGGGCAATGGCAAGTCGTATACGGGGCCGCTTACCATCGTGTATTAGCTTGGTTAAAAGCGTTTTTTGATTTTCCGCCTTTGGTTCCGCTCATCTGGTGGCAGCGATGCTTTGGCAAGCGGCTGCCAGACGAGCGGAACTTTTTGAATACCACTCCTTAAAACCCAGACATGCGCTTAATTTTCTCATGCGATTTAAGCAGCTGCTAAAAGCTATTTTCGGCTACACTGCGATGCCGGCTCCCGAACCACGCCCGGCTTTCGACCAGCAGGCTTATGTCGCCAAGCACCTGGCCGAAATAGCCGAGGCAGCGGTGCAGTTTCAGCAGCGGTATGGCTCCGATTTTAACGCCTTTTTCTACCGGCCCAATGCCAGCCGATTTATTGCTCAAGAGGTTGCCCCCCTTGTGTACCCAAGCCCAGATGAGCGCCATTGGGAGAAATATGGCCGTTTTTTAGATAACAGTCATTGGTCTGTTCGGAACGTTTTTAATTTTCCGGGCCCCTTTTACACCGGCGAGTCTGACAGCTGCGGCACAGGCGAGTATGAAGCCCCTGCCAACACATTGAATGACCACCATTATTGCGAGTTCGTTTTTCGGCAGCCCCAGAATTTCGAGGAACTTCTCTGTGTACTCAGCGCCGCTGCTGTCGAAACATTCGACAGCTACTCCTGTGATGGCAACGACCGCTGGACGTATACGCTTTGCCGGGAGTGGTGGTGCGGCAAAGCTGAACTAATCAGGTGTCTAGGTAGCTCCGCCTTTCGAGAAAACAACGAAGGACGGGGCGGCTTTACCTCGACTACCTCAACGGCCCAGCCGAAGCCGACCTGCGCAAATACTGCTACTTCTTGGAAAACGGCCGCTACCCCACTGCTGCCGACCCTCTACCGCCGCTCTAGCCAGTAGCGCGGACTTTCAGTCCGCAAGTATTCAGGCGTAGATACTCACGGGCTGAAAGCCCGCGCTACGGCCGGGCCAGCGCCCCGCCCGGCCGCTGGTAGCCGTCCCAAAATTCGGGGCGGTAGGGTACCTCGGGCGCAACCAGGCGCGGGCCTTTGGCGGGTGGCGCGGGCGGCGGGCCGGGCGCGGATAGCGGCGTAAAGTAGCTTTCGGTAAACGACTGGGTGTAAAACGGCTGCTTGCCCAGCTCGCAGCCCGCGCTGGCCGACTGCCCCACGCTGCGGCGCACGTAGTAGCGGCCATTAGCCGCCCTGGCGTAGTCCACGACATGGGTCGTGCGGTCGGCCGTGAATACGCTGGCGTACAGCCGCGCGATGGGCGACGGGCGGCCGTAGTACTTGCGGGCGGTAGCGTTGATTTGGGTCGTATCGTCTACCCATAGCGCCTCGTAGCGCAGCACGGCGTAGTCGCGGCGGCGCACCAGCAGCCGCCCCTGATACACGCCCGTGAGGTAGGTGCCTGAGCTGCGCAGATTGGCTTTATTGGCCGCGAAGCTCAGCACGTACAGCGTATCGGCACCCTGAAAGCGCTGGCTGTCCAGCTTGAGCAAGAATTTCTTGGCCCCGCCCGGCTTGAACAACGGGGCGGTGCGAATCGGGTCGGCGGCAGCCAGCAGGTAGCCCTGCGGGTTGCCGTACTTGTCGGCTTCCGTGACAGTGTTGATAGGCTTGCCCTGCTGCGCTACCACGCGGCGCTGCTCCACTTGGTTGTAGATATCGTCCTCGTGCTGCAAAAAGCCCCGCGTGAAGTGCCGGAACCCGGCCGGCACCCGCAGCCGGCTCACCGTTTCCGTTTCCAGCCGCAGCGTGTCGAAGTTGCTGAGGCGGCGGTGCGTATACACCTGGGCGGCGTAGTCCTGCTGCTCGTAGTTGACTGGTATTCTTTTTACTACGTTTTTTAAAATCACGTCGGGCGGGGGGGGCGCACTACCCAGCACGCGCACGGCGTCGAGGGCGTAAGCGGCGGGCGCGAGCAGCACGGTCAGTTCTTCATTGCCCACCGGCGACTGCACCGTGGCCGCGTCGTAACCCAGGCTGCTCACTTGCAGGCGCGTCGGCCCTGGCAACGCCAGCGCGAAGCGGCCGCTGGCCTCGGCTACGGTGCCTTTTCCTTGCCCCGGCAGCACTATCGCCGCGTAGGGCACCGGCTGGCGGCTGCGCCGGTCGAGCACCACGCCGCGCACCGTGCGCAGGCCCGACACGTCGGCCACCTGCACCACCCGGCGCACCGTGCTACCCGCCCGGCCCGGCGCGGGGTTCAGCGAGCCGGGCAGCGTATTACGGGCCGTCACGGCCGCCGCTGAGGTGTCGGCCGCGGCAGCGGCGCTGTCAGTCACCAGCCAGTGTGGGGGCTCCACGCTGCGCAAAAAAAGGAAGCCATCAACCACCTCGCTCCAGGGGCCGGCCAGCGGCTGGTAATCGAAGGCATAGGTAGTGAGCTGCTGCCCCGCCGCCTGGTGCTTGAGGCTAACGAAAGCCAGCTGCGCATTAAATTCTAATAAGCTGGCTTCCAGCGTACCGGGCGCGGGCGGCGGCACGGGCACGCCCGCCGTGCCCGGCAGGCCGTGGCTGCCGCCGCCCGCCAGCGTGCCCAGGATGTACACCTGCTCGGCCCCCAGGGCGGCTTTCACGGCGCGGCCCATGGGCTGGTAAGCGCGCAGCTCGTCGCTGCCCAGCACCTCCACGCGGTTGGCGGAGTGCGGCAGCGCGCCCCAGCAAATGACCTTCTCGGCGGGGTGCTGGCGCAGATACCACAGCAGGTTGTCGGCCATTTGGGCGTCGCGGGGGTTACTGTCGGCGGCGGTCCACTCAGATTCGGCTTTGGTGCCGGGGTCGTGAGTGGCGTAGTCGCGGGCCAGCGCGCCGAGGCTGCGCAAGCACTGCTGCCAGAACACAGCCTCGGCCCGGCGCGTGGCTGAAGGCGCGGTGGCCGCCCGCCGCAGCAGCGGCGCGGCCTTATTCAGTTCGGCCTCGAAAGCCGCTACCTGCCGGGCGGGCGGAAATGTGAAGTGCGCCGCCATAAACTCGACGACTTCGCCCAGTAGGTCGTAGTCGATGGCCGCGCTGCCCTTCTCCTCATCCAGAAAATCCTGCAAGTCGTCTACCAGGTCGCCGCTATATTCGCCGCTCAGCTGCGGGTCGAAGCCCATCACGCGCAGGCCATCGGGGCCCACCAGCGGCACCACGGGCTGGAACTCCTGGGTATTCATCCAGATGGGGAATACGCTGCTTCGCAGGTTTTTGACTACCGACTTGCCGGCCGCGATGCTGCGCTGCGCCTTGTGCAGCTCAAAAAAGCCACTCTCCAGCGCCAGCGTGGTGAAGCCCATGCGCTGCTGCAAAAACGCCACCAGCCGGGCCTTGGCCGCCAGCACGTTGCCTTCGCCGTGCGTGGGCTCGCCCAGGAAAACCACCCGCGCCCCGCCGATTTCCGAGCGCAAAAACTCCAGCTCGGCCAGCGTGGTATCGGCCGGGCTGAGAGCCGCCAGCGGCCGGGCCGGCACCAGCGGCGCGGCCTGCGCCCAGCCCGTCATCGGCAAAAAAAACCCTACTACCCACAGCAGCAACCAACTAACCCTACGCATCTGGTAAATCTCAAAAAACAACTAGCAATAGTACCGCCGCCAAAAGCCAAAGAGACACTTTCGGGCCGCACCGCTGCACCGGGCCGGCCACAAAAAAGCCCCGCGCCAGGCTTGGCACAGGGCTTTTCACAACGCCAAAAGGCGAATAAGATTACTCGGTTTCCAGCATCAACTTGGCACCGCTGGGGCTCACCAGCGTCAACTTTTTATCCGTCAGGGTTTCTACGGTAAAGGTGTTTGCGGTAGCGCCACCTTCGGGGGTCAGCGTTAGCGTCTTGGCCGTCTGGTCGAAGGCGAACTTGCCTTGGGTAGAGCCGGCCGCGCCCGTCATGGTGTAGGTGTTGTTCGAGAATACGTGCAGCGACTCTTCCTGCTGCGCGTCGGTTTGCTTCACTTTGTCGCCGGCGGCATCGGTTTCCTTGGCGGTTTTCCACACTTTGCCGGAGGTACCGTACAGCATGTTTACGCCTTCAACCTTGCCTTTATCATTGCCGCAGGAGGCGGCCACAAACAGAAGCATAAAGGCGCACAGCAACGAGGCGAGATACGGCCGCAGGGCCAGGGGAGAGCGGGTCATGGACGTGAAAAAATAAGGTGGTAAAAGAGCTTTAGGCGCTGGCGGCCAGCGCCGGCCCTGCTTACGCATGGTAGTTTTTTTAGTTGTACTATAACCTTTGCGAAACCGCCCCGTACAATTGGGCCGCAAGCCAGCCAACCAGCTTAATCAGGTAGCCGCGCGGGCATTGTCTTTTCTTTCACGTCATCACCTACAGCCATGGGCTTACTGGATTTTCTAACGAACGAGGGCGATAAGAAGCCGGTAGAAGCCGCCAAGCCTGCGGCTAGCGGCGCTACCACCGATTTTTTCGGCAACAGCACCGACGCCAACACTACGGCCGGCGAGCAATACACCGTCGTGAGCGGCGACTCGCTTTCCAAAATTGCTAAAAATCACTACGGCGACGCCGCTAAGTGGCACCAGATATACGAGGCCAACAAGGCTACCATCGGCAGTAACCCTGACAAGATTGAAATCGGTCAGGTGTTAACCCTACCTAGTCTCTAGGTACTTTTTGCAGAAAAAAGGTGAGAAAAGCCGCTCCAGTTTTGGGGCGGCCTTTTTGTTTTACAAGCCCCTGTCCTTGCGAGCGCAGCGAAGCAAGGACAGGCATTTCGACGTTTTATCGCCCTGCGCTTGTAATTCCAACCCGCTGCCTATATTTGCCATCACTACCCCAGGTACTCCCCGCAGTCGGCGGGGCGATTTTTACCTTTTATACAGAAGCGGCGAGAGATTAGGCTCCGCGACCCGCTGGCAACCATCCTTCCCGGAAAGGTGCCAACTCCTACCCTGCCGCCCGCCGGCACGGGAGCTATAAACTGCGTGCTATGTACCTCTCTTCGCTCGTTTTCCTGCCTGCTACGGCCGCCCTTCGGCGGGCGGTAGCGCCTGTTTTAGCCGTGGCTTCGCCGCCGGCTGGGGCCGCTGTGCCCACTAGCTGCCTGCGAATGCGCGGCTGTTGTTGCCCGGCGTAAGCATCGGGTTTATCCTTTCTCATTTTGTGGGTGCTACCGGGCTGGCGCGTGGCTGGCGCGCGCGCTTATGGGCTTGCTGGCTTGTTCGCTAGCTGTTGACAGTCTGACTTTTGCCTTTTACTGAATTTCGAAAATACATTTCTCCTTCTTCTTTTTTCACTTCTTATGGCCACCCAAAACCTGCATTTCGAAACCCTGCAACTGCACGCCGGGCAGCAGCCCGACCCCACCACCGGCTCGCGCGCGGTGCCGATTTACCAGACTACCAGCTACGTGTTCAAGAACGCCGAGCACGGTGCTAATCTGTTTGCCCTGAAGGAGTTTGGCAACATCTACACCCGCCTAATGAACCCGACTACCGACGTATTCGAGCAGCGCATCGCGGCGCTCGAAGGCGGCGTGGCGGCCGTGGCCGTGGGCTCGGGGCAGGCGGCGCAGTTCATCGCCCTCAACAACATTTTGCAGCCCGGCGACAACCTGGTTTCCAGCTCCTACCTCTACGGCGGCACCTACAACCAATTCAAGGTAGCCTTCAAGCGCTTGGGCATTGAGGCGCGCTTTGCCGACGGCGACGATGCCGACAGCATCGCGGCGCTGATTGACGATAAGACCCGCGCCATTTACCTCGAAACCATCGGTAACCCGAGCTTTAGCGTGCCCGATTTTGAGCGCGTGGCGGCCGTGGCCCGTCAGCACGACTTGCCGCTGGTGGTTGATAACACCTTCGGCGCGGGCGGCTACCTGTTTCAGCCGCTCAAGCACGGCGCCAACATCGTGGTGGAGTCGGCTACCAAGTGGATAGGCGGGCACGGCACCAGCATCGGCGGCGTCATCGTGGACGGCGGCACCTACGACTTCGGCAATGGCAAGTACCCACAGTTTACCGAGCCTAGCGAGGGCTACCACGGCCTGGTTTTCAACGAGGTATTCGGCAAAAACGGGCCGTTCGGCAACATCGCCTTCGCCATCCGCGCCCGCGTGGAGGGTTTGCGCGACTTCGGCCCGGCCATCAGCCCGTTCAACTCGTTCTTACTGCTGCAAGGGCTGGAAACCCTGAGCCTACGCGTGGAGCGCACCGTTGAGAACGCCCTGAAAGTGGCGCAATGGCTGGAGCAGCAGCCGCAGGTGGCCAGCGTCAACTACCCCGGCCTGGCCAGCAGCCCGCACCACGCCACGGCGGCCAAGTACCTCACCCGCGGCTTCGGCGGCGTGCTGTCGTTCACGTTGCACGGCCGCAAGGACACGGCCACGGCCGTAATCGACAACCTCAAGCTAATCAGCCACCTGGCTAACGTAGGCGACGCCAAGACGCTTATCATTCAGCCCTCGGCTACCACGCACCAGCAGCTCAGCGAAGCCGAGCAAACGGCCTCGGGTGTGACGCCCACGCTGCTGCGCTTGTCGGTCGGCATCGAGCACATTGATGATATTCTGGCCGACCTGGGCCAGGCGCTGGCCGCCGCCAGCACCGCCGTGCCCAAAGGCGACGTGGAGGAAAGCATTCCTGACCCGCAGCCGGAACACGCGCAGCCGCTGGAGGTGTAACCGCAGATTCAAACGGATTTTCAGGATGTAACGGATACGCCCGCTGTGCGGGCTGACTACTTGAATGGCGTTGGCATGTAGTGCTTGTATGTTTTAATTGTTTTGATAGAGGAATGTCACACGCCGACCAACGCCATTCGACTAATCAGCCCGCGCAGCGGGCGTATCCGTTACATCCTGAAAATCCGTTTGAATCTGCGGTCCTTCCCGACCCTTTTCTGCTGGAAAGCGGCGAAACGCTGGCCGGCGCCCGCGTGGCCTACCACACCTGGGGCCGCCTGAATGCCGCCTGCGACAACGTAGTGTGGGTGTGCCACGCCCTCACGGCCAATGCCGACGTGCTCGACTGGTGGCCGGGGCTGTTCGGGGCGGGCTGCTTGTATGACCCGTCCGACTGGTTTATCGTGTGCGCCAACATTCTGGGCTCGTGCTACGGCAGCACCTGCCCGCTCGATGCCGACCCGGCCACGGGTGAAGGCCGTTTTCAAGACTTTCCGCTGCTCACCATCCGCGACCTGGTAACCGCGCACGAGGTGCTGCGGCAGGAGTTGGGCTTGACGCGCATTCACACGCTCATCGGTGGCTCGCTGGGCGGGCAGCAGGCGCTGGAGTGGGCAGTAATTCGGCCCGAAGTGTTTAGCTATTTGGTGGTTATTGCCACCAGCGCCCGGCATTCGGCCTGGGGCATTGCCTTTAATGAGACCCAGCGCCTGGCCATCGAGGCCGATGCTACCTACCACGAAAACCGCCCCGGCGGCGGCGCGGCCGGCCTGGCCGCCGCCCGCGCCGTGGCGCTGCTCAGCTACCGCGGCCACGACGCCTACGGCCACACCCAAACCGACCCCGACGAGCGTCGCCTGCGCGACTTCCGGGCCAGCAGCTACCAGCGCTACCAGGGCCACAAACTCGTGGCCCGCTTCGACGCCTACAGCTACGTGGCCCTCACGCGGGCGATGGACTCGCACAACCTGGGCCGCGGCCGGGGCGGCGTAGCCGCCGCGCTGGCTTCCATCCGGGCGCACACGCTGGTGCTGGGTATTACTTCCGACGTACTGTTTCCGCTGGTCGAGCAGCGCGAAATCGCGGCGGGCATCGCCGGCGCGGTGTACGGCGAGCTGGATTCAAGCTTCGGGCACGACGGCTTCTTACTGGAAACGGGGCAAATAACGGCCGCGCTGGCAGGGTTTTACGCGGGGGTAGCAGCAGGTGTGACTTAGCCTCTATTCGCAGTTACCTCATTATCAACCTAAGCTTATAAATCACAAGCCCCTCTTTTAGCATTCCTTTGTGCTTCTTGGGATAGTCCTTCTCCTTCGTGAAACATCCTGCCGTATTGTTTTTGACCCTCCCTATGCCATGCTTTATAGATAAGGCACCCCTCAAAGTATAAGTATATTTATTTTCATATATCTTTCAGGACTATTTTTTTGGTGAAGCTTGCCATCTCATGAGCTTGTCAGCTAGTACCTTGTTTTTATTACTTAGCCCACCTATTACTCAAACACCACGCGCACCGGCACTTGCCCCGCAAAGCGCACCGCGTAAATGCCAGCCGGCAGCGCGCCGCGCAGCAGCGGCGTAGTCTGCGCTTGCGGGCGGAAACGGCGCACCACGCGGCCGGCCACGTCGAGCAGTTCGGCCTCACCGAGCTGCGCCCAGTCGGCGGGTAGCACTAGCTGCACGGTTTCCTGGGCGGGGTTGGGGTAGGCTTGCATGGCGCTGGTGCGGGTGCCGGTGCGGGCGGCCAGGGCCACGCCGGTGCGGCGCAGCAGCGGGCGCAGAAAGTCGCGGATGGTCCAGAACGTAGTGTCGGCGTAGGCGCCGTTGGTTTCGAAGGGCACATGGCCGGCCTTGCTGAAGCGGCGCAGCACGTTGGTAATGCCCAGGGCGGTAGCGCGGGGGTGCAGGCGACCGCTACCGTACACGTACTTAGGCGGCAGGCCCGCGCCGATTTTGCCTTGCAGGTAGGGCACCGTGGCGTCGGCGGTGCCGTGGGCGCTGCACAGCGGCGCGTTGCCGGCCGCGATTACGGAGGGGTTTTCGGTGGCCCCGCTCAGGTTGAGCACGGCCATCACGGCGCTGCTGTAGCCGGGGGTGCCGCTGTTGCCCTCGATGCCGCCGAGCGAGGCGATGTTTACATACGAAGGCACCTCACTGGCTTTGTCGAGGTAGCCCACTTCGAGGGCCGCGAAGGCTCCGGCCGACGAGCCGGCCGCAATCACGTAGTTGGTATGCACGCGGTAGGTTTTGCT
The DNA here is from genome assembly GCA_964277755.1 of uncultured Hymenobacter sp. Taxonomy (GTDB): domain Bacteria; phylum Bacteroidota; class Bacteroidia; order Cytophagales; family Hymenobacteraceae; genus Hymenobacter. Next base: position 9,548 of record CAXYJY010000049.1, read on the forward strand.
AGTGGCCGCATCTTGCCGGAAAAAGCGAATGGCCGCCTTCATATCGTGCCCGCCCCGGATGGCCGCCTGCGCGATACCCGCCGTGTCGGTGAGCGCCACCGGAAAGCCGGTGAGCGGGAAGCCCAGCCGGTACTCGATGCTGGCCACCACGTAGCCCAGCCGCGCCAGCCGCGTGCAAAACGCTACCGGATACGCATCAACCTTACTGCCAAAGAGAAATCCCCCGCCGTGGGCAAATACGATGAGCGGCCGGCGGCTCACGGTGTCGCCGGTGGGCTGGTACACGTCCATGAGCAGCGCCTGCGTAGTGCCATCGTACTTGGCAGCCGAGCCGTAGGCAACGTTGCTTGTGACCGTGACAGTGGTGAAGACCGGTTGGTAGTAGCGCCCCCGCGCCGTGTCGATGGGCGCGAGCTGGGCTACGGCCCGGCTGGCGGTGGCTAGTAGCAGCAGGAAGATTGCGAAGCGAAGAAATGAGGTCATATCTATGCGTGCTGAGGCTGGCTGAGTGAAGGATGCAAGCAGTACGAGCGTAAGCCTATTGAGTGAGAATTAAAAGTTAAAAATGATGAATTAAAAATCTATCTGTCAATTTTTAAATTTATCATTTTTAATTCCTACTTCCTGTCAATTGATAACTGGCCCCGTTCGCTGGGTTTGGGCGAGCGCGGCCGTTTCTTTGCGGCCACGGGCCGGCAGCTAGTGCCGGCCACCTGCTTATGCCCGCCATCGCTCCCCCTTTTCTCCAGCCCGGCCAGCGCGTGGCCATCGTGGCCACGGCCCGCAAAGTCAGCCCCGACGAGGTCGAAGCCGCCGCCCACATCCTCAGCGCCTGGGGCCTGGAGGTGGTGCTGGGCGAGAGCATCGGGGCCGCCGCCCACCAGTTTGCCGGCGATGATAAGCTGCGCCGCCGCGACTTGCAGCGCCAGCTCGACGACCCGGCCATTCGGGCCATCTTCTGCGCGCGCGGCGGCTACGGCACCGCCCGCCTGCTCGATGAGCTGAATTTCAGCGGCTTTGCCCGCGCACCCAAGTGGGTGGCCGGCTTCTCCGACATCACGGTGCTCAACGGCCACCTGCTGCAACTCGGCTACCAGAGCATCCACGGCGCAATGCCGTTTGCCTTCGGGCAGGCAGGCGGCGAGCTGGCTCTGAGCAGCTTACGCAGCGTCTTATTCGGCGAGTCGGTTTTGTACGAAGCACCCGCGCACCCGCTCAACCGCCCCGGCACCGCCACCGGCGAGTTGGTGGGCGGCAACCTGAGTTTGTTGCAAACCAGCACCGGCACCCGCTCGCAGGCCAGCTTCGCGGGCCGCATTCTGTTTTTAGAAGACCTGGACGAATACCTCTACCACGTCGACCGGATGCTGCTGCACCTGCACCGCAGCGGGCAGTTGGCGGGCCTAGCCGGCTTGGTAGTAGGCCACTTTTCGCAGATGCGCGACAACGCCATTCCCTTCGGCCAAGAGGCTTACGAGATTATCGACCACTACGCCCGGCGCTACGAATTTCCGGTAGGCTATAGCTTCCCCGTGGGCCACGAGGCCGATAACCGGGCGCTGGTAGTGGGCCGCTACGCTACGCTGAACGTGGGGCCGGGAGGGAGCAAACTTAATCAGTAAAGCACTCTAACGCAGCGCCCTGGCCACCGCACCAGCTACCAGCCCGCCGATGGTGTACCAAGCCACCGTCATGGCCTGCGTTTGGGGCGTGCGGTTACTGGGGGCGGTACCCAGGCCCAGCGGGCCGGGCAGCAGCACGCCGCCTACCCCAGCCGCCACACCCAAGGCCAGGCCCCGGCGCAGGCTACGTTTGTCATTACCCACAAAGCTGAAGTAGAAGCCATTGCTAAGCACGTCGCCAGCTAGTGTAAGCAGGTAGGCCTGCTGGTCGTTGGGCTGCGGAGCATCGGCTTTGGCCAGTAGCTGGCGCAGGCCACGCTCGCCGAGCAGGTCCATGCGCGGGGCATCTTGCGGGCGCAGGCGGCGCACAGTTTCGTGCAGCGCATTGAGGGCGATGGCGCCGGCGAAGCCGGCGGCGAGGGAGCGAAACAAGGACATGGTAGGGCGGCGCGGCCGAGTAGCCGCAGGCTTAGTCAGACGAGCAGGGCACGCGGAAGTTGCGTAAAATTTGCCAGGCTATTGCGCGACTTCGGTACGGCATGTTATCTTTGCAGCTCCACCGGCACCAGACGGTGGTTGAGAATGCCGATTTAGCTCAGCTGGTAGAGCAGCTCATTCGTAATGAGCAGGTCGTTGGTTCGAGTCCAATAATCGGCTCGCTTTCTAAAAGCCTCCGCGCACTGGCTACGCGGAGGCTTTTTATTTTTCCAGCTCTTCCTTTCTAACACACTCTCACAGCCCCTGCTCGTGCGCGAAGCGCACTAGCCCGGCCACGCCATGCACTCCCAGCTTGTGCATGATATTGCGGCGGTGCGTGCCCACGGTAAGCTCGGCCAGCGAGAGGCGGGCCGCGATTTCGCGCGTTGAAAGCCCCTCACGCACGAGGCCCACTATCTCGCGCTCGCGGGCCGAGAGCTGATGTAGCCGTAGCAGTGCCTCGGCGGCCTCGGTGCCGGGTGCGGGTGGGGCGGCGGCCTCGGCGGGCGGCACCCGCCGCCGGGCCGGAAACACCAGTTGCCCGGCATACACCGCCCGAATGCCAGCCAGCAGGTCGTCGGCCTCGGCCGACTTCTCCACGAAGCCGTGGGCCCCGGCCTGCGCTACCTGCTCGACCAGCGGGGGCGATGCGGCGCTGCTGAACACCAGCACCCGCAGGGCTGGCCACCGCCGCCGCAGGTGCGGCAGTAGGTGCAGGCCATCGTGCGGAGGTGGCAGGTGCAGGTCGAGCAGCAGCACGTCGGCCGGGGGCTCGGGGGTAGCATCCAGCAGGTGCCGCAGCTCGTTGCCGCTGGCGAACAGCCCCACCACCGCCAGGTCGGGCTCTTGGGCGAGCAGGGCGGCCAGCCCGCGCATCAGGGCCGGGTGGTCATCAACGAGAAGCAGGCGGCAAACGGGCATCGCGAAAGAAAGGTGTAGATGGAGAGTAGAGAGAAAGGGCGGTAGCCGGTGGGCTATCCCGTGCAAAGAACCATTGCTTATTATGGTCTTACACCGGTAGCTCGACCTCGATGCGGGTGCCCTGGCCGGGCTGGCTCAGCACGCGCACGTGGCCGCGCAGGTAGCCAGCGCGGGCGCGCACGCCGCGCAAGCCCAGGCCGCCGCTACGCGGCGGCGGGCCGTGCGGGTCGAAGCCCCGGCCATCGTCGGCCACGAGCAGACACAGGGAGGCCGGCCGGCGGTGTACTTCCACATGCACCCACTGGGCGTGGGCGTGGCGCAACACATTGTGCAGCAGCTCGGCCACGATGCGGTAGGCCGCCTGCTGGGTAGCCAGCGGCACCTCGGCGACGGCGGCCTCGCACTGGCATTCTATGCACGGGCCCTCACCGGCCAGGCTTAGGGTTTCGGTGAGCAGGGCCAGGGCCTCGGGCAGCGGGGGCAGCGCGCCGGCAGGGCTGGGCAGCAGCACCTGGCTGAGGGCGCGCACCTCGTGGCGCAGCTGGCGCAGCAGGGCCTCGGTCTGGGTGTGGGCCTCGGCCAACAGCGGCGGGGCCTGGGTTAGGGCCTGGCGCACCAGCCGGCCCTGCCAGGCCAGGTGCAGGGCCGTGAGGCCGGGGGCCAGGGCATCGTGCAGTTCGCGGGCCAGGGCCTCGCGCTCCTCGTCCTGGGCCGCGATGAGGCGGCGGCTGGCGGCCTCGTGCTCGCGCAGGCGGCGCAGGCGCTGCTCGGCGGCCTGGCGCAGCACCCGGCGCACGCGCCCCATCAGCAGCCCGCTCAGTAGCAGCAGCTCAGCTACCAGGCACCAGGCCAGCGAGTTGGGCTTGACAAAATCAATATACCCCAGCCCCAGGTAGTTGAGTATCAGCTCGACCGCGCCCCACAAAAACAGCAGGTAGGTGGCCGCGTACAGCACTGCGAGCCGGCGCTGCGCGCGGCGGCCCAGTCCTACTACCGCGCCCAGCACGCCCGCGCCCGCCAGCAGGCCCGCTCCTATCAGCGCGGCGCGGCCGGCCAGCAACCCCAGCTGCGCGGGCGCGCCTAGGGGCCGCAGCAGCGCAGCCAGCAATGGGTAGACCACGGCGTAGGTCAGGGCCGCGTTGCTGAGCCCGGCGGTGAGGCGGTGCAGCCGCGGCCAGCCCTGGCGCAGGCGCACAAACAAGGCCATGATGCGCAGCCCGCAGGCCTGGGCCAGCAGCAGCACTCCAAACTGCCCTAGCTGCCAGCCGGCCGCATACACGGCCGGCGGCAGCAGCACGGCGTCGAGGTTTTCCTCCATCAGCAAAAACCACGTCATGCCCACCACGTAGGCTCCGTACCAGAGCAGGATGCGGTCGCGCAGAAAGCCGTAGAGAATGAAATTGAACAGCGCGCTCCCCAGGTACAGCCCCAGCAGCCAGTTCCAGGACGTGTAGCTGAGGTAGCCCTGCTCGTAGCGCAGCAGACCCTCGGTGGTCGTGATGTCGGTAAAAAGCAGCCAGTTGGCGCAGCCTTTCTCCACGCGCAGGTAGTACACGGCCCGCTCGCCCGCGCCCAGCCAGAACGGCAAACACAGCGGCCGCGCCGGAAACGGCCGCCGCGCGGCCACCGTCCAGCTGCTACCCCCACCCACCCGCCGTAGCGGCCCGCGCCCGCCCGGCTGCACGTAGAGCGTGGCGCTATCCACGAAGGAATAAATATTCCACACAAAATGTGTGCGCTGCGGAAGGGTGTTCACGGCCGCCACACGCAGCCACAGCCGGCCGGGCTGGTAGCCGGCCTGCAATAAGTCTTGCCGGAGTAGCGGCCGGAAGCGCCCCGCCGCCCACAGCTGCGCTGCCCGCCTGGTCGTGGCGGGCCGGGCAAGGTCATCGAAGCAGTAGCTGAAAAACCGGGCCGTCGGTTCGTACTCGGCGTAGCTCAGGCGCAGGGTATCGGGCGGCGGGGCGGCCCGCGCTACGGCCCGGCTTCCGCCGAGGAACAGCCAGCTCAAGAGCAGCAGGTAGCGCATGGGCACGGGTTCTAGGTCACGAAATCCTCCTGCAAAGTAGCCCCTAAAATTATGCAATCAAGTATTAACGGATTTATATTTCAGCTACGCTGGCATAACCTCAGCGGGCCAGTCACGTACATGCGGGCTTAGCATGTCAGCATCCTCTTCTTCCAAGCTCTCGCTCTACGGCGGCATCGCGGCCAACGTGGCCATCGCGGTTTCCAAATTCGTGGCCGCCTACGTCACCGGCTCGTCGGCCATGCTTTCCGAGGGCATTCACTCGCTGGTCGATACCGGCAACGGCGGCCTGCTGCTCTACGGCATGAGCCGCAGCCAGCGCCCGGCCGATGCCAAGCACCCGTTCGGCCACGGCAAGGAGCTGTATTTCTGGGCGTTGATAGTGGCCGTACTCATCTTCGCCATCGGCGGCGGCATGTCGTTCTACGAAGGCATCAAGCACCTTGAGCACCCCGAGCCGCTCACCGATGCCAAGTGGAACTACATCGTGCTGGGCTTGTCGATACTGTTTGAGGGGGCCGCGCTATTTCTCGCGCTGCGCGCGCTGCTCGAAAAGCAAGCGCCCGGCGCGAGCTTCTGGCGGACGCTGCGCACCAGCCGCGACCCGGCCGTATTTGCTTCAGTGCTGGAGAATGCGGCCGCCGTGGCGGGCCTGCTCATTGCGCTGCTGGGCGTGTATTTCGGCCACGCCTTGAATAACCCGTTTTTCGACGGCGGCGCGTCCATCATCATCGGCCTGCTTTTGATGGGCGTGGCCGTGCTACTCGTGTCGCGCACCAAAGACCTGCTGACGGGCGAAGGCGTGAGCGACGCTACCGCCGAGCGGGTGCAGGAGCTGGCGCGGCAAGCGCCCGGCGTGACGCGGGTGCGCCCGCCGCTCACCATGTACCTTGCGCCCGACGACGTGATGCTGGCCCTCGACGTGGACTTCGATGACTACCTCACCGCTACCCAGGTCGAAGCCGCCATCGAGGCCGTGCAAGACGCCATTCGGGCCGAGCACCCTGAGTTTCGGCGCATTTTTATCGAGGCCAAATCGCTGACGGGGCGCTAACTGTCATACTGAGCGGAGCGCAGCGCAGCCGAAGCATCTCTTTAGCAGAGTAGCTTCTAACGCTTGGATTAGTTCTCCGGTAGAGATGCTTCGACTCCGCTGCGCTCCGCTCAGCATGACCCTTCTTTTACAAACCACAACCCTCCCCCATGACCGCACACCTCAATACTACTCCTTTCAAATCATTCTGGTGGGGGGGCTACGAATGCACCGACCAGCTCAACTGCTTCGGCAACCGGGTAGATTTTTTGCCGCTTACCGGCCACTTGCAGCTATTGGATGAGGATTATACCGACCTCAATCAGTTTGGGGTGAAGACGGTGCGCGAGGGCATTCGCTGGGCGCACATCGAAAAAACGCCTTACCACTACGACTGGAGCACCGTGAAAACGATGCTCGACGCGGGCCAGCGCCACGGCATCCAGCAGGTGTGGGACATGTGCCACTTCGGCTTTCCCGACGACCTCACGCCGCTGCACCCCATGTTTGCGCGGCGCTTTGCGGCGCTGTGCCGGGCTTTCGTGGACTTCTACCGCTCGGAGCGGCCCGAGGGCGTGCTCGTCGTCACGCCCATCAATGAAGTGAGCTTTTTGAGCTGGGCCGGCGGCGAGGTGCGCGCTACCTCGCCCTACGGCGTGCGCCTGGGCTGGGAGGTGAAATACGCCCTCATGCGCGCCTACATCGAGGGCGTGGTGGCGTTGCGCGAGGCCGACCCCGGCATCCGCATCCTCACCACCGAGCCGCTCGTGAGCATCGTGCCCCCGCACAACCCCACGCCCCAGCAGCGGCGCGATGCCAAGCAGCACCACGAGTGGCAGTACCAGGCTACCGACATGCTGGCCGGGCGCGTGAGCCCCGAGCTGGGCGGCCGGCCCGAGTTTCTGGACATCATGGGCTTCAACTACTACTACGACAACCAGTGGGACGTGACCACCGGCCAGCGCCTGGGCTGGAACGATACGCATCCTGACCCGCGCCTGCGCCCGCTACGCGACTTGTTTAAGGAAGCCTACCGCCGCTACAACCGCCCCATCGCCCTCACCGAAACCAGCCACCCCGGCATCGACCGGCCACTGTGGCTGCGCATGATAGGCCGCGAGTGCGCGGCGGCCTTGCAGCAGGGCATCCCACTGCTGGGCGTGTGCCTCTACCCTATTATCGACCGCCCCGACTGGGACTTCCTCGACAACTGGCACCACTCGGGCATGTGGGACGCCGCCCTGCACCCCGACGGCCCGCCCCAGCGCATCCTGCACGAACCCAGCGCCGAAGGCCTGCGCGCTGCCCAGGCTACCGTGGCCCAGGTACTCGACCGCAAGCCCGCGCTGGCGATTGGGTAAGTGGCTGAGTGGGTGATAATACCGTCATGCTGAGCGGAGCGGAGCGCAGTCGAAGCATCTCTATTGCTTCGTTGTCAACGATAGGAGTTAGTATTGAAGTAGAGATGCTTCGACTGCGCTCCGCTCCGCTCCGCTCAGCATGACAGATTTATCCACTTATCCAAAAATCCATCAATGGAAGCCCTGGCTTACCTCACCTCGCCGCTCGGGATGCTGGCGCTTAGCGGCTCCGACGCTGGCTTGCACGCCGTGCGCTTTCTCGACCACGAAAACGTGGCCCCCACGGCCCCGGCCAGTGTGGCCAGCTGCCTGCAAGAGCCTGTGCGCCAGCTGCAAGCGTATTTTGGCGGCGAGTTGCGCGAGTTTAGCTTGGCGTGCGCGCCGCTTGTGGGCACCGAGTTTCAGCGGCAGGTGTGGGCGGCGCTGGCTGGCATCGGGCATGGGCGCACGGCGTCGTATCTCGACATTGCCCGGCTGCTGAACAACCCCAAATCGGTGCGCGCCGTGGGCGCGGCCAATGGGCAGAATCCGCTGGCCATTGTGTGGCCCTGCCACCGCGTGGTGGGGGCCGATGGCTCGCTCACTGGCTACGCGGGCGGGCTGATGCGCAAAAAGTGGCTGCTCGATTTTGAGCGGCCCGCCCGGCAGGGCAGCTTATTCTGAGATGCGGCAGGCTTTTACTTGCCGTGAAAAAAGCTGCGCCTACCCGCCCTATTTTTGGGCATGAAATACATCGTAGGCAGCCTGCTATGCCTGGCATTTAACTTAAGCGAAGCAGCCGCCCAGCAAACGGTACCACCCCTGAAAAAAGAGTTTCTGGATTCGGCTTGGCATGTGCTGCCCTCGGCGGCCGGGGCCAAATACCGCCGCGAAACCGAGTGGCGCGACAGCACCGGCGGCGAGGTGCGCGACTACTACCTCCGCAACGGCCAGCTGCAAAGCCGCGCAGAGTTGGCGCACGTAGCCAGGCAGGTACCCAACGGCGTAACCGAAACCTTCACCGAGAACGGTCAACTCATCACGCACGCCGAGTTCACCAACGGCCGGCGCACCGGCGAGCTGCGCACCTACTACCCCAGCGGGCAGCTCAAGCGCCACGAGCGGTTTGCGGCCACGGGCCTCAGCAGCGGCGGCGAGTGCTTTGCGGCCGATGGCAAGCCGGTGCCGTTTTTCGCCTACGAAGTAATGCCGCGCTACTCAGAAGGCGACGGCAGCGCGCAGGCCATCATCCGGGCCATGATGCGCAATTTTAAGTATCCGAAAGACGCCCTGAAGGCCAAGGTAGAGGGCCGGGTGCTGGTGGCCTTTAGCGTGACGGAGCAGGGCACCGTGACCGATGTGCACATCATACACTCGCTGTTTCCCTCGGTCGATGCTAATGCCATGCAAGCTGTGTATCAGCTCAAGCCCTTCGAGCCGGGCCGGCAAGATGGCCGGCCCGTTAAGGTGAGCTTTACGATGCCCATTTCCCTGCGTATCCAGTAGCCAGCGCTGCTCACTGCGCCAGTCGGCGCAGCTCATCATATAGCTCATTACCAGCCCAAAATAGCTGCGTCACCATGCCCACGTGCTTCTTGCCGGGCAACACCGTGTACCTAGGCGCTGGCCCCAGCTGCGCCAGCCGCTGCCGAAACCGCTCGCTGCTTTCCTTAATACTCGGGTAGGTGTCACCGCCAATGTAGACGCTGTAGGGCGGCGCGCCGGCCCGCAGGTGGTAGAGCGCCGAGGCCTGTCGCCACACCGCCGGGTTTTTGGTAAAAGGAATTAAATACTGCGCGTCGCCTTCGTATTGCATTTTGGTGAGGTAGTCGAGCATATCGAGGCCGGCCGGGTCGTCGAGCAGCACGGCATGGGCAGCCGTACGAGGCAGGCCGTGGCGGGCCAGCAACGTGTCGGAGCCGGTGGCCAGCAACGCGGCCAGCCCGCCGCCCGCCGAGTGGCCCATGAGCACGATGCGGCCCGCATCGCCGCCGTACTCTTTTATGTGGTTCACCGTCCAGGCCAGGGCGCGGGCACAGTCGTCGGCCTGCTGCGGCACCCGCACCTGCGGGCTCAGCCGGTAGCTGATGACGACGCCCACGAAGCCATTTTTGGCCAAGCGACGGCCAATAGCTTTGTAAATCAAGTCGTTTTTGCTGCCGCTGTTCCAGCTGCCGCCGTGGATGAAGAGCACCACCGGGCGCGGCGTGGGGGCTTGCTGGGTGGGCTGATACACGTCGAGGCGGTGGCGCTGGGCGTCGAAATCGGGGGCCGTAGCGGGCACGTAGACCACATCGGCTACGCGGCGGCTGGCGCGGGCCACGGCCCACTCGTTGGCCAGCAGCAGGGCGGCGGCCAGTAGCAGCCCTAACGGCGGCAGCGCCAACAGGCGGAAATAGCGCATAAAATTTGGCAAAGCCGCCCGTTTTGGCCGGGCGGCGGCCGTGGCCTCACCTACGCCGGCGCGCGGTGGGCGGTTTGGGGCAAACAGCTACACGGGCAAAGCCGACAAAACGTTATTTTTGCTGACTGCCCGTGCGTGGCATTTTTAGCGGCTTCTTACTCCCTTCCCCGTGGCTTTTTCGATGGTTTCTGCGCGCCCCCTGCTAGGCGCGGCTTTTATCGCCCTGCTCACTTTCGCCAACAGCCGGCCGGCCCAGGCCCAGCGCAAGAAAAAAGACGCCGCGCCCGTCGAGCTCACCGGCGCCTCGCGCCTGCTGCCGCTGTATGGCGGGGCCAGCCCGGCGCAGGCGCAGCAGTTTGTGGGCGCGGCCGTGCTGGCCGACATCGACCGCAGCTTTGCGTCGCGGGCCGAGGCCAGCAAATTTTTCAGCACCAAGGGCTTTGAATATCTCATTGAGCACCAGCCCGACACGGCGGCCGTGCGCTTCAACCTGGCCTGGGTGCTCGACTCCCAGAATGCTGACGCCTACCGCGGCCTGGCCGTGCTGCTAAGCCAGCGCAAGGCCCCCGCCACCGAGGTCCAGACCCTGCTGCTGCAAGGCTTGGCCGTGGCCCCCACCAACGCCTACCTACTTACCGACGCCGCCACCACGGCTGCCGACCGCTACGCTACCACCAAGAAGAAGAAAGACCTCGCCGAGGCCGCTGGCTACGTGCAGCGCGCCCTACTCGCCGACCCCAACAACGCCGATGCCTGGCAAACCCAGGCCCGCATCCGCTACGAGCAGGAAGACTACGCCGGTGCCTGGGAAGCCGTGTACAAAGGCCAGGCCATCAACATGAGTAGCCTGGATTTCAACCTTATCGGCGACCTCAAGGAAAAGATGCCCGACCCGCAGGGCAAGTTTAGGTAAGCCCCCGCGCGGCCAGGCTCCCAGGCCCCACCAGAGAAATCTGGTGGGGCTTTTTGCTGCGCAACAGGCCGCATGGCAGCAGCCAAACTACTGGCAGCACTGAACTGCCTGAGCCGAGTACTGCCTGCCCTACCGTGAAAATCAGTAGCAGCACTGATTATATTAAATAAATACTATACAAAATTTGCATCTGCGCCCAGCGGCCCGCGCGCAGCAGCGGCGGCTGGCTGGCTTTTTCCTTCTACTCTCACTTTTTACTCATTCCTACCCATGACGCAAGAAGAAGCAACCCGCCTGGTTGGCGGCATCTACGACAGCATTTTCGACACCATCACCAAAACCGCGCCCGGTGGCAAGCCCCTGCTGCCGCCAGCTACCACGGTGTTGTCGCTGGCCAAGCCGGGCATTCCCATCACGGCGAAAGACTTTCGCAACCCCTGGACGCCCGGCAACCCCAACCCGGCAGGTATTGCGGCGGCCCTCAACACGGCCGCGCTGGTCGACGATGCCATCAAGCTGTCGGGCCTTTACACGCAAAGCGGGGTCGGTATCTCGGAAGTGTACCGGCAACTAATGGACGGGGTGCACATCCCGGCGCAGGCCCCCAACCCGGCCAACGACAAGCAACTGGAGGATGCCTTCAATGTGCTGAATCGCCGGGTAGAAGTGACGGACCCCGATACCGGGGAAAAAACGATGAAAACATTGGAGTCGGCCCTGCTTGCCGACTACAACGCCAACTTGCAGGCCTACCAGGCCGCGCAGAGCGTGTACACGGCTGCCTACCTGGAGGCCCAGAAAACGCAGACTGGCAAAGCGACCTGGCCGATGCTGGCCCCCAGCTACCAGGTGCCCGTGAAAATAGCCTACGACAAGTGGCGCTCTAACTTTGCCGACAAGGTAGAGCAGGCAAAGGCCATTATGGACACCAGCTCGCAAAACGCCTTGAGCAAGGCCTTTAAGTATGCAAAAGACATTTTTGAAGGCTACGGCGCCGTGCTGGAAGACACCAACAACGCGCTGGCCAAAAAAATATACCGCTCGACCCTGCTGCCCTCCGACTGGTACAGCCTCAACTCGGCCGGGGGCTGGGCTACGTTCGACTCTAAAACCGTCAATTCCAGCCAAACTAATTCGAGCGAGTTTACCTCCGGCGGGGGCAAGGCGGGCTTTAGCCTGGGTATTTTCTCGGTAGGCGGCGGCGGCGGACACTCGCAAACCAGCCAGCACATGAGTGCGCAAACGTCGGACCTGCAAATTGCTTTCTCCTATAAGCTGGTCACGATACGGCGGCCCTGGCTAACGTTCAGCCTCTTTGGCCTGCCGGGCTGGGACATGTCCAACCTCTACAAAAAAGGCAGCATCTCCAACGGCAGCAAGCTCAACCAGCTCGCCTCGCGGATGCCGCTGCTGCCGACCGCGTTCGTGGTGGTGAAGGGCGTGACCATCAAAGCCAAGTGGGCGCAGCAGGACCGGGACTTTATCAAGAAGCAAACCAGCGCGGGCGGCGGCTTTGGCATCGGGCCGTTCACCATCAGCGGCTCCTACGCGCATTCAAGCACCAATGAATCCTTTACCTCGTCGTTTGCGGGCGATACCATCATTGTTCCGGGCGTGCAGATAATCGGCTGGGTAAGCCAGGTAGTGCCTTACAGCCCGTCTTTGTAGCTGCCCGCCCCGGCCGCCCCCGCACCATGGCAAGTATCACCGAACTGCTCGGCGCGGCCTACGACGCGCTACTCCAGAGCGTAAACACGGGCAGCAATACGTTTTTGCAACTCGCCTGGCCGGGCATTGCCCTCAGCCCGGCCGATTTTAAGGACCCGGCCAACCCGGCCGGGCCCTACGATGCTGGCTATGCCGAGGAAACATTTTCGTTTCTCAGCAATATCGCGCCGGTGTTCAGCGCCACGCAGTTTATCAACTCGGGGTTTGAGGTCGATGATTTGTACCAGCTGGTTATCAGTGGGGCGGTGCCGGTGGGTGTCGCCCTCGACCAACTGCTCACCAACCCGGCCTACCGGCTGTTTAGCGACGCGCAGTACGAGTTTGTGAGTGCCCGGCGCGGCAGCCGCAAAGACCCCAGCGTGTTTTACTACCCCTGCCAGGCGCTGCCCTCCGACTGGTACACCGAGGCCTGCGCCAATTCCTGGCCAACCTTCAGTATGGGCGGGGCCCAAGCCCCGCCCCCGCTAAGCCAGAGCCAGCTAGGCCAGCGCGGCGGGGCCGGCCTGCTGCTCAAAGGGCTGTGGCAGCTAAAGCCAGCCGCCGACGAGCAGGCCCTGAAAGGCAGGCTACAGCAAGCCATTCAAACCGAAAGCACGCGCCTGAATGGCCTGCTCAGGCCGGTAGCCGTGAAAAAAATCAGGCCGCTTGAGCAGAATTTTAATTTCTCCGCGACCACGCGGCCCGCCGGCACTACGGTGCCCCGGCCGGCGGGCGGGCTGCCGGCCGCCGGCGCAATATCCGCCAACATGACCCGGCTACTGGCGTCGGTAGACCTGAAAAAGCAGCTGCGGCCCGACCCGCTCGTGAGCACCGCCCACCTGGCCCCCGCCTTGGTAGACCAAACAAAAATTGACCCGAGCCGCTTCGAGATAGCCAGCACTAAGGAACTGGCATTCAACAAAAAGCTCGTGTTGACTTCCTTGTTAAATAGGCTGCTGGTGCCGCAGCCCGTTTCGCCGGCGTCCCAAAACTTCGCTATCTCGTTTCGCTACGCCCAGGTCACCATCAGCCGACCGTGGCTGAAGCTGGCGCTGCTCACGGCCGGCAACTGGTACATCCCCGGCACGGCGGCCAATGCCTACGCCACTGGCACCACCATCGGCAACACCGGGATGTTTCCGCTGCTACCCACGAGCTTCATCGTAATTCGCAACCTGAGAATCACCGCCAACTGGTCGGCCGAAGACCGGGCCACTGCCGGCAAGGCCGCTGCGCTTGGGCCATTCAGCACGGCGGGGGCCACCTTCAACCAGGATACCCTCGAAATACCCGGCCTGCAAGTAGTAGCCTGGCTGTCGCGGCTGATGCCACCCCTACCCCCGCTCAAAGACCCCGCTGGGCAATGAATAAAAACTTACTCCCTAATTAAAAGCACTGTAAACGAGCGTCATGCTGAACGCAGTGCAGCCTCTCTACCGCTTCGTTGGGGCTAAGCAACGGTGCGGTAGAGAGGCTGCACTGCGTTCAGCATGACCTGTTTTTTCGTTTTTCTTACACCTAAAACAAGTCTAATAAGTACCAAGCAGAACTTGCTCATTACCCTAAAACAAGCTGCCCTGCACTACCTGCGGAATAGGCCGGGGCGGCTGAATGGGCAAGCCCGTGAGCGCGTGCACGCGGCCCAGAAAACGCTGCGCCCAGATGGGTGCGTGCCGCACATCTTTTTGGTGGATAAACACATACGCGGCGTGCAGCCCTTGCGCGTACCAGTCGGCCAGGCGGGCGGCCCACTCGTCGGCGCGCTCAAAGTCGCTGGCTACCAGGCCGTGGCCGTTGAAGCGAATGAACGCCACGGGCGTGGTGAGGCGCTGGGGCAGCACATCGCGCCGGCCGGCTACGTCGGTGATGACCAGCGTTTTATTCAGCGCTTCGAGGGTGGCGAAGACGCTGTCGGCCAGCACGCGGTCGGCAAACCAACGGGGGTGGCGCAGCTCCACGGCCAGCGAAATATCGGCGGGCCAGTCGAGCAGGAAGCGCTCCAAGCGCGGCAGGCTTTCGGGGCCGAAGTGCGGTGGCAGCTGCAAAAAGCACGGCCCCAATCGGTCGTCCAGCTCAGCGATGGCACGGGTGAAGGTGAGCGCCAGCGAGTCAGTATTATACAGCTCGCGCTCGTGGCTGATGCTGCGCGGCAGCTTGGGGCAAAATCGGAAGCCTGGCCCCACGGCCGCGCGCCAGCGCCGCACGGTGGGCGCGTCGGGAATGCGGTAGTGGGTAGTGTTCAGCTCCAGGCTATTGAACTGCTGACCGTAGTAGTGCAGGTAGTCGGGCTCTTTGGCACCCAGCGGGAAGTACGAGCCCAGCCACTCCTTATTGGTCCAGATGGGGCAGCCCACGTAGAGGCCGGGCGCGGCCGGAGCCGTGGGCTGGGCGCGGGCCAGCACGCGGGCCGTATCGGGGTGGTCGGGAGGTAGTCGAAAATCAACGTAGCGCAGGTCGGGCAGACGGCCAAAATCCATGGCGCGAAGGTACGCCTGCCCGTCGAAAACCGGGCCAATATATACGACATAAATAGCACTTACGCAACCCAGCTCCGGACGTGGCTTTTGGGCAAATGCCAAAATTTTGCACCCGCCGCAAAATCTAATTATGACTACCGCATCGGAATAATACAATAATGAGCCTAAAACCGCCTTTAACAAACACAATCGACTATCTATGAAGCCAGATTTACGGGTCTTCATTTGTCTTAAATGCAAGTTTTATATGAAAAAGACAATTTAAACAAATTGATAACTCTGTTAGCACAACACAATAGCAGCTTTTCGTGAGGGCAGTCTTACATTCGGTTAGTTACCATCCCAAAAAGCGCATGACGCTCAAGCGAATCTCATTTCTGCCTTCCGCCTTTCTCTTTACAGGTATTTATTTGTTGCTAATCTGTGGCTTAGCCGTGCCTGCCGCCGCGCATACCCAGCGCGCCCGCAAGGCTACCGCCGCCGTTACGGCTACCTCCTACAGTGTCGTGCTACGGGGCCGCGCCTCGTGGTACGGCCGCGAGCACCAGGGGATGCGTACCAGCAGCGGCGAGCGCTTCAACCGCTTCAAGTTTACCTGCGCCCACAAGACACTGCCCTTCGGCACCCGCCTGCGCGTGACCAACGCCAAAACCGGCAAAACCGTGGTGGTGCGCGTGTCCGACCGCGGCCCGTTTCGCCACCAGCGCATCATTGACCTGGCCGAAGTAGCCGCCCGCCCGCTGGGTATTATCTCGCAGGGTGCCGCCGATGTCGTGGCCCAGATAGTGCCCGCCACCACGCCGCTCGGCCCCACGGCCACGCCTGCCAACCTGCTCGCCATTCAGGCCGCCGACCCTACCCCGGCCGCTGCCTTCACTACCTACGAGCTGCCCAGCGCCGCCGATAGCCTCGCGGCCGCTACGCTGGCGGCCGGTTCCGCCGCCCTGCCGGCCGCAGCTAGTGCCAGTGCCAGCGCTGCCCCCGATACCCTGCCCGGCAGCCCGCTGCTGGTGGTGCGGCCCGCCGCTCGCTTTCTGGTGCAGGCCGGTGCCTTTGCCGACGCCCAGAATGCCCAGGCCCTGCGCGAGCGCCTGCTGGCCCTCGACCCCGCCCTGCCCGTAGAGCTGCGCGAAGAAATAGTAGAAGGCCAGGCCCTTACCCGCGTCCTCATCGGGCAGCTCGATAGCTGGCTGGCCGCCGAAACCGTGCGCCGCCGCCTCCAGGCCAAAAGCATCGCCAGCCTGGTGCGCCAGCTGCCGGCCCAGCCGGTAGTGGCAGCGGCCGTAGCGGGCCCGCCTGCCGCGCCTTAGTCACGACTTGCCGATAAAGTAGAAAGGCTCCTCATTCCAGTGAATGGGGAGCCTTTTTTGTGCTGAAAAACGCGGCCTATGCTTCGTCGTCGGCTACTTTCTTTACTACTACTATCGATACCACGGCCAGGGCGGCCACGGCAAGGATGAGCTGGGTCGAGCTGAAATTCTTGGATACCTTGCGCAGCAGCGTGCCGCCGTTTTTGAGCAGGTCGTCCATGTGCTCGGTTTTACCTTGAAACACGTTTACGGCCGCTTCGAAGGTGCGGGCGATATCTTCGGGCAATACTTTTTCGATTTGTTGAAGCTGGTCGGCCATCGGAGGAAAGAATGAAGTGGTGAGGTTGGGGCGGGCAACTGCTAGCGGCTGCCGCCGACCGATTGTACGGGAAAGGGCGGGCCGTGTTCGCGCCCAGCTAACTATTTAACCCGCTGGCCGCCCCTTACTCCTACTCTACCACTACCAGCTGCGAGCTGCTGCGGCTACCCTCGCGCACGGTGCAGTGGTAGGCCCCGGGAGCCAGCCCGCGCAAGTCGAGCGGCACCTGCTGCGGCCCCGTACCCAGGGTGCGGCCCGCCACCGGGCGGCGCACCTCACGCCCCAGCCCGTCAAAAACGACTACTTGCACCACGCCGCCTTCGCTGGTGAAGGCCAGCGTGGCCGGCCCGCCCGCACTGGGGTTGGGGTACACGCTGAAATCGGCAACGGCGGTGGCGGCAGTGGTGGCCAGCGCGTTGGGCTTGATAACCGGCACGTAGGGAAAGCTTTGCCCAAACAGCGTGGTGAGCGTGGCGGGCGGCACCTGAAACCAGTCTTTGAGGATGCTGGTGTAGATGCTGCGGAAGTCGAACTGCATGGCCACATTGTCGTTGACGCCGGCGTTGGCGGGCAGCGTGGGGTTGGGGCCGTGCACGAGGGGGTTGGCCTTGGAGCCGAACACGATGAGTGGGGCCGCCGCGCCGTGGTCGGTGCCCAGGCCCGAGTTGGACTTGATGCGGCGGCCAAACTCCGAGAACGTCATGCCCACTACCCGGTCTTCTACCCGCAGCAGGCGCAGGTCGTCCTGGAAGGCGTTGATGGCGTCGGCCACCTTGCCCAGCAGCGCGGCGTGGGTGCCGGTGGTGGTGCTGCCCGTCACGGGCACTTGTAGGGTGTGCGTGTCGAAGCCCCCAAACTGGCACACGTAGATGCGGGTGCTGAGGCCGCCGGCCACCAGCTGGGCCACGATTTTGAGCTGGTCGGCCAGCGAGTTCTGGCCCGCTGCCGGGTACAGCGCCGAGAGGTTGCGCGCCCGCCCGGCCGCCGCCTGAATGGTGGCCGTGTACACCTGCGTCTGGCTCACTACCTGCCGGATGAAGGTGAGCTCGTGGCCGGCCGGCGTGTTGGGCGCGGTAGCCACACCGCCGCTTAGCAGCTGGTAAAACGATGATGTACTGGCGATAGCCATACCCATGTTCACGCTTGGGCCCTGCACGCAGTTGCTCACCACCGAGCCGATGCTGATGGCCAGTGGGTCGGGATTCTGGGTGCTGGGGTAGCCGGTGGGGTAGCCCGGAAACTCGCCGTCGAGGTAGCGCCCGCCCCAGCCAGTAGTCCAGGTCACGCCCGAGTCGGAGCCCGAGGTCCAGATATCAGTGGCCCGGAAGTGCGAAAAATTGGGGTTGGGGTAGCCCACGCTTTGCACCACGCCGAGCTTGCCGTTGAGGTACAGCTGCTGGGCCGTGGCCATCGCCGGGTGGATGCCGGTAGCCGTGGTGAGCGGCAGCACCTGGCTCTGAGGCAGGGCGATGTTGCTGCGGGCATTCATCAGGGCGGGGTACTGGTCGAGCGGGATTATCATGTTCAGCCCGTCGTTGCCGCCTTGCAGCTGCACGATTACCAGCACCTTATCGGTGGCCGTGGCGGCGTTGGTGAGGGCCGCCAGCTCGGCCGAGTAGCCATACGCCCCGATGGGGAAGCCGCTGAGCAGCGTAGTGCCCGCCGTGGCGGCGGCCGCAGTTTGAAGAAAATCGCGCCGTTTCATAATATAGCTGTTAGCTAATGGCCGTTGGCTGTTAGCTTTTTTGAGATGAAAACCAAACCCTGGAAAAGCCCCGCACGCGGGCACTTCGGAAAAAGCTAACAGCTAGCCGCCATTAGCTAACAGCCGCTAAGACAAGTGATACTCGGCCAGCCCGGCCAGCGCCTTCAGCATGGCTTGCAGCTTGGTGAGCACGGCGCTTTTGCGGGCGGCGTTGGTGGGGGCGGCCAGGTACTGGCCCCACTCCACGGTCCACTCAAAGTCGGGCAGGCCGGGGATGAGGGCGGTTTTAAGGAACGTGAGCTGGCTGGCCGTGAGCGTGAGGGGCACCAGCAGGCGCACAAACTCATCGATGAGCAGGTTAGGGTCGGAAGAAGAGCTGGAGATGGCGGCCGGCATGGCCAGCACCAGCGCGATGGGGTCAGCCTTGAGAGTGAAGCCGTTGCGCGCAAAGCCGGTGCCGATAAACAAGTCAGTGGTCTGGCTGCGGCGGGGCAGCGTCACGGCGTTTATCCAGAGCTCGTGAAACTGCGGGCTTTGGTAGTAAGCCACCCAGCCGGCCACGTTGGGCGGGTCGCCCAGGGTCTGCTGCTGCACGTTGGTCAGCGAGTTCAAGTAGTTCCACATGCCGTACTGCGCCACCGCGTTGCTGGCCGGCGGCAAGGCCAGCTCCAGTTGCCGGCACACGCCCACCGTGAAATCGAGCGGGCTCTTGATGAGGCAGCCCACCGTGGCTACGTCGAAAAAATGCTGCGAGCCCAGCAGCGCCCGCAGCACCGGCTTCACGTCAAAGCTATTGTTGATGAGAATAGTAGCCAGCGGCTGGATAATATCCGTTTCAACCTGGCTGTCAATAACGTAGTACACAAACCAGCGGTAGAGCGCCCGCACCAGGAAGCGCGCCGTTTCGGCCTGCGCGAATATCAGGTTGATGAGGCTCTGGTATTCGCTGGCCCCGCTGGGCGCGATGGTAGCGT
This sequence comes from uncultured Hymenobacter sp., assembly GCA_964277755.1. Classification (GTDB taxonomy): domain Bacteria; phylum Bacteroidota; class Bacteroidia; order Cytophagales; family Hymenobacteraceae; genus Hymenobacter. The sequence goes on from CAXYJY010000049.1 coordinate 28,779, forward strand.
TGCCGAAGGCGCTGCTGAACTGCTTAGTGGTGTTGTCGTGGCGGCCGGCCGTGAAGTAGCTGGTTACGGTCGTCACGTCGTCGCGCCAGCCGGTCAGCACCTTGGCGGCGGCCTGCACGTCGGCCTCGGTGTAGTTGGTGTAGTTGCCGGGCCCGATGAGCGGGCCTTTGCCGATGGTGAACAGCTCCAGCAGCTCGCGGGCGTAGTTTTCGTTGGGCGCGCCCACTACACTTTGGTTACCATTGAGGTAGCGCAGCATGGCCGGATTAATCGTGATGTCCTTGGCCAGCTGCTTCACGTTGCCGAGCGCGTGCTGGCGCAGCAGCCGCACGTACTCGTAGCCGTACTGGGCATTGTTGATGGTACTCAGCGCCACTACGAAGTGATTGTGCCAGAACAGCGTCATCTTCTCGCTCAGCGAGGTGGTCTGGGTCAGCTGCTGGCCCAGCCACCAGTCGCGCAGCGAGGTGCGGCGCACGCCCTCCAAGTTTTGGTCGAAGGCCTGCCCTACCCACGTCTGGCCGATGGGCACGGTCGTGTCGGTAGCCGACACGTTGAGCGGCGGCGCGGGCGCGGCCGGGGCCGTGAGCAGCCCGTTGAGCACCGCCGTGAGGCTAGAGGCAGCGGCGGTTTGAATCTCGCCCCGCGTGGGCCCGAAAAGGCAGCGCCGCAGCAGATGCGCCGCTTGGTCATAGCCCCAGGCGCCGGCGTAGGGTGCCAGCGTGGAAGTAGTGCGGCTGCCCGCCGCCGGCAGCGTTTTATTAGCGTAGCGGCTGATTTTTTCGGGCGGGTCGGTGACAGGCGGCACCAGGGCGGCCACGGCCCGCACGGGGGCAGTCAGGGCCGACGTATTGCGCTGGAGGAAAGCTCTACGTTTCATAAACGGCGGGGTCGGAATACCGCACTAAGATTAACCTGGAAGATGAAAGTTTAATGACTGAAAGCTAAATTTTTAGCTGAATCATACAAATTCATATCTAAAAGGCTTCCTACCCTGGCCAAGGCAGCCACCAACGCACAAAAAAAGCCCCGCATTACGGCGGAGCTTTTCGTTACAATTTTGCAGAAAGCAGGATGATAAGTCTTACTCGTACACTTTAACTACGAACACAAAATCTTGCAGACGCTTGAGCTGCTGCGGGCGGCCGGCCCCGGCCAGCTGGTTGGTATGGGGCAGGTGGTAGGCCTGCACGGGCTGCTTGTTTTTGAGCGAGTCGACGAGCCGCACCAGGTAAGAGGACTTGGTAGCGAAAGCCGCGCCGAGCACGTCGTCCTGCCGGCCGCTCACTACCCCGATAAGGTTGCCCTGCCCGTCGAGCAGCGGGCCACCCGAGTTGCCAGGGTTCAACGGAATGCTGACCTGGTAGAAGGCCGTGTCGCCGCCGAAGCCCGAGCGGGCGCTCAGCGCACCCTCGCCATATACTACGTCTTCGCGGGGGTAGCCCAGTGTATATACCCGCTCGCCGAGGTCGGCCTGCCCCGCCTTGAAGGTGTAGGGTAACTTGCCGAAAGTCTTGAAATCCTTGTCTTTGATGCGCAATATGGCTAGGTCGTGCTTGCGGTCGGTATACACCGTTTCGGCGTAGTAGCGCTTATGGTCGCGGCCTTCTACTAACAGTGAATCAGCCTTTTTCGCATCGGCCCCCGTTATTACGTGGGCGCTGGTAACGAGGTAGCCATCGGCCGTGAGGGCAAAGCCCGTACCGCTATACTTGCTAGGCCGCTCGACAGGCGTAAGCGGCACCTGCTGGTTGAGGGCATTGGAAAGCGCGCGCTGGTTTTTCTTCAGATTGTCAATCTGACGCACGAGTAGCGTGTAGTTTTTGATAGTAGGCACGTGCGCGTTCTGCCAAGCCTGCAAGCCCAACAGCGTGCTGAACACCGCCATCACGGCCACCGAGGCGGCCACGCCCATGGTGGCGCGGTGCCCGTGCCAGAACTCGCGCAACCGGCGCTCGGTGCGCGAGATGCTCAGGCGCGGGTTTACCGAAACCGACAGGCCACCGACCTGCTTTTCCGCCGCTTCCGGCGCGGCCTCGGCGGCGAGCATGGCCGTGTGCAGGCCGCCCAGCAGCTGGCGGGTGCAGCGGCGCTCGGCGTAGGCGCGCAGCGTGCCGGTTAGCTCCTCAAACTCAGCGTAGCGCTGGCTCAGGCGCGGGTCGGCGCTGAGGCGCGCCTCCAGGTCGGCGCGCGCGCCGGCGGCCAGCTCACCGCGCTGGTAAGCCTCAAAGAGCGCGTAGTAGTCGGCTTCGGTTTGCATCTTTTGTATGGCTGAATTGCTGGACTGCTGGCTGGTTAAATTGGGTGAGCGCGCCTTACGAAACGCAGCCATTCACCAATTCAGCCATGCGGCCATTCAACAATCAAGCTTCTTTATAACTGGCAAAAAACAACTTCTTCAAGCGCGTGAGACACTTGTATTTCTGGGTTTTGGCGGTGTCGGCGTTGGTGTAGCCGTGCTCCGCCGTGAGGTCCTGCATCGACTTGTCGAGCAGGTAAAAGCCCTCCAGCAGCGAGCGGCAGGGCTCGCCCAGGTGGGTGAGCGCCTCGCTCATGGTCGCGAAGCGCCGGTCGCGCTCCTCGGCCTCGTGGAGGTCGTCTTCGACCCCCGTGTTGAGGTAGGGGCCGTAGTCATCGTCGTCGAGCAGGCGCACCCCGTGCAGCCGGCTCTTGGTGGTGAGGCGCTTGAGCCACAGGCGGCGGCACACGGCGTAGAGGTAGGTTTTAATCTGGCAGCTGAGCTCTAGCGAGCCTTCGCGTACCTTTTCATAAAATACCATTACGCCTTCCTGGTACACATCGCGGGCATCGTCCTCGGTGCCGCTGTTTTGCAGCACAAAGTGCGATACCATGGGCCAGTGCAGGCGGTAGAGCTGGCTCAGGGCCCGTTCGTCGCCACCTTGGATGGCTCGGATAAGGTGGGCATCGGCCGCCAGCGCCGTGGTGCTATCCATGTTCATTCGCTTCGGGCCTTAATGCTAACTAACGGGCATTAGTAACCCAGGAAAAAAATTAAAAAAATATTTTTGCCGGAGCTGGGTTACCTGGCAGCCGCTCCGGCATTAAAGGCAGCTTTTAAGGCAATCACTCTCCAAATTTACCCTAAGATGAACAACCTGCTGAAAGTATCGGCCCTGTTCCTGGCCGTTGGCCTGGCTTCGTGCGAATCGAAACCCGCCACCACCGAGACCACCACGACCGAAACCACTACTCCTGCTACCGAGTCGACCACCACGACCGCTACCACGGACACCGCTGCTGCCGCTACCGCTGCTCCTGCCGAAGGCGCAATGGCTACCGACACCACCAAAGCTAAAATGTAATTACGCCCGGGCCTGGCCCGGTTGTCTTTATAGGAAAAGGCCCGCGCAGCACTGCGCGGGCCTTTTTTATTGATTAAAGCTCATTGCACCAGCGCCAGCAAATCGGCCGCGATGCCCGGCCAGGGCTGGTGCAAATCGAGCGTGACGATGCGCACGGGGTGGCCGCCCAGCGTGTAGCGCACATCCACGGCGGCCGTAGCGGCGGGGTAGAGTAAGATGCCTTCGAGCTGCTGGCCGGGCTGGGGGCGCACGTTCTGGAGGTAGGCATATAGCTGGTAGAGGTGCGGCGAAATCAGGCGCTGCTGGTCGTAGCGCGGGCGCAGGGCGGCGGCGTAGTACTTGGTGTCGAGGATGATTTTGCGGGCCGGGCTTTCGAGCGTGGTATCGGTGAGCATGGTGGGTAGCAGGGCAATATCCTCCGCTTTTGAAGCATCAGCCTGCCAGGCAATGGTCTCGGCAAAAACCCGGTACTGGCGCTGCTCGCGCCGGTAAAAGTTGCGCACTGCCTGCTCGAATATCCGCGCCATCAGCCGCTCGTCGCGCCGAAAATCGACGAAGCGGCGCGGGCTGTTTTCGGCCGGCGCGGGCAGGGCCGTTTCAAAAATCAACTCGCAGAGGTGCAGCAAAAACGCCTCCTCGCCGCCTGGCCGCTGCCGGCGCAGTGCCGGAAACACAGCCGCCGTAGGCTCCAGCGCCGCCACCCCGGCCGGGAAGCGACGGCGCAGCTGGCTCAGTTCGCGGCGCAACGCCACGGGCACGGCGCGGTGAGTGGCCAGGGCCGCCACGGTACCCAGCAGCAGCTGATGCAGGGGCGTGTTGGCGCTCAGCTCATTGTAGGTGCACACGGCGCGGCCCTGCGGCAGCAGCCCTTGGCTTAGGCTGGGCACCAGCTCGATACGGCCCCGTAACGCGCGCAACTCGGATTCTTGCGTTTGGAAGGCGCGGGGCAGGCCAGTGCGCAGCCGCTCGCGGGCGGCGTGCAGCAGCATCTGGGTCAGCAGCTCCAGCGGGCGGTGAAAGGGCGTGGCCTCGGTAGCGCGCAGCACGGCGGGCGCGGGCAGGCGCTGCCAGGCGTAGCACAGCAGGTAGTACAGAGTGCTTAATGGGACCGCAGATTCCAACGGATTTTTAGGATTTAACGGATACGCCCGGCTGCGCCGGGCTAACTATGCGGGCTAGAAAGACTGGCCAGCAATACGCGCTGCGCGCTAAACTACGGCCAGCTTACCAGCCTCTTTTACAGGCCTTGCAACAGCTTGCGCAGGTGGGCGGCGGCCGTGGCGGGCTGCTCGCGCCAGTAGTCGGCCAGCAGGGGGCCGATTTCCTGCTCGAAAATCAGGCGCAGCCACTCGGCAGCCTCTTTTGGATTAGTAGGCGGAGCGCAGAAGTAGCTGTGGCCGATTTCAAAATCGTGGCCCAGCTCGGGGTCGTCGGCAATGGCCTGGTTGAGCTCGGCCATGCGCTCGGTGAGGTGGGCGGCGAGCTTGCCGGGTACCTGCGCCTCGTGCAGCAGTAGCTGCAAGAAGGTACCGCCGAACTGCGGGCGCACATTTACGAAGGCGAAGCGGCGGCGCAGGGCGTAGTCGAGCGGGGCCAGCGAGCGGTCGGCCAGGTTGAGCGTACCGATGACGTAGAGGTTTTCGGGCACGAAGAACAGCGGCGCCTCGGGCGGGGCGTAGGGCAGGCGCAGGGCGTGGGCCGGGCCACGCTGGGCGGGCTCCAGCAGCACCAGCAGCTCGCCGAAGATGCGGGCCACGTTGCCCCGGTTCAGCTCATCAATCAGCAGAAAATAAGGCCGCTCAGGGTCGATGGCCGCGCGCTGACACAGCAGCGGCAGCACGCCTTCGACCAGCCCAAACTGCCCGCCCGCCCCCGGCCGGAAGCCAAGCACGAAGTCCTCGTAGCCGTAGCTGGGGTGAAACTGCACCAATTCGATGCGCTGCTCGTCTTGCGCGCCCAGCAGCAGCCAGGCCAGGCGGCGGGCCAGAAAGGTTTTACCGGTACCAGGCGGGCCTTGCAGCAGCAGGGCGCGGCGGCGACGCAGGCCCGCCAGCGCGGCATCCAGCTCGGGCTTCGAGATGAATAGCTCGGCTAGTGCGTCTTTATCGGTATAAGGCGCGGGCGGCGGGTTGTTGTAAGAGGCCGTGGGCTCAGCCACGGCACCCGGCTCCGTGTCAGTGGCTTGCTCGGGGGTAGGCGGGCCGGTGTAAAGGTTTTCGGCCTGCTGCTCGGCGGCCTGGCTTTGGTCTTGCACCGAGCCGGCGGCCAGCACCGGGCGCTTGGCCACGATGGTGAAATCGAGGGCTTCGAGAGCGGCGTTGGTAGGCTGGCCGGCGGCGTGGGGCCAGCGAATTTTAGGGTCGGCCTGGGCGAGGCGGTAGGCCAGCTCGGCCACGGCGCGCGGCGGGTAGCGCCGGCCCCGGTACAGCAGCTCGTACACGGTGCTGGGCGGCAGCTGGCGGCCTTCGCGCTCTACAAGGCGCAGGGCGCGCAGCACCTGCTCGCGGGTGAGCAGCGGGGGCGCAGAAGTCGGGGCGGGGGCGTCGGTCACAATACAAATAACACGTACTGGCAGGCGCGCGTGCGGGTTGTGGGGTTTTCCTTTGAAGACTGTTTTAAATTCTGGTTGGCGGTGGTTGGGTGTAGAGACGCAATATTTTGCGTCTTACGTTGCTGAGCAACGCAGCTCGGCAACGATAAGACGCAAAATATTGCGTCTCTACGCCGCTCAACAATTCCAGCCCCGGCCCTGCTTTAACCTACCCGGCCGCCACCCGGTTACTACCGCATGTCCCAGCTCCTACCTCCCGAGGTCACCGCGCTCAGCGGCATCACCGCCTTTCAGGATTTGCCGCCCGCCGTGCTCGACTGGCTGCTGCAAGCCGGCGAGTTGCGCCAGTACGCCCCCGGCGAAGTGGTAGTAGAAGCCGGCGCGCCCGCCGACCGCCTGGTGGCCATCGTGGCCGGCGCGTTGCAATTCTACGCCGTCACCAACACCCAGGCTTCGCCTGTCTTTCGGATGGAGCCGGGCCAGGTGGGCGGCGTGCTTCCCTACTCACGCCTACAAACCTTTAAGGGCCAGGGCATCGCCGTGGGCGACACTACGCTCTACACGCTGCCGCGCAGCGAGTTTCCGGCCCTGGAGCACCAGAGCCCCGACCTGGTGCAGCGGCTGGTGGGCATCATGAACGACCGCGCCCGCGACGAGGTGCGCGCCCAGGAGCGCGACGACAAGCTGCGGGCGCTGGGCAAGCTCTCGGCCGGCCTCTCGCACGAGCTCAACAACCCCGCCGCCGCCATCGGCCGGGCCGCCGACGCGCTTAACAAGCACTTGTGCAACAGCCCGCTACTCCTCAAAAACCTGATGCTGGCCGGCCCGCCCACCACCGCCATGATGGCCCTGAAGGCCTTGGCCTCAGAAAGCAGCGAGCGTCAGCCGCCCGCGCTGTCGGCCCTCGACCGTGCCGACCAGGAAGACGAGCTGGCCGACTGGCTCGAAACCCAGGGCGTGCCCGACGGCTACGCCCTCACCGATGGCCTGCTGGCCGCCGGCCTCACCGCCGCCCAGCTCACGCCGCTGCTAACCCAGTTGCCCGAAGCCGCCCGCGCCCCCACCCTGGCCTGGCTCGAAGCCCACCTCACGGCCCTGCGCCTCACGCGCGACATCCGGGAGGCCAGCCAGCGCATCAGCACGCTGGTGAGCGACGTGAAAACCTACTCGCACATGGACCGCGCCGGCGGCCGCGAGCCGCTGGCCTTTACCGATGGCCTCGACAGCACGCTAAACATCTTCGCCCACGCCCTGCGCGACAAAAACGTGCGCCTCACCCGCGACTACGCCCCCGGCCTGCCGCTGGTGCTGGGCCAGGCCGGCAGCCTCAATCAAGTGTGGACCAACCTCATCGACAATGCCCTCGACGCGCTGCCCGCCAAAGGCGGCGAGCTCACGGTGCGCGCCACTGCGCAAAATGGCTTCGTGCGGGTCGCTATTCAGGACAATGGCGTGGGTATTACGCCCGAGGTACTGGCTCACATGTTCGAGCCTTTCTACACCACCAAGCCGCCCGGCGAGGGCTCGGGGCAGGGGCTGGATATTGCCCGGCGCATCGTGCAAGAGCACGGCGGGCGGCTGGAGGCGACATCGGTGCCGGGAAAAACGGAGTTTTCGGTCTGGCTGCCGAGTGTGCGGTAAACATTGACTTGCCGGCCAAACGAGGTTAATTTGAGAATTATTTGCACCCGAAGCAGCCCGAGTTTTTGGAGTAGAATTATGAAAAAGCCTATCATCCTGACGGTTGACGACGACACGCAGGTGCTGAACGCCATCACCCGCGACCTACGCCAGGAATTTCGCCAGGACTACCGCATCCTGAGCGTGAACTCGGGGCCGGAGGCGCTGAAAACGCTCGATGAGCTGCGCGCCCGCGCCGAGCCGCTGGCCCTGGTGCTGGCTGACCAGCGCATGCCCGAGGTCGAAGGCGTGGAGGTGCTGACCCACGCTCGCGAGCTATTCCCCAATACCAAGCGCGTGCTCCTCACCGCCTACGCCGATACGTCGGCCGCCATCCAGGCCATCAATTCGGCGCAACTCGACTACTACCTGCTCAAGCCCTGGGACCCGCCCGAGCAGCTGCTCTACCCCACCCTGCACGACTTGCTACGCAGTTGGCAGGCCACGTACCGGCCCGCGTTTGCGGGGCTGCGGCTGATTGGGTTTCAGTGGTCGCCGCTGTCGCACGAGCTCAAGGATTTTCTCAGCGGCTACATGGTGGGCTACCAGTGGCTTGACTTTGAGAAGGATGCGGAAGCCGCCGCGCTGCTGGCCACTACCGGCTTCGGGGCCGACGACCTGCCGGTTGTCATTTGCCCCGATGGCAAAATAGCCTCGCGGCCCGAAAAGCTGGACCTGGCCCAGCACCTGGGCATTCAGGTGGCGGCCAAGCAGGAATTGTACGACGTGGTAGTAATTGGGGCCGGGCCGGCCGGGCTGGCGGCAGCCGTGTACGGCGCGTCGGAGGGCTTGAAAACGCTCATCATCGAAAAGCAAACGCCGGGCGGGCAGGCGGGCTCGTCGTCGCGCATCGAAAACTACCTGGGCTTCCCTACCGGCCTGAGCGGGGCCGAACTGGCGCACCGCGCCTGGAGCCAGGCCACCCGCCTCGGGGCTGAGTTTCTGGCCCCGCAGGAGGTCGTGAACCTCTGCGTGCAGGACGGCTACAAGGTGTTGACGCTAAGCGACAACTCTGAGATAAAAGCCCGCGCCGTGGTCCTCACTACTGGCGTCAGCTACCGCGTGCTCGATGCACCGGGGCTCGACCGCCTCAGCGGGGCGGGCGTGTACTACGGGGCGGCGCGCACCGAGGCGCGCAGCTGCAGCGAGCAGCCGGTGTACGTGGTAGGCGGCGGCAACTCGGCCGGGCAGGCGGCCATGTACTTGTCCACGTTTGCCTCGCGGGTGTTCATCGTGATTCGGGGCGCAAACCTGGCGGCCAGCATGTCGGCCTACCTGATTGAGCAAATCGGCCAAACGCCCAACATCGAAATACTGCCCCACACCCAAGTGCGCGAAGCCTGCGGAGGTAACTCGCTCGAAGCCGTGGTCATTCAGCGCGAAGGCCGCGAGCCCGAGAAGCACCCGGCGCGGGCGCTGTTCATTTTCATCGGGGCCAAGCCTAGCACCGAGTGGATTTGCGACCTCGCCCTGTGCGACGCCAAAGGCTACCTCCTCACCGGCCGCGACCTCGTAACCGACCCGCGCTATCCTACTTCCTGGCGCAAAGCCCGCGAGCCCTACCTACTGGAAACCTGCGTACCGGGGCTATTCGCGGCCGGCGATGGGCGCGCCGGCGCGATGGCGCGGGTGGCCTCGGCGGTGGGCGAGGGCAGCATGGCCATTAAGTTTGTGCACCAGTATTTGGATGAGTAGCTGGGCACATTTTTAATTGCCTGTCATTGCGAGCGCAGCGAAGCAATCGCACCCGAACGGAACCCGAACAGGTGCGATTGCTTCGCTGCGCTCGCAATGACAATCGTTTATTAGTTAACTGATTACAGCATCCTACTTAAATATTCCGCCCGCGCCTCGTCGAGCATACCCAGCACGGCGGCCCGGCGGGCGCGCAGCCCGGCGCGCACGGCCAGCGGCAGCTGCCGCACCCGCAGGCGGCGCAGGCGCGCGCTCAGCGTTTGCCAGTAGCCGAGGGCGTAGAAGCCGGCCAGCGGCAAACTCAGCACGAAGAGTAACGTCAGCCGCCAGTCGTGGGTGAGGAAGTGCTGTACGGCGGCGGCCTCCACGGCGTAGGCTAGCGGAAAAGTCAGCATCCCCACGCCCAGCATAATGGCGGCGATAAACTCGGTTTCCTTGGTGGCGCGCCGCGCTACCTGCGACGGAATCTTATAGGGTATATAATTGGTCAGCAAGCCGTAGAGCCACACCGGGAAGCCCAGAATCAGGCTGAGGTAGTCGGGTAGGCCAGTGCTGGGGCGGCGGGTTTGGTCGAGGGCCTCGTCGTCTACTTTATGGTGCTGAAGCTCGGCCAGGTAGGTAGTGAGGGCGGCGCGCAGGGTGGCCAGCCGGCCGGCGTCGTGCTGCTCGAACCAGGCCACGGCATCGAGCAGGGTGCGGCTGAGCTCGAAGTTATCATAGAGCGTGCTGGGGTCGTCGTCGGGGTTGAGGTGGTCGCCGAAAGTGCGCTCGACCTGCTGGGCCAGGGCATCGTCTTCGGCGGCGCGGCTGATGACGAGGCGGCGGGTGAGGCGGCGGCGGATTTCCTCGGTCAGCTCGTCGGCGGCGGCTTCGGGGTTCTGGTGGTAGCGGGCGGCGTAGTCGGCCACCACGATGGGCGGGGCCACGTTGAGCAGCACGTCGGAGCGGAAGCGCGTGGGGTCAAAGTAGTTGGTGCCCACGCACACCAGCTTCAAGCCCAGCTTGAAATCGTGCCGCGCCTCGGTGCCCAGCGCGATGCGGGCGGCCCCGGTTTTGAGCGGGCGCAGGCGGCGCTCGCTCACGCTGGTGCCCTCGGGGAAAATCATGACCGTGCCGCCGCGCTCCAGGTAGTCGTAGCAGCGGCCAAAGCTGGCCTCGTTGCTGGCGGCCAGTTGGCGGGCGCTGGTGGCATCGGGGCCGCTTTCCGCATCCTGGCGGCGGTAGATGGGGATGCAGTTGGCCGAGCGCATAATGGCCCCCAGCACCGGGTTTTTGAAGAACGTGCTCTTGGCCAGAAACGCGATGGGCTCGTGGCGCTGCACGGCCGTCACGAGCGGGTCCATGAGGGTGTTGGGGTGGTTGCTGCACAGCATCAGCGGGCCGGGCAGGCGCAGCCGCGCGCGGTGGCGCACCTCGAGGCGGCGAAAAAACACGCGCAGCCCCAGGCGCACCACGGGCTTCATCACGGTGTAAAAGAGCATGGGGCAAGTTTACGCACAAAGGGCCGGCTGCGCGTGCGGCCGGCCCTTTGGATGGGGTTTTCATCTGTCATTGCGAGCGAAGCGAAGCAATCGTACCTGTTCGGAACCCGAACGGCGCGGCTGAACAGGTGCGATTGCTTCGCTTCGCTCGCAATGACAAACGGTTTGATAGCTCGTTCTTAGTTCGGATTCTGGCTGCCGCCGGTGCTGGCATCGTACCGGCTGCCGGCCGGGCCCTGGTCGCGGCGCTGGCCAGCGCCAAACGAGCCGCCGCCCACGCTGGTGCTGCGGTCCGACGAGGTAGTGCGGCCGTGGTCGTTGCTGTGCGCGTTGGGGGCCGAGGTGTAGCCGCTGCCCGACATCACGCGGGGCTTGCCGTAGGGAGCGGCGGCGTTGCCGTAGCGCGAAGCACCCCAGGGGCGCTGGCCGCGGCGGTCGTAGGCGTGGTCGCCATCGCGGGTGTGGGGCTGGTGGTCGAAGGGCGACTTGCGGGGGCGCTCGCGGTATTCGCCGGCTTCCCGTTTCTTTTTGCCGCTGCGCACAATCAGGAAGGCGACGCCGGCGGCGACCGCGCCCACGATTACCGCTTTTTGCGTGGTCGTGAGGTCGTTTACCTTGTTCAAGGCCTGGTTGCCCAGGTCTTTGGCTTTCTGGGTGGTTTGCTGGGCCTGCTCGGCCACGCCCGAGTCGTTGAGCCACTGCTTGCCGCTGGCCACGGCGTTGTCCAGTTTTTCTTTGCCGCTGGCTACTACGGTGTTGAGCTTGTCCTTGCCGTCGGCCACGGCGCTATTGAACTTGTCTTTGCCGGTGGCTACGGCGCTGTCGAGCTTGCCTTTCAGGCTGTCGGCAGTAGCGGGCTGGGTACTGGCAGGGCTATCGGCGGGGTACGGCGAGGTGCCGGTGGCGTGGGCCGCCGTGGTCGAAAAATCCGAGGTGGTGTGCGACGTGTTTTCGGCGGACGACGACAGGCCGGGCTGGTGGGAAGTGGGTTCCATGCGCAACGGAAGATTAAAAGGAGAAGGAGAGAAAAAGCCGCCGAAGCGGGCGGCTAGTATTCGTAAGTCGGCGGTAGTTGGTTGCGCCCCAGCTTTTAGGCGATACGGGGCGTATCGCAGGCCGGCAGCCAGCCCTGCCCCTGCTGGCAGCGCGGGCACGTGGGGGCCGGGCCGGCCGGCAGCTCGCGCACGGTGCCGCAGGCGTGGCAGCCGTATGAGCCATTTTTGGCCAGCTCATGCAGCGGGTGGCGGTAGATTTCGGGCCAGATGGGCAGGCCGGGGCGCTCGTCTTCAGGGTCGAAGAAAAACGCGCTGACCTCGCCCGTAGCCTCGATGTAAATGCGCCGCACCTGCCCCAGGTGCTCGACCTGGTGCTGCCGCAGCTGCCCAAACAGCTCCTGCGCCGTGAGCGGGGCTTTGGTGAAGGCTGCGTAGTCAAGCTCGCCGTTTTCAAGTATCAGCTCGGGCTCGCCTTCTACCAGGTATTCGAGGCGCGGATGTTTATCTATCAGATAATTGGCCCCCACGTAAAGCGCGATTATTACCACAAACACCGCTACCGCGTGCAGCAGGGGCGTATCGTGGTAAATGGTAGCGTCGCCGGCGGCCGTGCCTAGTATCAGTATCAGCCCAAACTCGAAGATGGACAGCTGCCGCACCCCGCGCTTGCCCGACACGCGCAACGCCCCGATGGTGAGCGCGAACACGAACACGCAACGCAGAGCAATTTCGAATAGAAAGCTCAACGGCGCGTCTTCCGACACCAATAGCCGCTGCCAGGAAAAAGGCTCGACGGCCGCTAGTAGGACAAGTGAGGAAAGCATGAAGCCTATACGGCCGAGGCTGGCTAGCAGCCGAACCGCTGGCGCTGGCTTGGGTAATAATGGCTTTTTCACGAAAACTGCCCACCTTAGCCGAACAACCGGCCGCGCCGCCCGTTTGGTAGCCAGCATCGTAAGCGCTACTAGTATTGGAAGCAGGATATGGCTCGGTTTAAAGACAAGATTTGCATCGTCACGGGCGCTACGTCCGGCATCGGCCGGGCCACGGCCGTGCGCCTGGGGCGCGAAGGGGCCGCCGTGGTATGCCTGGGCCGCGAGGTGAAGGAAGGCCGCGAAACCGTGGCCGAGATAAAAGCGGCCGGCGGCGACGGCTTTTTCCTGAAAACCGACGTAGGCCGCGACCCCGACCTGGTGCGCGCCGTAGACCGCACGCTAACCCGCTACGGCCGCATCGACGTGCTCATCAACGACGCGGCCATGATGACCTACACGCCCCTGCTCGAAACCAAGCCCGCCGACTGGGACCGCGTACAAACCGTGAATCTGCGGGCGCTGTTCCGCCTCTGCCAGCTGTGTTTGCCGCACATGAAAGGCGGCGCGGTGGTGGCCATCAGCTCGGTCCATGCCTTTCAGACCACGCCCAACGTAGTGCCCTACGCCGCCAGCAAAGGCGCTACCGAGGCCTTCGTGCGCGGCCTTTCACTCGAAATTCCGCACACCCAGGCCCGCATCAATGCCCTGGCCCCCGGCGCGGTCGAGACGCCCATGCTGCGCCAAAACCCCAACGTGCAGAACGGCACCGAAAAGATTACCGGCCAGATAGGTACGCCCGACGAACTGGCCGCCGCCATCTGCTTCCTGGCTTCGGACGAGGCCAGCTTCATCAATGGCACTACGCTGGTGGTGGACGGCGGGCGGCTGGCGCAGTTGTAGCTTATTGCCAGCTATTTTCGCAGCTTAGCTCTTGTTTTCAAATACTTAGCCGCGTGCGTTACCCGGTAGTCGGGGTTGGCGGCGAATAGCTCTTCCAGCACGCCCACGTGGGCCAGGCCCATCATCACCAGCACGCGCCGGGCCTGGGTTTGCTGCTGCGCCCGCAGGATGTTGGAGTAGATTTTCAGGTTGCGGTTGTAGAACAGCGTGATGTAGTGCGCCCCCACGTAGGCGGTATCGACGCGGCCCAAGTCCACGGTATTGGTGCCCGAGGGTGAAAACGTGCCGCTCGTCACGAGCGCCGGCGTGTTGAAGGTAGCCCGGTGAATCAGGCTCACTAGTGCGGGTTGGTTGGCCAGCGCGAGGTAGTCGTAGAGTGAAAGGCTATCATGCTGCACCTGCCGCCGCAGTGGCCGCGACGCGGCTTGCAGCTGCTGCCAGTCGCGCCGGAAGCAGCTGATATTGCGGCCCGTACTCAGCAGATTTTGCGAAGTTGAGGCGTAGTAGTCGATGCCGCGCGGCGCGGGCAGCCCCAGCTGCCGGGCCAGCACGAAGCCCACTTGGTAGCGCTCGCCGCGCCCTTCGGGCAGCATGGTGAAGGCCAGCTTGCCGGCCCGGTACTGCTCGTAGAGGCTATCGAGCCGGGGCTGCTCGCGGGGCTCCGCTTCGAGCATAATGGCATCGGGCCGGAAGCGCGCCAGCTGCGCCCGCAGTCTGGCCAGCTCGGCCTGCTTTTTGGGGCTGTACACGTCCGATTCGGGCTGCTTGTTGTAGAGCGCGTTCAGGTGGTCGAATCCTACTACCATCACCTCAACCGGGCCGGGCTTGGCGGTCTGCGCGCGGCCGGCGAGTGGATTCAGCAGGCTTACTAACAAGATAATAAGCGCCGACAGAGGTGCCGGGGCAGGCAGGCGAAAGGCGGGTAATAGGAGCACGGCTGCGAAGTAACGGCAGCCCGCAGCAACTATACTATAGCTGCCTTACAGCCCGCGTCCGCTCCAGCATAAACAGCCGGGCACCTTCGCGCGCCTCCACCTCAAACTTATTCTGGTAGTAGCCCACGCGGGCCGACTCGAGGAGGTATTCGGCTAGGAAACGCGCTAACCCCAGGTCGCGCACCTGGCGCAGGTGTACTTCCTCATGCGCCACCCACTCAGGGTCGGCCAGAAACTCCTCGCGAGTAGCCCCGCTCAGGTGTACCGTCTGGCCCAGCACCATGGCCACGCTGCCCTTATTGCCAAGCACCCACCGGGCAATGCGGGCCAGCGGGGAATTAACAAAAGTGCGCGGAGCCATAACGTACAGGATTCGGGCGAAACTACGACATGGCTTTGATAATGGTTGCATGCTTGAAAAATTATTTTAGGGCATTTTTCAGTGTTTTTCCGGGATTTATTGACTTTTTCCGCTTTTTGTCGCGGCTTTTTGAAAATTCCTTGCTTAGCTTTGGCCAGGCCGGTTTTGTAGCCCGCCTTAAAAATCAGCTATTCGACTTCTCTTTTTACTTTTTTCTAGCGGCCTTAGCCGCTCTGCCTAGCGCAACACTTCCCACCTTTTTTTGCCCGGTCAGCCAGCTCGAGGGCGCTGCCGGAGCCCACCTCCAACGACGACTGATGAAGAATATCCTGCTGTCCTGCTTCGCCGCTGCTGCCCTTACGCTTTCTTTCTGCTTTGAACAAGTACCCGATGCTTCGGCCTCGGCCGGTACCGCGCCCCGCGCCGTGCCCGCCGTAGCCGAAGCATCGCTGCTTTCGGGCCTGCTTGCCGACAACGGCGACCCCATCAAATCGGAAGAACCCGAATCGGCGGCTACCACGGCCTCGCGCGACTCGCTGGCCTACGGCTACTACGGCCAGACCCTCGGCGTGAAGCTCGCCCAAACCGAGAACAAGAGCCTGCTCCAGACCATCGTGGACTGGATTGGCACGCCATACAGCTTCGGGGCCAGCTCGCGCCGGGGCACCGACTGCTCGGGCTTCGTGACGCAGGTGTACAAGAAGGTGTACGGCATCTCGCTCAAGCACAGCTCGCGGGCCATGTTTGGCTCGGCCAAGCGCGTGGCCAAGAGCGATATGAAAGCCGGTGACCTCGTGTTTTTCAGCCACGGCAAGGGCAACATCTACCACGTCGGCATCTACCTGAAAGACGGTAAGTTTGCCCACTCGGCCACCAACGGCGGCGTGATGGTCAGCTCGCTGCACCAGGCATACTACAGCCGAAATTTCTACGCTGCCGGCCGCGTGGCGGGCACCGAAGTGCCCCAGGCCGAGGAGATACTAGCCGCCGCTACGGCCCAGGCGCAGGTTACGGAATAGCTGTATCGCGGCCTCTGCGGGTTCTAGTGCCGCGTAGCGGCGCAGGGTTTGTAGCCTTCATAAGGTTTCATTCAAAACGTGCCGCGTAGCGGTGCCAGAACATTCGCTTTCTGGCACCGCTACGCGGCACGCTTCTTTTCTGCTGCCTACTGCTACAAACCTTGCGCCGCTACGCGGCATCGCAGCCAATTGCGAGAGGCAGGGCACCGAGTCAAAAACATTGCGGCAGTGAATAGAGTACTAGGCCCTGGCGGCGAGCCCGCTGCTTTTCACGCCTTTCAACCGCCTTTTTTCGCATGGCAACCTACAAATCTGCTCCTTCCGGCGACGACGTCGCCGGCTCCAAGTTTTTTAAGAAGTTTCTAGCCGCCGCCGAGGGCTACATCAAGCAGCCCACGCGCCTCAAGAAGCTGCTGACCGACGCCTACGCCAAGGCCAGCGAGAAAAAAGAGCTCGGCACCCTGGCCCACGAGGCCTGGGAAACGCTGCAAAGCCTGTTCCGCCTCATCAAGCTCAGCATTTCGGGCGAGTACACCGAGCTACCTTCGACTACGGTAGTAGGCGCGGTGGCCGTGCTTATCTACTTCATCTCGCCGATTGACCTGATTCCCGATTTTATTCCGGTGCTGGGCTTGCTCGACGACATGGCGCTGCTGGCCTGGTTTTCGACTTCCATCAAGCACGAGCTTGATAAGTTTCACGCCTGGGAGCAGGCTAAAGCCGCTACCGTAGCTAACCCCGACCAATTTACCAGCAACCGCCTCAGCATGGAAGCCACCAATCAATCGGCCAAAAACGCGGGCACCAGCCCCTACTCTACCGCGCCCGCCAGCACCGGCCAGTCGGCTACCGATGCGGGCCTGGGTTCGCCCAGTTCGGCTACCTCGCCTACTTCTTCAATAACAAAGCCCGTCAGCGACGTGGGCCCTGATGGCCCGCTGCCCGAGCCTACGAACGAATCGGCCAAGTCGGCCGGCGTGGATGACATTGCCAACGTGAGCGACGCCTCGCGCGATGGCAACGTGGGCCAGCATAACGACGCGGGCGGCAACGTTCGGTAATAAACAATCAATGAATAGAAAAGGCCCGTCTGAATTATCAGACGGGCCTTTTCTATTTAGTAGAAGTTCCTTTTTACGCCGCCGCAGCGTGCGCGCGCACGTAGCGCACGAAGTCGCCGACCGTGTTGAAGGGCACCTCATCGGGCACGTAGATGTGGAAGCTGCGCTCCAGTTCCAAGATGATATCGACCAAGTCGACGGTGTCGAAGCGCAGGTCGCGGCTGAGGCTGGCGGTGCGGCGCAGGCGCGTGGCCTTGATGGCCTTGCGCTTGCTGATGATGCGCAGCACCTGCTGCTCGATGTTTTTGGGCGTAGTAGCGGCGGTAGTAGTAGCGTACATAGCGTGGAGAAATTTTGCAGAGAAGAGCGGTGAGAATGTCTTTTTACTAATGCTGATTGCTGGCTGCCGAAAACCGGCCGTTTCCTCAACAACGGCTGCTAATCAGGCAGCCAGCAATCTGCAATAATTAAGCCAACACGGGCGGCGTCGCGGCCTCAATTTCCTCGCGGTCGGCTGAAACCGTGGGGGGGAGGCTGTTGTAATCGCGGCCCGTGATTTTGGCGCGTAGCTTCTCGTTAAGAAGATACATGACCGGGACTACCAAAAGGGTCACAAGGGTTGCAAACGACAACCCAAAAATTATTGTCCAGGCCAGCGGGCCCCAGAACACCACCGATTCGCCACCCAAAAAGAAGTGCGGGTGGCCCGAGTTGAAGAGCTCGTAGAAGTCGATGTTGAGGCCAATGGCCAGCGGAATGAGGCCCAGAATAGCCGCCGTGGCCGTGAGAATCACGGGGTTGAGGCGGGTGCGGCCGGCCGTCACGAGGGCGTCGTGCAGGTTCATGCCCTGGGCGCGCAGCATGTCGGTGAACTCGACCAGCAGGATGCCGTTCTTCACCACGATGCCGGCCAGGGCGATGATGCCGACCCCGGTCATGACGATGGAGATGTTCATGCCCGTGATGGCCAGGCCGAGCATTACCCCGATGATGGAGAAAATCACCTCGGTGAGGATGATGAGCGGCTTGCTCACCGAGTTGAACTGCGTGACGAGCACCAGGAAAATGAGCGCCAGCGCGCCGATGGCGGCCACGCCGAGGAAGTCGCTGGTTTCCTTCTGGTCTTCCTGGGCGCCGCCCATACGCACGGTGTAGCCGGCGGGCACGGGGAAGCTCTTGAGGGCGCGCTGCACGTTGGCTACCACGTCGGGGCCGGTGAAGCCGCCCAGCACGTTGGAGCTGATGGTGATAAGGCGCTTGGTGTCTTTGCGCTTGATGCCGCCGTAGGTGGTGCCGTAGTTGACGTCGGCCACGGCCGAAATCGGCACCTGGCGCACCGCGCCCGTGGCGTCGCGGAAGGTGAGCGGCGCGTTCACGATGGCGTCCACGTTGTCGCGGTAGGGCTTGGCGTAGCGCACTTGGATGGGGTATTCATCATCGGGCGTCTTGAATTTGCTGGCCTCGTAACCGTAGATGGCGGTGCGCACCTCGGAGCCAATCTGGGCGGTCGAGATGCCTTCGCGGTTGGCCCGCACGCGGTTGATGCGTACGCCGATTTCGGGGTTACGGTCCTGCAAGTCAGAGCGCAGGTCTTCGATGCCGCCAATCTTGAGCGAGTCCACGTAGCGTTCTACCTTCTTGCTGAGCGCGGCCAGCTTGGGGTAGTCGTCGCCCGATACTTCGATGGCTACTTCCTTGCCCTGGGGCGGGCCGCTGGCCTCCTGGTCAACGGACACCTCGGCACCGGGAATACCTTTCACGACTTCCCGAATCTTATCCATGTAGGTGTGGGTAGCGGGGCCGGTTTGCTCGGCCAGCTCCTTGAAGGCCACGCCCACCTTGCCCAGGTGCGACTGCGACACGCCCGAGGCCGTCGCCTCGGTGGGGTCGCCGGCCCCGATGGCCACGTTGGTAATCACCGATTCCACGTCGGGGTTGTTGCGGCCAATCACGCCGTACACGCGCCGCTCCAGGATTTTGGTTACCGAGTCGGTTACTTCAACCTTGGTGCCCACGGGCATCCGCAGGTAGGTGTAAATGAACTTGGGGTCGCCTTTGGGGAAGAAGTCTACCTTGGGCTTGCGCGCGCCCACGGCCATGATGCTACCCACGAACAGCACCACCAGGCTCAGCATAATGCCAACCTGCCGCCACACCGTGCCGCCTACTACTATCTCCACGAGGCGGGCGTAGCCGTTTTGCAGGCGCGGCAAAATGCTGCGCTGGAAGCCGGCTATCATATAGACAAACACGTACTTATCGAGGAAGCAAAGCACGATGATGGTTATCATCAAATTGCCCAGGAACTTAGAACCCGCTAAATAGCCAGCCAGCGCTACCAGCGCCAGCCCGCCCATGCCCAGGAGGAAGCCTCGGGTCAGTTTGGGCGTTTCTACGCGGTCGAGGTGCTCTTCGCGCTCCATGAAGCTTACGGCAAATACCGGGTTCATGATGAAGGCCACGATGAGCGACGCGCCGAGCGTCAAAATCAGCGTAACGGGCAAAAAGAACATGAACGAGCCCACGATGCCGGGCCAGAACATGAGCGGCACGAACGGCGCTACCGTGGTGAGCGTGCCGGCCAGCACGGGGATAAACACCTCGCCGGCCGCATATTTGGCGGCCTGAGCGGTGCTCAGGTTGGGGTGCTCGTGCAGCAGGCGGTGCGTGTTTTCGATAACCACGATGGCATCGTCCACCACGATGCCCAGCGCCAATAGGAAGGCGAAGAGCACAATCATATTCAGCGAGAAGCCGAACATGGGCAGCATCACGAAGGCCAGGAACATCGACAGCGGCACCGACAAGCCCACGAACAGCGCGTTGGTAGTACCCATGAAGAACATCAGAATCAAGGTCACCAGCAAGAAGCCGATGATGATGGTGTTGATGAGGTCATTCAGCGTGTTGCGGGTCTCGTTCGACGAGTCGCCGGTAATCGTGATTTTGGTGCCTTTGGGCAGGCTGGCCTCGGCGTCTTTCACCAGCTGGTGAATCTTGTCGGAGGCGTCGAGCAGGTTTTCGCCCTGGCGCTTCACCACGTTCAGCGTCACGGTGGGCTGGCCGTCGAGGCGGGCGTAGCTTTCGCGGTCCTTGAAGGCGTCCTGCACGGTAGCGATGTCGCCGAGGCGCACCGGTGCGCCGCGCAGGTTCTTCACCTGGATGTCGGCAATGTCGGCCGCGTTCACGTACTGGCCGGCCACGCGCACGGCGCGCTTCTGGTCGCCCACGTCGATGCTACCGCCCGAAACGGTGATGTTTTCGCGGGCAATGGCCGCCGTGATGTCGTTGAAGCTCAGCTGCGAAGCTTGCAGCTTTTGCAAGTCCACGTCCACGTTCACCTGCTGGTCGAGCGCGCCCACGATATCGACGCGGGTGATTTCGGGGAAGGCTTCGATTTTATCCTGGAAGTCGTCGGCCAGCTTTTTGAGCTGCGAGGCGGGCAGGTTGCCGCTCAGGTTGACGTACATAATCGGCTGCTCCGAGATGTTGACTTCCTTCACCGTGGGGTCGGTGGGCAGGTCGTTGGGCAACTCGGTGCGGGCCTTGTCCACGGCATCCTTGATGAGCTGCTTGGCGGCTTGCACGTCGATGCCGGAGTTGAACTCCACGTCCACGATGCAGTAGTCCTGGTTCGAGGTCGAGTTGATTTTCTTGACCCCGTTCACGCCCTTGATTTCCTTCTCAATCTGGCGCGTCACCAGGTTCTCGATGTCCGTCGGCGACGTGCCCGGATACACCGTGGCCACGATGATGCGCGGAATCACGATGTCGGGAAACTTCTCCTTGCCGAGCTTGATGTAGGCAAAAATGCCCATCACCGTCAGCAGCAAGGTGATGATGTAAATGCTGGTTTTATTATTAATCGACCAACTGGTAGGGCCGAATTCTTTTTCCACGTCTTGCATCAGGCAATTATTGAAAGTGGATGGCTTGACAGCGCAGGCCAGCACGGCCTGCGCTAAGATTCTTGCTGCGCTAGCTAAGGTCAATTCAACCTTAGCTAGCGTCGTTTTAACCTTAGCTAAGGTTAAAATGACCTTAGCTAGTATCTTATTGACCTTCGCCAGGGCCGATTGAGCCCTGGCTAGTACTGTATCAACTTTCGCTAAGGTCGTTTTAACCTTAGCTAGCGCGGACTATACCTTAGCCTACTTTCACCGCTTGCCCGTCATTCAAATTCTGGTAGCCGGCCGAAATCACTT
This sequence comes from uncultured Hymenobacter sp., assembly GCA_964277755.1. GTDB lineage: Bacteria > Bacteroidota > Bacteroidia > Cytophagales > Hymenobacteraceae > Hymenobacter. The sequence goes on from CAXYJY010000049.1 coordinate 49,800, forward strand.
CGTCGCCCACTTTCAATCCGCTCAGCACTTCCTGCTTGCCGTTGTAGGTCTGGCCGGTTTTGATGACGCGCTTGGCGGCCACTTTCTTGCCGCCGTCGTTGCTTACTACCAGCACGTAGGCATTTTCCTCGTCGTGCTGAATCAGGTCCACGGGCAGCACGGTGGCGCTGTTGTTGCCGTAGTTTTTGATGCGCACGGTGGCCACCATGTTGGGGCGCAGGCGGGCGGCCACGTTGCCGGGCAGGCGCAGCTCCACGGTGAAGGTGCGGCTGGTGGCCGAAATGGTGCGGCTCACCGTCCGCACGGTGCTCTCGATTTCCTCACTGCCCATGTCGGGCAACGTCACCAGGGCCTTGTCGCCGGCCTTAATGCTACCGGCGTAAGCTTCTGACACGTCGGCCAGTACCTTGCCGCCCTGGCCGCTGTTGAGCTGCACCACGGGCGCGCCGGGCGCTACGGTTTCGCCCAGCTTGGGCAGCACGTTATCGACCACGCCCGCGTAGGGCGCTACCACGTTATAGAGCGACTTCTGCTGGTTGAGCGTGGCGAGGTTGCGCTGCAAGGCTTCGTAGTTGTTCTTGGCTTGCAGGTACTGCACCTCGGTGCCAATCTGCTGCTTCCAGAGGCCGGCCTGCTTTTCGTATACCGTTTTAGCCAGCTCCATGCGGGTGCGCAGCTCCGCGATGTTGGCATCCAGGATACTGGCATCGACGGTGGCCAGCACCTGGCCTTTGCGCACCTGGTCGCCGCGCTGCACGCGCACGCTGGTGAGCGTGCCGGCCGCCCGCGCGCCCACGGTGGCGTTCTGGTCAAAGTCGACACGGCCCTGCACTTCGAGGTAGCCCGCGAAGCTTTGGGGCGCTACCTTAATCACCGACACGGGCACGGCGGCGTTGGCTTCGGCTTCTTTGGCGGCCCCGGTTTTGGCTTCGAGGTCGGCTATTTTGGCCTGGGTGGCGGCCTGGTCGGCCTTCAGCTTGGCCAGCTCGGCCTTGGGGTCTTTGTCGCCCCCGCCGCACGAGGCCAGGAATAAAGCGGCGGCGAGTAGCGAGTAGCGGGAGTTAGTGAGGTTCATATAAAGAAGAGAGGTCATGCAGAGCGCAGCGAAGCATCTCGCTCGCACTGTTGCTTCGTATTGATTACTGCGCCACGCGAGATGCTTCGCTGCGCTCTGCATGACAGTCGATTACAAGAAATTATTTGGCCTGCTGGTACAGCTCGCCGGTGGCTTTGTCGCGGTCTACCTTGGCCACCAGCACGTCGTAGATGGCGGCGTAGTAGTTGGTTTGGGCCTGGCGCAGGTCAGTTTCAGCCGTTATCAGCTCCACGTTGGAGCCCACGCCGGCCTGAAACTTGATTTTTGACACCCGGGCCACGTCGGCGGCCAGCGTCAGGTTGGCCTGCTGGTTGTCGAGCACGTCGAGCGCGTTGATGAGCGTGGTGCGGCTCTGCGCATCCTGCAAGTCAATGCTTTGGCGCAGCGTTTCGAAGCCCTGCTCAATCGTTTTCTGCTGAATGCGCGCCTGCTGCACCTGGTACTTCCGGCGGAAGCCGTCGAACACCGGCACGTTCAGCGCCAGCCCCACGTTGCCAAAGCCAAACCAGTTTTGGTTGGCAAAGCCGTTGGAGTTGCGCGAATCCGGCCCGCGGAAGGCGAACAAGTCGTGCACCGTTTTGGCCGAGCCCGTGAAGCCGTAGGCGGCCGTGAGGCTCAGGCGGGGGTAGGCGCCGCGCTGGCGGTTGGCCAGGTCGAGGCCGGCCAGCGCCTGCTGCGTTTCGAGGGTCGAAAACTCGATGCGGTTGTTGTAGTTGAACGCCGCCTGGGCCTGCGTGGGCTGGCCATTGTTGTTAATGGGCTCGTTGGCGGGTGCCTGGCCGGTAGTGGGCGGGGCCACGGTGGGCACCTGGCCGAGGCTGAGGTCGCCGGCCCCGGTGTTGAAATTGGCCACGCCCAGGCGCTGGCGCAGCGCGCCGGCATCGACCACGGCCGCGCCGAGCGAGTCGGTGAGCTGCACGGTCTGCGCCTGCGGCAAACCCATCTGAAACTTGAGCAAGGCTACGCTCAACTCGGTGAGGCGCTGAGCTTTCTGCTGCTCCACCACCAAGTTGTTGCGCTGCACGCGCAGGCGGTCCACGTCGAGCTTTTCGGCAAAGCCGGCCTTGAAGGTCTTATCGGTTTGGTAGAGTAGCGTGTCGAGGCGCTGCACGTTGCGGGCCAGCAGCGCCAGGCGGGCGCGGGCCACCAGCGTGCTGTAATACGCCTTGCTCACTTGCTCAATCACGTCGATTTCGGCCTGCTGGGTTTGCTTCTTAGCCAGCTCCTCATACACCTTAGCAGCCTTCAGGCCAACCAGATACGAGCCATCAAACAGCATCTGCGAAAACGAAGCCGAGGTGTTGCCCGCGTATTGCAAGCCGAAGGCAATGGCCTGGGGCGGCAGCGCCACGGGCGCGGCATAGGCCGGGCTCAGGGTCACGCTCTGGCCCGCCGCCGCCGCCGCTATGTCGCGCTGCGTAAGGGTAGTGCCGTTCAGCGTCGGCCCCGCGAAGGTGCCAGCATCGAGCAAAGACTTTTGCAGCTTGAAGTTGTCGGCCACGTTGGCGGCCACGTTCACTTGCGGCAGGCCCTGGCTTTTCACCTCGCCTACCTTGGCCTTGGCGGTTTGCTCGGCCAGGCGGGTGGCCAGCAGGCTGGGCTTGTTTTGCACGGCGTAGCGCACGGCCTGGCTCAGGCTCATGGCCATCGGCCCCTGGCCGGCCTGCATGGTCGGGGCCTGCGCCCGGGCGGGGGCAGCCGCCCCCAGGGCCAGGCCCGCCAGCAGCGCCCCGGTTAGTACGTTCTTCATAAAAATGTGAAAGACAGAAGCGTCTGAATTAAAAAGACAAGGCAAGCGCCCTATTCTTCTTCCGTAATGTGGCGGTATTTATTAAAGAGCCGGTGGCCCTTGAGCGTGGCCACGCCCAGCAAAAAGTGCTCGTCGAACACCCGGTTCACGCGCACCGGGCTAAACTGCGCGGGCGGGTAGGTATCGGGGTCGAAGGCCAGCTCTATCTGCACCAGGTTGAGGCGGGCCAGCACCTCCACGTCGAGGTCGGCCCGAAACAGCCCTTCGGCGATGCCGCGGCGCAGGTTGGCGGTTATCTGGTCGAGAATGAAGGCGCTCTTGTGCTTGGCAAACAGCGCCCACGACTCGGGGTGATACTTCTTGAGGTCGTAGAAAATGCTGGGGTGTACGTTGGCAAACTCCTTGTCGGCCCAGGCCGAGAGGTTGAGCATTTCCTCCACGGCATCGGTGGCGGTGCTGGCCACGCGGGTGCACTCGCCCTGCGCCTGGCAGAGGTGCCCCGACATCACGGCCAGTACGATGGCGTCTTTGCTATCAAAAGTTTTGTACAACGTTTTCTTCGACATGCCGAGGTCGGCGGCGATGTCGTCCATGCTCACGCTCTTAATACCGTTGCGCAAAAACAGCGCGCCGGCGCGGGTCAGGATGCGGTCTTTGTTTTCCATGTTTGGCACGGCAAAGATACGATGGAAACTTTTGTTGAGTTCATAGTTTCCAAAGTTTCTTTCTCTTTTCCTCGGTTCGGGCTTGTGTGCCGCTGCGCTGACGCTGGGGCGGCGGAATTACTTTAGCTGGAGTCGCACTTTTTTTGGCGCCAAGGCCTCAACCAAGCGTTTGTCATTGCGAGCGTAGCGAAGCAATCGCACCTATTCGGCTTGCTCGCTGGGTACCGTTCGGGTGCGATTGCTTCGCTATGCTCGCAATGACAGGATTAAACGGATTTCTGTTGTGACAGCGCGCTATGGTGCGATTGCTTCGCTATGCTCGCAATGACAGCCGTCTTTTTGTATCACTCTCCTAGCTACCCACCATCCGGCCAGCCGGTACCTTTGCGCCCCACCCATCAAACTGGCTGTTTCTATGAAAATCCGCGTTGGCTTCGGCTACGACGTTCACCAACTCAAAGAGGGCCTGCCCTTCTGGCTCGGCGGCATCGAGGTGCCGCACACCCACGGCGCGCTCGGCCACTCCGATGCCGACGTGCTCATCCACGTTATTTGCGATGCCCTGCTCGGCGCGGCCAACCTGCGCGACATCGGCTTCCACTTCCCCGATACCGACGCGCAGTACAAGGGTATCGACAGTAAAAAGCTGCTCGCCGAAGTAATGCGGATTCTGCGCGCCAAAGGCTACGAAGTCGGCAACATCGACTCGACCATCTGCCTAGAGAGGCCCAAAGTGAACCCGCACATCCCGGCCATGCAGCGCGTGCTGGCCGAGGTAATGGGCGTGGATGCGGACGACATCTCTATTAAAGCCACCACGACCGAGAAGCTAGGCTTCGTGGGCCGGCAGGAGGGCGTAGCGGCGTATGCTACGGTGCTGATAACGAGTGTACGGTAAGCTTTAGCTTGCCGTTTTATCGGACTGCGAATCCATTCTGTTTTCTACCCTCTCTTTCCCTTCCCGACAAGCTAAAGCTTACCGCACGTTTATGAAATACTCCCTGCTGCTACTCGCCGGCCTGGCGCTACCGGCCACCGCCCTGGCCCAGCGCCCGGCCAAAATCAAGACCAAGGTCAAGAACGTGCCCCCGGCTAGCGCACCCGCCAAGCCGCTGAAAGTGGCCCCGGCCGCCGCCGACTATGCCACCCTCTACGCCGAGCGCTACATCACGCAGGACAAGCTGCGGCGCGACCTCACCATCCTGGCCTCCGACGAGTACGAGGGCCGCGAAACCGGCACCAAGGGCCAGAAAATGGCCGCCGCCTACATCAGCCAGCAGTTCAAGCTCGACAGCCTGGTAGCGCCAGTACCTTCAAACAAGGAAAACCCTTATTTACAGCCGTTCAGCCTGGAGCGCAGCGCCTGGCAGCCGGGCGGCACGCTCACGGTGGGCGGCAAAAGCTACAAGTGGCTGGAAGATTTTTACGCCTTCGGGCGCTCGCCGTTTCAGCAGGCCACGGCGGTGCAGCCGGTGTTCGTGGGCTACGGTATCGAGCAAGGCGCGTACTCTGATTATAAGAGCCTTGACGTAAAAGGCAAAGACCTGATAGTCTTGCTCGGCGAGCCGCACACGCCTGAGGGCGGCCCCGTGCTCAGTTCCGACGGCAACGCTACCAAGTGGGGCGTAGACTTCCGGGCCAAGGCCGCGCTGGCGGCCCAGAAGGGCGCGCGCAGCGTGTTTTTTGTGGACTATTCGCCTAACTCCAACTTTGCCAAGCTCATGGGCCGGCTCGCGCCGCGCGTGATGCAGCCCATCATCGCGCCGGCCGAGGCGAGCGGCGGGCGGGCCCCGTCGTTCTTCGTGTCGCCGGCTCTGGCCGATAAGATGCTGGGCACGTCGGCCGCCGCCGTGGCCGCGTATGAGAAAGAAGCCGGCGCGGCCAAAGCGCCGGTAGCCAATAAGTTCAAGCCGGTGCGCTTCACCATTTCGGCCCCGCAGGAGCGCTCGGCGGTGGGCACCGAAAACGTGCTGGGCTTCCTGCCCGGCACCGATAAGAAGGACGAGATTCTGGTGGTGTCGGCGCACTACGACCACCTGGACATCATCGGCGGTGAGGTTTACAACGGGGCCGACGACGACGGCTCGGGCACGACCGGGATGCTGGCCATCGCGGAGGCCTTTACCAAGGCCGCGCACGCGGGGCACGGGCCGCGCCGCAGCATCTTATTCCTGGCTAATACGGGCGAGGAAAAGGGTTTGCTGGGCTCGCAGTACTACACCGACCACCCGGTTTTCCCGTTGACCTCGACTATTACCGACCTCAACATCGACATGATAGGCCGCACCGACGCGGCCCACGAGGGCAAGGCCGACTACGTGTACGTTATCGGCTCGGATAAACTATCGTCGCAGCTGCACGCGGTGCTTGAAAAGGCCAACCAGCAGCACGGTAACCTGGCGCTCGACTACCGCTTCAACGACCCCAACGACCCCAACCGCTTCTACTACCGCTCGGACCACTACAACTTCGCGGTGCACAAAATCCCGGTGGCGTTCTTCTTCAATGGCGTGCACGCCGACTACCACGAGGCGAGCGACGAGGTCGATAAAATCGAGTTTGGCAAGATGGAGGCGCGGGCGCGGCTCGTGTTCTACACCGCCTGGGAGCTGGCGAACCGGGAGGAGCGGCCGGTAGTTGATTCAAATAAACCCTGATGAGTTTTCGCACAGAGTTAAAGGAGTTTTTTGAGTTTCACCGAGTTTTATGGAACGTGATGAATTAACCGGCAAAATCTTAAGCTTTGCTTTTCGGGTGCATACGCTCTTGGGGCCGGGGTTACTGGAATCGGTGTATGAGGCAGCCCTGGCGCATGAACTGCGGAAAGCAGGCTTACTGGTGGCAACGCAGGTGGAGATGCCTGTCGTGTACGATGGCATCCGCTTGGATTTGGCATTTCGCGCTGATATGGTGGTCGAAAGCCGGGTAATCCTGGAATTGAAATCAGTGGAGGCTCTGGCTCTGGTGCACTCCAAGCAGCTATTGAACTACTTACGCCTCTCGGGCTTAAAGACTAGCTTACTCATCAACTTCAACACCGTGTCGCTGAAAGACCAGCTAATCCGGCTCTCCAACTAGCTCGGTGAAACTCAAAAAACTCTTTTAACTCTGTGCGAAAATGAAATCCACCCTCTTCCTCCAAGACGCAGAGCACAAAGCCTTCGACCTCGAGCACCGCCGCAAAATCCGCTTCAACATCGGCAAGTACGACGCAGCCGTGCGCGCCGGCATGCAGCTCTACACCGACCACGAGCTGGCCCGCGCCCGCGCCGCCTACCTCAAGGCCGGCGTGCTCGAAAAGCTGGATGAGTACCTCTTGCAATTCGAGGCCGCCTTCACGGCGCGGGGCGGGCGCGTGGTGTGGGCCAGCGATGCCCAGGAGGCGCTGGACGAAATCGGCCGCCTCACCGCCGCCCGTCACACGCGCACGGTGGTGAAGGCCAAGAGTATGACGACCGAGGAAATCTACGTCAACAAGTACTTACAAAGCAGAGGAATAGAGTCGGTCGAAACCGACCTGGGTGAGTACATCGTGCAACTCAACGGCGAGCGGCCCTACCACATCGTGACGCCGGCCATGCACCTGAGCAAGGCCGACATCGCCAACATCTTCGTCAAGCACCTCGGCATCGCGCACACCGACGATGCCCAGCAACTCGTGCTCACCGCCCGGCAGTTACTGCGCGACAAGTACACGGCGGCCGAAGTAGGCATCACGGGCGGCAACTTCCTCATTGCCAAAGAAGGCGGCGTGGCCGTGACCGAAAACGAGGGCAACGCCCGCTTATCGGCCACTTTTCCGAAGCTGCACATCGCGGTGGTAGGCATCGAGAAGCTGATTCCGCAGCTCACCGACCTCGATTTGTTCTGGCCGCTGCTCAGTACCAGCGGCACCGGCCAGCAGGTAACGGTCTATAACACTGTGTATTTCGGCCCGCGCCAGGCCGGCGAGCCCGACGGGCCGGAGGAGATGGTAGTCATCCTGCTCGACAACGGCCGCACCAACCTGCTCGCCCGCCCCGACCGCCGCGAGGCGCTGCGCTGCATCCGCTGCGGCGCGTGCCTCAACGTGTGCCCGGTGTACAAAAACATCGGCGGCCATACCTACGAAACGACCTACTCGGGACCAATTGGCTCGGTCATCAGCCCGCATTTGAGTGGGCTGAAGGAGCACCAGCACCTGAGCTTCGCCAGCAGCCTGTGCGGGGCCTGCACCAGCGTGTGCCCGGTCCGCATCAACCTGCACAACCTGCTGCTGCTCAACCGCCAGGAGAGCGTGCGCGAGGGCCATAATACGCTGGTCGAGAAAACGGCCATCGGCCTCTGGCGCTGGAGCATGCGCCACCGCTGGGCGCTCGACGTGCTGCCCGGCCGCCTCAAAGATTTCAGCCTCGGCTACCTGCTCGACCAAGCCGGCTGGCGCAAGCGCCGCGAAAGTTTGCGGGTGGCCGACAAGTCGTTTCGGGAGCTGTGGAAAGCCCGGCACTAGCTGCTTAGCCGCGCCGCCCGTACAACAGGCCATGGCAACTACGGTGGAGTATGCGTTGCGGGTATTGGCCGGGGTAGCCGGGGCCTGGCTGGTTATCACCACGGTGTCGGGCGCTATCCGCTCGTTTGTGCTGCCGCGCAGCGAGTCGGTGCGGCTCAATGCGTTCGTGTTTGGCGGCGTGCGGGCGCTGTTCGACTTTGCGGCGCGGCGCGCTACCACCTACGCCCGGCGCGACCGCATTTTGGCGCACTACGCGCCGGTGGCGCTGGTGGCGCTGCCCATCGGGTGGCTGGCGCTGGTGGGCGTGGGCTACTCGGCCATCTACTGGGCGCTGGGCGTCGAGGACTTCACCAAGAGCTACGAGCTGAGCGGCAGCTCGCTGCTCACGCTGGGCACTACCTCGGAAAGCGGGCTGGCCGTCAACGTCTTCAGCTACTCCGAGGCCACCATCGGGCTGCTGCTGCTCACGCTGCTCATCTCCTACCTGCCCACGCTGTACCAGGCGTTTTCGCGGCGCGAGCTCGTGGTGGCGCAGGTAGAATTGCGGGCCGGGATTCCGGCCACGGCGGCGGGGCTACTGGCCTGGCTGGGGCCCGATTTCAGCCGCGACGACGACGCGCAGTGGCTGGACTGGGAAAAGTGGCTGGTCGAAATCGACGAAAGCCACACCTCGCTGCCGGTGCTGGCCTTTTTTCGGTCGCCGCAGGGCGGGCGCTCGTGGGTGATGGCGGCCGGCCTCATTCTCGACGCGGCCAACCTGCATTTCTCGGCCCTCGACGCGCCGGCCTCGCGGCAGGTCGAAACCACCTTCAAGGCCGGCGTGCTGGCGCTGAATCGAGTTTACCGCTTCTTTGACCACACCGCCGAAACCGAGCCCGCCGAGCTGCGCCCGCCCGAGGAGCAGGCCGCCGACGCGCCCAGCCGCCGGGATTTTGCCGCCGCCTGGCGCGCCCTGCGTGACGCCGGCCTGCCACTGCGCCCTATCGAAGAAGATGCCTGGCAGCACTACGCCGACCGCCGCCGCCGCTACGCCCCGGCGCTGGCTTTTCTGAATGAATTACTGATGACGCCGCCGCTAGAGCGCTAGCCGGCAGGCACACCGCCTGCCGTGCAGCTTAAGTGAAATTCAAATGGGACGCAAATAATTGAAATGGCTTGGCTGCATTTTTTTTATTCCTGGCATAATCCTACCCCAAGCCCCGCTGTCCCTCACGAGCGGGGCTTACTTTCGGGAATGTACCAGCATGAGCTTCTTGCATGAATTATAAGCAATTGCTTTAAAGTACTACACGAGCTTATATTTAGCCCGCGAAACTGCGTGTCTCTGCCGGTTTCGCCAACACTCTACCCCCTCGGCGCTTCGGGGGCCCGCAGCTGGCTGGTTTACAGCGGCTGGGGCCGGCCCGGCGTGCCAGCCCACCCACTTTCCTGATGTGCTGCTGCAAAGCTCGGCTGTTCGGTGCGCCCGGACGGCGGGGCGGCGGCTGGACTTTATCTCTACCAGACTACCCGCGCTGCTTTTTACCTTCCTCATGCCCGACACCTTACGACGCGTAGAAACCCCGGTTAAACAGAAAAAAGCATTCACCGAACACTGGAAAAAGCTGCTGATTATGCTGGCGCTGCTGCTACCGGGTAGCAGCGCCTGGGCGCAGGCTATCAAGACCTTGCCGGGCAGCTACGCCAACTTTCGGGCGGCCATTACCGACATCAACGCCAATTACCCCTCGGGGGGCGTGACGGTGCTGGTGCTGGCTGGCTACACCGACCAGCTGAGCAGCCCGCTGCCGGCGCTCACGGCACAGGGCTCGGCCAGCCGGCCCATCGTGTTTCAGCGGCTGGGCGTGGGTGGCAACCCGCGCATCGTGGCGCCGGTGGGCACCTCTACCACCACCGATGCCATCGTGCGGCTGGCGGGGGCCGACTACGTCACGTTTGACGGCATCGACCTGCTCGACCCCAGCTCGCACACCGGGCAGGCGGCGGCGGCCGAGTTTGGCTACGCCTTCTTCCGGGCCTCGGCTACTAACGGCTGCCAGTACAACACCATCAAAAACTGCGTGGTCTCGCTGAACCGGTCGGACAGCAACTCGACCTCGGGGCTTATTTACGGCATTTACGGGGCCAGCACCACGGTGGCGGGCGCGGCCGTGGCCACTACCAGCGCCAGCGGCACCAATTCATACAACAACTTCTACGGCAACACGATACTAAATACGCAGGCGGGTATTTGCCTGGTGGGCTACGACGACCAGAGCGCGCCCTACAGCCTGCTCGACCAGGACAACGACATCGGGGGCACGGCCTCGGCTACCGGCAATACCATCGTCAACTTTGGGGGCCTGGATACGGCCCCGGCCTACGGCGTCCGGCTGGTAAACCAGGATGACAGCAACGTGAGTTTCAACTCGCTCAACAATGCCGGCAGCGGCGGCGAGCTTAGCGCTAATGCTTTTTTCGGCATTCAGATTACCGAAGGGCGCAATGCCAGCTGCCGGGTGGTGCGCAACTACCTCGTTATCGGGCAGGAGCTGAACAACAGCCCGGTAACGGGCATCGTGACCGACCTCGACGGCACCGGCACCACGACGGTGCAGGAAAATACCGTGAGCCTGACGCTGGCGGCCGGCAGCGGCCGCAGCAGCACCGGGGCCCGCTACCTGCTGGCCAATACCGGGGCCACGGCCACGCTCCAGCTCAGCAACAACTCGGCTAATTTTGACCTGAGCGCCAGCGGCGGCGGCAGCCTAAGCGGGGCCACCTACGGCGTGTACAACGCGGGGGCCGTGACCGGCACCGCCGCGCTGAGCAGCAACCGGGTGATGTACGCCCTGAGCGGCACTAACAGCCGCCTTGATGCCGACTGCTACGGCGTGTACAGCGCCAGCCCCGGTGCGGTGGGCAGCCTCACAATGAGCCGCAACAACGTGAGCTACCGCCTCACCGCTGCCAACGGCAACCTGACGGGCGACGCCGTGGCCCTGGGCAATGCCGGCCCGGTAGCCGGCAACCTGGCCATCAGCAACAACACCACCACTATCGCCACCACGGTGATGGGCGGCGCGGTGACGGGCCAGCTGGCGGGCATCGTGAACCAGGCGGCGGGTACCGTGGGCGGCACTACCACCATCGACGGCAACAGCCTCGGCTTTCCGTGGCTGGGCACTTCCTCGGGCACCACGTCGAGCCCGCTGCAAGGGGCCGTGAACCTGGCCGCCCTGACCGGCGCGGCCTCGCTGAGCGGCAACACGCTGAGCTACGGCGGCGGCGGCAACCCGGGCAGCTTCACCTCGTCGTTTACGGGGGTGCTGAACGCCGGGGCCACGGCCTCGACCTTGCAGCTGAGCAACAACACGCTGCTCAACAGCTACTGCAACAGCACGGGCGCGCTGACGCTGATTGGGGCGACGGGCACGAGCGGCGGGCTGCTGACCATCAGCAACAACCGCTACGAAAACAGCAGCGTGGCCTCGACGGGGCAGGTGTATTTCATCAATGCCACCTCGGCCAGTCCCAATATGCTGGTGCAGGGCAACGTAATGCGCAACTTCACGAAGGACGGCTCTTCGACGGCCACGGTGTATGGCTACTTCAACGCGGGCCAGCCCACGGCGGCCGGCACCCACACCATCAGCGGCAACAGCATCACGGGCCTGAACCTGACGGGCACTTCGGGCGCGTTCGCGTCGCCGTTCGGCGGCATTTTGTCGAGCCCCAGCCTGGCTACTACCCAAGTCATTACCAACAACACGGTGGGTTTGCTGGCCAGCGGTGGCACCATCATGACCGGCAACGCGCCGCTGACGGGCATTTTTGCGGGTGGGGCCGGCCCCAACACGGCCATTTCGGGCAACACCGTGCAGAGCCTCATGGGCAGCGGCACCATCGTGGGCCTCAGCACCACGGCCAGCCTCACCGACCCACTGGCCCCGGCCGGCAACCTGGCGGGCGGCAGCATCTACGGCAATACCTTCAGCAACCTCACCGCCACCACCCGCTCGGCCACGGTGTGCGGGCTGTTTTTGGCGGGCAAGGCCAATGCGGTGCCCGCCAGCGCCTACGGCAATAAAATCAGCAACCTGAGCGCCGATGCCGGCACCGGCAGCGTGGTGTGGGGCATCTACGTGGCGGGCGGCGCTACCCTCACGCTGCACAACAACCTGATTGCGAACCTCTACGCGGGCGCGGCCAACAGCCCCGAGTCGATAACCGGCATTTACCTGAACGCGGGCGAAAGCCTGAACCTCTACTACAACACCGTGTACCTGGATGGCGCGAGCTCGGGCTACGGCTTTGGCTCGGCGTGCATTGCCTTTGGCAGCGCGCCCACGGCCATCGACCTGCGCAACAACCTAGCCGTGAACACGGCCACGGCCAGCAACACCAGCCTGGCGGTGGCCCTGCGCCGCACCACGGCGGGCACGCCCGGCGTTGCCCCCGCCAACCTGGCGGCTACCCTCAACAATAACCTGCTCTTTGGCCGCTACCTCTACGCCGAGGGCCTGACTAGCGGGGCGGCCACTAACGCCCTGACGACCCTGGCCGCCTACCGCACCTTCATGAACACAACCGATGGGCGCGAGCAGCGCACCGTCAGCCAGTCAGTAGGCTTTATCAGCACCAACATGCTGAGCAGCAATTTCCTGCGGCCCGGCATCGGGGCACCCTCGCCGGCGGCGGGCGGCGCGCAGCCCATGAGCAGCCTGCCCAAAGACTACGCCGGCGCGACCCGCAGCAGCAGCACGCCCGACATCGGGGCGCTGGAGGGCGGCTACACCTACCTCGACCAAGTGGGCCCAGCCATCAGCTACGCGCCGCTGGCCAACACCACCCAGACTACCAACCCCACGCTGGCCAACGTGAGCGTGGCCGACCCGGCCCCCGGCGCGGGCGTAGCCAGCGGCCCCAACACCCGGCCCCGCGTGTACTACAAGCTCGCCACCGATGCCAACGTCTTCAACGACAACACCAGCAACACGCCGGGCTGGAAGTACGCCGTGGCCACTACCAGCAGCTCGCCCTACAGCTTCGTGCTCGACTACAATGCGCTGTATAACGGCCCGGCCATCGTGGGGAATATGGTGGTGCAGTATTTCGTGGTGGCGCAGGACATGGCCAACACGCCCAACGTAGCCCTCAGCGCCGGCGCGCCGGCCACCGTGCCCGGCAGCGTTGACCTCAAGGCGGCTTCCTTTCCGCTCAGCGCGGCGGGGAGCGCGGCTATCAACTCCTTCACCATCACCGCCCCGGTCGTAACCGTGCCGCCCGTGACGACTAACCCGAGTACGGGGACTGGTACGGGAACCGGCACAGGGACAGGAACTGGAACGGGCACGGGCACGGGCACAGGAACGGGTACGGGCACTAACCCGCCGCCCGTGACGACCACGCCGGGCGCGACGCTGCCCACGATGCTGCTGGTGGGAGCCGGCCAGACGTACACCTCACTCACCAATACGGGCGGCGCGTTTGAGGCCCTGAACGCGGGCGTGCTGCAAGGCAACACCACCCTGACCATTACCTCGGACCTGGCCAGCGAAACCGGGGCGGTAGCCCTGAGCGCGCCCAACAGCGGCAGCTACACGCTCACCATCCGCTCCGACGGGCAGCTGCGCACCATCAGCGGGGTGGCTACCAACAAGGCCGGCCTCATTCGGCTGGCGGGGGCCGACCGCGTAACCGTGACGGGGGCGCAGCCCAGCGGCAGCTCGCAAAACCTGCTGTTTCGCAACTACACCAGCGACGCGCCTACCTTCACCTTCACGGCCGATGCCAGCGGCAACACCCTCACCAACCTGCTGGTGGAGAGCAGCAACAACAACGCCAGCAGCGGGGCCATCGTGCTGGGTAGCGGCAGCAGCACCGGCAACAACGACAACACGTTCAACAGCCTCAACATCCGCCCCGTGGGCAACGCCACCACGGCGGGCTACGCCAACGGCCTTTTCTCGGCCGGGGCCAACAGCGCGGTGCTGAACTCGGGCACCAAGCTGACCAACAGCCTGGTACACGAGTTTTCCAGCAATGGCTTCTACGCCGTTAGCCACAGCACCAGCTGCACCGTGTCGGGCAACAGCTTCTACGAGCAGGGCAGCCGCTCGACGGCCCTGTGCGCGGTGCGCCTCGATGCGGGCGGCGCGCACACGGTCAGCAACAACCTGTTTTACCACACCACGGGCACGCTCAGCGGCACCGTCACGGGCATTTCGCTCACGGGCGGGGGCAGCGGCAGCACCGTGAGCGGCAACCTCATCGGGGGCAGCGTAGCGGGCGGGGCCAGCGCTACCATGAATGTGTCGTCGGGCTTCAGCGGCATTGTGCTGGCGGTGGGCTCGGGCGCGGTCAGCACCGTGCAGGGCAATACCATTCAGGCCATTACCAACACCTCGAAAACGTCTTCGACCTTCGGTATCAACGTCTCGACGGGGGTAGTGACGGTGACGAACAACCTAGTGGGCAACGCTACCAGCAGCCGGGGCATCGTAGTCAACTACGACGGCTACGGCATCAGCATCGGCACGTCGACGATGTCGACCGTCAGCAACAACCAGTTGGTGAACCTGCAAACCGGCCCCAACCCGGCCGATGGCTTGTACCTGACGGGCCTCAACTACAAGGCCGGCAGCGGCGGCACGCACACCGTGGTAGCCAACCTGGTGAGCAGCCTGCTGAACCGCTCGGTGCCCGACGACGACAGCAGCTCGGACACCCAGACGGTGGGCCTGCTGAGCCAGAGCACCGGCCAGCTGACGGTGCAGCGCAACCAGTTCAACAACATCGGCAGCCTGGCCACGGCCACCGGCAGCACCAACAACCACTACGTGAGCGCCCTGAGCCTACAGCGCGCCGGCGCGGGCAGCCAGATTACCCGCAACCGCGCCTATGGGCTGTTTGCCTCCAGCGCGGGCACGGGCGCGGCGGCCGACGTGGTAGTGGCCCTGCACAACGGCGGCACCGGCACCACGGTGGCCAACAACCAGCTCTCGCTGCCGGCCAGCAGCTCGGCGGCCCCGCAGGCCTTTGGCATCCTGGAAAACGGCACGACCAACACCTACGCCTACAACTCGGTATATCTGGGCGGCCAGGGGCCGTCCGACACCTATGCTTTTTACCGGGCCAGCACCACGGCGGGTTTGCTGGTGCGCAACAACATCTTCTACAACGACCGCCGGGGCCGGGGCCTCAACCTGGCCATCGGCACGGCCTCGGCTACGGGCTGGGTGGCATCCACAGCCACGCCCTCCAATGCTACCTCCGACTACAACCTGTTCTTTACCAGCGACAGCACGGAAGTAGGCAGCTGGGCCGGCACCACGCTCAACTTCAGCGGTTGGAAGCGGGCGCAGCCCACCGGCAGCGGCGGCGACCGCAGCTCGATGCGCGAGCAAAACACGGTGATATCGGCCGCCAGCCTCTTTGGCAATGCCAACGGCGGCGACCTGGCCATCAACGTGGGCGGCCCCGCCGCCTGGTACGCCAACGGCACCGGCGTGCAAATGCCGAGCCTCGGCACCGACTACGCCGGCAGCCCGCGCCCCACCACCGTGGCCGCCGGGGCCCCCGACATCGGCGCGTTTGAAGTGACGCCCACTGGCACTCCGCCCGAGCTGGCCACCACAGGCCGCCCCAGCCGGGGCAGCACCCAAATTTTCTGGCTGGGGGGCCGCGCCCTGGCCCGCGTGGCCTGGGGCTACAATGGCTCGCTGCCCAACGGCCTCACCGTGCGCTACTACTCGGGCACCAACCCGCCCACCCCCTACCCCGGCGGGGCCAGCTTTGCCAACGTGTATTTTACGCTCAGCAACGACAACAACAGCGGCAATAACTACACCTACGGCCCTACCTTCTACTACGACCCCGCCCTGCTGGGCCGCATCGCCAACGAAACCGACCAGCTCGTGGCCCAGCGCACCGCCAGCGGCGGCAGCTACGATTTGTATGCCTCGGGGCTCGACCAGGCGGCCCGCTCGCTCGCCGGCCCGCAGGGGCTGTCGCGCCTGGGCGTGTTTGCCTTTGGCAGCTGGGGCAATAGCGCGGTGAAGGGCGGCGGCGCGCCGCTGGCCACGCTCACGCGCGTGGCCGCCACCGACCAGGGCAGCGGCGGGGCCGTGCTGAACTGGCATACGCCTTCCGAAGCCAACAACGCGGGCTTTGAGGTGCAGGTCAGCCTCGATGGCAGCAGCTTCCGCTCGCTCGGCTTCGTGGCCCCGGCCGCCGCCAGCAGCAGCACCGCCCACGACTACTCCTTCCTCGACCCCGAGGCCGCCCAGCCCGGCCTGCGCCACTACCGCCTGCGCCAGCTCGACCTCGACGGCCGCGAGCGCTTTTCGGCCGTGCGCACGCTGCACGTAGCGCCCGCCGCCACCGAAGTGCTCAGCGCCACCCCCAACCCCTTCGGGGCCAGCCTCACGGTGCGCCTGCAGCTACCCACCGCCGGCCCCGCCACCCTGCGCCTCACCGATGCGCGCGGCCGGGTAATGCGCACCCAGAGCCTGGGCGAGCTGCCCGCCGGTCCCAGCCAAACGACGCTACCTGACCTCGGCGAGCTGGCCCCTGGTCTGTACATCCTACAGGTGGCCCTGCCCCACACCACCTACACCCTCAAGGTAACGAAGGAGTAGCGCGGTTTGCAGCCGCCAGGCCCCAAGGGGGCGCGTCTTGCCGACCAGCAAGGCGCGCCCCCTTTTTCGTTGGCACCAGCAGCACTGGCAAGGGCGCGTGTACCAGCGCCGATGCACCACTACGGGCGGGAGTTGAGCGGGATAGTTGGGGCGTTGGTCGATAAGGTTGATTGGCTTAATACAAGCAATAATTTGATTTTCAATTTTTTGTAGATACTCAACCAACTAGCTATCGACTGATTACTGGCAGGCCTGGCACTGCGCTTGCCTTTGGAAGGCCAGACGCGTCGCTCTTCTCTTTCCTTCTACCTACTACCCTTTTCACCATGAAAGCCTCCCTGTTTTCCTTCGTTGCCGCCGCCGCGCTGTTCCTGGCTACTGCCGCCTCGGCTTCCCCCTTCGACCACGACCGTGACCCGCGCCGCCTCTCGCCCCGCGAGCGCGCCCGCTACGAGCAAGCCCAGCGCGAGCGGGCCCGCTTCGAGCAGGCCCAGCGTGAGCGCGAGCGCCAGCAGGCCCTGGAGCGGGCCCGCTGGGAAGCCCAGCACCGCTACGACCGCCGCCCCGCCCGGCCCTATGGCCGCTAGCCCGCCCGCAGCCAAAGCAGCCCAGCGCTGGCATTCGCCGCCACCCCAACCTTCTGGCTTATCGTCATTTGGCAACTAAAAAAGCCCCGCCGGCAATGCGCCAGCGGGGCTTTTTTCAGCCTGGTAGACTAGTGGCTACTCGCGCACGAGGCGGCGGGTTTCTACGCCGTCGGCATTGGTGAGGCGCAGCAGGTACACGCCCGAGGCCAGGCCCGAGAGGTTGAGCTGATACGTAACCACGCCGGCGGTGGCGGGCAGTGCTTCGTGGCGCACCACGCGGCCCAGCCCGTCAACCACGGCCAGCTGCGTAGCCGAGCGGAAGCCGCTCAGCTCCAGCGTAACCTGGCCGGTAGGCGTGGGGTTGGGGTAGAGGCGCACGCTGGCCCCGGCAATGCCGGCGCGCGTGGTCGTGACCACCGTAGCTACCGAGGGCTGCGAGGCGCAGCCGAAGCTGTTGGTCACCACTACCGTGTAGGGGCCGTAGGTGGTAGCCGAGCCGTTTACCACGTAGCTCTGGCCGGTAGCGCCCGCGATGGGGCTGCCATTGAAGTAGAACTGGTTGCCGGTGGCCGCGCTCGAGGTGAGCGTGGTTTGCGTGCCGTTGTAGGTGGCCGTGAGCGTGGGGCGGGCCGGCGTGGGGTTCACCGTGATGGTGGCCGTGGCCGTGCCGGGGCAGCTGCCCGCGCCCGCAGCGGCCACCGTGTTGGTGACGGTGTAGGTGCCGGCCGCGGAGGTAGCCAGGTTGACGGCCCCAGTGGCGGCGTCGAGGGCCAGGCCCGTGGTCGAGGTGAAGGTGCCGGCCGTGGCGCCGCTGGCCAGCGTGGCGGCCACCGTGCCGGTGCTGCCGGCGCAGTTGCTGCCCGTGGCCGGGTAGCTGAAGCTAGCCGCGGCGGGCTGCGTCACGTTTACCTGAATGGCCGTGCGCGTGGAACTCACGCACTCGGTGGCCACCTGCCAGTTGTAGAAGAAGTAGTAGTAGCCCGCCAGCGAACCGCCCGTGATGCTGATGATACCGCTCGGGTGCGTATAGGGGAACGCCGTGGCGGGCAGCGCCGCCGTCGTGTAGTCGCGCACCAGCGCCGTGGTCGAGGCGCTCAGGTTCAGGGTATACGCCCCGGCGGCCGGCACGGCAAAGTTCAGCGTAACCGGCACCGCCAGCAGCGCGCCGGTGGTGTTGGCGGGCAGCGTCACGACCTGCTGTTGCAGCGGCGTGCCCGAGGTGTTGCTGCCCGACAGCAGCTGAATGGTAGCCGTGCCTGCCCCGGCCGTAGCCGTTTGGTACACCGTCACGGTCGCGATGGTGGTGCGGGCCGTGGCCGTGAAGTACAGGGCCCCGCTGGTATTGGTGCCATCGGCCCCGTTGGTCGAGGCTTTGCCTACGGTTTCCAGGCCGGTCGCGAAGGCTTCAGCATAGAAAGTAGTATTAGCCGTAACGGCCGAGGTAGTGAAGGGGCTGCCCGTGCCCAGGGCCGTGCCGCCCGTGGCCACGCTGAAGAAGCGCACCGAGCTACCCGCGGAGGCGGTGGCCGTGAGTGTGGCCGGGCTGCCGGCACAAGCGCTCACTGGCGCCGACACACTGGTTACCAGCGGGTTATTTACCACAATTGTTACCACGCCCGACGTGGCCGTACCTGTGTTGCAGCGCACCTGGGCGCGGAAATAGGTGGTGCTGGTGAGCGCCGGCGTAGTGTAGGCAGCGCTGGTAGCGCCAGCAATGTCGGTGAAGGTTACGTTGTCGGTGCTGCTTTGCAGCTGAATGCCGCCGCCCGTGGCCCCCGTGAGGGTGAGCCGGGCCGTGCCACCCACGCACACGGCGGTGGCGGCCGAGGTGAGCGTGCCAGCCACCGGGGCCGCTACGGTACGGGTTTGCGGCCCGAGCGCATCGTTGGCGGGGTTGCCGTCGCCGGGCACGGTGGCCGTGGTGGCCAGCGTGTAGGTGCCCACGGTGGTCATGTTCAGGGTGGTGGGCAGGGTAATGTTCACGGTAGCGCCAGCGGCGAGCGGGCTGCCGCCGTTGGCCGCGTTGGTGTTCACGGTCGTGGTCAGGGCCTGGGTCACAGCCCCGGTTACATTCACGGTCACGGTCAGCGGCGTGGCGCTAAAGTCGATGGCCGCGCCGCCCACATTGCGCACCGTTACGGTTACAGCTTCGGTACTGGAGTAGCACGTGGTGGCCATGCTGGCGGCCGGGGCCACCAGGGCGGTGGGCTGCACGTCGAGGGCCGGGGTTACCAACACGGTCACGTTGTCGAGGCCGATGTCGGAATCGCCAAAATCGCTGGTTGCCTGAAAGCGCAGCACGCTGGTGGCCGACGTGGCGGTGAAGTCCACGACTACCCGCGTCCAGGCAGCAGCGGTAGTTTGCTGCACGATGGCCGTGGTGCCGAAGGTAGCGCCGCCGTCGGTTGAGAGCAGCACGTTCAGCTTGTCGGTACCATCGGCGTTGATATAATCGAAAATCAGGCGCTTGCTGCCGGCCGCGCTCAGGTCCAGGTAGTAGTCGAGGTTGCCCACGGCCCCGCTGCTGGCGTTATAGCTGTGGAAGCGCGCCGAGGAGGTCGATGTTGCGCCGCTCGCGTTGCTGCCGCCGGGCGTGTAGCTGCCGTTGGTGCTGGTCCAGTTGGCGCTGGTGCCGTCGTCGTTGCGGCGCCACGAGTTGTTGCCCGTGGGGGGTGTATTGCGCCAGCTGTTCGAGGGCAGGCTGTTGGTACCCGCGCAGGCGGTAGTCCAGGCGGTTTCAAAGCCTTCCGTGGCCGGCAGGGTAGCATAGGTAGCCGGCGTCACGGTCACCGCCACTACGTTGGACGTGGCCGATACCGGTGAGCCACCGTTGGCGCAAGTCACCACGGCTTGGTAATAAGTGGTTTGCAGCGGCGCCGCCAGGTAGCTGGTACCCGTGGCCCCGCCAATATTCGCAAACGGCCCCGTGCTGCTGCTGGCCGACTGCCACTGGTAGCTGAGGCCCGTGGCCACGGTAGTACCGCTGAGGCTCAGCTGGCTGGAGGCACCGGCGCAGATGGTGGCCGTGGCGGCTGCCACCATGCCGGGCGTGGGTGCGCCGGCGCAGGCTACGCCCGGCGTAAAGGTGTAAGTCTGGCCCACGGCCGGCTGCAGGGTAGCCGAGTACGAGGCCGTGGAGCTATTGGCCGTGCCGGAGGCCGGGGCCGTCCAGGGGTTGGCGGTGTTGATGAGGAAGTTCTTGTAATCAACCTCCGAAGTACCGCGCAGGCCCACCTGCGCCGTGCCAGTTTGGCCCGTGCCCACGGGCGCGTCGGGGCTGTACACGATACTTACCACGTTGGTGGTTTCGGCCAGGCGCACCTGGAAGTTCCATACCAGGTAGTTGGTAGTGCTGGTGGTGTAGGGCCGGAAGTTGCTCCACTGCACCACAAACTCGCGGTTGGGGGCCGTGCCTTCCACGCTGTAGCGAATTTCGCCATTCTGGCCGGCGGTGGTGCTGTAGCGAGCGTTTAGGTCGCGGGCAAACGGGGCGATAACGCCGCTAAAAGCCGTCGTGCTGCTGATAGGGGTATACAGCGTAGTCGAGGTAGTGGGGGTGGCCCCAAAGGTCAGGAAACCGTTGGACGACACGTTGACCGTACCGGTCGACACGTTGTTGCCCGCGAAGGTGAAGGCAAATGGAATGGTATTGGCCGGAATCACCCCTACGTAGGAGTCGAGGGTAGTCGACGACGAAGCCGCCGAAAGCAGCGTGCCCGTCACCGGCACGTAGGTGCCCACCGAAACCGCCGTCGAATAAACATTCACGATTTGGGCCCACCCGCCGCGGCCAGCGAGCAGCAGCACCAGCAAGGCCAGCAAGCGGCCCCGGCGCGTAATAATGGACAATGGCTTTGCCGGCGTAGCCGGCAGGCCCAAGCGTATTTTTTTCACCATAAAAGGGGAAGAAGGAAAGGGAAATAATGAATAAAAAACGAGCAACTTGCTCAACCCAAAAGACAACACCTACGCGCAGCCCGGTGGCCAGCGGAGCACTCGCCCCGCCCCTGGCAATGGCCCGCGCCCGCAAGACGCTAAGCCTTAACCCATCGCTAACTACCTGGCTTTGGGGCGCGCAAGTTAAGCCCCCGGTTTACCCTGCCGCAACAGCATAGCACCCAGGCCAGGTAGCCCGCGCTACCCGGCATAGCAATAAATGGCTAACCAGCCGAAAATAGCCAGCTTATACGCGGTATTATTCCAAGAAGGCAAATTTATTTATTTGCCTGCGAATAAGTTAGCCGCCTGCCCACAGGCGCTTTATCTGGCGCGCCGCGCCCTACTCGTCGGGCAGGATGTTGACGTCCTGCACCAGCACCAGCTTCTCGATTTCGCGGCCCCGGCGGGTGTTGGCCAGGCCGCCGAGGGCGGTTTCCTTGTAGCGGGTTTCCATGCTCTGGCCCACCTCGCCGAGGGCCGCCACGCACTGGTCGACGGGGATAACCGGGTCGACGCCCGCGATGGCAATCTGGGCCGACGAAAACGCGATGGCCGCCGCCGAGGCGTTGCGCACCACGCAGGGCACCTCCACCAGGCCCGCCACCGGGTCGCACACCAGCCCGAGCATACACTGAATGGTGATGGCCACGGCGGCAAACACCTGCTCCACGCTACCGCCCAGGCAGTACACGATGGCCCCCGCGCCCATGGCGGCGGCCGAGCCGGTTTCGGCCTGGCAGCCGCCCACGGCCCCGGCCAGCGAGGCATTCTGCTCGATGATGAGCGCGATGCCCGCCGCCACCAGCAGCCCTTCCAGGATTTTCTGGTCGGGCAGGTGGTGGATGTTCTGAATGGTCGTGAGCACGCCCGGCAAGATGCCCGACGCGCCCGCCGTGGGCGCGGCCACCACGCGGCCCATGCACGAATTCACCTCCTTTGCCCCGAGCGCACTCACTACCAAATTCTTAAACTCGGGCGACAGCACGGTAATAGGCGAGGCGGCAATCTTCTTGGCGCCGTTGTTTATCATGCCCGAGCGCGAGGTCATGTCGCCGGTGAGGCCAGTGTGCACGGCGTCGCGCATCACGTCGTAGGCGCGTTGCAGGCCGGGCCAGATGTCGGCCTCGCTCGCCCCCTTCTGCTCGATTTCGTAGGCCAGCACGGGCTGGTAGAGCGCCTCGCCGGTGGCGGCGCAGTGCGCCTGCCAGGAGGCAAAATCGGTGAAGAGGAGCGACATGGGTGGGATAGATTTAGCAAGTAGATGGCACTAGAGGACAAAGATAAAACGCCCGTCATGCTGAGCGGAGCGCGGCGCAGCCGAAGCATCTCTACCGGTGAACTAACTCCTGTCGTCAGCAATAGTGCGGTAGAGATGCTTCGGCTGCGCCGCGCTCCGCTCAGCATGACGGGCAGGCGTTTGCCAGCTTAAACTACCTACGCCGGCGCCTTCTCCGTCACCAGCTTGATGCTGGCCGAATTGATGCACAGCCGCAGGCCACTCGGCGGTGGGCCGTCGGGGAACACGTGGCCCTGGTGGGCGTCGCACACGTTGCAGAGCACTTCTACGCGCACCATGCCGTAACTGGTGTCTTTCTTATACTTAAGAACATTATCCTCAACCGGCTGCGTGAAGCTGGGCCAGCCAGTGCCGCTCTCAAACTTGGTGCGCGAGTCGTAGAGCGGGGTACCGCAGCACACGCAGGCGTAGAGGCCGGCTTCGTGGGCTTCGCAATATTCGCCGGTGAAGGCGCGCTCGGTGCCGTGCTCGCGCGTGACGTGGTATTGCTGGGGCGTGAGCTCCTGCTTCCACTCGGCATTGGTTTTTTCGACGCGGCGGGGCGGCGCGGGGCTGCCGTGGTTGGCCAGGCGGATTACATCGTTCCAGGTTTGCATGTGGCTTGGGTTTAGAAGGAAAGCAAGTGGCTTATTTGCTTTCAAAACGCAAATGGGGAAGGGGAAGTTTACGCCCGGCGGCGGCCGGGCTAGCGTTTCAACTCAAACTCCTGCCGCGGCCCGGCTTTGCTGCGCACCACCACGCGGTAGCGGCCAGGAGGTAGCACAAGGGCCGTCGCGTCCGCTTTACTGGTCAGCTCGATTATGTCAGCGGGCACGGCCTCGGCGGGCTCGCCGGCCACGTAGGCCAGCACCTGGCAGGGGTAGGTCACCTTTATTTTAGACGTTATCGCCACCGGCTGGCGCCCGTTGGCCAGCAGCCAGTCGGGCCGGCCCTGCACGGTAGCCGCCCGCGGGTGGTACACGTAGGCATCGACGCTCATGTACTTATCGGCGGTGCTGAAGGGCTGGCCCTGGGCATCGAGCAGCACCACGCTGCCGCGCACCGGCAGCGGCTGGTAGTAGCGGTTGCTGGTGCCCTCGCTCAGCCGGGTTTGGTCGATGGTGAAGGGGTCGATGCCCGTGTACTCGCGCAGGTAGCTGGCTAGCCAGCGGCTGTGGTCTTCGGGGTCGGGCTGCTCGTTGGCGTGGCTGTAGCCGCAGTGAATGACTATTTTGGCCTGCGGCTCGGCCAGCAAAATATGCTGAATATTGCGCGCCTGGGCCATTTCGCGGGCTTTCTGGCGCGCCGGCCAGTCGCCCTCGCGGCTAAAGCCATAGTTGTAGCTGCGCAGTTGGTAGCCCGCTTTCTGGGCGGTGCGCAGCAGGTTGGCCATGTTGGGCTCGCCCACGAGGCTGCCGGTGGCTTGCACGGGATAGCGGCGGGTGGCCCAGTTCAGCGAGTCGTCTTCGAGCAGGTCTTCCACGGCGAAGTAGCGGTAGCCCTGGGCCGCCAGCCCCGGTAGCAGCGCGGCCGTGAAGGCGCGGTGGCGCGGCACGTGGTGCGCCTCGTTGATGATGATAATGCGCTCGCGCTGCGCCCGCTTCAGGATATAGGCCTGGGCATCGGTGGGGCGGTAGGCGGCGAAGGCCAGGCTGTCGGCGCGGGGCAGCGAGCGCGGCGCGGGCAACGGGCCTTTGTTGTGGGCCTCCAGCGCGGCCTGGTAGCGCCCGATGCGGGAGTACTGCCAGGCTACCTGCTGGTTTTGGTCGGGCTGGGCGCGCAGCGTCGCCGCGATGTCGTCGGCAAAGGAGTAGGGCGCAGCGGCCTTTTGGGCGTGGGCTGAGGTACCGGCTAGTACCAGGGCGGCGAGGGCGAGTTTTTTCATAGCGGCTAGTAGGCTATCGATTAGCCCGTTGAACGCAAGGTATCCGCAATGTTACAACCTGCCGCTATATTACCTGCTTACTACTTGTGCCCCGCGTGGCAAGCTCAAGCTTATCCTACCGCATGAAACTCCTCTCCGCCGCCCAAATCCGCCAACTCGACCAGGCCACCATTCAGGAGCAGCGCACTACCTCCACCGCCCTCATGGAGCGGGCCGCCACGGCCGTAGCCGAATGGTTTTTAACCCGTTTCGACCTCTCCGATGCCCCCGACGTGCTGCTGCTCTGCGGCCCCGGCAACAACGGCGGCGACGGCCTGGCCCTGGCCCGCATGCTCTACAATGCCGGATACCCCGTGCGCCTGGGCTTGCTACCCGCCGGCAGATACTCCGACGACTACCAGTACAACCACCACGTGCTGCCCAAAGTCATTCCCATCCAGGAGCTTGGCCTGGACAGCCTGCCCAACCTGCGGCCCGATACGCTGGTCGTGGATGCCCTGTTTGGCACCGGCCTCACGCGCCCGCTGGCGGGCGCGGCCGCCGCCGTGGTGGCGCACCTCAACACTAGCCGGGTGCGCGTGGTGGCCATCGACCTGCCCAGCGGCCTGCTGCCCGACGCGCCCCAGCCCGACCCCGCTGCGCCCGTGGTGCGCGCTACTTACACTATCAGCTTCGGGCCGCCCAAGCTGGCTTTTTTGCTACCGCAAAACGCCGAGTATGTGGGCGAGTGGCACGTGGAGGATATCAGCCTGAGCCGAAGCTTTATCGAGCAGGCCGATACGCCCTGGCACTACACCGCCCTACCCACCGCGCCGCCCGCCGCCGATTGGCCGTCCGCGCCCGCCGGGCAGCCCGAAATTCAGCTACCCCGGCGCAACAAGTTTGCTTACAAAAACACCTTCGGCCACGCCCTGCTGCTGGCCGGCAGCCGGGGCAAGGTGGGCGCGGCCGTGCTCAGCGCCGGGGCCTGCCTACGCGGCGGCGTGGGCCTGCTGACGGTGGCCGTGCCCGGCTGCGGCTACGACATCCTGCAAACCACCCGCCCCGAGGCCATGTGCCTGGCCGATAAAGAGCCGGACTTCCTCAGCGAGCTGCCCGACCTGACGCCCTACCAAGCCATGGCCATTGGCCCCGGCCTGGGCCAGCACGAGGCCAGCCGCGCCGTACTGGAGCAATTGCTGCGCGAAGCCAAGGTGCCACTCGTACTCGATGCCGACGCGCTGAACCTGCTCGGCGCGCACCGCGAATTGCTGGAATTATTGCCCGAAAACACGGTGCTCACGCCGCACCTGGGCGAGTTTGCGCGCCTCACCGAGAAAACCAGCGACGACTACCACCGCCTGAATTTGCTACGCGAATTCGCCCAGAAGCACCGCTGCATCGTGGTGCTGAAAGGGGCCTACACGGCCACCGCCGCGCCCGACGGGCAGGTGTATTTCAACGGCACCGGCAACCCCGGCATGGGCACCGGCGGTAGTGGTGACGTGCTCACTGGCCTGCTGCTGGCGCTGCGCGCCGACCAACGCCTCGACGCTTTGCTGGCCGCCCGCCTGGCCGTGCTGGCCCACGGCCACGCCGGCGACCTGGCCGCCGCCGAAACGGGCGAAGCGGGCCTGGTGGCCGGCGACCTGGCAGTGCACATCGGGCCGGCACTGCGGGCGCTGGAAGGGCCGGCATAGCTGACGGCAACTACCGGGCGCGACGCAGGCTACCGTCCTGCTAACTCTGTTATATAGCAAAATATTCTTCTTCTCGTGCAACCCTGCCCGCGCCGGGCGGGCTCCCTCTCGCAAGGAGCCGCGCCCGGCGCGGCTTCGCTATTTTTCTCACTTTTAGCCTGTTTCCAGCATGAACCGATTGTTTGCCCGCCTGCCTGGCGCGTCGCTGCTGCTGGGGCTGCTCCTGCTGTTTTCCTGCTCGCAGCAGGAAGAGGCCGCGCCCGAGTACTCGTACTTGCAGTACGCCACCTACCGCCCCGTGCTGATGACGCGCGCCGCACTCGAAAGCTCGGTGGCCGCCCTGCCGCCCCAGACCATGCACCACCCCGGCAAAATTTACCTGCGTGGCGCATATGTTTTTGTTAATGAGAAATTTGAGGGCATCCACGTGATTGACAACACCAACCCGGCCCAGCCGCGGCCGGTGAGCTTTCTGCGTATTCCCGGCAACGTGGATTTGGCCGTGCGCGGCAATTTGCTTTACGCCGACAACGGCCCCGACCTGGTGACGCTCGACATCAGCGACCCGGCCCACGCGCAGCCCACCGGCCGCGTGCGCGATGCCTTCCGCGAGCTGCCCATGCCCGTGGCTGGCCCGCTCGAAGAGGCCTACCAGCCCGCCAACCGTCCCAGCAGCGCGGTGGTAGTGGGCTGGCGCACGCTCGCACCCGGCGAGGCCGTGCCGGTGCGCGTCACCTACACCATGCCGCGCGGCGGCTTTGTCCTTTTCAATAGCGGGTTCGCTACGAGCACGGCTTCGGCCCCGAGCCCCGGGGCGGCGGGCGGCGCCGGCAAGGGCGGCTCGATGGCCCGCTTCGCTATTCTGGGCCCGACGCTCTACACCGTGGATGACGAAAGCCTGCGCTTGTTTGACTTGCAAAACCCGGCCGCGCCCACGCCTGGTAGGCGAGTGCAGTTGGTACCGGGCATCGAAACGATTTTCCCGACCGGCCACCACCTCTTTCTGGGCACGCAGCGCGGCATGTACATCTTCGACGTGGCCACGCCCACGGCCCCGGTGCAGGTGAGCTTCTACCAGCACCTCGTGAGCTGCGACCCCGTGGTGGTAGATGGCCGCTACGCCTACGTGACGCTGCGCTCGGGCCGCGCCTGCGGCGGCGGAGCCAACGTGCTGGAGGTCATCGACCTGAATACACTAAGCCAGCCACGCCTGGCCCGCTCCTACCCCATGCTGAGCCCGCAGGGCCTGGGGGCCGAAAGCAGCCGCCTCTACGTGTGCGACGACGGCCTGAAGGTATTCGACACCAGCCAGGCCCCGGCCCTGACGCAGGTTCAGAAGTTCGCCACCAGCCTCACCGACGTCATCCCCAACGGCAACTACCTGCTGGCCGTGGGGCCGGGCGGCCTCTACCAATACCAAATCGGCAGCGCGGCCTTGCAGCAAGTGAGCGTGCTGCCCATCGTCCCTTAAAATGGCTCATTTCCGTTGCTACCCCGCCCCGGCTCGCGTGGCCGGGGCCCTGGGCCTGGCACTGCTGGGGCTGCGCGCCGCAGCCCAGGCCCCGGCCCCGGGGGCGGGCGGGGTGCTCAAGCTCACGCCGCAGCACTTGGTAATGAGCGGCTTGTGGCTGGAAGCTGAGCGCCCGCGCGCCGGGCACCCGGGCCAGACCTTCACGCTGGGGGCGCAGCTGTACTGGGGCGGGGCCGGCCGGCCCGACGTACCCTTCGACCCGGCCGACATCAACCGCGACCGCACCGTGCGCGGCGGCGGCCTGCTCGGGCAGCACCGCTTTTACTTGGGCGCTAAAGCGGCGGGCGAGCCAGCACAGTCGCTGGGCTTCTACCTGGGCTACGGGCCACAGGTACAATTTTTCCGGCTGAATTTCAGCCGAAAATGGCATGAGGAAACCGGCCCCAACGGCCTGCCCTACCTGGTGCTGGGGCAGCCGGTGCAATACCGCGAAACCGTGCTGCGCTACGGGGCGGCCGGGCAGGCGGGCTACCAGTTTGCCCTCGCCAAGCGGGTGCTGGTAGACGTGTATGCGGGCCTGGGGCTGCGCAAAAGCCACACCTGGTCGAGCTTCGGCGAAAGCCAGTTTCGCAGCGGGCCCTCGGACTACGCGCACCAGGGTCTGTATTTTCCGGCCGGCTTCAAGGTAGGCGTAGCACTGTAGCCCACGCTACTGCGGGTGGGTGCGCAGCCACTTGCGGGCCTCCCGGTACACCTCTTGGCCGTCGTCGCCATCTTCCACCACGGCGCGGTAGTAGCGGCGGGCAGTGGGTAGGTCTTGGTCTTGCGCGGCGAGGCGGGCCAGGCCGGCCTGGGCAAAAATGTAGTAGCTCTTTTTGGCCATGCCCGACTGCTCGGAGTACACGATGCAGCGCTGGTAGTAGTCTTTGGCCTGGGCTACGTCCTTGTATTTGAACTGCATAAGGTAGCCCATGATGTGGGCCGCCGCCCGGCCGGTGTAGGCCTCGTAGCCCACCAGCCCGGTGGCATACTTCTGCAAGATGCTGCGGCAGGCCGTTTCGCTTTCGCCAAACTTGCCCGTCTGGAAGCCCAGCTTGGCGTAGTCGAGCTGAAAGCGTGGGTTGTCGGGGTACTGCCGGGCCAGCTGCTGGGCTACTTTGTATGCCTCTTCGGGCTGGTTTTCGCGGGTGCTGTTGAGGATATTAACCAGGAAAAACTTCGCCTCGGGGCCGGTGTAAAAGGCGCTCTGGCTGGTTTGGCGCAGCTGGGCCAAGCCGCGCTCGCGGTTGCCCTTCGGAAAGAAAAACAGCACCGGCCGCAGCCACGGGTACTCCTGCCCTATCCACACGGCGTAGTAGTTGAAGAGGCCTTCGCCAAACAGAAACTCGGGGCTGAGGTCGTTGGCTTCGCGGCTCTTTTCGAGGTAGATGAGTGCCTTGCGGCTGGCCGTGGTGGCGCGCCGCCAGTTGTGCCGCTCCGAGTGTAGCCGCGCCTCAAAGCCGTAGGCCGCGGCCAGGAAAAAGCAGGCTTCGTAGTTCTTATTATCCGCCTTGTATAAAGCTTCGGCTTTCGTCTGCGCGGTGTCCACGTAGGCCAGAAAGGCCTTGTCGTAGCGGGTATCGCTGACGTTGGTGGGCACCATTTTCCACCACGTGCTGAGGCCTAGCAGGAAGTAGGCCATCGGGTGCTGCGGGTAGCGCCGCCGCAGCGAGTAAAACTGCTTGTCGGCCTTGGCAAACTTGAAATTGTAGAGGTTTTGTACGGCCCCGCCCAGCTCTAGCTGAATGTCCTTATCGAGCAGCAGCCAGCCCGAAATATCCACCGCCGCCGGGGCCACGCTCACGCTGTCGAGGGCTATCTGGCGGGGTGCGGGCGGCGGGGTCGTTTGGGCCTGCGCGCTGGCGGCCCCACCCCACAAACCCAACAAAAGGCCACAACCAGGCACCCAGCGGCGCAAACGAGAAAACAGGCTCATACGAGTAGTAGGCTAAGATTTCAGAAAGCTAATCCAGTGGGCCGCAAGGCTATCGGCGGTGTACACCTACTGCTTACGGGCGAGTTGCGCCTGCGGGTTCGGGCGCAGCCGAAGCAACGGGAAACCCGCGCTAAAAATTTCGCCACCCGTCCTCCTTGCCACGAAGTGGCGAGCTGATAAGCCCGACGCAACTATCGGCCGGGCGCGGGGCTCTCTGGGTAGCCACCGCACCGCCCGGCAGCTTGCGCCAAGGGCCATACGCAGGCCGGGAATGGTAGCTTTTTCTTTGTATTTTGGCTGTAAATGAAGGTTTTTGAATACTTGGTACCAGCCCGAAACCGGCGGCCCCGCGGCCAGTGGCATTGGCAAACGGTTGCTAATCTATTGCTACTCGGGGTGCTACTGGCCAGCTCGCGCCCGGCCCGCGCGCAGGCCAGCCCGCCCGCGCCGCAGCTGCGGGTGAGCGGCACCGTGAGCGACGCTCATACCGGGCAGCCGCTGCCGGGCACCGCCGTGCGCCGCCTGCATACGCCGCGCGGCGTGGTGGCCAATGCCGAAGGCGATTTTCTGATTCCGGCCTACGCTACCGACACCTTGCTTTTTCAGGCGCTGGGCTACCGGCCGCAGCGGCTGCCGCTGCGCGGCACCACCCTGGCGCAGCTGGTGGTGCAGGTGCGCCTAGTGCGCGACTCGGTGCGCCTAAGCGAAGTGCAGGTGACGGCCGACCGCGCCGACCGCAGCAGCATCAACCGCGCCCTGCGCAACCTGAGGCGGCCCGCGCCGCCCGTGGCCCACGGGGCCCGCCGGCCGCCACCACCCAAGCCGCTGTTCGCGGTAGACTCGACCCCGCCGCCGCCCGCCCCGTTTGGCAACACGCCCGCCGACTGGATTTATAGTAAATGGTCACGCGAGGGCAAAGAGCGCCGCAAAGTGCAGCAGTTGAAAACGCAGGACGCCAAGGCAAAAGCTTACAAAAAGCAGTTGGAATACAACAAAGCTTTTAAGGACAACCGAGGCTATGAATAGCAGCTTACTAGCTTAAAGCCAAGTATAGTAACTGCTTACGCTAGCAGCGACACGGCCGCCTGCACCAGCAGCGCGCCATCGGCCACGAGGGCGAAGAAGTAGTCGCCGCGCGTGTCGCGGGCCACGGCGATAACCCAGGCGGCAAAGGCGGCCGGCAGCAGCACTACCAGCGGCGGCGCGCCGCGCCCCAGCCCGATGGCCACCGAGATACTCAGCAGTACCAGCGCTACCGTTTTGGCCCCGCGTAAGCCCAGCACCACCGGCATGGTGCGCAGATTGGTGAGGCGGTCGCGGCTAAAATCCCGAATATCAAACACAATGGCCAGCGCCGACACCAGGCAAAACCGCTGCGCCAGCAGCCCCGCCAGCGAAGCCAGCGGCCGGTGCAGCGCCAGCGCGGGCAAGCTCACCGTCACGGCCGCCCACACCCCCCCGATGAGAAAAACCTTGAGCAGCGGCACCTCGCGCACGGCCCGCCAGCGCCCGCGCCAAGGCAGCAGCGGCAGCGAGTAGCCCAGCGCCACGGCTGCCAGCGGCAGCAGCAGCGGCAGGTAGTGCAGCCAGCCGCCCAGCAGCAGCAGCACCCCGCCGCCCAGCGCCGCCGCGCCCGCCAGCCCGGCCAGCAGCCAGCGGTGCCGGTGCTGCCAGGCTTTGCGGCCCGAGGTGCCGGCCGGCTGCTGGTGCTTGAAAGGCAGTGCCGCGTCGAGGTTGTAGCAAAGTAGCGTGGCGGCAAACACCAGCGCCACCGCCTGCCACCCGGCCGGCCCGAAGCCACCCGGCAGCAGGCGCAGCACGCCCGCCGTTTGGGCCGCCGCCGCCGCCGCCAGCCAAGTGCTGCTATAGAGCAGGGCATCGAGCAGGCGCAGGGGTAGCGGGCGGTGGGCGGGCATAAAACGATAAAACGCGGGCAAAAAAAGGCCCGCCCGCGGGCGCGAGCTACAAAGTTCGCGCGACTGCCGCACCCGGCCGGGGGCACAAAAAAACGTCAGGCCGCGCTCCCGCGCGGCCTGACGTTTGCTGGCTGGCCAGCGCGCCGGCTTAGGCCGACTTGTACTCGGTGCCGAAGGTGGCGTCGTAGAGCTTCACGCTCTCGTCGATGATGCGGTAGGCATCTTCGCGGCCCAGGAACTGCTTCACTACTACCTGCTTGTTTTCTAAAGCTTTGTAGTCCTCGAAGAAGCGCTGCATTTCGCGCATCATATAGGGCGGCAGGTCGTCGAGCTCGTTGTAATGGTTCACGCTCACGTCGTGGGCGGCCACGGCAATGATTTTATCGTCTTCCTCGTCTTGGTCGAGCATCTGCATCACGCCGATTACTTTGGCCTCGACCACGCACATGTGCGGGATGTCGACCGAGCACAGCACCAAGATGTCGAGCGGGTCTTTGTCGTCGCAGTAGGTGCGCGGAATGAAGCCGTAGGCGGCCGGGTAGTGCACGGCCGAGAACAGCACGCGGTCGAGCTTGAGTAGGCCGCTGTCTTTGTCGAGTTCAAACTTGCCCTTGCTGTTTTTCGGAATTTCGATGACGCCGGTTACGGTCTGCGGCAGGTTGTCGCCAGCCGATACATCGTGCCAGGGGTTAAAATGGGCCACGTCGAGAGGAGGGGGTAAGAAGGTGATTTTTTGGAAAATTGCTGAATGGGCGCGCAATTACGCGACAAAGTAACTACGGATGCAGCGGCAAGCCGCAAAAAGCTGAGGCGTAGCGCAAGCTTGCGCTTGCGCTACGCTTATTTCATTACCTCCGTCAGCGGGCGGCCGGTGCAGCCGCTGGGCTCCTGGATGTGCAGGTAGCGGGCAATGGTGGGCGCAATGTCCACGATTTTCACGTCCTGCGCCGACTCGCCGTGGCGCACGCCCCAGCCCCAGAACAGCAGCGGCACGTGCGTGTCGTAGGCCCAGGAGGCACCGTGGGTAGTACCTTTCACCACGGGGTAGCCGTAGGCTTCGAGCCAGCCGGGAGCCAGCACGGCCAGCACGTCGCCCGAGCGGCTGGCATAAAAGCCATTCTGCTGGTAGTAGCCCAAGCCCTCGTTCCAGCTGCCGTGCAGCAGGTCGTGGGCCGTGATGGCCTCCGTAATGTGCGGCTGGGCGCGCAGGATGTCGGCCGCTTCTTCCTGCACGGCGGCCAGGCTCAGCTTCTTTTGGGTAATGAGCGCGTGGTTGAGGTAGGCCTGCTGGTTTTCGTAGCTTAGCAGCCACTGGCCGGGGCCGTGCAGGCGCACCAGCGCCCGCTGCAAGCTGTCCTTCACGATGGCCGGGCCCACGCCGCCGCCCGGCAGCCGGTGGGCTTGCAGGAAGCCGGCGGCCTGGTCGGCGGCGTGGTCGGCGGTGAGGAATACGAGCGCCTGGCCCTTGCCTACCTGCTTGTCGAGCGCGTCGAGCAGGCGGGCCAGGTCGCGGTCGAGGCGCAGGTAGGTATCCTCGGTTTCGATGGCGGTGGTGCCAAACTGGTGGCCCACGTAGTCGGTGCTACTGAAGCTAACGGCCAGAAAATCAGTTTGCGCACCCTGGCCCAGCTGCTCGGCGCGCAAGGCTTCGAGGGCAAAATCGGCGGTGAGCGAGTTGCCGAAGGGCGTGGAGCGCACGAGGTCGAGGTTTTGGGGCGTGGCCTTGGGCGGCGTTTCGCCGGCGGCGCGCATAGTGGCGGCTACCGGCGCAGGCGCGGCCCCGCTCAGGCGCGGCAGGTCGTGCGGAAAAACGGGCTTGTCCTCGCCCTTGAAGGCCGCTTCCCAGGCCACGTCGTCGGGCGTGCTCTCGGTGTAGTCGGCGATGGGCAGCAGGGTAGTCCAGGGCTTGCTCAGGTATTCGGCGGCGTGGCCGGCGGCATTGAACTTCATCACCCAATCAGGCAACGCCTTGGTGTAGAACGTACTGCTGATAAACGCGCCGTTGGTGCCATCGTACCAGTAGGCGGCGTTGGCGGCGTGGCCGGCGGGCAGGATGCTGCCGCGGTCCTTCATGCTGAGGCCGATGACCTTGCTTTGAAAGTTGGTGGCCAGGCGCAGCTCGTCGGTGATGGTAGTGGTGAGCAGGTGCGCGGGCGACATCTGCCCGGCCGCCACCGAGCCGCCCACCGGCTGCACGGTTTTGTCGTCGGTGACATAAGTACCCTTGCCAGTTTCGCGCTCGTACCAGTTGTTGCCCACGATGCCGTGGTGGGCGGGCGTGGTGCCCGTGTACACGCTGGCGTGGCCGGGGCCAGTGTAGGTGGGCACGTAGTTGTAGTGGCAGCTTTCGTAGCTAAAGCCCTCGCCCAACAAGCGTCGGAAGCCGCCGCTGCCGAACTTATCCCAGTAGCGATAGAGGTAGTCGTAGCGCATCTGGTCGACCACAATGCCGACTACCAGCTTGGGGCGCTTGAGGGCGGGGCCTTTTTTCTGGGCCACGGCGGGCAAGGCCAGCGCTAGCAGCAATAGTATCTTTTTCATGCAAAAGCCGGAAGGAAACATGCCGCAAAGATACCGCCGCTGGTTTCCGGCGACTTGGGACCGAATTACGTTAGTATTATACATGCCCGATTTACAAGCCCTCGTTTTTGACCTTGACGGCGTTATCCTGGATAATACCCTCATGCAAGCCCGTGCCTTTCAACTGCTCTTCGAAGACCTCGGCGTGGAGGCCGACGCCTACCAGCTATTGCGCCGCCTGAACGGGATGCCCGCCACCGACATCCTCAAACAGGTGCTGGAAGAGCCCGCTTCGCAAAAAGAGTTAAAAAAATACGCCGACCAGCGCGAGTTTCTCTACCGCACGCTGTATCGCGCCGAGCGCCGGCCCACGGCTGGCCTGGTCGATTTTCTGAAAGCCGCCCGCGCCGCCGGCCTCAAAATCGGCCTCGGCACTGGCTCGGCCAACGACACGCTGAGCTACGTGCTCGACTACCTCGACCTGCGCCCTTTCTTCGATATAGTCGTAGGTGCCGACGATGTAGATGCCGGCAAGCCCCACCCCGAAACCTACGCCGCCGTGGCCGACAAGCTGGCCATCAAGCCCGCGCACTGCCTGGTTTTTGAGGATGCCGTGCTAGGCGAGCAGGCGGCCTACCGGGCCGGGATGCGCTGCGTGGCCATCACGAGCACGCTGGCCAGAACCGAGTTTCAGGCCCCGCTGGCCGCAGCGCGCGACTTCACCGAGCTCACGCCCGCGCAGTTGCAACAGCAGTTTGCCCAGGCGGGCGCGGTGCCCAAGCCCGACGCTAAAAAGAAGAAGGCGCAGTATCCGAAACAGCCGAAGTAGCGGCGTCTTGCTGCCGCCGCTCGCCGGCCACTGCCAGAAAGCCGTAGCCGAAGACGAACAGGTTGAGCCCGACTTGCAAGCTCAGCACATCGGTAACGAGCATGGCAATGGCTTGCAACAAAATAAACAGGCAGAGGTAGGCATCGCGCCGGGCCCAGGCCTGGGTGAGCGGCCAGAACACAACGGCCAGCCACAGTGCCAGCCCCACTACCCCGCCGCCCAGCAGGGTTTCGAGGTACTGGCTGTGCACGTCGGCTTGGTTGGCGCGCTTCAGGCCGTAGTCGCGCCAGCTATACTGCTCGCGCATGGCGGCGTGGGTGTCGGCCGGGCCCACGCCCAGCAGCCAGTGCTCCTTGATGGCGACCAAGGCCGTTTGGGCCGCCGTGAGGCGGCGAGCCAGCGAAAAATTATTGATATCCTGGTCGTATTCATATTGCTGCACGTCGTAGAGCGTGGCGTTTACGCGCACCCGTACCGATTCGAGCTGGCTGTAGGCTAGCCACGGGCCCAGCCCCAGCAGCAGCAGTAGGGCTAGGCCCAGGCCCAGGTTGCGGAGCAGCAGCAGCCTGCCCGCGCACCCCAGCAGCCCCCCGTAGAGCACCAGCAGCCCCGTGCGGTAGGCCAGCACGTGCAGGGCAATGGCTGCCACTACCGCCGCCGCCCCCAGTGCCCAACGCAGCAACTGGCTTATCTTTTTTTCACCGGCCAGCACCCCGCCCCAAAAAGCGGCTATAGCCAGCATCACACCGAAGAAAATGTGGAAAACGCCCGTCACGGCCTGCACGTTTTGCCCGATGTGGATGGCCGCGTTGCCGCTGGCCGGGTCGAGCCAGTATTTGACGACGGTAGCGAGCCCCACGGCGGCCGTGCTCAGCACGTAAAACGCGCCCACCGCGCGCCGCTGCCGCCCGCTCAAGGGCACCGCAGCCGCGAAGGTCAGCGGCACGCCCAGCCATACCAGGCTCCGGAATAGCTCGTGCCGCCACACCAGCCACTCGCTGGTGTAGAGGCCACTAAGCAACAGAAAGACTATCATCGCCGCCGCGCGCAGAGCCGCGCCGTTGCGGCAATACAGCCCGATGTCGCGGCGCAGATTAGGGTTAGCCAGCACGGCCAGCACCCCGGCCACGGGGCTGAGCGCTATCAGCGCCCGGCTGGCTAGCAGCCCCACCACCCCGGCCAGCGAGGCCAGCCAAAGCAGATGCTGCGAAAGACGGCCCGAAGAATAGTACTCCACGGCCGCAAAATAACGCCACCCGCCCCGCTTGCCGGGGCCGACTAGGCCGCCGGCTTGGCCGGAGCCTCCATGTAAGTGCCGCACACCTTACACGTGCGCAGGTCGTCGTTGGCCCAAAAGCGGTCCATGATGGGCGGCAGTTGGGCCACGATGTCCGTGATTTCGGCAAACTCCTCGTGCAGCTTGTGGCCGCAGTTTTCGCAGTACCACTGAAAGCCATCGAGCTCGCCGGGCGTGCGGTAGCGCTCCAGCACCAGCCCCACCGTGCCCGCCGGGCGGCGCGGCGAGTGCGGCACGCCGGGCGGCAATAGGAACATATCGCCGGGGCCGATGACGATGTCCACTGGCTGCCCGTCTTCGATAATCTTGACGGTCATTTCGCCTTCGAGCTGCCAGAATAGCTCCTCGCCTTCGTCCACGTGGTAGTCTTTACGGGCGTTGGGGCCGCCCACTACCATCACGATAAAGTCTTTGTTATCCTTGAAAACCTGTTGGTTGCCCACCGGCGGCTTGAGCAGGTGCCGGTGCTCGGCTACCCAATTCTGAAAATTGAAGGGACGGGAAATCATCTTTGAATGGCTGGACGGTTGAACGGGTGGAGTGTTGAATGGGCGGCTATAGCCGCAGGCGAAAGCAATGGAAGAGCCTTTTCCGAAGCAAGCCCGTACCTGCTTTTGTTACGTTCTTGCTTGCGGAAAGGTAGCCTTGCGCAACGCTTGGCGTACCTATTTAACTATTCAACCGTCCAGCCCTTCACCTTATGCATCTCCCCTACCACGCCCTCGTGGGCGGCAGCACTCAGGGCATCGGCCGGGCCGTGGCCGAGGCGCTGGCCGAGGCCGGCGCTACCGTCACGCTCATCGCCCGCCGCGAGGCCGCGCTGCGCGAAGTAGCCGCCGCCCTGCCCACGCCCGCTGGCCAGGCCCACAGCTATTTGGTGGCTGATTTCAGCCAGCCCGCGCAAGTGGCGGCGGTAGTGGCCGGCCACCTGGCGGCGCATCCGGCCGGCTTTCAGCTACTGGTCAACAACACGGGCGGGCCGCCCGCCGGGCCGCTGCTGGCGGCCACGCCCGCCGATTTTGAGCGCGCCTTTGCGCAGCACGTCATCTGCAACCAGCTGCTGGCGCAGGCGCTGGTGCCGGGCATGGCGGCGGCCGGCTACGGGCGCATCATCAACATTATCAGCACTTCCGTAAAAATGCCGCTGCCCGGCCTGGGCGTGAGCAACACCATAAGGGGCGCGGTGGCGAGCTGGGCCAAGACGCTGGCCAACGAGGTGGCCGGCCAGGGTATCACGGTCAACAACGTGCTGCCAGGCGCTACCGTCACGCAGCGCCACGAGTCGCTGATAGAAAGCAAGGTAGCCGACACCGGCCAGCCGCGCGAGCAGGTCGAGGCTGCCATGCTCAGGCAGATTCCGGCCCACCGCTTTGGGCAGGCCCGCGAGGTAGCGGCGGCGGTAGCCTTCCTGGCTTCGCCGGCGGCGGGCTACGTCACGGGCACCAGCCTGCCGGTGGATGGCGGGCGCACGGGCAGCTTGTAGGGGCCCGCGCGGTGGGTTTGTGCGGGCGGCATTCTAGCTTTGGCGTCGGTCGCGGTGGCTGGCCGCCTTTTCGGGCTTTGCTTCTCTTTTCCGCGCCGCGCTTGCTTTGGTAAAATTCGACAAGCTTTCCGTCATCATTCCCGTCTACAACGAGGCGCGCACCATCGAGCAGGTGCTGGAGTTGCTGCGGGAGCTGCGCCTGGTGCAAGGCATTGATAAAGAGATAATTCTGATTGACGACTGCTCGACTGATGACTCGGCCGCCGTTATCCGGGCCTACGCTCGCCGCTACCCCACGCTAGACCTGCGCCTCTACCAGCACGCCACCAACCAAGGCAAGGGCGCGGCCCTGCACACGGGCATCCGGGCGGCTACCGGCGACTACGTCATTGTGCAAGACGCCGACCTGGAGTACGACCCCGAAGAGTACAACCAGCTTTTCAAGCCCGTGCTCAAGGGCTTTGCCGATGTCGTGTACGGTTCGCGCTTTATGGGCGGGCAGCCGCACCGCATCCTGTTTTTCTGGCACAGCATCGGCAACGCGGTGCTCACCTTCCTGTCGAACATGGTGACCGACCTGAACCTGACCGACATGGAAACGTGCTACAAGCTGTTTCGGCGCGACCTCATTCAGGGCCTGGACCTGCGTGAAAAGCGCTTCGGCTTCGAGCCCGAGGTCACGGCCAAGGTGGCCCGCGTGCCCGGCGTCCGCATCTACGAAGTGGGCATCAGCTACTACGGCCGCACCTACGCCGAAGGCAAGAAGATAGGCTGGCGCGACGGCTTTCGGGCCATCTATTGCATCGCGAAGTACGGGCTGCTGGGCAGATAGGGCGCTTTGAGGCAGCTTGCCCTTGGGCCTGAGTGCCAACCAAAAGCCCGGAGCCGGCTTTACGCACGGGCTCCGGGCCAGGGGTTGCAGCGGCGGGCAGCGGCTACCGAATGGCCGTCAGCTGCACGTCGTCGAGGTAAGCGGGGGTAGTAGCCCCGCCGCGCCACAGATAAATCAGGAGGGCCGAGTTGAAGTTGGCGTTGGGCGGAAAGATGATTTCCTTGCTTACGGCCACCCACTTGCCGTATTCCTTCACGCTGTCGTAGCCCAGGTAGGTAGTGTTGAGGTCTTTGCCATCAACGCTTTCCTTACTTACGAAGGCGATATTGGCCGTCGAGTTTTTATCGGTCAGAAAAACCCAGCCATCGAAGCGCACGCCCCGGATGCGGCTCGTGCTGAGCTGGCCCAGCTGCATGAGGTAGTTGAGGGAGAAATCGCGTCCCTGCTCTACCTTAATGCTGTACGCGCCCGAGTGCGCCTTGTCACGGGTGAGGGCATTGCGGTCGGGCAGCCAGCCGCTGAGCGAATCAAAATCACACTTCATCAGCACGTCCTTATCGTCGGCCGATTTGTCGCCGCCGCAGCTCAGCAGCAAGGCCAGCGGCAACATAGGTAAAAGTCGCTTCATGGAAGAAACAAAGAAAATATTTAAAGCAATAATCGGCTGCGAAGATAGGCCCACGCCGCCCACCGGCCCCAATCTAGCGGCTGGCCGGGGCCAGCAGCACAAAGCAGGGCGTGCGCAGCAGCTCCCGAAACTGCCCGGGCAAGGCCGGTAGCTTTTCGAACACGGGGAGCTCAAGCAGCAGGTAATCGAGCCCGTTGCGGCGCATGTAGTCGGTTATTTCGGCCGGCGTCACCTTCGTCAGGTCGGGATTCCAGGTAATGCCCCGGCGGTCGAAATACACCAGGGCCAGGTTGGGGGCACCCTCATTCAGCACCAGCAGCGTGGCGCTGGCGGGCACTTGCGCGGCGGCCAGGGCCGCCGCACCGCCCTCCATCCAGCGGTAGCGGTAGTAGTCGCTAAAACTCCGGTAGGTATCGGCGGTGCGGGCGCGGTAGTGCGCCAGCCCCGGCACTACTAGGCTGATAACGAGCCCAGTGGCCAGCGCATACTGGCCAGCCAGCAGCACGGTGCGCCCGCGCCCGGCCCACTCGCGGCCCGGCCAGCCGCGCCAGCCGGCTACCTGCACGGCGGCCAGCGCCACCAGCAGCGCGAGGCCGGGGTAGTAGGGCGCCAGCACGTAGTAGTCGTGCTCGTAGAATTGCAGCCCCATCAGCTGGAAAAAGACGTAGCCGCCCACCGCCGCCAGCGCCAGCAAGCTGGCCCACAGCCACTCGGTGCGTACAATGCGCCAGGCAAACAGCCCGCACACCACCGCGCTGCCCTTAAGCAGCAGGTAGTGCGCGTCGGTAAAATATTCGGGCCACCACAGCTCCCGGATGCGGCGCATCACGTCCTCATATTCCTGCGGCGTGCTGAAAGGACGGGCCTGAGCCAGAAAAATATACGAGTGGTACGCCTCGTTGAGGTAAGTATTGTAGCGGGCGTAGGCCACTACCACGCCCAGGCTCAGGGCGCTCAGCGCCAGCAAGGTTAGCTTCTGCCCGAGCCCCAGCAGGTCGGCGCGCAGGTACGACCACAGCAGCACCAGTCCAATGGCGGCCACCTGGTAGGTGCCGGCCGAGGTTTTGATGAGCGTAGCCAGGGTGTAGAGCAGCAGCGCCCACAGCAGGTCGGCAAAGCGAGGCTGCCGCCCAAAGCGCAGCAAAAAGTAGGACGCCACCACCACCAGCGACGCGCCCACCGGGTCGGGCAGGTAGTTGCCGGCGTAGTAGGCAAAAACCGGTGCGGTGGCCAGGAACACGCCCGGCAGCAGCGCCGCCACGAAGTTGCCGCAGCGCTCAAATACCAGTCGAAACAAAAAATAATACCCGGCCAGCGCCGTGCCGATGTCGAGCAGGTGAAACCAGAGCACGATGCTGGCGCGCCCCGTTACCTTGGCCAGCACGGCCACCAGCCAGGCCACCAGCGGAAACTCGACGCCCACTACCCCATCCAAGGCGCTGAGGTTGAGTGTCTGGGGTCGAAAAAAGTGCAGGCCGTTGTCGTAGAAGCTAATGGCTAGCGCCAGCCGGTCGGCCTGCGCCCACTCGTGGATGCCGCGCGGCAGCCAGGTCAGCGACGGCAGGTAATACACCGAGGCCAGCACCAAAAAAAAAGCCCCCGCCAGCCAGTGGCAGGCGCGCGCAGAAACAACAGGAAACAGCGAAGAGGACCGGGGAGATGAAAGCACTACGCGCCGTTGGG
Organism: uncultured Hymenobacter sp.; assembly: GCA_964277755.1. Lineage (GTDB taxonomy): Bacteria > Bacteroidota > Bacteroidia > Cytophagales > Hymenobacteraceae > Hymenobacter. The sequence goes on from CAXYJY010000049.1 coordinate 90,421, forward strand.
GGAGGAATGGCAGGATTGCGGCCCCCCAAATAGCCCGTAAAAATAGGAGCCGCCGGGTTGGCGGGCGCTTTTCTGAGCAAAGTGCACTCCTACCTTTGCTAGCTCATGCAAGCCAGGCCCCGCATAGCCTGCTGGCCCAAGTGCTTAGCTCGCTGGCGGCGCGGCAGCGCGCCGCCTACTTTTCAACTATGATATATTTCTCTTTTCGGCAACAGCTGCTCGCTGTCTTTTTGCTGTTTGGCCTGCTGCTGCTGCTGGTGCCCCGCGCGGGCTTCGACGGCGACGTGGGCTGCTGGGTCAACTGGTCGACCTACGGCTTCGAGAATGGGCTGGGCAACGTGTACCAAGTCAACGAAAACAACTACAACCCGCTCTACCACTATATCTTGTGGCTATACGGCCAGCTGTGCGGCAGCGCAGAGTCCATTCTGCGCAACCGCCACTGGCTGAAGGTTTTCACGCTGGTCTTCGATTTTGCGGGGGCTTTCTGGGCGGCCTCGGTAGTGCCCGAGCGGGCGCGCCGCTTCGGCCTGGCGTTGCTGCTGCTGCTCAATATCAGCTATTTGTACGACACCCTGATTTGGGAGCAGGTTGATGCCATCTACAGCATGTTCTCTTTTGGGGCGGTGCTGCTGGCCGTGCGGCAGCGGGCCGTGGGCAGCGCGCTGCTGTTTGGGCTGGCGCTGGCCGCCAAAACCCAGGCTATCATGTTTTTGCCCACACTGCTGCTGCTGTGGGGGCCGCTGTGGTGGCGCCGGCCCGCGCGGCTGGTCTGGGTTGTTCTGGCCAGTGCCGCGCTGGCGGTGCTCATCCTCGCTCCCTTCATCTGGGGCAGCTGGGAAAACTACCTGCCGCGCATCATCGCCATCAACGTGGAAGCGGCCAACCGCAACCCCTTCCTGTCGATGAACTGCTTTAATCTGTGGCACTGGGTAGCAGTCGACTATACCGACTCGTGGGGGGCCGACACGCGGGTAGTGGCCGGCCTCAGCTACCACCACTGGGGTCTGCTGCTGTTTGCGGGCTCGCTGGCGCTGGCGCTGGCCCCGCTGCTGCGCGAGGCGGTGCGCCGGCTGCGCGGGGCCACCGACCCCGGCCCGACTTTGGCGCTGGTGCTGCTGAGCAGCGGCCTGGTGCCGTTACTTTTCTCCTTTTTCAACACCCAGATGCACGAGCGTTACTGGCACGCCTCGCTGCTGTTTTTGGCCAGCTACGCCTTTTTGAGCCGCAACTACTGGCCCTTCACGCTGGTGTGCATCGGCTATTTCCTCAACCTGGAGGCTACGCTGCATTTTCTGGACCTGCATAACTACAAGGTGCTGATTTTTAACTCGCGCTTCGTGGCGGGCATCTTTGCCCTGGCCATCGTGCTGGCTTTCGGCAGTCTCTACCGCTTGGCGCGGGCCACGCGCCCAGTTGCGGCAGAAGCTTAATTTTTGCTTTTCGACTATGCCAGCCAGTAGCCCCGCCGCTTCGAAATCTTCTCTTTATTACGGTATCCTGCTGGCCGTGGCGCTGGGGCTGGGCGTGTGGGTGCGGGTAGCGCACTTCCCCCACATCCCGCCCGGCTTCAACCAGGATGAGGCTGCCAGCGCCTACGAGGCCTTTGCGCTAGCCGAAACCGGGCTCGACCGCTGGGGCGATGCCTGGCCGGCTTACTTCACGAGCTGGGGCAGCGGCCAGAGCGTGCTGCTGGCCTACCTCACGGTACCCATCATCAAGGTATTTGGCTTGAGCATTGGCTCGGCCCGGGCGGCCATGCTGGCGCTGAGCGTACTTTCGCTGCCGCTGCTGGCTTACTGCCTGCGCCCGCTGGGGCGCTACCCGGCGCTGCTGGGCACGCTGCTGCTGGCGGTGGCGCCCTGGCACTTTATGCTCTCGCGCTGGGGCCTCGACTGCAACCTGGCACCCTGCTTTATGCTGCTGGGCTGCACCACGCTGTCGCGGGCGCTGCTCACGCAGCGGCGGCGCTGGATTATTCCGAGCCTGCTGCCGTTTGCGCTGGCGCTGTACTCCTACGGCACGACGGTGCTGGTGCTGCCGGCCTTTTTTGTGCTGGTGCTGCTGCTGCTGGGTTTGCGGCCGTGGCGCGCGCGGCTGGGGAGCTGGCTGCTGGCGGGGGCGCTGTTTTTGGTGGTCGGCACGCCTTTTTTCCTGTTTTTTATCGAGAACTACGTGCTGGGCCACAACCTGGCCTGGACCGATTCGCTCTTTTTCTCGACGCCCATGCTGCTCGTCACCCGCTCCAGCCAGGTGTCGTCGGCCAGTTGGTCGCAAACCTTCACCAACAACTGGAACTTCCTGCTGGCCAGCTTCAACGATGGCACGTCTTACAACCTGCTCCAGGGTTTCCGGCTGCTACTCAGCCAGACGCTGCCGTTCGCAGTGGTGGCGGTGCTCATCGGGGGCTGGAAGCTGGCCCGGCGGCGGGGCCGGCCGGCGCTGTCGCCGGGCTTTATTGTGCTGGCCATGTTCGTAGCCTGGGGTTTGGCCTCGTTCGTTTTATTTTTCTCGTTTGATTTGAATGTCAACCGATTTAATCATTTCTTTTTGCCGTGCATCGTGCTGGCCGCCTGGGGCGCGGCCTGCACTATCGACAGCTTCGGCCCCACCGTGCCACGGCAGGCGGTGCGAGCGGTAGCCGTGCTCTGGCTGCTGATAGAGGGCGGCTGGGCCATGGACACCTACGTTTACGGCTATGCCAATGGCCCCATCAAAAACGATTTCAACGCGGGCCTGGACGAGGCGTTTGGGGCAGTGGAGCATTTGTGGGGGGTCGACCAGGTACGCATTACGAACAACATGCCGCTGCCGTATTTATACACGCTGTTTTACCTGCGGTACCCACCAGCCGATTTTCAGCGCGAAATGAAAGCCCGCAGCACTGATAACGTGTACGACGTCAGGCGGTTTGGCCGGTATACCTTTGCCAATGAGGAGCTTGCGCCCGGCCGCGCCTACGGCTACCTATCACGCCGCAACGAGTACCCCGACAACGAGCAGCAGCACCGGGAAGTAGTCTTCACCAACGAGAGCTGGGAAGTAGGAATTATGCAACCAACGGCGGCGGGCAAGTAGCCCGCCGCCGGGGGCGCGGCAGTGGCGGGCTACTGCGCCCCCAACCCCGCTCGCCCTGTTACCTTTGCGCCCGCGCACCTCTCTTCGCACCCGTGGCCGACGCCGTTTCCGTTTTCTACGCCCACCCTACCGCCGTGCTCGACGCGGGCTGCCGCGTGGGGGCGGGTAGCCGCATCTGGCACTTTTGCCACTTGGCGGCGGGCGCGGTGCTGGGCGAAAACTGCTCGCTGGGCCAGAACGTGTTCGTGGCCGATGGCGTGACGCTGGGCCGTAACGTGAAAGTGCAAAACAACGTGAGCCTCTACAGCGGCGTGGTGTGCGAAGACGACGTGTTTCTGGGCCCCTCAGTGGTATTTACCAACGTGCGCAACCCGCGCAGCGCGGTGCCGCGCCGGGGTGCCGCGCACTACCGCCCCACTTACCTGGAGCGCGGCGTCAGCATTGGGGCTAATGCTACTCTCGTATGCGGGGTGCGGCTGGGGCGCTACGCCTTCGTGGGCGCGGGCAGCGTGGTGACGAAGGACGTGCCGGCTTTTGCCTTGGTGTACGGCAACCCCGCCCGGCAGCACGGCTGGCTGAGCGCCCACGGCGAGAAATTACGCTTCGACCAAAGCGGCTTTGCCCGCTGCCCGGCTACTGGCGACGCCTATGAGCTAGACCATGCCACTAATACGGTGTATTCGGAGGATTATTCGGCTGATGGCCATTTCGCCAAACCTTGACTTTTAAGTGATAATTACTCAATTCAATTAAGCGTGTACAACGAACTACTCCGCAAGGAAGCCAAGCTGGCCGTTATCGGCCTCGGCTACGTGGGCTTGCCCATCGCCCTCGAATTTGCCAAGCAACTCTCGGTTATCGGCTTCGACATCAACGCCGGGCGCGTGGCGATGATGCGCAACCACCAGGACCCCAGCGGCGAACTCGACAGCAGCGCCTTTGAGGGCACCGACATCACGTTTACCGACTCGCTCGACGTGCTGCGCGAGGCGCGCTTTTTCATCGTGGCCGTGCCCACGCCCATCGATGAGCACGCCCAGCCCGACCTCAAGCCGCTGCTCGGCGCGTCGTCGTCGGTGGGCAAGGTACTGAAAAAGGGTGACTACGTGGTGTTTGAGAGCACCGTATACCCCGGCTGCACCGAGGAGGACTGCATTCCGGTGATGGAGCGGCTGTCGGGCCTGAGCTTTGCCAACGGCGATTTTAAGGTGGGCTATTCACCCGAGCGCATCAACCCCGGCGACAAGGAGCACACGCTGCGCCGCATCGTGAAGGTGGTGAGCGGCTGCGACGCCGAGAGCCTCGACACCATCGCCAAGGTGTATGAGCTGGTGGTAGATGCCGGCGTGCACCGCGCCAGCAGCATCCGGGTGGCCGAGGCCGCCAAGATTATCGAAAACACCCAGCGCGACGTGAACATCGCCCTGATGAACGAGCTGTCGATGATTTTCGACCGCATGAGTATCAACACCTACGAGGTGCTGGAGGCGGCCGGCACCAAATGGAACTTCCTCAAGTTCAGCCCCGGCCTGGTGGGCGGCCACTGCATCGGCGTAGACCCCTATTACCTGACCTACAAGGCCAAAGAGCTGGGCTACGACGCCAAGGTTATCCTGAGCGGGCGCACCACCAACGACAACATGGGGGCATACATCGCCCGCAAAACGGTGCAGATGATGATAAAGCGCGGCAAGGACGTGGCCAAAAGCCGCGTGCTGGTGATGGGCGCGACCTTCAAGGAAAACGTGGAGGACATCCGCAACTCGAAGGTGGCCGACGTGATTCAGGAGCTCAAGAATTTCTCGGTAAACGTGGACATCGTGGACCCGCACGCCAGCTCCGACGAGCTGCTGCACGAGTACGGCTTCCGCCTCACGCCCCCCGAAAAGGTGCGCCAGGACTACGACGCCGTGATTGTGGCCGTGAGCCACCAGCCTTATATCGACAAGGATGAGGCGTACTTCCAGTCCATCACGGCCGACAACGCGGTGCTGGTTGACATCAAGGGCCTCTACCGCGCCCAGCCCATGCACGACCTGCACTACTGGAGCCTGTAATTTTTGATGAGTGAATGGGTGAATGAGTGGATGAGTGAATCTTAATCATCTAACTCCTTCACTCATCTACTCATTCACTCATCCACTCATTGATTATGAAAATTCTCGTTACCGGCGGTGCCGGCTATATTGGCTCGCACGCGGTGGTGGAGCTGGCTCAGGCAGGCTTCGAGCCGATTATCGTTGACAATTTCGTAAACTCGGAAACGACCGTGCTAGCCGGTTTGCGCGACATTTTGGGCCGCGACGTGCCGTGCCACCGCATTGACTGCGGCGATGCTGAGGCGCTGCACGAGGTTTTTCGCCAGGAAGGCGACATTAAGGGCGTCATTCACTTCGCGGCCTACAAGGCGGTAGGCGAGTCGGTGCAGAAGCCGCTGGCTTACTTCCACAACAACGTGGGTTCGCTCATTACGCTGCTGCAGGTAATGAAGGATGAGGGAGTTGAGAACCTGGTCTTCTCGTCGTCGTGCACCGTGTACGGCGTGCCCGACCAGCTGCCCGTGACCGAGGCCACGCCTACCAAGCCCGCCAACTCGCCCTACGGCCGCACCAAGCAGATGTGCGAAGACATCGTGCACGACGCTTCCAAAGCCGCTGATAACACGACGCATACCATTTTGCTGCGCTATTTCAACCCCATCGGGGCGCACGAGTCGGCCAAAATTGGCGAGCTTCCCTTGGGCGTGCCCAACAATCTGGTGCCCTTCATCACGCAAACGGCGGCCGGGCTGCGCGACAAGCTCACCATCTTCGGTGACGACTACGATACGCCCGACGGTACCAACGTGCGCGACTACATCCACGTCGTAGATTTGGCCAAGGCGCACGTGGTAGCCGTGCAGCGCCTGCTTGACCGCAAGGCCAGCGAGGTAGTCGAAACCTTCAACGTGGGCACCGGCCACGGCAATACGGTGCTGGAAGTGGTGAAAGCCTTCGAGGAAGCCAGCGGCCAGCAGCTCAATTACAGCATCGGCCCGCGCCGCCCCGGCGACGTGCCCGCCATCTACGCCGACGCCACCAAGGCCGCCGAGGTGCTGGGCTTCAGAACCGAAACCTCGTTGCGCGACGCGCTGGCCAGCGCCTGGAAATGGCAAGTTGCGTTGAGTAAATAACTGTCATGCTGACGAAGGAAGCATCTCATCTCGGTGGCCTTCGTCAGTATTGAACTACCAAACCAAATCCGGCGAACGGGAGCAGATGCTTCTTTCGTCAGCATGACACGTATTAAAATTATGAAAATTCTTATCACCGGCGGGGCCGGCTTTATTGGCTCGCACGTGGTGCGCCTGTTCGTTACCAAGTATCCGAACTATCAGATTATCAACCTCGACGCCCTCACCTACGCGGGCAACCTGGAAAACCTGCGCGACATCGAGAACGCGCCGAACTACCAGTTTGTGAAGGGCGACATTGCCGACCAGGCGTTCGTCGACCAGCTGTTTGCCCACCAGGAGCCGGATGCCGTGATTCACCTCGCAGCCGAAAGCCACGTCGACCGCAGCATCACCGACCCGATGGCGTTTGTGAAAACCAACGTCATCGGCACCGTAAACTTGCTGAACGCGGCCAAGAACCTCTGGAAGCCTAAAGGCTACGAGGGCCACACGTTCTACCACGTGAGCACCGACGAGGTGTACGGCTCGCTCGACTTTGGCCCTGAGCTCTTTACGGAGGAAACGCCCTACGACCCGCGCTCGCCCTACTCGGCGTCCAAGGCCGCATCGGACCACTTTGTGCGGGCCTGGCACCACACCTACGGCCTACCCATCAAGCTGAGCAACTGCTCGAACAACTACGGCCCCAACCACTTCCCCGAGAAGCTGATTCCGCTGGCTATTCACCGCCTGCGCACCGGCCAGAAGGTGCCCGTGTACGGCAAAGGCGAGAACGTGCGCGACTGGCTCTTCGTGAAAGACCACGCCACGGCCATCGACGCCGTGTTCCATAAAGGCAAGCTGGGCGACACCTACAACATCGGCGGCGTAAACGAGTGGCAGAACCTCAAACTCATTGAGCTGCTGTGCGATGTAGTGGACGAAAAAACCGGTCAGGCAGCCGGTACCTCGCGCCAGCTCATCACCTTCGTCACCGACCGCGCGGGCCACGACATGCGCTACGCCATCGACTCGTCTAAGATTATGAACGAGCTCGGCTGGAAGCCCAGCGTCACCTTCGAGCAGGGCCTGAGCCAGACCGTAGACTGGTACCTGGCCAACGAGGAGTGGCTGAATAACGTGACCAGCGGCGCCTACCAAGATTACAATCAGAAGCAATACGCGGACCGCTAGCGCGGAGTTAAGAGTTATGAGTTATAAGTTAAGAGTTGACAACCAGCAACTCCAGCTACATAAGACTCAACTCTTAACTCCTAACTCCTAACTCTTAACTGACGTGTACGATTCTCCTTTCCATACTACGCCGCTCACCAATACGGCTTTCCTGGTAACGGGCGGCGCGGGCTTTATCGGCTCCAACCTAGTCGAGTACCTGCTGAAATACGGCGCCAAGAAGGTGCGCGTGCTGGACAACTTCTCCAACGGCTTCCGCAAAAACTTGCGCCTTTTCGAGGGCAACCCGGCGCTGGAGGTGCAGGAGGGCGATATCCGCGACCGCGAGGCCTGCGCCCGCGCCTGCGAAGACATCGACGTGGTGCTGCACCAAGCGGCATTGGGCTCGGTGCCGCGCTCTATCAACGACCCCGTGACGACCGACGAGGTGAACGTAGGCGGCTTCGTAAAAATGCTATTTGCGGCTAAAGAAGCGGGTATCAAACGCTTTGTGTACGCGGCATCGTCGTCGACCTACGGCGACCACCCCGGCCTGCCCAAGGTAGAAGACCGCATCGGCAAGCCGCTCTCGCCCTATGCGGTGACTAAGTACGCCAACGAGCTGTACGCCGACGTATTTGCCCGCACCTACGGCATGGAGATTATCGGCCTGCGCTACTTCAATATCTTCGGCCCGCGCCAGGACCCCGGCGGGGCGTATGCGGCGGTTATTCCGCTCTTTATCGATGCCATTTTGCAGGAAAACCCGCCCACGCTGAACGGCGACGGCGGCCAGACCCGCGATTTCACCTTCGTGGAAAACTGCGTGCAGGCCAACATCCGGGCGGCCCTCACTACCAACCCCGAGGCAGTGAACCAAGTGTACAACATCGCCGTGGGCGACCGCACCTCGCTGGTCCAGATGTACGATATCCTGCGCGAAGAAGCCAACTCGACGCTGGAGCCCAAATTTGGCCCCAACCGGGCGGGCGACATCCGCGACTCGCTAGCCGACATCTCGAAAGCCGAAACCCGGCTGGGCTACGCGCCGCAGGTGCGTATCCGCGAGGGCTTGAAGCAGACGCTGAGCTGGTTTAAAGGCAACCAGGAGTTTATCAAGGAAAGAAACTAGTAGCCTGTCATGCAGAGCGCGGCGAAGCATCTCGCGTGGCGCAGTATTTAATAACGTTGAGGATTACTGCGCC
>CAXYJY010000050.1:0-38482 GCA_964277755.1 uncultured Hymenobacter sp.
CTTACACGCAAAGCCGGAAGTCCGCGCTACTAAATGAGCTGGTTGCTATTGAATAGTCAGCTGGTACTCAAACACCTGCTTTAGCTTGTTGTCGGTGATGATGAGCGTATACGGCCCCGGCACGGCAGGCTTCACGAAGGGTACCGCCTGCGTGGCCTGGTACAAGTCGCGCCCAAAAAAGCGGCCGGTGCCGGGCCGGGGCGTGGCCGTGTACATGTCGGCACCGTCTTTGGTGCGGGCAGCGAGGGTAAGGGTGCTGGGGTCGGTATTCTGCGCCCCTCGGCGGTGGATGGTGAGCATGAGTGCCCCGCCCGCCGGCAGGGCCGCCAGCCGCCGCTGATACGTGCTATCGGCCCAGCTGTGTATTTTGCGCAACTCGTCAAGCTCGGCTTGCAGCTCGATGGGCGAGCGGTAGCACACGCGGGTGTAGGTGCCGGTTCTTTCGGCGTCCTCATCCGTATTCTTGGTCACGTTAGCTACGGCCGGGCACTCGGGGTCTTTCTGGGCAAATACGTAGCGCTTGCGAGGCGGGCCGGCGGGCGTGGGGTATTTGTCAGTGGCTTGGGCCGAGGCTTCGGCAGTAGCCAGCCCCAACGCGCCCGCACAGAGCAAGCTAATTTTTAACAGGAAATTTAATTGCATTTTAGGTATAATAAATAGACTAAAAAGCCTTTATAATTGAACACTGCAAAGAACGGCATTATCCTGCTAATTATGCAGCTCCGGGCTGCCTGTTTGGCTATTTATTGCGTTCGCTACGGCTTGGCCGGCGCGGAGGGCAGCGCCTGCATCGTCCCGGTTTCCCACTGCTCGTCGCGGTACACTACCACTTTGCGGTGCTGCGCATCGGCGGGCAGGCTATCCAAGTGCGCCACGTAGTTGTAGGTGCGGCCGGCGCGCAGGAGCTGCTTGTCCAGCACGTAGCGCCCAAACTTCCTTACCTGGTAGCTGCCCTTCACCACCGCTACCCTGGCCTCGCGCTGAAACCGGGCGGGCGGGTAGCGCAGGTAGTACAAGGCGTAGATATAAGCTGGGTCCGCTTTCAGGTCGACCAGCACCTGCCCGGTGGGCGACAGCTGCGCCAGCGCCGCAAACGCCGGCTCCAGCCCGGCCCGGAAATCAACGCCAATTTCGCCGTGCCGGTAGCTGCGGAAGTAGTGCCGCACGGCCGGAAAGCCGCTGAGCACCACCCACAGCAGCGCCAGGTTCCAGATGAGGCGCTTGGGCGCGGTGGGCCGCAGGTTGCCGATGATGGCGGCCGCACCCCACACGGCCAGCACCAGGCAAGGCAAGAAAAAGTGATTTACCCGGTTGACGTTCAGCTCAAACAAGTAAAACAGCGGCACGCAGGCCAGCAGCCAGGCCACCGCCAGCAGCCCCACTACCAGAGCAGGCTGCTCGCCTAGGCGACGGCCCGCCTGCCACAGCCGCACCAGCACCAGCCCGAAGCCCAGCAGCGCCAGCCCCCACACAAAATAGCCCAGCAACGGGTACTCGGCCAGCAGGTTGTACGACGTCTTATCATCGAAGCCCCGCATGAGCAGGTCGGTGTTCCAGTTGTAAAAGTCGCTCCAGGTGCCGTGCCGCGCCACTTCTTCGAGCCGGTTGCCGACCAGCAGCGGCGTTGAGAAAAACAGCTTGTCGGTCCAGGCCAGGTTGCGGTGCAGCACGTAGTTTTCCAGAAAGAACAGCAGGAACGGCAGCGCCGCTACCACAAACAGCCCCAGCGCCAGCAGCCACGCGCCCAGCCGCGGCACCATGCGCCGCCAGCCGCCCAGCAGCACCAGCCCCAGCAGCGTGGGCAGCACCACGATGGTAGTGCCGTAGGCATAGAGCGCCACCGCGAAGGGCAGCAGCGCGGGCACCACCCAGCGCCACCGCTGCGTGGCAATGGCCCGCGCTACCATAAAGCAGCCCAGCAGCATCCAGAACACGACCAGGTTGCTCTCCAACCCCCAGCGGCTCAGCATAAAGTGCCACGGTGCCAGGGCCAGCAGCAGTAGTCCCAGCAGCGCCGGCCGCCGCCCCAGCGGCCGCAAAAACACGAAAAACAGCGGTAGCGTGAGCAGCCCCAGCAGCAGCGGCACCAGCCGCACCGACACCATGTTGAGGCCCAGCAGCTGCACCACCGGCACCGTCAGGTACGAGAGCAGCACGTTTTGCCCGCTGCCCCAGCCCGGAAAATACGCCGGCAGGTGGTTGCCCCAGCGGTCGGCCCCGGTGGTAGCCAGCGCGTAGGCTTCGTAGGCGCTCGATGCCTCGTCGGCATTGAGGCCGGGCGGTAGCACCGGAAATTTCACAACCCGCACCACTACCCCCACCACCAGCGCAAACAGCACGGCCAGCCGGTAGCGGCGCTGCTCCCGGCTCAGGTTTTGCCACGATTTCAACATCAAGCTACTCGCCATAAATCTCAACCAGCTCCTCGCCTGCCGCGTTGCGGCTGGCCCGGTACATGCCCTCCGAGTTAAAGGGTAGTGCCAGGTTGCCGGCCGCATCCACGGCGATGAGGCCGCCCTCGCCGCCCACGGGGGCCAGCTTATCATGCACCACCATGCGGCAGGCCTCGGCTAGGGTAAGGCCCTTGTACTCCATGAGGCACGCCACGTCGTAGCCCACCACGGCCCGGATAAAGTACTCGCCGTGCCCGGTGCAGCTGATGGCGCAGCGCGCATCGGCCCAGGTGCCGGCCCCGATGAGGGGCGTGTCGCCGATGCGGGAGTAGCGCTTGTTGGTCATGCCGCCGGTGCTGGTGGCGGCGGCCAGGTGGCCGCGCACGTCGCGGGCCACGGCCCCCACGGTACCCTTTTTCCAGTTGGGGTCGTCGGTGGGGCTGGCAGCGTGGTCGAGCTGCATGCGGCCCGCCGCGATGGCCTCTTGCAGCTGGTCGTAGCGCTGCTGGGTGAAGAAGTAGTCGGCCGGCTGCATGGGCAGGCCATGCTCGCGGGCCAGCTGGTCGGCCCCTGGGTAGGCCAGTAGCACGTGCTCGGTTTGCTCCATCACCAGGCGGGCGGCGCGGATGGGGTTTTGCACCTCGCGCACGCCGGCCACGGCCCCAGCGCGGCCGCTGACCCCGTCCATGAGGGCGGCATCCATTTCGTGGCGGCCATCGTGGGTGAACACCGCCCCGCGCCCGGCATTGAAGAGCGGGCAGTCTTCGAGGGCGCGCACGGTGGCCTCCACGGCATCGAGGGCGGGCGCGCCCTGGGCCAGCAGGTTGGTACCTATTACTAGAGAAGCGCGCAGGGCGGCGCGGTAGTCGGCTTCGAGAGCGGGCGTGAGGGTGGCGCGGGCGATGGTGCCGGCACCACCGTGCAGGGCGAGAGCGTACATAAACGTGTTTTCGGTGGTAGTGCGAACATTATTGTTCGCGTGCGTCCGGGCCGAGCGGCTACCCGCTGGCGAACGCGGACTACAAAGGTCGCGCTACTACGCCCGACCTTAACTGCACCCTACTTTTACTATTCCAGCGACCGCTGCTCACCATTTTAGTGCCCGCCAGCTAGTTAAGCTAATTATAAAAGCAACAGCCATTCAACATCTTATTGTATTCGCCAATAAATCAACCATATATCAAATCATAAAATCCAGGCTTTCTTACGTCAAAAATCGCGCTTTCGAAACCAAAGCCTAGCTGTCTTCGGTTTTTATTCGTAGGTTTGACCTCCAAACCCCATTTTTCTCTTAACCATACCATACGATGGCATACGACGTAACCGGCCGCCTGCACGAAATCTTTGACGAACAGCAGGTTAGCGATAAATTTCGCAAGCGCGAGTTCGTCCTGGAAGTTCAAGACGGCCAGTATCCTCAGCAAATCAAGTTTCAGCTCACGCAGGACAAGACCAGCCTCATCGACCCCTACAAAATGGGCGACGAAGTGAAGGTTACCTTCGACCTGCGCGGCCGTGGCTTCAACAAAAACGGCCAGATGCTGTACTTCACCAACCTTGAAGCCTGGCGCATTGAGCCGGCTGCGGCGGGTGGTGCTCCGGCCGGTGGTGGTGGCTATGCGCAGCCGCAGCAGGCTGCCCGCCCGGCTCAGCAAAACCAGAACCCCAACCTGCGCGCTCAGCCTTCGGCTGCGCCTATCGCCAGCGACGACGACAACGACCTGCCCTTCTAGACCGCAGATTCAAACGGATTTTTAGGATTTAACGGATACGCCCGGCTGCGCCGGGCTGACTGCCCTTTTAATCGTTGATTTTTAATGTGCTGCTTTCCTTTTGGAGAGCGGCACATTTGCGTTTAGGGCTGTGTTGGTTGATTACCAAACTACACGTATTAGGGAGAAAGCCAATAGCTAGCAGCTAGTGGTTAATAGCTTAGAAAAATGAATTTACGCGCACTTATCAGCCGGGGCGAGGGCGAGGAGCTGGAATTTAAGAAGAAGACCACCCACCCCACCCGAATTTCGCGCACGCTGGCGTCACTGGCCAATACGCGCGGCGGGCAGGTGCTGGTGGGCGTGGACGACGACGGGCGCGTGGTGGGCGTGCGCGACGCCGAGGAAGAAATGTTTGTGCTGCGCGAAGCTGCCGCGCAATACGTAGACCCACCGCTGACGCTGCATTTCCGCGAAATCGAAGCCGAGGACGAGCGCATCGTGCTCATCGTGGAGGTAGCCGAAAGCCCGAACAAGCCGCACCGCGCCCAGATAGCGCCCGGCGAGTGGCGCAGCTACATCCGCGTGCGCGACGAGAGCGTGCAAACCAGCTCGCTCACCGAGAAGTTGCTGGAGCGCCAGCAGCCCGAGGCCCGCTTTGAGAAAATCCCGCTCAACCGCGACGAGTTGCGCGTGCTGGAATATCTGCGTACTACACCCCGTATCACGGTGGCGCAGTATACCAAGCTTTTGAATATCAGCCGCCGCCGCGCCTACCGTACCCTCATCAAGCTCACGCTGCACGGCTACCTGCGCTATCACGACAAGGAGAAAGAACCCTACTACACCCTATAACCGCAGATTCAAACGGATTTTCAGGATTAAACGGATACGCCCGCTGCGCGGGCTGACTACTCGAACGCAGGGTAGCCTTCGGCTTACCTTTTTTGCGAGCTGGCGAAGCCGTTCCTGCGTTCGAGTAGTCAGCCCGCGCAGCGGGCGTATCCGTTTAATCCTGAAAATCCGTTTGAATCTGCGGTCTATTCCTGTTTGCGGGCGCGGGCGGCTTTTTTCTCGTCTTTCTCCGCCTTCTTCTCCTTCATCGATTTAGTCGGCTCTTTCTTTTTTTCCTTGCGGGCGTCTTGGGCTTTTGCCATGAGTGAAAAGGGGTGTGAAATTGAAAAATAGTACGGGCTGCGAGTGCGAGCCTGTAAAAAAAACGGCTTTTCTAACGCAGCGGCACGGCCGGTTGTTGTGCCGCGCCGGGGGCGCTGGCTTCGGCCGGGGGCAATACGGGCCAGTAGCGCTCGCGCAAGATAGCGAGGTGGTGGCGCTCGTGCCCGGCCGTGATGAACACCAGTGCCCGCACGCTCGTGGCCCCGCCGTTGGCGAGGCCTACGCGGTCGAGCTGCGCGGCATTGAAGCTGCCAAACAGGGCCAGCGTAGCCGCCCGCACGGCGTGGTACTCGGTGAGCAAGTCGCTCAGCGGGCGGTCGTTCGCTTCGCTGCTGGCAGCGAAGTCGTTTTCATCGAAGCCGGGCAAACTCTGCGCGTCGCCGCGCGCGAAGCGCAGGGCGCGATACGTGAAAATGCGCTCGGTATCAATGATGTGCAGCAGTATTTCCTTGGGCGTCCACTTGCCGGGGGCGTAGCGCAGCAGGGCCTGCGCCTCGGTGAGGCGGCTGAGGTCGCGGTGCAGCTCGGCGGGCTGCTGGCGCAACAGGGCGAGCGGGTCGGTGCCTTCGGGTATCCGGTCGAGGTAGCCCTGCGCGTAGGACTGGTAGGTACCGGGCGCGGGCCGGGCGAGCGTGACGGCGGCGGGCACAGCAGCGGTGATATTATACTGATTTTTAGTTAGATACTTGAATCCGTGCCGCGCCGCGCCCTGCGGGCGGCGGCGCAGGTGGCGCGTGCCCACCAGCAGGTGCGGGCTCAGGTGGTGCCGCTGAATGTAGTCGTGCGTATCGACCCCGGCCACGCCGAAGGCCCAACGCAGAAAATCGGGCATAATCGCGGCCCAGGTATCCTGGTGGTGGTGGCCGCCGGGCACCTCCACGTAGCGCACGGCCGCCTGGGGCAGGCCCTGGCGCTCCAGCACCGCCATCAGGTCGAGGGTATCCTCAATCGCGTCGATGATACCATTATTATTACGGTCGCTGGTTTCGTCGTCGGTGCCGGTTTGCAGCCAAAACTGCTGACCGGGCTGCGGTGCCCGCGCCCGCACTAGGCTGTGCATAATGCGGTCGGCATCGGTGTAGCCATCGTTCAGCCCCCGGCCGCGCCACCAAAACGAGCCGCTAAAAGCCCCCGCCCGCTGAAACGCCTCGGGGTGGTGCCAGGCCAGGTCAAACGCCGTGAGCCCACCCAGCGACATGCCGGCAATCACGGCCTCGGCCGGATTCGCAGTCACGTGGTAATGCGCTTGCACATAAGGCAATAGCTCGTACAGCACAAAGCGGGTGTAGCGCCCGGCACGGCTGCCCCGGCCCAGGTAGTCGGGGCGAGCGGCGGTGCCGTATTCCTGCAAGCGGTCGGCGGCGTGCACCGCCACCAGCACGAAGGGCCGCACGGCCCCGCGCCGGTACAGGTAGTTGAGCGTGGCGGGCAGCTGCAAGCGCTGCAAGTCCTGGCCGTCATTGAGATACAGCACGGGATAAGGCTGCGTGGCTACGGGGTTGAAGCCCGGCGGCAGCACCACATCAAGGCGCACCACGCGGCCCAGCTCGATGGAGAACAAAGATTCGTCGCGCCGCACGGCCACGGTGGCCCCGCGCGGCGACTGAAAGCGGAACACGGTCATGGGGCTGCAAAGAAACGGGTGCCGCTTTCTTTTATCGGAATATCGCAAAAGTGGTGCGTTCCGATTTTGTGCTTAGTTTGCGGCCGGTTCGGGGCGTTCACCCCACCCCCGGCCCCCCTGCTTTGCACGAAGAATACCGTCGCTTCTACTCCCACAACCTGGGCCTCGACATGGAGATGCTGGTCATCGGCGACTACGGCTATCCCATCATCATTTTCCCGACCTCCAACGGCCGCTACTTTGAAGCCAAAGACTTCAAATTGGTCGAATCGGTGCGCTGGTTTATTGAGAATAAGCTCATTAAGCTGTACTGCATCGACAGCGGCGACAAGTGGAGCTGGTATGCCAAGCACCTGCACCCCGGCACCCGCCTGCACAACCACAACCTCTACGACCGCATGGTGAGCGACGAACTCGTACCCGCCATTCAGCGCGAGTGCCACGTCGATAAAGTAGGCGTGGCCGGCTGCTCGCTCGGTGGCTATCAGGCGCTTAACTTCGCTTTCCGCCACCCCGAGCTAGTGGGCCACCTGTTCTCGATGGGCGCGTCGTTCGACGTGCGGATGTTCCTGGGCGGCTACTACGATGAGCAGGTGTACTTCAACAACCCGCCCGACTTCATGCCCAATGCGCAGAATGATAATTTTTATAAAATGAACATCATTTTGGGCACTGCCGAGCACGACTTCTGCAAAGATTCCAACTACCAGATGTCGGGTATTTTGGCCGCCAAGGGCATTCCGCACCGCCTCGACGTGCGCCCCTACGGCACCCACGACTGGCCCGTATGGCGCGAAATGTTCCCCGAATACGTCTCTTCCATCTTCTAAATAAGGCGGTTTACCTACTCTGTTGCGTAAACTTGCGCGGCATCACCTCCCAACACCCCTTAACTGCCTTCAGTCACATGAAAAAAATTGGCATTCTCTTCGGCCAGGAAAACACCTTTCCGCAGGCCTTCGTCGACCGCGTTAACCAAAAAGCCGTCGATGGCATCACCGCCGAGTTTGTAAATATCACCGAAGTCGAGCAGGCCGTCGCCACCGACTACGCCGTGATTATCGACCGCATTTCGCAGGACGTGCCCTTCTACCGCGCCTACCTCAAAAATGCCGCCCTCACGGGTACGGCCGTGATTAACAACCCCTTCTGGTGGAGCGCCGACGAGAAGTTCTTCAACAACGCCTTGGCCGTGCAGCTCGGCGTGCCGGTGCCTAAGACCCTGCTGCTGCCCAGCAAGGCCCGCCCCGACGACACCAACGAGAACTCGTTCCGCAACCTGTCGATGTTTGACTGGAACAAGGCCTTCGAGAAAATCGGCTTCCCGGCCTTCATGAAGCCCCACGCCGGCGGCGGCTGGAAGAGCGTGTACAAGGTTGATACCCCCGACGAAGCGTGGCGCGCCTACGACGAAACCGGCCAGCTCGTGATGCTGTATCAGGAAGCCATCGACTTCACTGATTACTTCCGCTGCTACTGCCTCGGCGGCAAAGACGTGCTTATTATGCCTTACGAGCCGCGCAATGCCCCGCACCAGCGCTACCAGACCGAGATGAAGACGCAGGGCGAAGAAGGCGAAAAGCTGCTCGCGACCATCAAAGACTACGTGCTGCGCCTGTGCCAAGGCCTTGGCTATGACTTTAATACGGTAGAATTTGCGGTGCGCGATGGTATTCCAATCGCCATCGACTTCGGCAACCCCGCTCCCGACGCCGACATCAACTCGGTAGGCGCTGAGAACTTTGAGTGGGTAGTAGAGCACGCCGCCAACCTCGCCATCGAACGCGCCCAGGCCCAAAAGGCCGGCCAGGACAATCTCACCTGGGGCACCTTCGTGCAGAAATCGGCCAGCCGCACCGCCATTTCGTCGGTCGATGGCTCGGTGGAAGTAGGCGGCTCCGTCAACGAAACCAACGACTTAGGTGCCACCGGCCTGCCGGAAGCCCCCAAGAAGCCCGCGCCCAAAAAGCCCGGCGCGCCCAAGCCCGAAGCCCCCGAAGGCAGCGTGCCTAAGCCCGCCCCCAAGCCCAAGCCGGCCCCCAAAGCCAAAGGCCCCGAGGGCGACGCCCCCGCCAAGCCTAAAAAGCCCGCTCCCAAGAAATAATCCTTTTTTCTTGGTGATATTACCCTGCTAAAAGGGCTGCCGTCGCTACGGGTGGCAGCCCTTTTTACGGCCTTTTCGCAAATAGAACCAGCGCTTTATCGCTCACTTTTAGTCGCTTCCCGCCATGCCCCGGCCCGTTTTCACCCTCGGAATCGAAGAAGAATTCCAAACCATCGACCCCGTTACCCGCGACTTGCGCTCGCACATGTCGAAGATTGTGGAGGACGGCCGCATCACGCTGCACGAGCAGGTGAAGGCCGAAATGCACGAGTCGGTGGTGGAAGTCGGCACCAATATTTGCAAGAATATCGACGAGGCACGCACCGAAGTCATCCACCTGCGCCGCCAGGTAATCGAGCTGGCCGACCGTGTGGGGCTGAAAATTGCGGCGGCGGGCACGCACCCGTTTTCGCGCTGGCAAGACCAGCCCATCACGCCCGATGCCCGCTACGACAAAATCGTGGAGGAATTGCAGGAGGCCGCCCGCTCGAACCTCGTTTTTGGGATGCACGTGCATATCGGCATCGAAAACCGCGACCTGGGCGTGTACATGATGAACGCGTTGCGCTACTTCCTACCGCACCTGTTTGCGCTCAGCACCAACTCACCGTTTTGGGAAGGCCGCGAAACGGGCTATAAGTCGTTTAGAACCAAAGTATTCGAGCGATTTCCACGCACGGGCATTCCGGGCTTTTTCCACAGCGCCAGCGACTACGACGAGTTTTTGGCGCTGCTGATAAAAACCGGCTGCATCGACAACGGCAAGAAAATCTGGTGGGACATCCGCCTGCACCCCTTCTTCGACACCATCGAGTACCGCATCTGCGACATGATGATGCGCGCCGACGAAACCATCGCGGTGGCCGCCGTGATGCAGGCCCTCGTGGCCAAGATTTACAAGCTCAAAGAGCAGAACCTGAATTTCCGGGTGTATCGCAGTGCGCTTATCAAGGAAAACAAGTGGCGCGCCGCCCGCTACGGCATCTGCGGCAACCTCATCGATTTTGGCTCGCAGGAAGAAAAACCGGCCCGCCAGCTCATCCTCGAACTGCTTGACTTCGTGGATGATGTGCTCGACGACCTCGGCAGCCGCCACGAGGTAGAATACGTGCTGAAAATGCTCGAAATGGGCACCGGGGCCGACCGCCAGCTCGCGGTTTTTCACCAAACCGGCGACCTGACCAAAGTAGTTGATTACATCCTGAGCGAAACCACGCACGGGCTGTAGCAGCTCAACCTTTGGCCGGCAACGAACTATTTATTAACTTGCTATCGTTATTCACTACGTTTCATTAATTGGTTAGCTTACCAAAACTATCTTTTAGCTTATGCCTACCTTTCGAGTTGCTATCCTGGATTTATACAATAACTTCCGCAATGAAGGAATGCGTTGTATCTACCAGCTGCTGAGCCGTGCCGAGGCCGATAATCAGGTTACCTTTCAGGTCGATGCGTTCAACGTGCGGGCCGAAAACCAGGTGCCGGGCCTCGACTACGACATCTACATTTCGAGCGGCGGCCCCGGTAGCCCGCTCGCGTCGGACGAGCCCTGGGAGCCGCTATATTTCGAGTTTATTGATGCCTTACTGGCTTATAACCAGACCGCTGAGCGCAAAAAGCACTTGCTCGCCATCTGCCACTCGTTTCAGCTGTTGAGCCGGCACTTAGGGGTGGGCACGGTGGGTAAGCGCAAGTCTACGTCGTTTGGCGTACTGCCCATTCACCTCACCGAGGCCGGCGAGGCCGAGCCGGTTTTTGACCGCCTGCCTGAGCCGTTCTACGCCGTCGATTCGCGTGATTATCAGCTCACTGACATCAACGAAGAGCGCATGGCCGAACTCGGCGCGGTAGTATTGTGCCTGGAAAAGGAACGCCCGCACGTGCCGCTAGCGCGCGCTATTATGGCCATCCGCTTCACGCCCGAGGTACTGGCCACGCAGTTTCATCCCGAAGCCGACGGCGAAGGGATGCTGCGCTACATGCTCACCGATGAGCGTCGCGAACAAGTAGTTACGACCTACGGCGAGGAAAAATACCACGAAATGGTAGAGCTACTTTCCGACCCAAATACCATCGAGTACACCGAATCGATAATTGTGCCCAACTTTTTGCAGCAGGCCATCGAGCGCATCAGCGAGTCGGTGGCTGCATAGGGCAGCAACCGAGTTTTTAGCCATAGAATTATCCAAAAAACGTCTGTCCGGACACGCCTAGCGTAGCACGGACAGACGTTTTTGCGTAACTAGCAGCGCAATAAAATTACTCACCATTTAGCGGCTAGCAGCTTACAGCTCACCACATGATTCCCGCCATTCGCCAAGCCTACAACGCGGCTTTTACCCCGGAAAAATACCAGGCCATGCTGGCTGACGTGGAGGAACAGCTACCCGGCCAATTGGAATTTCGGCTGGCCGAAACGCCGATTTTCGTACCGAAGCAGCTGCGCGACAAGCTCATGCAAGCCGGCCAGGACATCATCGACGTGATTCAGCGGCCCGATTTCAAGCAGCTGACCGATGCCGCGATTCCGCCGCACCAGCGCGTGCCCAATGAGGACGCCCACCCGACGTTTCTGACGTTTGACTTTGCCGTGTGCCGCGACGCGCAGGGCGAGCTGGAGCCACAGCTTATTGAGATGCAGGGCTTTCCATCGCTTTATGCCTTCCAAACCTGGCAGCCGGGCTCCTACGAGCGGCAGTTTGATATTCCCGATTCAGTAACGCCTTATTTTGAAGTAGCTAACGATGCCGAGTATCAGGCCGAAATGCGCCGGTTGCTGCTCGGCGACGCGCAGCCGGAGGAAGTTATTCTGCTGGAAATCTACCCCGAAAAGCAAAAAACCCGCGTCGACTTTGCCCTCACCGAGCAGTTTTGGGGCGTGAAAGCCGTGTGCCTGACCAAGATAAAGAAGCGCGGGCGCGAACTGTTTTACGAGAAAGACGGGCGCGAAGTTCGCATCAAACGCATCTACAACCGCATCATTTTTGATGAGTTGGAGCGCTACCCCGACCTGCAAACCGAGTACCACCTCACCGACGACGTGGACGTGCATTGGGTTGGCCACCCCAACTGGTTTTTCCGAATCAGTAAGTATACTTTGCCGCTGGTAAAGAGCCAGTTCTCGCCGCCGAGCTACTACCTGCACGAACTGAAAGAGTACCCCGCCGACCTCGAAAACTACGTGCTGAAGCCGCTGTTTTCGTTTGCGGGCGCGGGCGTACGGCTGCACATCACGGCCGCCGACGTCGACGCGCTGCCCGACAAGCATAACTACCTGCTGCAACACAAGGTAGAGTACGCGCCCGCCATTCAGGCCCCTGATGGCTGGGTGAAATGCGAAATCCGCCTGCTCTACGTGTGGCATCCCGAAGATGCGGAGCCGCGCCTGCTCACCGGCCTGGGCCGCATGAGCCGCGGCGAGATGATAGGCGTAGCCTTCAACAAAGATAAGGACTGGGTGGGCGGCACGTCGCCACTATTCGAGAAATAACGCCTGATTGGCAAGATTTTGCCCAACGCATACCGTTGGCCTTGCGTAAAGCGGGGCCAACGGTTTCTTTTTACCCCCTTTCTTATGTCCTCTCTCGCACAACGCGGCCTCGAAATTTCCAAAAACGCGCTTTTCAGCAAATTCCTGGGGCGCGGCTCCAAGCTGCTTGCCAAGCCCCTCAAGCTAGCGCTCATCCTCAACGAAGTTGCTGACAAGCTGCGCGATAAGCACAGCAAGGAAAATAAATTCACGCAGCTTTTCCACACGGCCCACACGCTGGTGCGGCTGGTGCGCAGCTACGTCAGCGGCGAGTACCGCCAGATTCACACCACTACCATCGCCTCGGGCGTGGGCGTACTGCTCTACGTGCTCTCCCCCATCGACTTGGTGCCCGATTTCATCCCGGTAGTCGGCTTTTTGGATGATTTGAGCTTGATAAGCTGGTTTATCGGCAAGTTCAACGACGAAATTGTGCGCTTCCGCGAGTGGGAAGGCACGAGCGCCACTGCCGCGCCGATGAGCCCCGCGCAGGGCGACCGCTTGCAGCCGGCCATTGCCGAACTGGGTCATTCATAAGTATATCAAGGTAGTAGCGCGAATCTTGTAGTTCGCGTCCGTCTGGGTGTTCGCCAACGGACGCGAACTACAGAGTTCGCGCTATTGCATTATTGACGCAGGGCGTAGATGCGTTCGATTATCTCAACCACCTTCAGGCCTTCCAGCGCATTGGTCGTGGCGAAACTGCGCTTCCGCACCGTATCTACCACATTTTCAATCACCTGCACGTGATTGGCGGCCGAGCCCTGATAGGGGCCGTAGTCGTTGGCGGGGTTGGTGGGCGGCAGCGGTGGCAGGGTGTAGTCTTGCAGGTGGCAGTATTCGACTTTGTCGAGGTACTGCCCACCGATTTTGAGCGAGCCGCGCTCGGCCACTACCGTCAGGGAGCTTTCGAGGTTGCGGTCCCACACGGCGGTACTGTAGCTGAGCGTGCCGCTGCCGCCGCGCACGAGGTCGAAGGTAACGAGGCCGCTGTCCTCAAAATCGGTGATACCGGCGTGGGTAAAATCCTGAAAGCGAGCCGAAATATTAGTAATGTCGCCAAACACCCAGTACAGCAAATCCACGAAGTGGCTGAACTGCGTGAAGAGCGTGCCGCCGTCGAGGGCCTGCGTGCCCTTCCAGCCGCCGGGGCGGTAGTAGCGCGCATCGCGGTTCCAGAAGCAGTTGAGCTGCACCAGAAATACCTGGCCCAGCCGGCCTTCGTCGTACACTTGCTTGAGCCAGGCGGCGGGCGGCGAGTAGCGATTTTGCATCACCCCGAACACCAGCCGGCCGGTTTGCAGGGCGGTATGCACGATGAGCTCGGCGTCGGTTTTGCGGAGCGCGATGGGTTTTTCGATGACTACGTGCAGGCCGTGGCGCAAACCCGCTACCGCCTGCGGCGCGTGCAGGCCGTTGGGCGTGGCCACGGTTAGCACGTCGGCGGCGGGGCCGTGGGCGAGGTATTCTTCCAAAGAAGGGAAAAAGGGCACGCCGGGAAACTCGGCGGCGAGGTCAGCGCGCAGCTCACTTTGCACGTCGATGAGCGCAACTAGCTGCGCCTCAGCCTGCCGCGCTACCAGCGCCGCGTGGCGGCGGCCGATGTAGCCTACACCACAAATCACAAAACGAGTATTCCCACTATCGGCTAAGTAATCGCTCATATTCTAACGGTTATACCTAGAGCTAACAGGAGTGTGATTATACCAGCACAGAAGAGGGCAAACGGTACTACCTCAGAAGCCGCAGGATTCATCCGGCGTTTATGCAGTAGTAACAGTTCCCAGCCACAGCAGCACAATGCCCATCCCCACAATAGAATGGCTACCCAAGCGAACAGCCAGCCCAGCGCCGCATCGTGGCCGCCAGCCGCGAATGCAGCGCGGCTGTAAAGCCCAACTAGCACGGCCACCGCACAGTCGGCTAGCCCAAGTAGTGCAGCGTACCAAAACTCAGCAGGCTGGGACATCTTCATAGCCGCATTCCTTCCGCCACAACGGCTACGACGTACTCCTGCTGCGCCACCGTGAGTCCCGGATGCACCGGCAGCGACAGCACCTGCCGGCACAGCCGCTCGGCCACCGGAAACTGCCCGGCCCGGTAGCCCAGATACTCGTAAGCAGGCTGCTGATGCACGGGCAACGGGTAGTAAACGGCGCTCGGCACGCCGTGCTGTTTCAGGTGCTGCTGCAACGCATCGCGGCGGCCATCCCCTTCAATACGAAGCGTATACTGGTGAAATACGTGCGTACTGCGCGAGTCGCGGGCCGGAATATGTAGGCCCTCAATACCGCCCAGCGCCGCGTCATAGCGGGCGGCCACGGCCTGGCGGGCGGCCTGGACGGCGGGCAGGTGCCGCAGTTTCACACGTAGCAGGGCGGCTTGCAGGGTGTCGAGGCGCGAGTTGAGGCCGATGCGCTGGTGGTGGTATTTCTGGCTTTGGCCGTGGTTGGCGAGTTGGTGCAGGAGCTGGGCGCGGGTGGCATCGCGGGTGAAGAGTGCGCCGCCGTCGCCGAAGCAACCTAGGTTTTTGCTCGGGAAGAAAGACGTGGTGCCCACCTCGCCTACCGTACCGGCGTGGATTATGCGACCGCTAGCGAAGGTGAAGGTAGCGCCCAGCGCTTGGGCGTTGTCTTCGATAAGCGCCACGCCAGCATCTTGACAAATAATATTTATCTCTTCTAAATCAGCACACTGACCAAATAAATGCACTGCCACTACCGCCTCGGTACGCGGCGTAAGCGCCGCCCGCACGGCGGCCGGGTCGATGTTGAAGGTATCGGGCAGCACGTCGACCAGCACCGGATGTAGCCCTAGTAGCGCGGCGGCTTCGAGCGTGGCCACGTAGGTGAAGGCGGGCACAATGACTTCCGCGCCGGCAGGCAAATGCAGGCTCATGAGAGCTAGCGTCAGCGCGTCGGTGCCATTGGCGCAGGGCACTGCGTGCGCGCCGCCCAGGTGCGTACCCAACTCAGTTGCGAATTGCTTTACTGCCGGGCCCTGTATGAAAGCGGCCTCTTGCACGGTGGCTTGCCAGGCAGCATCCAGCTCCGGCTGGTACGGGGCGTGCTCGGCGGCAAGGTCGAGTAGGGCAATGGGTTGGGGAGGAGGCAAAGCGGAAAAAGAAGTAACGGAAGCAGCCAAAGATACTGGCGGCCCCGGCTGACTACCACTCCCGCAGCAGCCAAAGCAGCTTCAGCGCATCCAGCACCCTTAGCGAAGGCTTGTTGCCCAGCAGGTTGCGCCGCAACAGCGGCTCGGCGGCCGCCAGGGTGGCTTGTGCCGGGCCGGCCAGCCCGGCCCGGCGCAGGCGCTCGGCGGCCTGCACCAGGCGCGTGTTGCGGCCCAGCCCATCGGTGCGCAACACCTGGGCGAGGTTGCGCACGGCCTGCTGGCTCTTGGCCAGAAACACGGCAGCGGGCTCCAGGCCATCATGCAGCACGGGGTTATCGAGGTGGCGCACGGGCACGTTGGCACGGCTTATTTCCAGGCCAAATTTGGTGTCTTCGTGGCCGTAGCCGCTCAGGCGCTCATCGAGCGGATGGTTTTGCAGTAGTGTTTTTGGTAGTAGCGCGTTATTGACTGTCAACTGGCCGCCGGGGTCGCGCTGGCGCTCGGCAGCGGGGCGCATTTCGCGGGCGCGGCCGTAGTGCCAGCGCAGGCGTAGCGCCGGGTCGGCGGGCGATACGGCCTCGTAGGTGGTGCCGCCGATGAATAGTACGGATGCGGCAGTAGCCTGCGCCTGGGCGTAGCGGGCGATAAATTGGTGGTCGGGCAGCAGGCTGTCGTTATCGAGCAGCAAAAGCCATTCGTGTTTAGCTTTGGTGACCAGCTGGTTGCGAATGGCGGCTCGGCCTACATTCTGCGGCAACTCCTGGTATACAACGTTGGGTAGCGCGGCTAGCGGCCGGTTTTTCAGCCGAAATTCTTGCGTCGAGCCGTCGTCCAGTAGCCGGATTTCGGCGGGGCCGGGCCAGTCGGGCAACTGCGCTAGTAGCGAATGTACCAGCGGCGCTACCTCACGATTAAAAACCGGAATCAGGATGGAAAGGCCAGCCATTTAGCGCGAGGCTTCGCTAGTGAGGTAGCTTGGACTCTGGCGAGTCCGAGCGCGAGCGCAACTCGCAGCTACGTGTGGATAGGAACGTCAGAATAACTTATCCTGACGTGGATGCAAGCTGCGCTCGCGCTCGGACTCGTAGAGTCCAAGCTACTTGCGGCCCGAGTCCAGCAGCTGACCGCCCTGGCACGTGAGCACGCGGTGCGGGTAGCGCTCGATTAGCTGGAAGTTGTGCGTGGCCATGAGCACGGCGGTACCCGCATGGTTTATTTCTGAGAATAACTCCATAATACCGTCGGCCACCTCGGGGTCGAGGTTGCCGGTGGGCTCGTCGGCCAGCAGCAATACCGGCTCGTTGAGTAGGGCACGGGCGATGACGACGCGCTGCTGCTCGCCGCCCGAGAGGCGGTGCGGCATGCGGTTACCCACCCCGCTAAGGCCCACCTGCGTTAGTACTTCCTGGATGCGCTGCTGCTTGCGGGCCTTGCCGCTCCAGCCGGTAGCATTGAGTACAAACAGCAGGTTTTCAGCTACCGAGCGGTCGGATAGCAGTTGAAAATCCTGAAACACGATGCCCAGCTTGCGGCGCAGGTAGGGCACTTTACCGGCGGGCAGCTTGGCCAGGTTGAAGCCCGCTACCTCGCCGGTGCCCACCAGTAGCGGCAGGTCGGCGTACAGGGTTTTGAGCAGCGACGACTTGCCCGCGCCGGTGCGGCCCACCAGGTAGGCAAACTCGCTCTTAGCCAGCGCAAACGTGACGCCCGCCAGCACGGCGCGCTCCTCCTGGGTCACGGTGGCGTCGCGTAGTTCTAGTACCGCCTCGGTCATTTTTAATGATTGATTGTTAATGACTAATGACTAGTGGCAACGCTTTACCAAGCGTTGCCACTAGTCATTAGTCATTAGTCATTACAATTCCAGCTTACGCAGCTTACCAAATTCCAGCTCGGAAATGACGGCCGCCAGCGGTACCTCTTGGCCTTCGAGGCCGTAGCGGTGCAAATCCTTGAGCGGGCGGTCGGCGCGGAAGTAGGCAATCAGCACAAACTGCTCGTCGCGCAGCTGGATATAATCCGGGATTTTGGCCTTGCCTTTTACTTTGATGATGTACACGGCGGGGAGTTTGGAGTTGTAAGTTATGAGTTTTGAGTTATTGCTGTGAGTTGTCACGTTTCAACTCAAAACTCATAACTACTAACTCAACACTCAGCTAAGCATTTACCTTTTTATGGTCAGCCAGGAAGGTAGCCAAACCCTTGTCCGTCAGTGGGTGGTTCAGCAAGCCCATAATCACGTTGAGCGGGCAGGTAACCACATCGGCCCCGAGTTCAGCGCACTGGATGAGGTGCGGCACGTGGCGCACACTGGCAGCCAGCACTTCGGTAGCGTAGCCGTAGTTGGCAAAAATCTCGATAATCTGGGCAATCAGCCCCAGGCCATCGGCCCCAATATCGTCGAGCCGGCCTACGAAGGGCGACACGTAGGTAGCGCCAGCTTTGGCCGCCAGAATAGCCTGGCCGGCCGAAAAGATGAGCGTGCAATTGGTGCGGATACCCTTGTCGCTGAAATACTTGATAGCTTTGACACCTTCCTTGGTCATCGGCACCTTCACCACGATGTTGGGGTGCAGGTCGGCCAGGGCCTCACCCTCGCGGATGATGCCTTCGAGGTCGGTCGCGATTACTTCGGCCGACACGTCGCCGTCCACAATGTCGCAGATGGCCTGGTAGTGCGCCATTACGGCATCGGTGCCCCGGATGCCTTCCTTGGCCATCAGCGAGGGGTTGGTGGTCACGCCGTCGAGCACGCCGAGGTCTACGGCTTCCTGAATTTCGGCCAGGTTGGCCGTGTCAATGAAAAACTTCATTCAAATAGGGACTTGGGAGCTTAGGGACTTAGGAGACTGGTTGGTCTGGGATAATCAAACAGTTCCAAACCCCTGAGCTCCCAGGCCCCCAAGAACCCGTAACATAAAAAAACCGGCCCAAAGCTACGCGCCGACTGCCAAAGCGGGCAGGCAAACGCGGCTCGGGGCCGGCTCGAAGAGACAAAAAAAGCGAGCCAAAATCGCACCGCTCAACCACCTACCCTTGCTGCCTTCCGGCCCTGGGGGAGTTCAGCAGGAGCTGGTCGTTCTGACTCGCCGGTGCAAAGATAGACCGCAGATTCGAACGGATTTGTCGGATTTAACGGATACGCCCGCTGCGCGGGCTGACTTGATTGGTTGTTAGGGGGTTATTTTACGAAAATATTTTTTTTAGCGTTGAAAGGTGGTCAAAAATGGGGGTAGTCGTACCGATTCTGCTTTTTATTCTTTTACCAAACGGTGTACCGAGGTAGCGTCGCCCTGCGTGAGGTGCAGCAGGTAGACGCCGGCGGGCAGGGCGGCGAGCGGCAGGGTGGCGGTGCCATCGGCGGCGGGAGCCAGGCGGGTGGTGGCGCGCACGGTGCGGCCCAGCGCGTCGGTGAGGTGGTAGCTGGCGGGCTGCGGGCTGGGCAGCTGCACGCGGCAGGCGGCCGTGGTGGGGTTGGGGTACACGTCGGCCAGCAGCGTGGCGGCGGCGCGGGCGCTGGTGGTGGTGCCGAAGGTGAGGCGCAGGTTCACGAGCACGTCGCTGACCGATAGCGTAGGTGTGCTGGTGCTGCTGATGGCCGTGCCCGTAGTATTGCGCCGGCTGACGTTGGTGCCCACAAAGTCGTAGTTCCAGAGCGTGGAGCCGGTGTTGCCGCCGCTGCGCAGCACCAGCAGCGAGAGGTTGTTGGTGTTGTTGTAAGCGAAGGGGGTAGCCAGCTGCACTTCCTGGAAGCCGCTGGTACCGCTGTTGGTGAACGAGCCCGCCCACACGCGCTGGTAGCCGGTGGTATCGAGGGCGCCGGTTGTGAAAACGGAGGCAGTCGTGTGCTTGAGGTACAGCACCGTGCGGGTGAGCGGGTCTTGGAACGCGCCACTGTTTTTCTGGAAAGCCAACCGGGTGATGGTGCCCGCCTGGTTGAGCTGGCTTTGCTTGTAAATGGCCTCGTACACGGCATTGGCCTGCGTGCTGTTGAAGGGGCTCAGAGCCGAGCCGCTCGTCCCGACGTTGACGGTTACGACCTGGGCCTGGGCGGCCGAAGTACCTAGCGCGAAAGCCAGCGCGCTACCGGCGAGAAGTAATACTTTTTTCATGAAACAGGAAAGAAAGAATGAGGAATTGGTGAAGAAATGCGTGCCTAAAAGTAGCCACTTCCCGGTGAAAGCGCACAGCCGGGCTTTTTATCCTCCTAATCTGAGCGGGCTACCCATTTGAGGGCGTTGGCGCGGGCGCTACCTTTGTGCCCCATGCAGCAGATTCTGATTTTAGACTTCGGTTCGCAATACACGCAGCTCATTGCCCGGCGCATTCGCGAGCTGCACGTTTTTTGCGAGATTCACCCCTACACCCACGCCCCCCAGCTGGCCGCGCGCATTGCCGCCGGCGACGACAGCTTGCGGGGCGTTATTCTTTCGGGCTCGCCCTGCTCGGTGCGCGATGCCGACTCGCCCAACCCCGACCTGAGCGGCATTCTGGGGAAAGTGCCCGTGCTGGGCATTTGCTACGGCGCGCAGCTGCTGGCCCAGCAGGGCGGCGGCGAGGTGCTGCCGGCCACCATCCGCGAGTACGGCCGGGCGCGGCTCACGTCGCTGGAGGAGGCCTCGCCCCTACTCGCCGGCCTGCACCTCGATACGCAGGTCTGGATGTCGCACGGCGATACCATCAAGACCTTACCGACTGAGTATAACATCATTGCCAGCACGCCCGAGGTGGCGGTGGCGGCCTACCAGCTGCCCGGCCAGGACACCTACGGCATCCAGTTTCACCCCGAAGTCACGCACTCGACTGAGGGCAAGCAGCTGCTGGCCAACTTCGTAGTCAATATCTGCGGCTGCGACCAGAGCTGGACGCCCGAGCATTTCGTGGACTCGATGGTGACGGCCCTGCAAAACACTATCGGCCCCGACGACCAGGTGATTCTGGGCCTCTCGGGCGGCGTCGATAGCAGCGTGGCGGCGCTGCTGCTGCACCGGGCCATCGGGCCGCGCCTGCACGGCATTTTTGTTGATAACGGTTTGCTGCGGCAAAATGAATTCGCTTCGGTACTAAAGGCTTACGAAGGTCTGGGTTTGAACGTGACCGGCGTGGATGCCTCGTCGGAGTTCTACGCCGCGCTGGCCGGCCTCACCGACCCCGAGCAGAAGCGCAAGGCCATCGGCCGTACCTTCATCGAGGTGTTTGACCGCGAGGCGCAGCAGGTAGAGGGCGCGCGCTGGCTGGCCCAGGGCACCATCTACCCCGACGTTATCGAGTCGGTATCGGTGCACGGCGGCCCGGCCGTGACCATCAAGAGCCACCACAACGTGGGTGGCCTGCCCGAAAAAATGAACCTCAAAATCGTAGAGCCGCTGCGGATGCTCTTCAAGGATGAGGTGCGCGAGGTGGGCGCTACACTGGGCTTGCCCGGCGACATCCTCAACCGCCACCCCTTCCCCGGCCCTGGCCTGGGCATCCGCATCCTCGGCGACATCACGCCCGAGAAGGTAGACCTGCTCCAGCGCGCCGATGGTGTCTTCATCAACCTCCTCAAAGAGCGCGGCCTCTACGAGCAAACCTGGCAGGCCGGCGCCATGCTGCTGCCCATCCAGAGCGTGGGCGTAATGGGCGACGAGCGCACCTACGAGCGCGTGGTGGCCCTGCGCGCTGTAACGAGCGTGGACGGCATGACCGCCGACTGGGCGCACCTGCCCTATGAGTTTCTGGCCGAGGTGAGCAACAAGATTATCAACCAGGTACGCGGCATCAACCGCGTGGTGTATGATATTTCGAGCAAGCCGCCGGCTACTATTGAGTGGGAGTAAGGACCACAGATTCAAACGGATTTGGCAGATTTAACGGATACGCCTGCTAAAGCAGGCTGACTAAGCGAACGACAAATAAGAAAAGGGCCGCCTTTGGGCGGCCCTTTTTTGTGCGCGCACACGGTTAGGGTTAGTAGCTTATCGCCTACTTTCGCTGGCTTAGTCAGCCTGCTTTAGCAGGCGTATCCGTTAAATCTGCCTAATCCGTTTGAATCTGTGGTCTGGCACTGCCTCCAGCATCTCCCCGACGAAGGCCCCGGCTACGCCGCCGACTGGCTGGCGGCGCACGGCCATTCACTCAGCTATACGCGCCTATTTGAGCCCAATCCGGTTTTTCCGGCCTTGGCCGACTTCGACGGACTACTCATCCTGGGCGGGGCGATGAGCGTGCACGACGAAGCACGTTTTCCATGGCTGGTCGAGGAAAAGGCTTTCCTGCACGAAACGCTACGGGCCGGCAAAATCACGCTGGCCATTTGCCTGGGCGCGCAGCTGCTGGCCGAGGCGCTGGGCGGCGAGGTGCGGCCCAACCCCGAGCCCGAAATCGGCTTCTGGACGGTGCGCTTTTCGGCCAAAGCGCTAACCCACCCGCTACTACGCGGCTGGCCCGACAAAGCCGCCGTGCTGCACTGGCATTTCGACACCTTCACGGTGCCGCCGGGCGCGCTGCGCGTGGGCATGTCGGCCGGGTGCGCGGCGCAAGGCTTCGTGTGGGGCGATGGCGTCATCGGCCTCCAGTTTCACCCCGAAATGACGGAGGACATGGTGGAGCAGCTAATCGCCTTCGAAGGCCACGAAACGGCGGAAGAACAAGAGTTTGTGCAAACGGCAGCGCAGATTCGTAGCAAACTAAAATCAGTGTGGAAGGGGCGCAAGCTGCTGGAGACGCTATTGGGAAACATGGTGGTGCTGCACGCAAGCGAAGACAATCTCACTTACTAATCCTACACTGGCCGCCGTTTAGTCAGCCCGCGCAGCGGGCGTATCCGTTAAATCCTAAAAATCCGTTTGAATCTGCGGTCTAGAAGCCTTTAGGCAGCTCTATCCCTTTAATCGTTTTGTACAAGCTCAGCGCGTGTTGGTCGGTCATGCCGGCTACGTAGTCGGTGAGCAACAGGATTTGCTCGTAGGCCGACGCGCCGGCCTGCGGGCCGATGGCGCGGTATTGGTTGGGTAGCAGGTCGAGCAGCTTGCGCGAGCGGTGGTTTTCCTTCTTGTCGAAAATGGCGCACAAAAAGGCATCGAGCAGGCCGCCGAGCACCTCGAAGCCCGCCGCTTCGATTTCGAGCACCGGGCGCGAGCGGTAGAGCTTGTCGATGCTGAGGCGCTGAATCTCTTGCAGATGCTCGTAGCCGCTGAGCTCCTTCACCAGCGAGGCATCGTAGGTGCCGGCCAGGATAGCGGGCGTGTGCTGGGCAAAGTGGGTGGCCGTTTCATCGACGAGCTGGCCGATGAGCGTAGCGCGCAGGTAGCCGAGCTCCTCCTGCCAATCGCGCCAGTGTAGGCCGCTGCTGCCCGCGCTGCGGGGGCGGGCGTTGGGGGCGGCGGCGCGCAGCTCGCGCAAGAGGTGCAGGCCGCGCTCGTGGTCGATGAGGCCAAGCTTGAGGCCATCTTCAAAGTCGATGATGCGGTAGCAGATGTCATCGGCCGCCTCGACCAGAAAGGCCAGCGGGTGGCGATGGTAGAAGCCGGCCGCCGCGTCTTTGGGGCGCAAACCAAGCTCCTCGGCCACGAGCTTGAAGCGCGGGTTTTCGGCCTGAAAATGGCCGTATTTCTTCTCGCTCGCGCCGCCCTGCTTTTTTACCTCACTGACCACCGACGGGCGCGGGTACTTGGTAAACGCGCCGAGCGTGGCGTAGGTGAGGCCCAGCCCGGCCGAGCCGCTGCTGAGCGCCGCGTAGGTGTGCGTGAGAATGCGGAAGCCCGCCGCGTTGCCCTCGAAGTGCTGCAAGTCGGCCTGCTCGGCGGCGTTGAGGCCAGTGGTGAAGCGCTCGGCCGCCCGGCTGGCGAAGTAGGCCGAAATGGCGTCCTCGCCCGAATGGCCGAAAGGCGGGTTGCCGATGTCGTGGGCCAGGCAGGCCGAGGCCACGATGTCGCCGCAGTCCTGGGCGAAATCGGGCAGCTCATTGGCAATACCGGGGTCGGCTTCGAGCACGCGGCGGGCCGAGAGGCGGCCCAGCGAGCGGCCTACGCAGGCGGTTTCGAGCGAGTGCGTGAGGCGGGTGTGCACAAAGTCGGTTTCGGGCAGCGGCATCACCTGGGTTTTGCGCTGCAAGCGCCGGAAGGCCGACGAGAACACGACCCGGTCGTAATCGGCGAGGTAGGGCGAGCGGCCGGGCATGGGTACCTCGGCGGGGCGGTCGGGGTAGCGGCGGGTAGAAAGGAGCTGCGGCCAAGTCATTTAACAGGTAACATTTATCATTTAACAAGAGGCAGGAAAACAAAGAACGGTCATGCTGAGCAGAGCGCAGCGAAGTCGAAGCATCTCTGCCACTTCGTTGCTGGCGTCAGGAATTACTCTTCTAAAGAGATGCTTCGACTTCGCTGCGCTCCGCTCAGCATGACCGTTATTTGTTCGCCCTTTTCTATTCACCTTCTGCAATGAAACACCGCTTACCCCTACTCTTCGCCGTTCTCAAAATCATCTCGGGCCTGCTGCTGGCGGGCTACGGCACCTACGAGCTGCAGCGCGACGAGTACCTGTACCTCGACTACGGCCAGCACCTGGCCTGGGGCTACATCGAGGTGCCACCCCTCACGGCCCTGCAAAGCTGGGTGACGCTGGCGCTGGGCGGCGGCTTTTTCTGGGTGAAGGCCTGGCCGCTGCTGTGGGGCGCGCTCACGATATACGTGGTGGTGCAGCTGGCGCGGCGGCTGGGCGGCGGGCCGTGGGCGCAGGCGCTGGCGGGCGTGTGCTACCTCAGCACGGCCTACGGGCGGGTCAATTTGCTGTTCCAGCCCAATGCGTTTGAGATATTCAGCTTTACGCTGGCCACTTACCTGCTGGTGCGGCACGCCCAGCCCGATGGCCGGCCCCGGCACCTATACGCCCTGGGACTTGTGCTGGGGCTGGGCGTTCTCAATAAATACACCACGTTTTTCTTCGGCACGGCGGCGGTGGGCGCGCTGCTGCTTACCGCCCCACGCACTTTTGGGCGGCGGGCCATCTGGGGGGCGGCGGGGCTGGCGCTGCTGGTGGCGGCCCCTACGCTGGTGTGGCAGGTAGCGCACGGGCTACCCTTCCGGCACCACATGGCGCTGCTGCACGACCAGCAACTGGTGAACGTGACGCCGGGCAACTTCTGGAAAGAGCAGGTGCTGATGAACCTGCCCGCGCTGCTGGTGTGGCTGCCGGGGCTGTGGGCCGCACTGCGCGGCCGGCCCGCGCGCGAGGCCCGCGTGGCGGGGCTGCTGTACGTAGGCGGCATGTTGATTTTGAACGTATTGCACGGCAAAGCCTACTACGGGCTGGGCTACTACCCGGCGCTGTTTGCGGTGGGCGCGGTGTGGTGGCAGGCGCGGCTGGCGGCGCGACCCCGGCTGCGGGTAGCCTTGCGGGTGGCGCTGCTGGTGCAGCCGCTGGCGCTGCTGGCTCCGCTGCTGGTTGTCATCTACCCCATCCTACCGCCCACCCAAATGGTACAGCTCAACCAAACGCCCTTCTACAACAAGCTGGCCCTCAACCGCTGGGAAGATGGCGAGCTGCACCCGCTGCCCCAGGATTTTGCCGATATGCAGGGCTGGCACGAGCTGGCCGATAAAGTATGGCTGGCCTACCAGGCCCTCCCCGACTCGACCCGCGCCCGCGCCCGCACCCTCATCAAGTGCGACGACTACGGCCAAGCCGGGGCCATCAACTACTACAACCGGGGCCGCAACATGCCCGCCGCCACCAGCTTCAATGGCAGCTACCTGCACTGGTTTCCGGCCGCGCCGCCGCGCCCCTACCGGCACCTGCTGCTGGTGGGCGAGGGCCAGCCCAGTGAGCTGGCACCTTACTTCGAGCACCTGGCGAAAGTGGGCGAAATCACCAACCCCTACGCCCGCGAGCGGGGCGAAACCATCTACCTCGGCACCGGCCCCAGCCCGGCGCTGCTGGCCCGCGCCGAAGCCGAGCGGCAGCAGGAGCTGGCGGCCTGGGAGGGGGGACTTTAGCCTTAATACTCCTTTTATATCTGCTCAAGAACCAGTGGCAACCAAGTGCAAAAGCAATAATGAGCCGCTGACTAGAGAGGTAACGCACCAACAGTTCGATAGTCCATCCAAGGCTACTGGTACCAGTTCCCCTTGCCGGCTATTAGCTCTTAGTTTCCGACAGGCAGTAGGACCAATCCCCTTTATCGGCTGATTTTTCAACTGCCGAAGCCAGCAGTCGATTGCCAGTACTTCATCCTGCGCCACTACCTGCCTGACATAGGTGCCCGCCTGCCATTCGGCGACTACCGTAAATACTATCATACGTCCCGCTCCGCTACCGCCACCGCGCGCCCCAGCAGGCGCACGGTGGCGTAGCCCAGCAGCAAAAACGCCCAGAATACGACCGTTACGCCCCAGGTTTGCCAGTTGTGGAAGGGGTGCAGGAAGCGCTGCACGATGTCGTAGAACAGCGTAAACGGGTTGCTGAGAATATCCCAGGAATTGAAGCGCAGGTAGCGACCCAGGTACACCCCGAAGGCGCTGAGGCCCAGCGCCACCGTGGCAAAGCCCCAGCCTGCCCAAAAGCCCAGCCGCTGCCGCACCAGCGCATGCATGTCGATGAGCGAGGAATAGGCCAGCATCAGGCCGTTCCAGGCGCAGGACATGATGAGTGCCAAGTCGTACCAGTAGGGCACGCCGAGGCGCGGCTCCAGGTGAAAGAGGTCGGTGACGAGGTAGGGCGCGTTGGGGAAGAACAGCAGCCACGCCGCGCCTACCGGCAGCAGCAGGCGCGCCTTGGGCGCACGCGCGGCCAGGTGCAGCGCCGCGCTGAGGCCAAATGGGATGGCGGCCAGAAACAGATTCCAGAGCAGGAACACGAACAGGAACTGCTTGGTAATGGCCACGCGCACCGCGATGAGCGCGAAGCTCAAGGCCAGCGACAAGCCCAGCACGAGCAGCAGCGGCAGCCGGTGGCGCAGGGCGGGCCGGGAAATGGGCATAGCAAGATTCATGACTACAGTAGAAAAGAGCTGAGAACGCTAAAGTAGGCACGCGCGGCGCATGGGCTGCACGCGCCCCCTCCCGGCCGGGCGTACCTTTGCGGCAGCTAACACGGCCGCTGCGCCGTATCAGTCCCCCATGACTCTTTTTTACCGAGCCTTGCTTTCCCCGAAGCGCCTCTTGCTTTTGCTGCCGCTGGCGTTGCTCAGCTTGGCCGCCGCTGCCCAGGGCCAGCTGGTGCAGTACCGCACCGCCAAAAACCAGCTCGACCAGGGCCACTACGAGCTGGCCATGAAGCAGTTCCAGCCCCTGGCGCAGCCCGTCAACCACTTTGCCCAGGCCGCCGACGCGGGCTACCTCTACGCCGTGGCCGCCGCCCGCCTGGGCCAGTGGGCCGAGGCCGAGCAGATGCTCAACCTCGTGCGCCACGAGTACCCGACCTACGCGGCCCTCAACGAGGTGCTGTACCTGCAAGGCCAGGTGTCGTTTGAGCAGGGCGACTACGACAACGCCCTGCGCACCCTGGGCCAGCTGCCCGCCGAGCAGTACGCCACCTTGCGCGAAAACCTGCAAGCCAATTACTTAAGCAAGCTTAAAGACCGCGCCACCTGGCAGCGCCTGCGCCAGCGCTACCCCAACAGCAAGCTCGTGGGCCGCCTCTACGCCGACTTCCTGCGCGGTAGCGGCCCGCTCGCCGACGCCGACCGCCAGCAGCTCGACGCGCTCATTACGCAGTTTAAGCTCGACCGCAACCAATATGCCCCGACCCCCGCGCCGACCGCGCCCAAGGCGCTGCCCCGCAAAAGCACCTACAACATCGGCGTGCTACTACCCTTTGAATTACAAGATAATACCTGGCAGACGCAGCGCAAAAACCAGTTCGTAACCGACCTCTACGCCGGCCTGCGCCTGGCCCAGGACTCGCTGCAACGCGCCGGGCACCCGGTGCAGCTCTTCGCCTACGACACGGGGGCCGATACGCTCACGCTGAAAGCGGTGCTGGCTTTGCCCGAGCTGGCGGGCATGGACCTGCTCATCGGGCCGGTGTATAAGTCGGGCGCGCGGCTGCTGGCTCGCTACGCCCAGGAGCACCAGATAGCGTGCATCAATCCGCTATCGCAAGATGGGGATTTGGTGGCCGATAACGTGTACCACTACCTCTACATGCCCGGCGCGGCCACGCAGGGGCGGCTGGCGGCGCAGTTCGCGGCGGCGGCCTTTGGCACCGGCCGCCCGGCATTGCTGCTGCGCGAAGATGCCAAGGACGACAACGATTTTGCCCAGGCCTACCAGACGGCGTACCAGGAAGCGGGCGGCAAAATGCTGGATTCCCGCACCTTCCGCCCCGACGACGCGGCCAGCCTCGCGGCGGCGTTCGCGGGCCTCGATTTAGCTGCGGTCAGCCACGTAGCCGTGGCGTCCGACCACCGCAAGGCCGGCCCGGCCACCTTCGCGGCGCTGCAAGTCGTGCCTGCCGCTACCCGCCCGGCGCTACTCGTGCCCGGTGCCTGGCTCGACAACCCCAGCCTCGACCCCGGCCAGCTGGGCGGCCCCAACGTGTACTACTACCACCCCAAATACTTTGACAATCAGCGCCCCGGCTACCGCCGCTTCCGGCAGCTGTATCTGGCCAAGCAAAACCTGCCGCCTTCGGTATTTGCCAGCCAAGGCTTCGAGCTACTGCTATTTTTTGGCAATGCGCTTCAGCAGTTTGGGCCGGCGTTTCAGAGCGGGCTGGCCACGCTGCCGCCCCAGCCGGGCGCGGTATTCGAGGGCCTCGCCTACCCCGGCACCGCGCATGATAACCAGTTGGTACCGCTGGTGAAGCTCAGCAACCTGGAACTGCAGTTGGTACGGTAATTTTTCTTAAGCTGTTAGCTTATAGCTGCTGGCTGTTAGTTCCTTTTCATCTGGAGCAAACGCTAGCAGAAGGCTAACAGCCAGCAGCTATAAGCTAACAGCTAAACCCGATGACTACTTCTGAAAACCTATTTGCCCGCGCCCAGGACTTGATTCCGGGCGGGGTTAACTCGCCGGTGCGCGCCTTCCGCGCGGTAGGCGGCGCGCCCGTTTTTATGCAGTCGGCCGAAGGAGCCTGGCTCACCGATGTCGATGGTAACAAGTACGTTGACTTCATCAACTCGTGGGGGCCGATGATACTCGGCCACGCGCCGGCCGTGGTGCTCGATGCCGTGCGGACGGCCCTGCCGCACTCGCTTTCCTACGGCGCGCCCACGCGCCGCGAGGTCGAGCTGGCCGAGCTGCTCATCGAGATGGTGCCGAGCGTGGAGAAGGTGCGGCTCGTGAACTCGGGCACCGAAGCCACGATGTCGGCCATTCGGGTGGCGCGGGGCTACACCGGGCGCGATAAGATGCTCAAGTTTGAGGGCTGCTACCACGGGCACGGCGACTCGTTTTTGATTGCGGCCGGCAGCGGCGCGCTCACGCTGGGCGCGCCCGACTCGCCGGGCGTGACCGAGGGCGTGGCCCAGGACACGCTCACCGTACCGTATAATGACGTGGCTGCCGTGAAGGCCGCCATCGCCGCCAACCCCGACCAAATTGCGGCCATCATCATTGAGCCGGTGGTGGGCAACATGGGTTTGGTAGAGCCCGCGCCGGGCTTTCTGGCCGAGCTGCGGGCGCTGTGCACCGAGCACGGCATCGTACTGATATTCGACGAGGTAATGACCGGCTTTCGCCTGGCCCCCGGTGGCGCGCAGCAGCTGTTCGGCATCACGCCTGACCTCACCACAATGGGCAAAATCATCGGTGGCGGTTTGCCGGTAGGCGCCTACGGCGGCCGCGCCGATATCATGAACCAAGTGGCCCCGGCCGGCAAGGTGTACCAGGCCGGCACGCTCTCGGGCAACCCGCTGGCCACCGCCGCCGGCCTGGCCCAGCTGCGCTACCTGCACGAGCACCCCGAGGTGTATCAGCAGCTCGAAGCCACTACCGCCCTCCTGGCCGACGGCACCCGCGAAATTGCCAAAGAGCTAGGCCTAAACTATACCGTAAACCGCGTGGGCTCGATGTTCAGCTTGTTCTTTACCGCCGAGCCGGTAAACAACCTGGAGGACGCTAAGAAGGCCGATTTGCCGGCGTTTGGGCGCTACTTCCACGGGATGCTGAAGCGGGGTATTTACTTGGCTCCGTCGCAGTTTGAGGCGCTGTTCGTGTCGACCAGCATCACCAATGAACTGGTAGAAAAATACCTCACGGCCTGCCGCGAGTCGCTGGCCGAGGCGCATGGGCTGGCGGCTTGAGGTAATACGCAGCATAAGATGTAGAGACGCAATAGTTGGCGTATAGCGTCAGAGGACGTGTCCAGACGCCAGACGCCAGACGCCAACTATTGCGTCTCTACATTCCATGTCACACCTTCAAAACCGCCCTACCTTCACGCTATCCTATTTACTCTCCGCTTTATTATGCGTCATCTGCTCACGCTGCTGCTTTTCATTCCTTTTCTGAGCTTTGCCCAAGGCGAAACGCCCGCGCAGGCCAATAAGAGGCTGTTTGACCGCACCATCGACGAGCTAAATTTCCGCACCTTCGAAACGGTGTACGACAAGCACTTCACGCGCCAGAAGTTTCCAGCTGGTTTGCGCACGGCGGCGGCCCGGCGCGACTTCACCAACTTTGAGGGCAACGCCGAGCTGCAAAAGCTGTTTTTGAATTATAACGGCGTGGCTGAGCGCTATAAAAACCGCTTTGGTGGTGGGCAGCTATCGCAGGCCGAGTTTGAAAAACAACTGGCCGGCGTGCTGCGCGACCGCAATTTTGAGTTTTTCATTCGGGGACTGCCCAAGGATGAGCGCTCGACTCTGATTCGGGCCGAGGAGCGGGTTATCAAGCAGGCCGTGGCTCGCTTCAATGCCAGCGGCGAAACAGCCGCCAACGTGCCCGCCGCCACCGAAGAGCCCGAACCCGCCGTGGCCTCGGCCCCGCTCACCACCAACGGTACCGCTGCCACCGAGCCGGCGGCTGCAACCGCCGCCCCTACCACCAGCGAGCCCGAGCTGCGTGCCCCGGCCGGCGAAGCCGCGCCCACGGGCGGTCCTGGCTGGGTGGGCTACCTCACGCTGCTCAGTAGCTTGGGCACGCTCGGGCTACTGGGCTTTGGGCTGCTGAGCGTGCTGCCCGAGCTGCGCCGCCTCCAGCGCCGCGTGCGCGAGCTGGAAGCCCAGGCTACCAGCCCAGATACTGATAATGAGCTCGATGTTGACGAATACGCGCCCGAGCCGGCCAAGCCCAGCCTGTTTAGCCGCCTGCGCGGCCCGGCCACCGGCGAGCTGCCCGACGACCGCTACGGCGACGACGACGACGAGCCCGCCCCACACTACCCGCAGCACTAGCCCCAACATTGGGTTTGGCGCAAACACTGGGCTTGGCGCAGCCAAGCGGCTACCCACCACCTCTTTTCTCCCCGCGAACGCGCTCAAAATCCTGGCGCAACTCGCTTTAATCCACGCTAATCCGTGATTCTGACCGACCAACAAATCCGCGCTGAAATGGAGCGCGGCACCATCGTGGTGCAGC
This sequence comes from uncultured Hymenobacter sp., assembly GCA_964277755.1. Classification (GTDB taxonomy): domain Bacteria; phylum Bacteroidota; class Bacteroidia; order Cytophagales; family Hymenobacteraceae; genus Hymenobacter. Next base: position 31,153 of record CAXYJY010000050.1, read on the forward strand.
CCTACGACCCCGCCTGCCTGGGCACCAACTCCTACGACGTGCACCTGGGCTGCTACCTGGCCACCTACGACGACGCGGTGCTCGACGCCCGCCGCCACAACAAGATTACCACCTTCGAAATATCGGCCGAAGAAGGCTACGTACTTCAGCCCGGCATTCTGTATTTGGGCGTAACCGAGGAGTACACCGAAACCCACGCGCACGTGCCTTTTCTGGAAGGCAAGAGCAGCGTGGGCCGCCTGGGCATCGACATCCACGCCACGGCCGGCAAGGGCGACGTGGGCTTTTGCAACCACTGGACGCTGGAAATCAGCGTGTCGATGCCGGTGCGGGTGTATCCCGGCATGCCCATCGGGCAGCTCATCTACTTTGGCTTGCAGGGTGATGTGCAGACTTTTTACAACCGCAAGCAGTCGGCCAAGTACAACGACCGCACCGACCGCCCGGTGGAAAGCATGATGTGGAAAAACAAGTTTTAGCGGCTGTGCGCTAAGCGTTGGCTTACCTTATTGGCTAACCTCCACGTTCACTTCTTCGTTAAAACCCGTCAATTACCACGTCATTTTTTGGCGCGTTAATTGGCTATCGCAAACGTTAAACTTTGCCTTTCCTGACGATGAAGCTTGCTTTTGCCCCTTTGCTGCTGGCTTTTGCCGCACCAGCCTTTGCCCAGCAGCCCGCCACGCTATCGGCCCCCACCACCACGGCCGTGCGCGACAAAACCCAGTCTAGCCCGCGCCTCAACCCCGTGGAGGCCCGCGCTGCGCACCTTAGCAATACTATGGTGCGCGACCTGCACCTCAACAACTACCAGGCTACCAAGTTGCGCGCCATCAACGCCGACAAAACGGCTAAGCTTGACGCCCTCGAACGCCAGTACGCCCAAAACGCGGCTCAGCTTGAGCAGCAAGCAAAAGTAGTGGCGCGCGAGCGCGACCAGGAATTACAAGTCGTGCTCACGCCCGACCAGTACTCCGACTACTTCGACGCCCGCAAGCGCTATGCCCAGGTCGACAAAAACTATGCTAACTCAGCTTCGGCCTCGATTCTAGTTAACTCCATCCAGAATCCCATCCCGGCCCGCGATAACAATGCCACCATCGGTCCGGCCCGGCCAGCTACCCGCGCCAGCCGGCCAGCCGTGCGGCAGTAATACTTGTTACCATTCATAAAAAATGCCCTGGCGCAATGCCAGGGCATTTTTTATAGGGTTATTTCTGCCTCGCCGGCAAGTAGCCTGCTTCTTGCCGTAAGCCATGCCAGGCGGGGGCGGGCTCGGTTGGGCGGCATCCGTCTACCGTCAGTGGTGTGCCCCAGGCCCTATTTCCGCTCCGTACTCGTTAGACAAAGTAGGTATTAATAATATATTTTATTTGGTCGAACAGAGTAACCGGCTGTACTTTTCCGGTCGCAAGGCCGTCTGTTCTCGGCTAACAACCATACCCTTACTTATTCTCCCAACTTCTTTTTTTCATGAAAAAACCATTTACTTTTCTTTCGAAGCTGCTGCCGTTGGCGCTGGCCTGGGGCCTGAGCCTGACCGCCGCCGCGCAGATAAACTACAGCACGGTGCCCCTCACGGCTGGCAGTTTCTCGGCCGACGTGATTGCCAACGGCTCGGCGGCCCAGCCGCCTACCAGTTCGACTACGAACGACGTAGACGGGGCCGGGTACTACCTCATCTCGCAGGACTATTACACCGCTACGACGACCCACACCTCGGGGCTGCCCAACAGCGGGCTCATTCCTAATTCGATAGCGGGCTACTCCAACCTCACGTACCAGTTAGCTTCGTACTCGGCCAACAATTCGCTGCGGGTTTCGCCGGCGGGCAGCACGGGCACGGTCACGTTTGCCACGCCTACGGCGGCGGCCGAGCTATACGTATTAGGTATCAGTGGCAGCGGCGCCTCCACAGTTACGATGACGGTGAACTACTCGGACGGCACGAATACGGTCTTCGCGAGCCAGTCTTACCCCGACTGGTTTACGGTAGTAGCCAGCCAGAATGTATTTGGCTCTTCGGCCCGGGCTAGCGTCGCCACGCCGGTTTCGGCCACGGCGGCGGCCAACACGGCCCCCTTCCTAAGCCAAGTGAAGCTGACCGTACCGGCAGCGAAAGTTTCTACGACCATCACCGGCATCACTTTTACGACGGCTACCGGCTCGGGCGTGCTTAACATTTTGGCTGTGAGCGCCGGCGTACCGGCCCCCAATTGCGCCGCCGCCCCCACCACCCTGACCACCGTAGCTAGCACCACCGCCGGCGGCGGCACGGCGCTGTCCGCAGCCTGCCCCTCCACTAGCATCTATCTGTCGGTGAGTGGAGTACCCAATAACAGCGGCTTTACCTACCAGTGGCAGTCGTCGACGACGAGCGCCACCACGGGCTTCAGCAATATTAGCGGGGCTACCAGCAGTACCTACACCGCCACCGGCCAGACCGTAACGACGTACTACCGCGTGCTTGTGGGCTGCCAGTATGCCGGCACCGGCAGCACGCCCACTACCACTACGGCCGTGCAGATTACGCAAAACGCCCCAACCTCGTGCTACTGCACGCCAACCTACACCAATGGCGGCAGCACCGACAACATCCTGAATGTGCAGTTGGGTACGCTCAACAACCCCACTACGGGCAACGCTTCGCCCTACTACCGCGATTATTCGGCCCAGCAGACGGGTAGCGCGGCTACGCTGCAAATTCCTGCCATCGCCCAGGGCAGCACGGCTACCGTCAGGCTTACACTTGGTACGGACGGCACCCAGTACAGCGCCGTGTGGATTGATTTCAACCAGAACGGCACGTTTGAAACGACGGAGTTCTTCTCTCTGAATACCAATGCTGGTGGTAGCGGTACTCCAGTAGCCATTCCGGTAGCCGTTCCGGCCACGGCCACGCTGGGCCAGACCAAGATGCGGGTGCGCGGTGGCGATGACAGCGCCATCACCAGCGATAAGGCGTGCGGCGCCAGCAACTCGACCTACGGCGAAGCCGAAGACTACCTGGTAAACATTGTGGCGGCTGGCTCCTGCACGGCTACTGCGGCTACCTTTAGCTACCCGGCCGCCAGCTTTTGCACCAATGCTACCACGGCTCCTACCGTTACGCTGGCCAGCGGGGCTACCGCCGGCACGTTTAGCTCCACCACGGGCCTGACCATCAACGCTACTACTGGCGCTATTACACTCAGTAGCAGCACGCCCGGCACCTACACCGTTACTAACACCGTGGCGGCTACTGCTACCAACTGCGCCTCCACGGCCACGACTACCTTAACGGTAGCTGCCGCGCCCGCCACGCCTACCCTCACCACCAGCGGCACGGCCGCCACGGGCATCACGCTCACGTCGAGCGCCGCTACCGGCAACCAGTTTTACCTCAATGGTAACCTCATCCCCGGCGCTACAGGCACGTCGTACCTCGTCAACTCGGGTACCAAAAACGGTCAGTACGTTGTTATCGTGACCAACGCCGCCGGCTGCTCGGCCATTTCGGCCCCCGTGAACATCACCGTGACGGCCGCCACCAACGCCCAGGCCAGCACCGCGCTCACCGTGGCTCCAAACCCCACCCGCGACGGCCTATTGACGCTGGAGCTCAGCGGCTTCCGCGAGACTGTGGCCCTAACGGTAACCAACGCTCTGGGCCAGCGCGTGGCTGAAAGCACCGTGGCCGGCACCGCCCTCGGCCAGAAGCAGACGCTGAACCTGAGCGCTCTGCCAGCCGGCGTATACCTACTGCAAGCCCGCACCGCCAGCGGCGTGGTAGAAACGCGCCGCATCGTGCGCGAGTAGGTTGAGAAGGGTCGCATTGCCTCAGCGCAATGCGACCCCACATGCCCAGCCAGCGCGCCCGCATCCAGGCAGGCAGCTAAAAAGAAAAGCCTCTCACTACGCAGTGAGAGGCTTTTTCAGTAATAGCAAACCGCTATAGCATCGCTTGCGAGCCGAGCGCGCCAGGGGGCTATACGTTAGGCCGGTTGTCCTGGCCCTGCTCTTCGAGGTAGTCGGTCAGTTCTTGGCAGAGGGCACGCATTTTGGCGGCCATTTTCTGGTCGCTGGTAGCCGTAACGATGGTTTCGGCCATCGAGCCGATGGTATCGACCACGAAGTACTTCATGGCATCGGTGGGCATGTCTTTGGTCCAGAGGTCGATTTTCATCGTGCCGTCGGCATTGCGGTCCCAGATAGAAATATTGATGGCCTTGGCAAAGTGAATATCCTGCCCGGCATCGGTGGCCTGCCAGCTGATGGCCTCGGGTACTTTCTGGTCGTCCAGCGCAATGCTGAAACGGATTTCTGACTTCTTCATCGCAGATTCAAACGGATTTTTAGGATGTAACGGATACGCCCGGCTGCGCCGGGCTGACTGCTTGCCGGATGGGCAAGGCAGCCTGGTTTTCCGCTATCGACTTTAAAGTAAAACCAGCTACGCACTTCGTAGCCAACACGCTAAATTATAGTATAGCGCGGCTATAAAAATTGATTATTCAACCAACCACACCAAACACAAAATCAAAAAGCTACTGAGCTATCTTTTACCCACTACCCGGATACGACACAGCACCACCACCCATGCCCATGCCCAGTCTCCACGAGCCTAGTCAGCCCGGCGCAGCCGGGCGTATCCATTATCCTAAAAATTCGTTTGAATCTGCGGTCTAGACGTAGTTGTTGAGCATCACGGGCATCACTAGCATCAGGATGCTCTCGTTGTCATCGGCCTGGGCAGGCATGAGCAAGCCGGCGCGATTGGGCGTGCTCAGCTCCAGCGTAATTTCTTCGGAGTCGATGTTGCTCAGCATTTCGAGCAGGAAGCGGGCGTTGAAGCCAATTTCCATGTCCTCACCGTCGTACTGGCAGGCCAGCGTTTCCTTGGCTTCGTTCGAGAAATCGAGGTCTTCGGCCGAAATAACCAGCTCCGAGCCCGTGAGGCGCAAACGCACCTGATGGGTAGTCTTATTGGAGTAGATACTGATGCGGCGCACCGAGTTCAGCAGCTCAGCACGGCTAATAGTCAGCTTGTTAGGATTACTAACAGGGATAACGTTTTCGTAGTCGGGGTAGCGCTCGTCGATGAGGCGGCACACCAGACGCATCTGGTTGAACGAGAAGAAGGCGTTGCTTTGGTTGAACTCCACGCGCACCGGCGTGGCTTCGCTGGGCAAAGAGCTCTTGAGCAGGTTGAAGGCCTTGCGCGGGATGATGAGGTTGGCGGTTTGGCCGGCACCCACGTCCTGGCGGCGGTAGCGCAGCAGGCGGTGGCCATCGGTGGCCACAAAGGTTACCTGGGCCTCGCCCAACTGCACCAGGATGCCAGTCATGGCCGGGCGCAGCTCGTCGGTGCTGACGGCAAAGATAGTCTTATTGATGGCCCGCGCCAGCGACGACGACGGAATCTCGACCGGGGCGGAGCCCTTCACCACCGGCACGCGCGGAAAGTCGGCGGCGTTTTCGCCGGCCAGCTTGTAGCGGCCATTGGCCGAGCTGATTTCGATGTTGTAGGTTTCCTCGTCCAGCGTAAAGGTTACGGGCTGGTCGGGCAGGTTTTTGAGCGTATCGAGCAGGATGCGGGCGGGCGCGGCGATGCGGCCGGCCTCCTGGGCCTCGATGGGCAGCTCGGTCATCATGCTCGTTTCGAGGTCGGAGGCCGTAATGGTGAGCTTACCGGGCTCAATCTCAAAGAGAAAGTTTTCCAGAATGGGCACCACGGGGTTGTTCGTAACCACGCCGTTGATGCTCTGGAGCTGCTTGAGCAGGGCCGAGGACGAAACGATGAATTTCATATAAAGAATGAGCTAGAGCCGTTTTGAGAGGGGCGCAAAGATACACCGGCGCGCGGGGTTTTGGGGAAGCGTTTGGCGCGCGCGGTGGTGGCGGAATGGGCCGGGCGCGGCCCCGCGGTGCGGGCCGACTACCCGCCCAGGCCAGCCAGCGCCGCTACCAGGGCACCCACCAGTGTATTGAGCGAGTTCACGGCGTCGTTATTCAAAAAGTGACGGCGCTCCAGCGTCGCGCCCAGCACCGAATCGGCGAGGTTGCCGGCCGTGCCCGCCAGTAGCAGCCACCCAAACGCCGGCCCCCAGCCCACGCCCAGGCAGTAGGCGGCGGCGATAATGGCGCTACCGGCCAGCCCCAGCAACGTGCCTTCGAGGCTCACCACACCATCAAGGCCACGCTGGTTAGGCTTGAACGTTAGAATATTATAATAGCGCCGCCCGTATACGTTGCCCAGCTCGGAGGCCAGCGTATCGGCAGCGGCCGAGGCAAAGCTGCCGGCCAGCATCAGGCGCAGCAGCGGCGCGTGGGCGGGCAGCTGCCAGGCCAGCAAGCCCAGCAGGCCGGCCACGCCGGCATTGGCCAGCACCTGGCCAGCGGTGCGGCGGCCGCGGTTGGCCTCGGCCAGACCGAGGCGGCGCTTGTCGGCCACGCGCCAGGCCGAGGCGGCCGTGCCCATCCCAAAAAACAGCGCCAGCGAAGCCAGCCCCGACCAGCCCGCCCCGAGGTAAATGAGCAGCCCGAGCGCCCCGCCCACCCACACGGCGGGCCCAGTGAGCTTGCCCGCCCGGGCACTGTAGGCCATACCCAGACCTAACAGCACGATAACGAGGGCCAGTTGCAGCGGCATTATTGTTAAGTAGATACTAACGGCAACCAAAGGTAGAACGGCCGCGCTACTGGGCTCGGCTGCTAAAGGTGGCCTCCGCCCTACCCTACTTTTGTTTTTGATGATTAGTCTAGCCCCTCCGGCCCCGGTAGTCCGGGCGCAGCCTGTTTCAAAGCTGATTTTGTGGCCGGCGGGTACTGCTTCCCCCACGCTGGCCGTGGCCGGGTTTGGCCGGCTCACGGGGGGTGCCGCTCAGGTGCCCGCCCGCCAGCAGCCGGGAGCCAAGCCGCAGCCCGCCCCGCCAATGCTGACACTGGACCTGGCGGCCCTCGGCGTGAAAAACGACGCGCGCCTTGGGGCCGACGACCAGCTGCTCGGCGGCACCGACAACGCGGCCCGCCTGCTGGCCCAGCGGGCAGCCATCACCGGCCGCTACGCGTTTCGGCAGCAGCCCCGGCTCTACGTGCGGCTGCCGGCGGGCGGCGTCACGGCGTATAGCAAAAACTACTGGGCCAACAGCTGGCGCTGGGTGATTTTTGACCTGAATGGCGGCACGCTCAAGCCTACCCCATCCCAAAACGACAACTACCTGCAACGCACCCTCAACAACGGTGAGCTGCTGCAGGTGGACCGCGACCGCTACCACGGCACCAAGTCGTACCTCACGGCCCTAAAAATCAATACCGTGGCCAAAGGCAGCCGGATGCTGGTGGTGAAGAA